>NZ_OU957226.1:0-680833 GCF_918731615.1 Flavobacterium sp. CECT 9288 | reverse complement strand
ACTCTTGAATACACAATATATCAGGATTTTTTTCATTTATAAAATTCAAAATATCACCAGGTACATCATCACGTTCTATCCATTTAAAAACGTTTAAGAGTCTAACATTGTAGCTCATGATGGTGAAATCTTGTTCTACTTTAGGCAATTCAACACTTGAAAATTTATAAAACTTATTTATAAATGTAATCCCTATTAATAATACAATTCCAGAAACAATCAATTGTTTTTTAAATTGTAAGGCCCAATAGAAAAAAAACAAGGTGTTGAAAACAAAGAACAAAGGCATGAATAATGTAAGAACTGACAATAACGGGAAAGATTTCGGGGCCAAGAAAGGTAAAATATAAGCAATAAAAGTCACCACTGTTAGGACTATATTGAGTAGAAACATACCTTTATTAAACCAAGAAAGATTTCTCATACTTACACTTTTAAATACTAGTTACAATATACAATTTAATTCAGATTATTTTCCTACTTTAAAAAGGAATTCTTTTTCGTTTTGAGATAAACTATCATATCCAGATTGACTTATTTTATCCAATATTTGATCTATTTGCTGCTGATTATTATCTTTTACAACAATTTTAGAAACTGTTTTTGGTGCTGGTTTTTGATGCGATTTATACACTTTTTTAAAAGGTGTAGCATTGTTTTTTTGGAATCGATTTTGGAAAAAATCTATAAAACCCGAAATTATTTTACTTAGATCAGTCCCATTTTCAAGTAGTTTAATGAATAAAAAACCAAATAAAGCTCCTGCAAGATGAGAAATATGCCCACCCATATTACCGGAACGCAATTGCATTAAATCAATAAATACAATAACAGCTGTAACGTGCCAAAGCTTTACGGTTCCAAATATCAACATTCGGAGCTCCATCAATGGATTGTATGTTGCAACTGCAACCAAAATAGCCATTATAGCCGCAGAGGCCCCAACAATAGGCACATCTATTGCTAAAATATAAAAAACTAAAACATACACTATTCCAGCAAAAATAGCTCCCAAAACATACAAGCCAAACAATTGCTTGCCTGTAAAATAAGTCATGAATAATCTTCCTGCAAAATTAAGAACTAATAAATTAAAAAGAATATGCATGATTCCAGTATGAAAAAAAGCATAGCTCAAAATAGTCCAAGGCTGGCTTATAAAAACAGTAGGGTTTGATGATAAGCTTACATATTGAAGGTAGTCAATAGTAATACCCATTAATGATAAAATAGAAAAAACTAAAAAAGGAATCACAAATAAAGCGATATTCCAAAAAATAAGACGAATAACAATTCCTCCCATTTTGTATTGCAATTTCAAATCATCAATAACATTCATATACCAATTCTTTTATACCTATTAAAAATGTACTCGATCTGTTTTGTATTAATTCCAGCGGTTTTTATTAAATTGATTTTTTTTCCAATACCACATCATTATAAAACCAAATAATGCTCCACCCACATGCGCAAAATGCGCTATTCCGCCACCGCCAAAAATAGATTTACCTGAAATTCCCAAGTATAAATCTACAAGAACCAGTCCGGGAACAAAATATTTAGCTTTAATAGGTACGGGAATAAACATAAGCGCCAGTTCAGCATTAGGAAACATAAACGCAAAAGCGACTATAATTCCGTAAATTGCTCCTGATGCTCCCACAGCAGTCCCGGCATAAGCACTTGTGAAGTTAGAAAAATCAGAGGCGTTTATAAATTGCTGCCAACGAGTATCTATTTTACCTTCATTTAAAAGCTGTAAAATATCTTGCTTATTAAAGCCATTTGCTGTCAAGGTAGTAATAGCGTCATTAAAATAATAATAATTAACACCCGTATGCAACAAAGCCGCCCCTAAACCACAAGAAATATAAAAAAACAAAAACTTTTTTCCGCCCCATATTTGCTCTAAAGCTGATCCAAAAGAATACAAAGCAAACATATTGAAAAAAATATGCATGACACCTCCGTGCATAAACATATGAGATAGCGGTTGCCAATATTGGAAATTTGGATTCTCCGGAAAAAATAAAGCCAAGACTTTATAAACTACATCTCCTAAAAGGTATGTCCCTATAAAAAATAGAATGTTAACAATAATTAATTGTTTAACAACTTCGGTTACGTTTCTCATACTGCAAATTTTTTATCTAAATCTTCCACACGCATAGTGATGAAAGTGGGTTTATGAAATGGCGACACATTAGGATCCTTACACGCAAAAAGTCCATTAACTAAATTTTCCTGCTCTTTCTCTGTAAGATGCGTTCCTGTTTTTACGGCTAAACTTTTAGCCATTGACTTGGCGATAGTATCGTTTTGACTAAAACTGCTCTCAGGAATTCCATCTTGAAGATCACTTATTAATTGCTCTAAAACTATAGAAACTTCACTCTCGGTGATGTTTACGGGTATTCCAGAAATTACAATATGATCTGTATTGTTATCTTCAAAAACAAAACCGGTGTTTTTTAACGCTTGTTGCAACTCAGTGATGATTTCCATTTCGCTTGACGAATAAAACAAATTTAAAGGAAATAATAGTTGCTGACTTGATGCTTGCTGTACCGTCATATTTACCAAAAACTGCTCATACAAAACGCGTTGGTGTGCACGCTGCTGATCAACAATTACCATTCCTGATTTGATAGACGATACAATGTATTTTTTATGAATTTGATAGGTTTTATGGACCGCATGCTCCACTTCTTCATCGTTAAAAAGTGACGATGTGACTTCCTCGTTTTCAAAAGTTACTTGCTCTACATCAAAAACATCCTGTTTTAAACCGACATACAAACTGTCCCATTTTGAGGTGCTTTCTGGTTTTTTATAACTAGAAAATTGTTTGCTAGGAGTTTCGTTAGAAAACGGATTAAAAGTCCCGTCAACTTGAATTGATGGAACTTCGCCAGATAAATCTTTGTAATGATAAGGCGTATCCAGATTCGAGTCTCTATCAAAATCCAAAACTGGAGCTACATTAAATTGTCCTAAACTGTGTTTTATAGAAGCCCGAAGGATAGCGTATAAAGCATGCTCATCATCAAATTTAATTTCAGTTTTAGTAGGATGAATGTTAATATCTATAGTGTTTGGCGGTACTGAAAGATATAAAAAATAACTCGGTTGAGCTCCGTCTTTTAAGATTCCGTCATAGGCAGCCATAACTGCATGATGTAAGTATCCGCTTTTTATAAAACGATCATTAACAAAGAAAAACTGTTCGCCCCTACTCTTTTTTGCAAATTCGGGCTTACTTACAAATCCTTGAATAGTAACAATATCTGTTTCCTCTTGAACGGGAACCAATTTTTCATTTGTTTTTCCCGAAAATATAGACACAATACGTTGTCTTAACGTAGCTGGAGGCAAATTAAACATTTCGCTTCCGTTGTGGTAAAATGTAAATTGAATGTTAGGGTGAGCCAATGCTACTCGTTGAAATTCATCAACAATATGTCGGTATTCAACTGTATCTGATTTCAAAAAATTTCTCCTAGCCGGAATATTAAAAAACAAGTTTTTGATGGCAAATGAAGTTCCTTGTGGCAAAACAGCAAGCTCTTGTGCTACAAATTTACTTCCTTCAATAATAATGTGGTGTCCTAACTCATCTTGTTCTTGACGTGTTTTCATTTCAACATGAGCAATAGCAGCAATAGATGCTAATGCTTCACCTCTAAAACCTTTGGTAAATAAGGAAAATAAATCTTCGGCTTGACGTATTTTTGAAGTAGCATGACGTTCAAAACACAGGCGCGCATCAGTTACATTCATTCCTAAACCATTATCAATCACTTGTACAAGTGCTTTACCAGCATCTTTAATGATTAACTTGATATCTGTGGCCCTTGCATCAACTGCATTTTCCAAAAGTTCTTTTACTACTGATGCAGGACGTTGAACAACCTCTCCCGCTGCAATTTGATTTGCAACATGATCAGGCAGCAATTGTATAATACTCGACATTAAAAAAAATTAGATTTAAAAAATGGTTTTTGGTTCAAACCAAGATGTACAAATTTAGTGATTTTACAAAGGTAATACAGCAAAAACACTCATAAATTAAACTAAAAAAACCTATACAATTATTAAAGTATAGGCTTTTTTTTGAAAACATTATTGCTTCTTTATTCTGTTAACCCTAGTGGTACATTTTCTATTTGTAAAGTACCTGATGACAACAATTGTTGGTGATTAAAAGTACTATTTAATGATGCTTGCTGACGAATGTATGCCATTTTGATAGCAGCAATAGCAGCTTCTGTGCCTTTGTTTCCGTGAATACCACCGCTTCTATCTATAGATTGTTGCATGGTATTATCTGTTAGCACACAAAATATCACAGGAATATCCGTTTGAATATTTAAGTCTTTAATTCCTTGAGTAACCCCTTCACATACAAAATCAAAATGCTTGGTTTGCCCTTGAATGACACATCCAATTGCAATTACTGCATCAACATTTTGTGTTTGTAACATCTTCTTTGAACCATAAATGAGCTCAAAACTTCCTGGAACATTCCATCTAATGATATTAGTCTCTGGAACCTCATTTTCAAGTAAAGCAGTATAAGCTCCATTGAATAATCCCTCAGTTATGTTCTCATTCCATTCTGCGACAACAATTCCAAAACGAAAATTTTTCGCATCTGGAATGGCGCTTTTGTCGTATTCAGATAAATTTTTATTTTCGGTTGCCATTATATTTAAATTTCTGTTACAGTCGAAAGGTACGGTTTTAAACAACCATACACTCTGAGTTTGCGTTTTATTTTTATTGCGCTAATCCTATTAATACATCTACTGATGCAGCCTCTGGAGATGCATCATAATTGTCTTTAATATCTGTAAAATATTTCAACGCATCTGCTTTATTACCTAATGCAAGAGCTACTTTACCAGCTTTTAATAAAAAACGAGGTGTTGTAAAATCATTTTTATTAGTTCCAGCAGCGTTGATATAATTCTCTAAAGCTTCTTTCGGTTGATTTTTTTGAGCATAAGCATCACCAATAGCACCTTTCGCAAGAGCGCTTAACATAATATCATCTGATTTGAATTTTGATAAATAATCAATTGCTTCAGTGTATTTTCTAGTATTTAAATAAGCAATACCCGCATAGTAATTAGCTAGATTTCCAGCGTCAGTACCAGAATATTCGTCAGCAATTTTTAGGAAACCAAATTTCCCTTCAGATCCGTTTAAAGACAATTTATACAACGAGTCACTTGAAACTCCATCAGTCGCTTTTTGAAAATTTTGTTGCGCCACAAACATTTCATTGGCAGCTTCTTCTTGCGCAGGAGCAGCAATAAAACGTTGGTATGCTAAATAACTAAGGGTTGCAAGAGCAGCCGCAGCAACTAATCCTATAATAACTTTTTGATTTTTAGCAACAAAGTCTTCAGTTCTTGATGCGGTTTCATCTAATTTGGAAAATACTTCGGCAGTGGTACTGTCTTTTTCATCAATAACTACTGCTTCTACCGCTTCTTCTTTTACTTCTTTTTCTTTTGGTGCTTTATATCCTCTTTTATTATAAGTTGCCATTTAAATTTAATTTAGTGAATCGCAAAAATAAAATTTTTATTCAAACCCACATAAAAAAAAGGATTTAATATTAAAAAAAAATAAAGTTGTAATAAGACGCTTCACTTTTGATAAAATATTTCAAAATTGAAAAACTACAAAAGCGGGTTATATGGATATTTTTCAATAATTTGCACCCTTATAAAAAACTCCTTTCCAAAAACCTTGATCGCCTTTGTAGCAAGACTTTCTCATGTATTTAAAAAAAATTTCGCTCTTCAATTATAAAAATTTTTCAGAGGCCAGCTTTGATTTTGACCATAAAATAAATTGTTTTGTAGGTAAAAACGGCATTGGCAAAACCAATGTTCTGGATGCAATTTATCATTTGTCTTATGGCAAAAGTTATTTTAACCCACTAGCGGTTCAAAATATCAAACACGGTAAGGAATTTTTTGTCATTGATGCTGAATTTGAAAAAAATGAAAGAGTGGAGCAAATAGTTTGTAGCCTAAAAAAAGGGCAAAAAAAAATCCTTAAACGCAACGGTAAGAATTACGATAAATTTTCAGACCACATCGGTTTTATACCACTTGTTATCATTTCGCCCGCAGATAGAGATTTGATTGTTGAAGGTAGTGAAACTAGAAGAAAGTTTATGGACAGTGTGATATCTCAACTGGATGCGCACTACCTTCAGGAATTAATACATTATAATAAGGTAATAAGCCAACGCAATGCTTTGCTTAAATATTTTGCTCTCAATCATGTCTACGATGCAGATACCCTTTCTATCTATAATGAACAATTAACTGGATTAGGGAATTCGATTTTTGAAAAACGAAAAGATTTTGTAGCTCAATTTCTACCTATTTTTATTGCTCATCACAAAGCAATTACTGGATCAGAGGAAACAGTACAGTTGCTCTATGAAAGTCACTTATCTCAAAAAGGTTTTTTATCCTTGCTAGAAGAAAGCATTACAAAAGACCGAGCACTACAATATACGAGTGTGGGCATCCATAAAGACGATTTAGTTTTTCAAATTGACGAGCATCCCATTAAAAAATTTGGGTCACAAGGACAGCAAAAATCATTTTTGATTGCACTAAAACTGGCTCAATTTGAATTTTTAAAAAAACAAAGTGGCGTGAAACCCATTTTACTTTTTGATGATATTTTTGACAAACTTGATGAAAGTAGGGTTAGTAAAATTATCGAAATGGTAAATAGTGCTACTTTTGGACAATTATTCATAACAGACACACATTCAGACCGTACGGAGACTATTGTAAAATCTACGCATCAGTCTTATAAAATTTTTAATCTATAAACTTAATACGAACCAAAATCAAACCAAATGATTCCTATCAAAAATAGAAAAATAGTCCACATATTTCTTTTTATTTCTATCATTGCTTTGCAAATTGTAGCATTTAATTTTTGGTATTCTGAAACAAAAATTCAAAATAATATTTACAACTCAATTGATGCTCTTGCAAAGCCCAATGAAGCTTTGACCTTGTCTAATGAAGCTATAAAAAGTTATTTTGAAGCTAATAATGCCTTCAATGAATATTTAAATACCAATTCAACGGAACGGTATATAAAATATCAAGAAGCCATAAAAAAGATGATTAATGATCTTGAAAAGCTAAGCAACTTGACTCAAAAAAATGTTGCTTTCAAAACCATCATTAAATCAAAATTAGGATTAGAAAGTGATATGGGCAAACTGAGTAATGAGTTTGACGCCATCATGAATTCAAATCTTAATAAAACATCTCCAAATGATTTAAACTTCAAATTAAAATCATACAATTATGAAAAAGTTCTAAGTTCTATCAGTTACGATACTACAAAAACAGCCGTTGTAACAAAAAAGAAAGGTTTTTTTGGCAGACTTGGAAATGCTATTGCTGGTAAAAATGATGTTGACAAAGAAGAAGTAAAATCTGTGATAAAAATGGTTTTTAACAACCAAGAAAAAGCAGGTTCCTTTGAAGAGCAATTGAAAAATATATTTCAGGTTACTGAGAATTATTATAAAAACGAAGTTTCAAAGTTGCAAAAAGTTCATTTTGCACTCAAAGAAAAAGACAACGAACTCATTAAAATTAACAAAAGCATATTAACAAAAAGTCAAGAAATTGTCTTAATTTACTCTAGTTCAGCTCAAGAGTTGAATAAAATAGAATACTTGCAGAACATAAAGGAATACAATTCTAAACTAGTAGAAAAGAAACAATTTATCTTTTACTTGTTAATTGCCATGAGCATTATCACTTTTCTATTGCTGTTATACACCATCTACTCTTTCATACTTGAAAAGAATTTAAACAACTTAAGACAAAATGCCGAAATTAATCTAGACAAAAAGAATCAATTAATTGGAATGATCAGTCATGAAATGAGAGCGCCATTGAATATTATTTCAAACTTTTCTAGAAAAATTAAAAACTCAAATACAAACCCTTCATTAAACTCACCAATTGACTCCTTGTATTTTACTGCTAACTCCTTGCAAATAACAGTAAGTCAAATTTTGGATTTTTTTAAAAATGAAAACAATACATTACTACTTTACAATACCAAGATGAACTTAAAAACAGAGGTCAGTGCTATTTTAGAATCTTTAAAAGCGCTGGCTGAATTGAAGCAACTTGAAATTAAATATACTATCCCTAAAGAGCTAGACGAAAGTGTTTGGGCAGATAATGTTAAAATTCACCAGTTGTTTTACAACATTATAGGTAATGCTATAAAATTTACTAAAAAAGGTTCAATTACAGTAGTTACAGCCCTCCAAAAAACAGGCGAAAATTATAGATTTGATGTAAAAATTACCGACACAGGAGCTGGAATTCCCGCTGAAGAAGTAGATAAAATTTTTGATAAGTTTTACCAAAGCAAAGCCCATCAAGAGCAAATAAGTTTTGGAGCAGGTCTTGGACTCACATTATGCAAAAATATCATTTCACTTTTTAAAGGAGAAATATCAGTAAAAAGCGAACTCAATGTAGGAACTGAAATTTCATTTTTCCTGATGCTAGAACCCTCAAATGAAGAACAAGAAACCAGCAAAACAAAGTTATTAAACCAATTTAAAGACAAAAACCTTGAGGTGGTTGTAGTTGATGACGACCCAATGACATTGCTACTTTTGAAAAAATTAATTGAAAAAATACACTTTAAAGCTACTACTTTTCAAGATGTAGAGTCGGCAAAAACGTATTTAAAAACTAACGAAGCTAACTTAATACTTACCGATTTACAAATAAGTGAATATTCAGGATTTGATTTTGTTGAAGACATCAAGAAAATACCGAACAAAAATGCTGACGTGCCCATACTGGTAATCACTGGCGACTCTTATATGAATACGGCAAACTTAAAAGAATTATTGGTAGATGACATATTGATAAAACCTATTAATAAAGAAGAACTATATTTTAAAATTAATACATTATTAAACAAGCACTAGCGTCTGGAGAAGAGTTTACAGAATCTAGTAAACTCTGATTATTTAAAAATAGCACTAATCTACTTTTAAATTACATTGAAAATCTAGAAAATACTGCAGAAATTAAGTATTTTTGAACAACATAAAACATTCCTAATGAAACCATTTAAATACATAGTTATTCTAGCATGCGCTGTATTTTTCACCTCATGTAACGCCCAAGAAACTACAAAAACTATAGATGCGAAGACTTTTAGTGACAAAATTGCCCAAACACCAAGCGCTCAAATTATAGATGTACGTACACCTCAAGAATTTTCGTCCTATCATTTAGATAATGCCATCAACATTGACTGGCTTGGTAACAGTTTTGAAAAAGAAGTAGCCAAATTAGACCCCAAAAAACCAGTTTTTATTTACTGCAAATCTGGAGGGCGAAGTCAAAGCGCACATGAAAAACTCAACCAATTAGGATTTACTACCGTTTATGAAATGAAAGGCGGCATCTTGAAATGGGAAGCTGCAGGATTAGCAAAATCAAGTGACAAAGTGATAGGCATGACAATGGAAGAATACACTAAAATCACTACCAGTGATAAAAAAGTTCTCATAAATTTCTATGCTGAATGGTGTGCTCCTTGTAAAAAAATGGCCCCTTACATAAAAACAATGCAAACAGAACTTGCCAATGACATTACCATCATAAGGATTGATGCTGATAAAAATAAAACGCTCATGAGCGAACTAAAAATTAGTGAACTTCCAACCTTACTTTTCTACGAAGGCGCAAAAGTAAAATGGCAAAAATCAGGATACATAACAGAAGTTGATCTAAAAAAACAAATACAATAAAGTATATGCTCACAAAAGAATCACTTCAATTTCTGGTTGATTTAAAAACCAACAACAATAGAGATTGGTTTTTAGACCAAAAAAAAAGATACGAAGCTTTTAAGGCAGATTATAAAAGATTTGTTAGTGACTTGCTAGACACCTTAAAACCATTAGACCCAAGTCTAGAACTACTTGAAGTTAAAAACTGTACTTTTAGAATCAATAGAGACATTCGGTTTTCAAAAGATAAAACACCCTATAAATCCCATTTAGGCATCTGGATTTCATCTGGTGCAAAAGGTCATAATAGGTCTGGATATTACATTCATTTAGAAAAAGGAAGCAGTTTTATAGCTGGCGGATTGTATTGTCCAGAAGCTGAAGACGTAAAAAAAATACGTAAAGAAATTGCATTTTTTCATGAAGATTTAGAAGCCATACTAGCCGAGAAAAAATTCAAAAAAGAATTTGGTGATCTTGATAGAAACGAAAAAGATCTTTTAAAAAATCCCCCACGTGGTTACGATAAAGACCATCCAGCAATTGATTTATTAAAACTTAAAAGTTTTGAATCATCACATAAAATTGATTATGATGATGCCTCAAAAGAAGATTTTACAGCAACAATTTGTCAAAAATTAATTCTTTTGAAACCGCTGAATGATTTTATCAATCGTGCCCTAACGACCGAGTAACGTGAAACAACGAAAAATTCTTTTTTTAGGAGAAACCTACCGTGCAGATGCCATCACTTGGATTAAAGGGTTGGAGGAATTTGGCGGCTTCAAAATTATAACCTGGGAGTTACAAAAACCAAGTAATAATTTAAAAAATAGAATTTTACGACTCTTAGAATACACCACAGCATTACAGCAGATTAAAAAAATTATTCGTCTTGAAAAACCAGATATGATTATTGCTGAAAGAACTACAAGTTATGGATTTCTTGCAGTTTTATGCGGAATTAAACCCGTAGCAATTGCACAACAAGGTTACACTGATTTATGGCCAAAAAATTCCATATTGTACCCTCTAAAAAAAAGAATACAACAATATGCTTTTAAACATGCTACATTAATTCATGCTTGGGGTTCTGTAATGTCAAATTCCATGCAAAAAGCAAATGTTGACATGAGTAAAGTTTTGGTTTTACCAAAGGGTATTGACTTCCAAAAATTTAATTGTCCACAAAAAACCTTTTCGGGCAAAATAAATGCTATTGTCACCCGTTCCTTATCTCCTGAATATCAACATGAAGTGATATTAAAAGCCTTTGGAATTCTTGAAAGTAACAAAATAGATTTTCAACTAACAATTGTAGGTGACGGCAAAGAACTTTTGAAATTAAAAAAACTAGCGCAAGATTTAAATATTTCTCAAAAAGTACATTTTACGGGAAGAATTTTAAACACCGAATTACCTAAATATCTTGAAAAAGCAAATCTATACATCAGCATGCCAGTAACTGAAGGAGTTTCAGCATCACTTTTTGAAGCAATGGCCACGCGCTGTTATCCCATTGTAAGTGATATTCCTGGGAATAAAAGCTATATTAAACATAAAGAAAATGGACAGCTTGTACCCGTGGGCAATTACAACAAACTTGCACAAGAGATTTTATGGGCTATAAAAAACCCTAATAATATTGAAAACGCTACCAAAATTAATTACATTTTTTGCTCTCAAAAAGCAAATTACAAAATAAACATGAAGGAGATTGCCAATAAATACCATACTCTAATAAACGCCAAGAAATAACTCATTATGTGTGGAATTAATGGAATCTTTCATTTACAAAATCAAAAAAAGGTAGATGAACGTCTCTTACTTAGAATGAGAGACTCACTAGAACATAGAGGACCTGATGACAAAGGAGTTTTTATTGATAAAAATATCGGATTAGGACATAGAAGATTATCTATTATAGATTTAACAATCGCAGGTCACCAACCCTATATTTCCGCAGACGGAAGATACATAATGGTATATAACGGTGAAATTTATAATTACAAATCCTTTTATAACGAATTAAAAAATAATGGGCTTACTATAAAAAATACATCTGACACAGAGGTATTAATGAAACTATTTCAGTTACATGGCTTGAAAATGCTGAATAAACTCAATGGAATATTTGCCTTTGCTATTTGGGATAAACTAGAAAAAAAATTGACACTTGCACGAGACAGGATGGGTGTCAAACCGCTATACTATTCGTTACATAATGAATCATTATATTTTGCATCAGAACAAAAAGCATTGTTTACTGCTGGTGTACCTCTTAAAATCGCTACTGACGGACTAGAGGAATATATTTTCAATCGTTTTGTAGCTGGTGAAAATACCTTATATCAGAATGTGAACAAAGTTTTACCAGGTCACTCTTTAACTATACATCAAAACGGTAAGAAAGAAATTGTAAAATGGTGGCACTTGAAGACCGAAATTCAAAATCAAGACCAAATTAAAAAACCTATAGAATGGTTTCAAGAAACATTTAACGATTCTGTAAATTTAAGAATGGTGAGTGATGTACCCGTAGGTGTATTATTAAGTGGAGGTTTAGACTCATCATCAATTTTAGCTTCTTTACACGATCAAAAATATCAAAAAATACAAACCTTTAATATGGGTTTTGAAGAAGCAGAGCATAACGAGTCTCATCTAGCCAAAAGATTAGCCTCAAAGTTTGATTATGAATTTCACACGATGCAATTAAAAGATGAAAATCTATATGAAAACCTTATTAAAGCTACATACTACCAAGATGAGCCCATTGTACATTTGAGTGAACCTCATATTTTAGCGCTGTCTAAAATGGCTAAACCAAAGGTGAAAGTACTTTTATCTGGTGAAGGAGCAGATGAATTAATGGGAGGTTATGTACGCTATAAAACTTTAAAATATCCATCTTTATTAAATGCAATATCAATGATTAGCAATTTTGAGCTTTTTAATAACAAACCAAGGCTGGAAAAACTGGGACGTTATTCTCAAATTAATACAAATTCAGATTTAGTTATTTTTAATGGATCAAATATATATCCAAATGACATTGCAAAAAATTTCGGCATAAAAAATCCTCCAATAAATGAATACCGAATGAAAATATTTGAGGAAGCAAAATCAATTTACCCTAATAATCTCCGAAGACAGGCACTCTATTTTGACCAGCATACTTATTTGTGCTCTCTATTGGATCGAAATGACCGCTGTACAATGGGAGAATCAATAGAATGTAGAGAACCTTTTTTAGATCCAAGACTTATCATTGGAATAGGTTCATTAGAGGATAAATGGTTGTTTTCAGGAAAAAAATGGAAATTCATTTTAAAAAAATCAATGGAAAAAAAGTTGCCACAAGAAATTCTAAACTTTAAAAAAGTAGGTTTAAGTGCACCTTGGGGTAAATACATGGCAAGCAGTGATGCTTTTAAGGAAGAAATAGAACTTTTTGCTAAAAGTGACCTCTTTCAAATGCCTTATTTTAATCACATCAATATTCAAAAATTGATCTCTAATTTACAAAAAGGAGATATGAGAATGACACCATATGTAATGCCGCTTTTTATGATGCATATCTGGATGAGAACATACACATCTAAATTTTAATACTTACTTTTGACATTCGTTACAATATTTGAAAAAAGCATACCATCATGAACATACTACCCCACTTTTCACTAAAAAAACACAACACTTTTGGCATTGATGCTTTCGCAAAAAAATTTATAGCCGTACATACCGTCGCAGAATTAGAAATAGTATTAAACCAGAATCAAAATACTGAACTATTTATTTTAGGTGGGGGCAGCAACATGCTACTAACACAAGACATTGACGCTCTTGTAATTCATGTAGATTTAAAAGGCAAAAAAATCATCAATGAAAATGATGACTTTGTGTGGGTTGAGAGTCAAGCAGGTGAAAATTGGCATGAATTTGTACTATGGACTATCAACCAAGATTTTGGAGGATTAGAAAACATGTCCCTTATTCCGGGTAATGTAGGTACAACTCCTGTTCAGAATATTGGGGCTTATGGTGCCGAGATAAAAGATACTTTTGCTTATTGCGAAGCAATGAACATTGAAAACCAAGAAATTAAAACGTTCACTAAGGATGAATGCAACTTTGGTTATCGAGAAAGTATTTTTAAACATGAGGTGAAAAATCAATTCGTAATTACATCCGTAGTTTTTAAACTCACCAAGAAAAACCATAAAATAAACATCTCATACGGAGATATTTCAGGTGAATTAGACAAAAAAAATATCACAAATCCTACTCTTGTAGACGTTAGTAATGCTGTTATTACAATCCGAAAAAGTAAACTACCCGACCCTAAAGAATTGGGCAACAGTGGTAGTTTTTTTAAAAACCCAATAGTTTTAAAATCTGATTTTGAAAAAATACACCAACGCTTTCCTGAAATGAAATTCTATGAAATTTCAGATACTGAGGTTAAAGTTCCCGCGGGTTGGCTGATTGAGCAAGCAGGTTTTAAAGGCAAACGTTTTGGTGATGCGGGTGTACATAAAAACCAGGCTTTAGTTCTTGTAAATTATGGCAATGCTACAGGAAAAGAGATATTAAATGTAGCGCATGAAATTCAAGATACCGTGTTTAAACTTTTTGGAATTCGTATTGAAGCAGAAGTTAACATTATATGATGCACGAATTCCTTTATTAGTATCAACTATAAAATAAAATCAATCCATGTACATTCCTGATATTTACAGAAACGAAAATGCAGCAGAAATAAAAAAATTTCTTTACGAAAACAGTTTTGGTATACTCATCAATCAGTCTAATAGTAAACTGTGTGCTACTCATATTCCATTAGAGCTAGAAACTAACAGTGAAGGAAAAGAAATTTTGTGCGGTCATATTTCAAAAGAGAATCCACAATGGAAAGGATTCTTAGAAAATGACGAAGTTTTAGCAGTATTTTCTGGACCTCACAGTTACATATCTTCTTCGTGGTACGATCATGAAAATGTGCCAACTTGGAATTATATTGCAGTTCAAATACATGGGAAAATCAAAATAATTGATCACGAAGCAGCTGTAGAATCCTTAAAAAGGTTAGTAGATAAATACGAAAAAGGTTCAGAAAACCCAATTCGTATTGAAGATTTATCAGCAAAAACAATGCGCCAAGCAAAGGGAATTGTAGCCTTTGAGATTGAAATTACAGAAATTAATGCTACTAAGAAAATGTCTCAAAATAGAGACCAAAAAAATTATCAAAACATTATTGAAGCGTTAGAAAAAGTAAATACTCCACAAGCCATTGCAACTGCAACTGAAATGAAAAAATGTCCTATTTAATTTCTCTGGAAAATTACAATTAGTATTTAACATTTAGAGATTCTATTCATACCTTTGCAACCTTATTTATACACGCCTTGTAACGAATATTAATACTCATAAAACACAAATGCTTATATTACTATTTTACTTTTTTATTTTTATTGTAGCCGTTCAAATACTCTATTATTTAGGGGTCTTCAGGGTTTTTGCTTTCGCCAAAGATCAAAAGAGTACTCCAAAAAAAATTCCAGTATCTGTAATAGTTTGTGCTAAAAATGAAGAAGAAAACGTAGCAAAATTTATACCCTTATTAGCAGCACAAGAATACCCTGACTTTGAAATAGTTCTAATTGATGATGCATCAAGTGATAAAACACTAGATATTTTTGAAGAATTTGAAAAGCAATATTCAAACATTCGACTTGTAAAAGTGGAAAATAACGAGGCTTTTTGGGGAAATAAAAAATACGCATTAACTTTAGGAATCAAAGCTGCATCAAAAGACTATTTATTATTTACAGATGCCGATTGTTACCCTACCTCAACAAACTGGATAGCTACCATGACAGCACAATTTACCATGCAAAAAACTATCGTTTTGGGCTATGGAAAATACGAACGAATTTCAAATTCCTTTCTGAATAAAATAATTCGATACGAAACTCTTTTAACAGCAGTTCAATATTTTTCATGGGCAAAGTTAGGCAAGCCGTACATGGGAGTTGGTAGAAATTTAGCGTATAAAAAAGACGAATTCTTTAAAGTAAACGGATTTATTGAGCACATGCGCATTCGCTCAGGAGATGATGATTTATTTGTAAATCAAGCTGCAACAGCAAAAAACACTACAATAGCATTTGAGCCAGATAGTTTTACACTTTCTAAACCTAAAACTTCCTTTAATGATTGGGTATCACAAAAAAGAAGGCATGTTGCAACTGCTAACCATTATACTTTTTTTGATCAATTTCAATTAGGTGTTTTTTATAGTTCACAATTATTATTCATAGTATTACCAGCTGTTTTGCTTGCGTTTCAATTTGAATGGATTATTGTCACCAGCTTAGTAGCCTTTCGTTATCTCGTGGCATGGATTATGATAGGTTCATCTGCAAGGAAACTTGAGGAGCATGATTTGAAATTTTGGTTTCCAATTGTTGAAATTGTCTTAATCTTAATCCAAATCAATATCTTTATCATTAATCTATTCTCAAAACCAGCACAGTGGAAATAAACAATCAAATAGAAAAAGCAAAACAAGGTGATCAAGTTGCCTTTACTTTTCTATTGAATCACTACTGGAATGAGGTATATGGGTTCATGCTAAAAAGAACCGAAAATGAAACTACAGCCGAGGACATTACCATTGAAACATTTTCTAAAGCATTTGACAAATTAACCACTTACAATACTGAATTTCAATTCAATACTTGGTTAATAGCTATTGCAAAAAATGTGCATATTGATTTATTAAGAAAGAAAAAACTAAGTCTTTTTGTTGAAATTACAGAAGACGAAAATCATCAAGCATACAATATTGCTGACACTACTCCGTCTGCTGAGGATGTATTGATCACTGAACAAAACTTATCCCGTTTATTACAATGCATTAAAGAATTAAAACCTCATTACCAAGAGGTGATTCAGCTGCGTTATTTTCAAGAAATGAGCTATCAAGAAATAGCTTTAAAAATGAATGAACCGCTAAGTAATGTAAAAATTAAACTTTTACGTGCCAAGAAGTTACTAGCCGAAATAATTCAGAAAAAATAATTCCTTTATCTGTTTTGAATGGGCACAAAAAAAAGTCTGAAAAAAAACAGACTTTCTTTTACATTTATAAATTTCAGTTTAACGTACAATCCTTTCGGGAAAATCAGTGATGATTCCACTCACTTTTAAATCTTGTAGCGTCTTGATATCAGCAAGCTCGTTTGCTGTCCAAGGAAGAATCTTGAAATTATTAGTTTTCATGATCGCAACATTTTCTGGCGTCAAGGTTTTAAAATAAGGGTTTATTGCTTGCGCATTTAATTCTTTCCCTAACTGAATCACAGTTTCAATAGGATCTTTGTAAGTCAGTAATCCTATAGCTACGTCTTTACTCAAACTTCTCATTTTTCTTAATTCATTTACTTTAAAACTAGATACAAAAAAATCTTTATTGCTCCAGCCACGCTTTTTAAAGTTTTCCATAATGGCGTACGTATCTGCCGCCGTATTTTCTCCCTTCAATTCAATGTTGAGCACTGCTTTTCTATTCATAGTTGTAATGACTTCCTCAAGAGTTGGAATTTGATGTTTACCTGCAACAAGTACTTTTCGCAGTTCGTCAAAAGTGTAACTCTCAATCTTTCCTTTAGCATTTGTCAATCGGTCTAAATCATCATCGTGAAAAACTACAATTTCACCCGTTTTTATTTTAAACACATCTATCTCAAGCATATCAGCTTTGAGATCAATTCCTTTTTTTATGGAGGCTATTGTATTTTCGGTTTCATGTCCCATTGCGCCTCTGTGGCCACAAACAATAAATTTATTTGAACTACAATTGAAAAAAAGTAGCGACAATGCAGTCGCAATAGTTATCGTTTTTGCTTTCATAAATACCTTATATATTTTTCATAAAATTATATTTAAACTCGTCAAATACCATTACCTAATCATTACGAATAAACTAAATTAAAGCTACTTTTTATGATGCAATGTTTCATAAAGTTTACCTAAAAATAGAAATAAGCACTAAAAAAGGGCGAAAATCAAAACTTTGGTTACAAAAAATTATTTTTCTAATAGTATTAATGTAACACCTTTTTTTCTATTTCTAGATTCCTTTGCCAGCATGAAACTAAAAACTAAACTCATGAAAAATATTAAAATGTTCTTATTTACGATGGTGTGGATTATCGTAATAAGCGCTACAAGTCATGCACAAACCACACAAGCTTCTATTTCTGGAACCATTTCAGGTACAAATAATGAAACTATAAAAGAAGCAAATGTTACCCTAAAAAATGAATCTACTGGATTTAAAACTACTACACTTACTAACTTTAAAGGGATTTATACTTTTAAAGAATTGCCTCTAGGTGGCCCTTACACAATTACTGTAAAAACATCTGGATATGGAGAACAACAACGATCTGGATACACACTTAATCAAGGTGATTTAATTACAATTAACATCGAAATGCAAACCGATATGCAAACCCTAGAGGTGGTAGAAGTGGTAGGCCGAGGGTTAAAAAACAAAACAGGAAATCTAGGTGCGGCAACTGCAATTACAGCCAAACTCATTAATTCTTTACCCGTAAACGGAAGAAATTTTACCAACTTAATGGATTTGTCTCCATTAACACGTGGCGGAAACATCTCGGGACAATTAGCATCGTCTACTAATTACACATTAGATGGTATGAATGCAAAAAACCCAACTTCGGCAGGAGCTACCACCAGCAGAAGTGGCGCACCCTACTCCATCTCTATTGAGGCTGTAAGAGAATTTAAAGTAGTCACAAATCAATATGATGTAGGTTATGGTCGTAGTGGTGGTGGAACTGTAAGTGCTGTTACTAAGTCTGGAACAAATGATTTTTCTGGAAGTATGTTTGCTTACAATAGAGCAGATTGGCTTTCTAGTGCTTATGACATTAGAGGAAACAGACGTCAAAATGATTTTACAACGACTCAATATGGTTTTACTTTGGGCGGACCCATTATCAAAGATAAATTACACTTTTTTGTAGCATGGGATCATCAACAAGATTCAAGACCATTGATTATTGCTGATGTACAATCACCAGAGGATGAGCTTAGGTTTAATGTAACCAAAGCAACGCTGGATAACTTTGTAACCATTGCCAGAAATAAATACGGCGTTTCAAGTTCACCTCAATATGGATCATTTGATAAAAAAAGAAATTCGGATGCAGCATTTGCTCGTCTTGACTGGCAATTAAACAGTAAAAACCTGCTTACCATTCGAAATAACTTTACGTTTGAAGACAATAAACTGGGGTTGCAAGACAATACAGCAATTAATTTATATGAGTCTTTTGGTGATGACTATAATATTGATAACAGTATTTTAGCTTCATTGAGAACAACTGTAAATCCTAAAATCACAAACGAATTAAAAGTGCAACATCTTTACACTTTTCAAGACAGTAACCCTGGTGATCAATTGCCTGCTTACAACATTCCTAGAGCTATTGTAGAAAATGTAGCCTCCACAATTAATGGTGCTGTGAGAACTACCAATATTCAAATAGGAGGACACCGATTTGCACAAGAAAAATTCACCAATAATGTTTTTCAAATTGTAGATAATCTATACTACAATACCGATAAAATAAAATACACTTTTGGATTTGACATCATGCAAACAAATTCAAAATCAGTTTATGGTAGTGAAGTAAACGGTCGTTTTCATTTTAATAGCGTTGCAAATTTTGATAATGGTACGCCTTATCGTTACTTTAGAGAAGTACCATTAGTGGCTGATCCTACTGTTAATTCGAATATATTAAATGCTGGAATATATGGACAATTACAAACAAAAGTAGCACTGGGTGTTGACCTAACTTTAGGATTACGTTTTGATTATGCAAAGTATCCAACTGCAACTTTCAACCAATTGGTTTTTGATGAATTAGGCATTAGAACCGATAACAAATTACAATCGGCTATTTTACAGCCAAGGGTGCAATTGACATGGGATGTAAATGAAAACCACAAAGATTACATACGTGCAGGAGCAGGGATTTTTGCATCAGATTTAAATAACTATGCCATCATTAACAATCTATATTTTGACGGAAAAAAAACTGCAACTGTAGATGTTAGAGCACCCAATGTTCCTGTACCTAACTTCACTGGTTACCGAAACAACTTTTCTAGCATTCCTACGCTAGATGCTTTTCAATTACCAACTATAAATTATACTGGTACCGATGCTAAAGTACCTGTGGTTTATAAAGCTAATGTATCTTACACACATTTTTTTACAGATCATTTAAAAATGGGAATTGCTGGTTATGCAACTCTAGGACGAAATAATTATGTGTATGTAGATAGAAATATGGTTAGCAATCCGTTTTTTAATTTGGCAAACGAAGGAAATCGCGGCGTATTTGTTCCAGCAAGTTCAATACCTGCAAATGGAGCTGCAGACTGGATGCAAGGTAGAATAAGTAATAAATTAGGGAGAGTTTTAGAACTTAACAGTGAAGGAAAAGTAAATCAATTTGCGCTAGTTGTTGATGCTACTTACAAATATTTTAAGGATGGAGAAATTACGGCTAGTTACACCCTAAATGACACCAAAGACAACACTTCTTTCAACGGAAATGTGGCTAACACAGCTACACTTGTATTACCTGTAGAGGATGATCCTAGAAATTTAAGTAAAATGACGTATTCTGATAATCATTTTCGACATAAGGTGGTGTTTTATGGATCATTACCAACTTTTTACGGGTTTAGTGTAGGAATTCGCTATTCAGGAATTGGTGGTACACGATATAGTTTATTATCTGGAGGAAATACAAATGGAGATTTTGTAACAGCTTCAAATGATTTAGCGTACATTTTTGACATCAACAGCCCAACCGTTCCACAAAATATCAAAACTGGTTTACAAACTATTTTAAATAATCCTGCAGCAAGTTCAAGCTTAAAAAATTATATCAACTCTTATTCTGGTAAAATTGCAGAGCGTAACGGTGGTATAAATGAGTTTTATGGTCTTGTTGACATTAGAATTAATAAAAAAATCAGTATTCCAAAAAAGCAATTCATAGAATTTACTGTTGATATTTTTAATGTTGCGAATTTACTAAACAAAGAAAGGGGAGTTAATAAATCATTGAATAGCCAGTCTCTCTATGCACTAGGAACACCTGCATCTGGCGGTAATGCTGCAGTTCCAGGATTTGATAGTACTAGACAACAGTTTAACTACCGTGTAAACAATGCTGGTTTACCTGCTTTATCTGGTAATCCATTTCAAATTCAGATAGGTTTTAAATATGCATTCTAAGTAATTCTTTTTTACAAAAATACAAGCGCATCCTGATACAGTGATGCGCTTTTTTTTGCGCAGTATTTTAATAAAATTAATTTAGTTAAATAATAAAATACAATTCAATCAATTTTTAAAAATTTTAAAAATTAACTACAATAATAACACAATAGGTTCGTTATTAATAAAAAATAACCTTGCTTATGATGTAAATGTACTTAACCATAAAAACCACATATTATGTCTAAATTAAGCATTTACGAGACCGGCTGGATTGAACTTGTTTTTCAAAACAGAAATAAAGAGTATGGTGCGTACAAACTTCGTCAAGAGAGTACAAAAACTTCACTTACAGCACTTTTCATGGGAGTAACATTATTAGTGGGTGCCATAAGCATTCCTACACTAGTCTCCATTTTTAATCCTGAGACAACCTTTACTCCTATTGAGCCCGATTTTACAGATAAAATTATCCAAATAACCGATGTCTATCCAAATAAAACACAACCTAAAAAAGCATTACCTCCCTTAAAAACAAAAAGTATTGCTAATCCAGTAAAAAGTAAAGCATTAATTAATCCTATTATTGTATCTACTGAAAACGCAGAGCAAAATATTGCAAAAAATACCGATCAACCAGTTGTAAATACAACGCCATCAGATGGTACGGGAACTGTAGCTGTTAATGCTAGTCCTAACACAACAGTCCAAAACGCAGTGGAGACACCTGACACTGGAACCACCATCATTAACAGTGTAGCGCTAGATAAACTTCCAGAATTTCCAGGAGGTATCAACAAGTTTTACACGTATGTAGGTAATAATTTTGAAAAACAAGAAACTGAACTCAATGGAACAGTAAAAATCTTTGTTTCTTTTGTAATAGAAAGAGATGGTAGCATGACTGACATACAAGTAAGAAGAGATCCTGGTCACGGATTAGGAAAAGAAGCAGTTAGAGTTTTGAAATCTCTACGAACCAAGTGGACTCCAGGCATGATTAGCGGCAAAGCAGTACGTACCGCCTACACCTTACCTATTACGGTTCAAATGAACTAAAACACCAACATAAAAAAAGGCAGAACTTCATGTTCTGCCTTTTTCAGTTTCAAAAATTATTTTTTCTTTTTAACAGGTGCTTTTTTGCTGCAACTGGCTTTTGCTTCACATAAGGCTTATACAAACCATCCTTTTCAGCTCTTAATTTAGCATTCTCAGCTCTTTCTTGTGGGTCAGGATGAGAACTCATCATTTTTTCTAAAAATGAGGCTTGAGTTCCTTCGCTCATTTTAGCTAAGATACCAAAGGCTGAAGAAACCGCATTAACATTATAACCATTGTTTTTCATAAAATTATATGAAAATTCATCAGCCTCAGACTCTTGTTTTCTGCTGTGTTTACTATCAATCATTTGGCTACCCACTTTAGCTAACTGACTGTCAGTTATAGCTGCAACTTTATCAGATTGAGATGCTATTAAACCTAAAGCGGCTTCTTTTTTATAAGCAGCCTTAATAGCATCCCTTGAATCAGTATTAACCACGTGACCTATTTCATGCCCTATTACGGCAAGTAACTCATTATCATCCATAATATCCATTAAACCAGAATAGACGCGAACACTCCCATCAGCAGTTGCAAACGCATTTACTTCGTTTAATTTATACACTTTGTAATTTAGCGCAACTCCCTCTGTAGTCTTATGTTTTCCAAAAAGCTTATTTAAACGAAGAGTATACGGATCTTTAGCTCCTGTAATAACATGTTCAGCATCCATTTTATCTACCGCTGCTTTTGATAATGCAGCTGCATCAGCATCACTAAAAGTGAAGCCTGCTACCCCTTTTTGAACAGCTCCAAGAGCTTTTTCACCAAAATTTATTTGCGCGTTAGCGGTTGAAACCCCTAGTAAAACGAACAAAGCTCCTAAAATTATTGATTTATTTTTCATGATTTCTAATTTTAATCAAAGATACTAATTTATGTTAAAAAAAATAAAACACATCAACATAGTTTTTTTTTATACGTTGAGATACCTCATCATCTCTTACAAAGACAATACCAAAGAATTATTTTATAATTTCAAACCCAAACAATATCCTCTAAAAAATATGTTAAGTAAAATTTTATGCTTTGTATAAGTCTAATTCACGATTTGGTTTTACCCTTTTATAATTCAACTTTAGTTATCTTTGCATTCAGAAAATTGAGATATGGAAAACGTTGTAGAAAACAATTTACTAGAAAAAAACCAAACCAAGGCAGAACACGTCACTGGAAAACCAAAATGGTTAAAAGTGAAACTACCCATTGGTCAAAAATATACTGAACTTAGAGGATTAGTTGACAAATACAACTTAAATACTATTTGTACATCTGGAAGTTGTCCTAATATGGGAGAATGCTGGGGTGAGGGAACTGCTACCTTTATGATTTTGGGAAATATTTGTACGCGCTCTTGCGGATTTTGTGGTGTAAAAACAGGTAGACCAGAAACGGTAGATTGGGAAGAACCAGAAAAAGTAGCGAGATCTATAAAGATCATGAATATCAAACACGCAGTAATAACAAGTGTTGATCGAGATGATTTGAAAGATGGTGGATCAATCATTTGGATTGAAACAGTAAAAGCCATTCGAAGAATGAATCCAAACACAACACTTGAGACATTAATTCCTGATTTTCAAGGAAACGAAACCCACCTAGACAGAATAGTTGCCGCAAATCCTGAGGTAGTTTCGCATAATGTAGAAACAGTGAGACGCTTGACAAGAGAGGTGCGTATACAAGCAAAATATGATCGTACACTAGAAGTATTGCGTTATTTAAAAGCAAAAGGCATTAACAGAACAAAATCTGGTATCATGTTAGGTTTAGGTGAACTTGAAGAAGAAGTTTATCAAACGTTAAGAGACCTGAGAGACGCTAATGTAGATGTAGTAACAATAGGACAATACCTTCAGCCAAGTAAAAAACATTTACCCGTTAAAGAATTTATAACTCCAGAACAGTTTGCAAAATATGAGGAATATGGTTTATCATTAGGTTTTCGTCATGTAGAAAGCGGACCACTTGTTAGATCTTCATATAAAGCTCAAAAACATATATTGTAGTCAATTGTTATAAAGTCAGAAAGTCGAAAGGCTAGATATCTTGACTTTCTGACTTTGATACTTTAAGACTTTAAAACTTATGATAAGAATTGCGATAAACGGTTTTGGAAGAATTGGTAGAAATCTTTTCCGTTTACTTTTAAATCACCCAACAATTCAAGTTGTTGCCATAAATGATATTGCCGATAAAAAAACAATGGCACATTTAGTAAAATATGATAGCATACACGGTGTGTTACCGCATTCCGTGAGCTATGATGAAACAGGAATACTAGTTGGCGAATCTCATTTTCTTTTTTTTCACGAAAAAAATTTAAAAAACCTAGACTGGAAAAGTTGTTCCATTGATTATGTTATTGAATCAACAGGAAAATACAAGACTTTTGAGGAATTACACACACATATTCTGGCTGGTGCCAAAAAAGTAATTTTATCTGCACCTTCAGAAACTGATGCAATAAAAACCGTTGTATTGGGCGTTAATGAAGAAATTCTTGACGGCACAGAAACAATAATTTCGAATGCAAGTTGTACTACAAATAATGCTGCCCCAATGATCAAAGTGATTAATGATCTTTGCGGCATAGAACAAGCGTACATTACCACCATTCACTCTTACACAACAGATCAAAGTTTACACGATCAACCTCATAAAGATTTAAGAAGAGCTCGCGGCGCAAGTCAATCTATAGTTCCTACAACAACGGGAGCAGCAAAAGCGTTAACAAAAATATTCCCAGAATTTGAAGGTAAAATAGGCGGATGTGGCATAAGAGTTCCTGTTCCGGATGGTTCTTTAACTGATATTACCTTTAATGTGAAAAAAGCCGTCAGTATCAATCAAATAAACGAAGCCTTTAAACACGCCTCTAAAAACACTCTAAAAGGAATATTAGATTATACAGAAGACCCAATTGTATCTGTAGATGTAATAGGGAATAAAAATTCATGTATATTTGATGCACAACTTACTTCTGTAATTGATAAAATGGTAAAAGTAGTAGGTTGGTATGATAATGAAATAGGATATTCATCAAGGCTTATTGATTTGATTCTTTTAACATCAAAATAGTAATTTTTCAAAAAAAACATGGCAAATGAAATGTTTTTTCTTTTCTGTATTGTTTTTTACTGGTATACTTGCCTCCTACTCCACAGTGAAGGCAGATAGCCTGACCTATTATTACACGCTCAGCAATCAAAATATTAAGGACGATAATTATAGAAATGCTTTGTTTTTTACACAAAAAGCAATACAATTTGCAAAAAAAAACAACCAGAACGTAGAGCAATCACTTCATGAATTCAATTTAGGTAAAATTCTTTATGATTTAAAAAAATATGATGATGCGCTAGTTAGTTTTTTAAAAAGTGCCACACTCAACAATACTTCTACTTCGAATAAAACGAAAGCTGAAAGTTACTACCATATTGGTCTTTGCTACATGGCCAAAGAGAATTATAAAGAAGCATCCCTCTATTTTAACAATGCCGAAAATTTATTCAAGGTTTTAAAAACCACAAATAAAATTCTTGAAGTAAAACTCCAAAAAGGCCTTATTAATCGGTTCAATGGAAAAACTCAAGAGGCTATGACTATTTTTAAATCTATTATTTACATGCCAGAAGTCTCTGTTTTAGAGGATTTAAAAGCAAAGACTTTATATCAAATAGGCACTATAGAATCACAGTACAACAGAAATAATTTGGCAATTGCCTACCTAAAAAAGGCTCTTAACACTAATAATAAAATCAATAATATTGAATTAAAGACATCTATAGTACTAGCATTAAGTACCGTTTATGACAAAACATTAGATAAAAATTTAGCATACCAATATTTAAAACAATATTTAAAACTAAAAGAAGAGTTAACTTTTCTCAATAATAAAAGACTTGGAGTTGATGATTACGCTAAATTTAAAGAAGCGGAACGTCTTAAAGAACAAAATCAATTCAAAATTCAAAAAGAAGAAGAACTAAAATCAAAAAAAATATCAAAAATCATTAGTATACTTGCTATTGCTTTAATTACAATCTTATCTTTATTAAGCCTTTCTCTTTACAAAAACAATAAAATTAGAACCAAATCAAATCAGCTCTTAAAGGATAAAAACAAAGAACTTGAGATTGCTAAAAATAAAGTTGAAAAAGCATCTCAAGCCAGATCTGAGTTCCTTTCTACGGTAAGTCATGAACTGAGGACTCCGCTCAATGCAATCAACGGGATCACCCATTTACTTCTTGAAGAAGACCCTAAAAAAAACCAAATAGATTACCTTTCCTCTTTAAAATTTTCTGGTGATTACTTGACTAAGTTTATCAATGAAATTTTAGAAATTAACAAAATAGAATCTAACAAAACAGAAATAGAAGAAATCCCCTTTAATTTAAAACAACTTCTTATCAACATCAAGCAATCTCTCAAGGAGTTAGCCATTGTAAACAACAATGATTTCAAATTAGATGTTGATTATTCCATCCCTGATTTTCTCATTGGTGACCCAACTAAACTCTCTCAAATCATTTTGAACCTGATTAATAATGCGCTAAAATTTACGAAAAATGGAGTAGTAAATGTGGTAGCAAAACTCAATAATCTAGAGGATAATTATGCGACATTGGATTTTGAAATCATTGATACTGGAATAGGCATACCAGCAGAAAAACTAGAAAGTGTTTTTGATAGTTTTTCACAAGGCTCTATTGAAGTTAATAGAAAATATGGAGGTACTGGACTTGGGCTAACAATTGTAAAAAAATTAATAACCATTCTAGGAGGTGAAATACACCTTAAAAGCACTGTAAATAAAGGATCTACATTCTCATTTCAATTGAAATTTGAAATAGGAAAAAAACCCATAGATATCGTTTCTACAAGCAAGCAAAATTATGAATCCAAACTTATCAATAAGAAAATATTACTAGTAGAGGACAATAAAATCAACCAAATGATCACCACAAAAATGCTTTTTAATAAAAAAGTAATTTGCGAAGTGATTGACAATGGCGAAGAAGCTATTGAGCTTTTAAAAATTTCAAAATTTGACTTGATTTTAATGGATGTTCATTTACCCGGAATAAATGGAACAATAGCTACAGAAACCATTAGAAAATTTGACACTATAACTCCTATTATAGCTCTTACTGCTATATCTCTTGATGAAAATAGAGAAATGCTTTTATCTTTTGGTATGAACGATGTAATTACTAAACCGTTCATACCCGAAGTTTTTTATTCCATAATTGCTGATCACCTAAAGTAATTAATAATTCAAAATTAGTTCTTTTATTAAACTACGAACTTGTGGTTCGGCCTCTTTTGCTGCTTCTAGAACTTCATCATGAGAAATTGTTCCTATACTTTCAGCATCACCCATATCTGTAATAACAGAAATCCCAAAAGTTTCTAAATCCATATGTCTAGCCACAATAACCTCTGGAACAGTAGACATTCCAACACAATCAGCGCCTAAAATTTTTACCATTTTATATTCTGCTAGAGTTTCAAATGTAGGTCCTTGCAAACCAAGGTAAATACCTTCATGTGTTACAATATTCAATTCTTCAGCAATTTGAGTTGCTTTTGCAATCATTTTTCGAGAATAAGGCTCACTCATATTAACAAAACGAGGACCAAAACGTTCATCATTTTTCCCTCTCAAAGGATGCTCTGGAGTCATATTAATGTGATCCGTAATCATCACAATAGATCCTACTTTATAACTCGGGTTTACTCCTCCTGATGCATTAGATACAATAAGCTTATCAACACCCAAGAACTTCAATACACGTACCGGAAAAGTAACTTCGGTCATGGAATAGCCTTCGTAATAATGAAAACGACCTTGCATGGCGACCACTTTTTTACTTCCAATAGTCCCAAAAACAAGAGCCCCTTTATGACCTTGAACAGTTGAAACAGGAAAATTAGGAATTTCATTGTACGGCAAGGTAAAATGAACCTGCATATCACTAGTAAAACTTCCTAATCCTGAACCTAGAATAACACCGTATTCTGGAGTAAAATTAACTCTCTCTTGTATGAAACTAACTGTTTCTTGTACTTGTTCCCACATAATCTAAAATTGTTTTATTAAAATTCTCACCACCTGATATAAATGAACATGCTATACCCAAGTAAAACAGCTGTTCCCCTGAGAAATGTTCCTTCAAACGCACATAATCCTTTTCGGTGGTAATAATTTTGTTGTTTTGCGCTATTTTTTTTATTTCAACTACTTCTTTATCTGTAAAATCATGATGGTCAGGGTATGCTAAGCAAACATCACCCTCTTCTTTAATAGCATCAAAAAATGAATCAGGCTTTGCAATACCAGCAATCAAGACCTTCTTCTTACCCTGCATTGTTTCCCTTTTTATCTTACCTGACTCACCCATAATATAAGAGTCATAGGCTATGCTAGAAAAAAATAATTTTTGCTCACTTGTAATTTTAAGCTTAGCACCTATTTTTTCTTGTTCTTTTACGCTCAAATTTTCAGGACATTTTGTCACCACAATTATAGATGCTCTTTTCGCACCAGCTTTTAGTTCTCTTAAATTCCCTGTGGGCAACATACAATCATCCGTATATAAATCATCGTAGGCTGTTAGTAAAATATAAAACCCCGCTTTTACCTTTCGGTGTTGGTAAGCATCATCTAATAAAATAATATCAGGCTCTTGAGATGATTGCATTAACTGCTCAATTCCGTTTTTTCTATCGGCATCTACAGCCACTTGAATTGTTGGGAATTTACTAAAAAATTGAAACGGTTCATCACCCAAAATTTTTGCACTGGTTCCGGCTTGCGCCAAAATGTATCCTGAGGACTGTCTTTTATATCCTCTACTCAATGTAGCTACCTTATAATTATTATTAAGTAAACGGATTAAATATTCTATTTGAGGAGATTTTCCAGTACCTCCAACACTTAAATTCCCAACAGCAATAACTGGTACATCAAAAAAAGCAGCCTTAAGTACTCCAATATCATATAAAAAGTTACGAATACTAGTGACCAAGCCATACAAAACAGCAAACGGAAAAAGTATTTTTCTCAGTAATTTCATTTTACGAAAGTAGAATAAATTATCTTTGAATTAAAAATCTAGTACAGATTTCAGCAATTATAAAATATTTTTAAAATTTAAATAAACCGAAATCTACTTCTATCCGTATCAAGAACATGAAAATCAAAGAAATAATTTACGTACTCGAAGAAATGGCTCCCACTGCCTATGCCGAAGAATTTGATAATATAGGATTACTTGTAGGCGATCAAGAGACCGAAGCTACCGGAATTTTAGTTTGTCATGATGCTCTAGAGGCTATTATAGATGAAGCTATTGCAAAAAAATGCAATCTTGTCGTGTGTTTTCATCCGATTTTATTTTCTGGATTAAAAAAGATAACCGGAAAAAATTATGTAGAGCGTGCTGTTATTAAAGCCATAAAAAATGATATCGCTATATACGCCGTTCATACTGCCCTGGATAATCATCAAGAAGGTGTCAATAAAATATTTAGTGATGCTCTTGGGTTGATCAATACAAAAATCCTGATTCCTAAAGAGCAATTTATTCGAAAACTAGTGACTTACGCCCCGCTTGACAATGCCGAAATCGTTCGGTCTGCTTTATTTGCAGCAGGCGCTGGCAACATAGGCAATTATGAAAACTGTAGTTTTAGCTCTACTGGAACGGGAACTTTCAGAGGCAATCAAAACAGTAATCCCGTTGTAGGAGACCGTCATGAACTTGTTCAAAGCACCGAAGTCAAAATAGAAGTGACTTATGAGAAACATTTGGAACGCAAAATTCTTACTGCTCTATTTAACAGCCACATTTATGAAGAAGTTGCTCATGAAATATACACCCTGCAAAACAAACATCAAAACATTGGCTTAGGAATGATAGGCGAACTTCAAGAACCCATGCAAGAAACTGAATTTCTTACCTTTGTAAAAAAGCAAATGGACTGTGGTGGTATCAGACACTCTAGTTTTACGGGTAATAAAATAAAAAAAGTAGCCGTACTTGGTGGAGCTGGAAGTTTTGCTATTTCAAATGCAATTCAAGCTGGAGCAGATGCTTATTTAACAGCTGATTTAAAATACCATCAGTTTTATGAAGCCGAAAACAAGCTCCTTTTAGCAGATATTGGACATTTTGAAAGCGAACGCTATACAAAAAATTATATTGTAGAGTATCTTCGAAAAAAAATCCTTAATTTTGCAATTATTTTATCAGAAGAAAATTCAAATCCAGTTAAGTACTTATAGAATATGGCGAATACAAAAGAATTAAGTGTTGAGGACAAGTTAAGAGCAATTTACGATTTACAACTTATTGACTCTAGAATTGACGAAATCAGAAACGTAAGAGGAGAACTGCCTTTAGAGGTAGAAGATCTTGAGGATGAAGTGGCTGGTTTAAGCACACGTTCAGAAAAATTAAAGGGAGAACTTGAAGTTATAGAAGACCTTATCAAAGCTAAAAAAATAGCTATTGATGAACACAAAGAGTCTATCAAAAAATATACAAAACAACAGGAAACGGTTCGTAATAACCGAGAATTCAACTCTTTGACAAAAGAAGTAGAGTTTCAAGAGCTTGAAATTCAATTGGCTGAAAAGCAAATCAAAGAAATGAAAGCTTCTATCGAGCACAAAAAAGAAGTAATTGCAGGTTCAAAAGAAAAATTAGAATCAAAATCAAACCACTTAAAACATAAAAAATCAGAATTAGATGCTATTCTTGCTGAAACAGCAAAAGAGGAAGCATTCTTATCTGAAAAATCTATCGAATTCCAAAACTTAATCGAGGAGCGTTTGTTAAATGCTTACAAAAGAATAAGAGGAAGCGTTCGTAATGGATTAGCTGTAGTTTCAATCGAAAGAGGTGCATCAGCAGGTTCTTTCTTTACTATTCCACCACAAACGCAAGTTGAAATTGCTTCTAGAAAAAAAATCATTACTGATGAGCACTCTGGAAGAATACTAGTAGACAGCGTTCTTGCAGAAGAAGAAAAAGAGAAAATGGAACAATTGTTCTCAAAAATATAATACCTTTAAAGTCCCGATAACATCGGGACTTTTTTTTATGATCAAGCAGATATTCTATACTATTTTTACCAAGTCAGTGGGTACCTACATCAACCTACTCAGCTACCTTGCCCCAACAAAAGCAGTACAACTCGCCTACAACTTGTTCAGTAAACCTCGTGATGGAAAGTTACAAGTTGATCAATTACCCACCGTACTGCAACAAGCACAAACCCAGACACTCTCATTTCAAGATCAAAAAATACAAACCTATACTTGGCCTGGCAACAGTCATGTTATTTTATTAGTACACGGTTGGGAGAGCAACGCCTCTCGCTGGGAAAAGCTCTTGCCTTACCTCACTAAAACCGGCAGCACCATCGTAGCACTTGACGGTCCTGCGCACGGACTCTCTAGCGGAACGACCTTCAATATTCCGCATTACGCCGAATTTTTACACCAAGTGGTACAGCATTTTAAACCACAAACTTTAATCGGACACTCGCTAGGTGGCAAAACCTGCTTGTACTACCAGTCCGTTTACCAAAGCGACGACTTAAAAAAAATGGTAATTCTGGGCGCTCCAAGCGATTTCAAGATAATTTTAGACAATTACATCACACTTTTAAGCCTCAATTCTAGAATTTTAACCGGCCTAAAAAAATATTATCGTGATGTTTTTCAACTCAATACAGATGAATTTGCCGGACAACATTTTGCAAAAAATATTTTAACTCAAGGCTTTCTAGCCCATGATGAACAAGACCAAGTAGTGCTTATTCACGAAGGAAAAAAAATAGCAACCTCTTGGAAAAACGCTACTTTTATCACCACAACTGGCCTCGGCCACAGCATGCACGACCACAATTTATACGAAAAAATTAGTCAGTTCATTCAAAATTAGGGCGTGCCGCCGCGGCGACCAGGCTATTCGCTGCAATCTTTTTGGGCAAAAAAGCCCTAAAAAAGGATTTCCGCTGCTATCCTTCACGCAAATCCGTCATAAAGTTGATAAGTTCGTTTTACAAGCAATCTCAAAATCAATAGCTATTATAATTTGCAAATTGATTACTTTTGCAGCATGGAAGATCAATTAAAACGCCTCAACAAATTCATTGGCGAAACAGGTTTTTGCAGCCGTCGCGAAGCTGATAAAATCATCGAAGAAGGACGAGTAACAATCAATGGTGTTGTACCCGAATTAGGGACCAAAGTAGCACCTCATGACGAAGTACGTATTGACGGCAAATTAATTCGTGAAAAAACAGAAAAATCAGTATATCTTGCCTTTTACAAACCAGTAGGTATAGAGTGTACCACAAACCTTGATGTACACAACAATATTGTAGATTATATAAATTATCCAAAGCGCATCTTCCCAATTGGGCGTTTAGACAAAGCCAGTGAAGGTTTAATTTTCATGACAAATGATGGCGATATTGTCAATAAAATATTGCGTGCGCGCAACAATCACGAAAAAGAATATACCGTTACTGTTAACAAACCCATCACTGATCGTTTCATTGAAAGAATGGGAAATGGTGTACCTATTTTAGACACTGTCACTAGAAAATGTAAGGTAGAACAAATTAGTAAATTTACATTTAAGATCATCCTAACACAAGGTTTAAACCGTCAAATCCGAAGAATGACTGAATATCTTGGTTATGACGTTACCGCCTTAAAACGCATTCGAATTATCAATATTTCACTGGATGTTCCTGTGGGCCGCTACCGTGATTTGACTGATGCCGAAATAAAAGAACTCAACGCACTTATTGAGCCATCCAGCAAAACAGAAGAAGCTAGTTTACCAAAAGTAGAAACGCCAAGAAAAAGAACTGAGTTTATAAAAAGAGATGACCCTAGATTTAAAAAACGTGGGGATTATTAACCCAACCTTTTTTCACATCATATTGAACTAAAAAAGGCTTATTGAAATGATTCAATAAGCCTTTCTTTATTTTACAACTTGAATTATATTTTCTTGTTGAAAATTCTTAATTCATTTTCGAAAATGTAATAAATTGATTGCGTTCCTGGATCAATTTCGTAAATCGGACGTATGTTTTCAAAAATGATTTTATCTAATTCTTTACCATCTTCTTTTTTTACTTTTACTAATACCTTTTTACTTGTTGCTTCATCTTTAGCAAAAATATAAGAATAATCACGATTTTGTTTCATCGCTTGATAACGTTGTCCAAATCTTTTTGACACATCACCTAAAAAAGCAGCTCCAGCAGCTTGATTAGCAGATTTTTTCAACAGTGCTTCATCTTTTTCTTTTACAACAGATGTTGTTTCTTTTCCTGTTGCTGGGTCAATAGTAGTCATGGTCCACTCACTTCCCATTACAGCATTTCCAAAAGAAGCAACACCTAATCCAATTGATCCTGCAGTTGCAAGCGCTGATCCCCAAGCCCTACCACCGTCTCCAGGTTGTGTGTAAATGTTTTGGTATAAAACTTTACCATCTTTACTAACCCCCATAACTTCTGTAGGTCCAGAAAGTGCAACTCCCCAAGAAAATAACTCAATAGAGTTTAACTCTTTTTCTTTCTTCACATTTACTTTGGCAAAAGCATCTGGTTTGTCTGATCCTTTAGAATCAAATTTGAAAAGTTTTTCGTCATTGTATACTAAAAACTGATTGTTTTCCTCATCAAAAACATTCAATAATGGACGGCTTTCGTTAAATTTTAAATTTCCTCTCCATAATTTTTTTCCGCTTTTGTAATCCACTAAATTACCATAAGTTGCTGTTAAGTATAATACTTTATCATCAACTTTTCCTAAATAATTAATTGCATCTTCTTTATTATCAGAGATTTCTATAAAGCTTTTCCATTTTTTTTGTCCGTCTTTATCGATAAGCATCATCTCGTTTTCAGCAACATATAAATAATCTCCGTCAATTGGGATTACTTTTTTCAATCCCTCACCACGAGCATCTTTTTTCCAAACTTTAGACCCATCATTTAAGTTGAAAAAGTTGAAACCGCTGTTGTGAGCTACTAAAATTTTAGTCCCCCAATCTTCCAGATAAACAATGTATTTTGTTTTAATCGCATCTTCCCAAATTGGTTTACCTGTTTGAGCATCCAATACATTTAAATATTGCTTTGCTGACAACAATCCTTTACTATTGATTACTACTAAGTTTGTATTGTTTTGAGTTGGAAAAACTTTAGTATATTCAAGATCTCCAACCCATTTTAAATTACCATTTGTTCTATCAATAGCAGATAATTTCCCATAATAAAGGGAGTAAATCATGTTGCTACTAACTTGTGCTTCATTAGATGTATTTGCTTTAAATGTAAACATAGAAGAAAGCATACTTTTTGCTTCTCCTTGTTCTGTTTTCCATTTCACATCTCCAGTATTTAAATCGATCAAAGACGCTATAACTTTACCGTTCTCAACCCCTTTTACTAAATACTCATTATCTTTATATAAAAATTGGCTATTAAAAACCGTGTATTTATAGTTTGCTGAATTATAAACAACTTTACCATCTTCAGTATTAATCAATATTGTTTTAAAATTAACCAAAGCCTCAACATAAACAGTTCCATCGATTGGTTTTAAAATACGTTTACTCGCAAATAAATTATCAGTATCAACGTTACTTAATGTTTCTAGCGCAGAAACGTTTCCAACAACTTTATCCGCATCAAAGCTCCAAACTTCAGCTTTAGTTTCAGGACTTATACCTCTAACCACATTACCTTCCTTAACCACTATAATTCCTGTGATTGCATTTTGGGTTAAATCTTCAATTTTTGAATTCATTTTAATAACTTGATCAGCCACTCGCTGGGCAAAACCAGAGAAGCTGACTAAAGTTAAAAAGAGCACCATTGTAATTTTTTTCATAGTTTTTTTGGGTTAAGGGTTATATTAAATTTAACCAAATAGTGAAGCAAATATCTCATATTGACACGTTAAAAGCAAGGTTATTAATAAAAAAAATCTTCATAAAAACAGCAGTAATTTTTATGAAGATTTTTTAATGCTTTATTCACTATTTACTCTTTATTCAAAAACTCATAATACAAAGCTTTCGACAAAAAAGAGCTTTCTTGATTTTTTAGAATTTCCTTTTCCCTAATCATTTCATTGTATTGACCATCTAATTTGTTTTCTTGAATAAATTTTCTACGCATTTCATCATTAAAATTTAAGCCTGATAAAAATACAGGTTCAACACCTTTATTAACTTCAATATTATAATAAGTAATTATAGCGCCCCAATTAACAAAACTGGTTAATAAAACTATCCCATAAAAACCCCACATCATTTGATTGAAAAGAAAAGCATTTGTTTTTTGCTTTGCAATTTTCAGGTACGAAACAATCAATCCTATTATTGCTAAAATCAAGAAAGCAAACACACCTAATCTCTTGTAGGTCAATCCATAAAATGAAATGTACTCAGTGTTTTTGATTATGGTACAAAGTATTAAAATTCCATTTAAAACAATCCAAATCTTGGCTAGTTTTTTAAGGTAAATCGCTTTTTCATCAAAGTTAAAGCCAGCTTTGAAGTAAAACAAGATTACACCAACTGCCATGATAATTGATAAAATTACAGCATTTACTCGTTCATGTGTGTCCGAACTTAAATTTGATTTTTTAACCACTTCAAAAAACTGCTCATAGTTATAAGTTACAATGAAAACCAATAGCAATGCATTCAAAAGAAAGAACGTAATCTCTCCACTTCTTCTCTCGAAATCAATATCCAAAAACGAAAATGAGTTTTTATTTTGAATCTTGTCGACGTCATCAAAATCATTATCTAATAAACTATTCTTTTCGTAGCAAATCTCTGGTATCCAATAATTCCAAAAAGTGAATGAAATAAAAAATCCCAAAGCAGAAATTACAATTGCTTGCCAAACATCTATGTCTAAATAATACCCGGTAAACAGAGACAAAAAATGATCACTTGCAAATGAGTAAACTACTAAAAACAATCCAAGAAATAGAAGTGGAATAACAAAGTAAGCAATCAGCTTTTTTATAAGACCATTATTGATTCTACGCTTAGGAAGGTATTGACTGAACATGAATATACGGCCTAAAGAAGTAATTCCATTGAACAAAACCAAAGGAAAAGCTTGTAACAATTTCAGTTTAGGTTCTTGAGTTTTGAATTGTAAAAAGATAATTGATAAAGACACGGCACAAAACGACGAAAAATCGCCATACCAAGCAAACGCAAAACAAGACAAAACCGATGCAACCGCTAACAGCAAATGCATCCTACTGGTAAACTTCTCTTGGAAAAAATAGCATATTAATCCGATTTGTACAATCCCAAATATAGCCCAATTAAGCCCCAAATCTTCGTTGTAAAAAAGCAGTGTAAAAACCAAGGTGCTTGCTAAAATAAAATGTAGTTTTTTCATAATTATAAAATTAAAAGTACTTTGCATTTCAAAGTATAAAGTTAAAAAAAAGGTTTATTTAGATTTGAATAATTTTTCAAGACTATTTAAGTGGGAAACAAAAGCAGCTCTCCCCATATTGGTCACTCGATACGAGGTTTTTGGTTTTTTACCCACAAATTCTTTCTTGATTTCGATATAGCCTGATTTCTCTAAAGAAGAAGAGTGACTTGCTAAGTTTCCATCAGTAGTATTTAATAATGCCTTCATCTCTGTAAAATCAATCCAATCGTTTACCATCAATACAGACATTAATCCTAATCGGATTCGACTTTCGAAATCTTTATTTAATTTATCGATAATACCCATGATTATCTGTATTTTTTAAACATAATTGTTCCGTAAACTATATGTAGAATTCCAAAACCAAGGCTCCAAAAAATCAATCCATATCCTAGAAAAAATAAAGATACACACCCAAGAAATAATTGAAAATATCCTAAATATTGAATATCTGAATACGTATACTTACCCGCATTTACCAATGCTAATCCGTAAAAAAGTAAAGTAGCTGGTGCTAAAAAAGCGAAAAGACCATGATATATTAAAGCTAGACAAAAGACGCCTCCGACTGCTAAAGGAATTGTTAATTGCAAAAGCATCACTTTTGTGGTAGAAGTCCAGATTGGTAGATTATTTTTTCTACTCTTTTTAAAAGTGAATAGAAATCCAGAAAGAAGAGCAAGAACTAAAATTACAATCCCCGCTGCAATTAGTTTGTAAATCAAATCAGCATTGTACACCTTTTCCAGTCCATCAAAATAAGACATCCCATTTGACTCAAACAAAAAAGCTGCATAACCCGCACCAAGTAGCGCAAAGATTCCTGCAAAAATACCTGACAATCCGCTAAGGGAAATAAACCTTGAAGAACGTTCCATCATGGAACGAATGTGAACTAAATCTTCTTGAATATTTTGACTCATAATAAAAGTACTTTGAGTTACAAAGTTATTATTTTTAATGTATAATCCAAGAAAAGGAAGAAGAAAAAATATTTTTTTTAAAATAATGTTTCTTAAAACCATCTTTTCTTTTTGAACAAAAATACTCCAAAGCATGAAAGCACAATAGATACTGCAATTACAATCCAGATGCCATAGCGATTGTTCTCTAAATTGTTGGGAACATTCATACCGTATAAACTGGCAATCAAGGTGGGAATCATCAAAATAATCGAAATTGAAGTCATTTGCTTCATAATCGTATTCATATTATTTGATATCACAGAGGCGTATGCATCCATTGTACCCGTTAAGATGTCACTATATATATTGGTGGTTTCTTGGGCTTGGCGCAATTCTATTTCCACATCTTCTAGTAATTCTAAATCAAAATGCTCTTTTTGGGATTTAATATTTTTGATGCGATGCAGTAAAATATCATTGCCTTTCAAGGAAGTCATAAAGAAAACCAAACATTTTTCTATTTGGAGTAAAGCCTGTAATTCTTCGTTTTTGATTGATTTTTCTAGATTATCCTCGGCTAATTTTATCTTTAGATTGACTTGTTTCAAGTATTTTAAAAACCAAACACTCGAGGATAACAATAGCTTGAGCACCAAATCAAAGTTGTCCTTAATATCGATTTTTTTACGTTGGGTGTAAATCACAAAGTCAGAAAGCATTTCTGTTTTATGAAAACTAATGGTGATACAAACTTCACCTTTAAAAACAACACCAACAGGAATCGTGTGAAAAGGTAATTTTACATCATTACTTTTCGCGGGAATTCGCATGATAATCAGCGTCCAACCATTTTCAATTTCTATCCTTGGTCTTTCATCAATATCTTCAATGTCATTATAAAATGCTTCGGGAATTTGTAATTCTTTAATTAAGTATTTTTTTTCTGCTTCGGTAGGGCATTCAATATTGATCCAGCAGTTTGGAGTCCAATTAGTAGTGGCACTTAATCCGTTATTGTTTTTGTAAAAAGCTCTCATTTCAAAATTCTATAGGTTTATGTATAGCCTCTTGAAAATAGTTCAAGTGCTACATTAGTTTAACATTTCCGAATAATAATCGTCCATTACCATTTATTTTTTAGTGTTGCAAAAGTATTCTTTAAATTTAGATTATAGCGTTTTGCTAGTTTTATTTTGAGGTCATTTTAAGACAAAAAAAAGCCCCAAAAATAAATTTGAGGCTTTCTATCTAGAAATATTTATTTATTTCTCTTCATTTCCCTTGCCAAGAGTGTATTTTTTAACAGCATTGCAATGGTCATTGGTCCCACTCCACCAGGAACTGGGGTAATAAAAGATGCTTTTTTGCTTACCTGATCAAAATCGACATCACCGGTGATTACGTATCCTTTCTCGTGGTTTTCGTCAGGAACGCGAGTAATACCCACATCAATAACAACTGCTCCATCCTTCACCATATCCGCTTTTAAATAATTGGGAACACCCAAGGCTGTGATAATAATATCAGCCTGAATGGTAATTTCTTCTATATTTTTGGTGTAACTATGCGTAAGTGTCACTGTTGAATTACCGGGAAAACCTTTGCGTCCCATCAAAATACTCATTGGTCTGCCTACAATATGACTACGCCCAATAACTACTGTATGTTTTCCTTTTGTTTCAACCCCGTAGCGATCTAGCAATTCTAGAATACCAAATGGAGTGGCAGGAATAAAAGTAGTCATGTCCAGCGCCATTTTCCCAAAGTTCTCCGGATGAAAACCATCTACATCTTTACTTGGATCTACTGCCATTAAAACTTTTTGCTCGTCAATTTGTTTAGGAAGTGGCAATTGCACAATGAACCCGTCAATTTGCTCGTCTTCGTTTAATTCTTTGATCTTTTTAAGCAATTCAATTTCTGTGGTGGTGTTGGGCATTTTAATCAAAGTAGACTCAAATCCTACACGCTCGCAGGCTTTTACCTTGCTACCCACATAAGTTAAACTTGCGCCATCATTCCCTACGATTAGGGCTGCCAAGTGAGGAACTTTCTCACCATTGGCTTTCATTTTTTGTACTTCAACAGCAATTTCGCTTTTGATGTCTTCTGCTGTTTTTTTTCCGTCTAGTAGTTGCATTGTTGTTTTGTTTAATATAGTAAAGACAAAAGTCTTAAAATCATTGCGACTTTAAGACTCTCTTTTTAAATTCTTTATTTCATTCCTGGCATTCCCGGCATTCCGCCTTTCATTCCGCCCATCATTTTCATTAGGTTTTTTCCGCCTGGACCTTGCATCATTTTCATCATTTTGCTCATTTGGTCGAACTGTTTCATCAGCTGATTTACTTGCTCAATTTTGGTTCCTGAACCTTTTGCAATTCTTGCCTTTCTTTTTACATCAATCACAGCTGGTTTACTTCTTTCAATTGGAGTCATCGAGTAAATAATAGCTTCAATGTGTTTGAAAGCATCGTCTTCAATTTCAACATCTTTCATCGCTTTTGAAGCACCTGGTATCATTCCTACCAAGTCTTTCATGTTACCCATTTTCTTTACTTGCTGAATTTGAGAAAGGAAATCATCAAAACCAAATTCATTTTTAGCAATTTTCTTTTGGATTTTTCTTGCCTCTTCTTCATCAAATTGCTCCTGAGCTCTCTCTACAAGGGAAACAACGTCACCCATTCCTAAGATTCGCTCCGCCATACGTACAGGATAGAAAACATCAATAGCTTCCATTTTCTCTCCAGTACCTACAAACTTAATAGGCTTATTTACAACTGTTTTAATAGACAAAGCAGCTCCACCACGAGTATCTCCATCTAATTTTGTTAAGATAACACCATCAAAATTCAATCTGTCGTTGAAGGCTTTTGCTGTATTTACCGCATCTTGACCTGTCATAGCATCTACAACAAACAAGGTTTCTTGTGGTTGAATCGCTTTATGAACGCGTTCAATCTCGTTCATCATTTCTTCATCCACAGCCAAACGACCAGCGGTATCCACAATGACAACATTAAACCCATTTGCTTTAGCATGTTTGATTGCGTTTTGAGCAATTTCAACTGGATTTTTATTTTCTGGTTCTGAATATACCTCAACACCAATAGAATCTCCAACAACATATAATTGCTGGATCGCTGCAGGACGGTAAATATCACAGGCAACTAAAAGAGGTTTTTTGTTTTTCTTAGTCAAAAGATAATTGGCTAATTTTCCAGAGAAAGTAGTTTTTCCAGAACCCTGTAATCCAGACATTAAAATAACAGATGGATTACCCGATAAATTAATTCCGGCTACATCGCCACCCATTAATTCAGTCAATTCATCTTTGACTAACTTAACTAATAATTGCCCTGGCTGAAGCGTTGTTAATACATCCTGACCAATTGCTTTTTCTTTAACTTTGGTAGTAAAATCTTTGGCAATTTTAAAGTTAACATCGGCGTCAAGTAAAGCACGTCGAACTTCTTTTAAAGTATCTGCTACGTTTACTTCGGTTATTTTTCCGTGACCTTTTAATATATGGAAGGCTTTATCTAGTTTTTCGCTTAAATTATCGAACATAATTCTTTTTCTCTTTAATTAAGGTGTAAAATTAATGATTTGGTATTGAAGTTGAAAAGGTATTAGTAATAAAAAAAGGAATGTTTTTAAAATTATCTGAATAAAACAAAAAGAGGCTGAAATAAACAGCCTCTTTAATTCAAAAAAAAAATAAAAAAATCAACTAAAATGAATTCAAGGTAAACAGTTTTACCTCTAGAAAGAGGTTGAACTGTTGTTTTGATAAACGAATTTAAAAGTAAAAAATCGAGATATAGAAGTGCCATCAGGAGATGTGGGTGCATCTTTATAATAACTTAAAATTTCGAATTTAGCATATTTACCATCATGTGTTTTTACTACGTATACTTTACCTGCTTTGGCAGAAATAATATGCGATGTAGCATTATAATCATACCATGAATTAATACCCGAGGTAGGAAAGGAATAGGTTTTATCACCATCTTGAACAAATGTATTTGCAGCTGGAATAGCTGTAATACTGCTTAATGACCCCGTTACAATACTTACAGCTGCAACACCTTTTCTAGATGGCTCTTCGTTAAGACCAATCAATGAGCCTCCGTTAACAATTATTTTTGTCCCTCTAAAAGCAATATCCCAAACATCATTTGTAACAACTGCATTTTGAGAAAAACTAAATTTGGTGAACGGCCCTCCTTCTGGTTGTCCTTGACCACCTGTTTGTGGAGCTGGTAAATTTGAAACTGTTTTTGTCTCAAGTACTACTACTTTTTGTGGAGCATCATCCTTATCACATGAAATAAAGGTTGCAAAGATTGCCACAACTGCGATCGTAAAAAAAGAGGTTGAAAATTTGTTTTTCATAATAAAAATATTAAAAGTGTTAAAAATTAAATTGTAATCTTGTAAAAAATAAACGTCCCGAAAGTGTGCTAATTTCTTGTGGATTTGTAAAATCAAAAAGATTGTTGACACCTGCTTGTAGCGTAAACTTTTGTAGCATTTTTTTTGAAGCGGAAATATTGATCGTTGTAAAAGCATTTACAAAATCATCGTATTTATCTAAAAGTTGATTGTTATTAGAATCCCATAAACCATACTTACTTTTATAAAAAACATGTAAATTGAAATCGGTTTTTAACTTTGGCACAGCATAATAAAACTTTAAATTTGCCGTGTTTTTCGAACGATTGAATAACCCAAAATAATCAGCTTTTTTAATTTGGAAAGATTCTAATGTTACGGGATCTCGGGCGTAAACTGTGCCTTTTTCAACAGCTTTGATAACAGACTCGTCTTTAGCAATTAAGTATTGGTAACCAAAAGAAACATTAAATTGCTTAGAATACGTATAAGTAGAATTGAATTCTAGACCATAAGTAAAAATTTGGTCAACATTAAAGTAACTGAATACGTTTTGTCCATTGTTTTTTTGTGCGGCAACTCTTGTATCGATGAGATTTGATATCGAATTGTAAAAAAAATTGGTCTCCACTTTTAGTTTTTCCTTTTGATAAAAGCTCCCCAAATTTAGATTTACGGAACTTTCTGGCTCTAATGGATTTTCAAAACTAATTCCAGGTATTCTGTTCAGCAGCTGTCCCTGCTTTTCTAAAACATTCAGTTGTGATTCTGCTACATTATATCCCAGCACAGTATATCCTACTGAGGAATTTGTAAAATCAAAATACAATTGTCGAAAATCAGGCGCTTTAAAACCATAACCTACAGATGTTTTGAAAGATAAACTAGGATTGACTTTGTAATTCATAGCAAATTTAGGGCTCCATTGAGAGGCAAACTGGCTATTATTGTCATACCGAATTCCGAACAAAAAATTGACTTTCTCCGAGGGATTAAAATCCAATTGTGAAAAAACATATTGAGATTGAACGGCCACTTTTGTAGCAAAATAAGTTCTATCTAAGGATTCATGATTGAAACCCGCACCTGCTATTATTTTATTTTTTTTCCAATTAAACAAGGCTCTAATTTCTGGACGATACAACAATTGATTGTAATAATTTTGTTCAAAAAGTATATTTTCAGGACTATTCAAGAAAGAATTATTTTTGTAATTTGTGGCATACAATTCGTAGTCTACTTGTACATTATTCCCCCATTTTTGTTCTAATTTTGAATGTAAATCCCATTCTAAAATTGTTGCATTACCAGCATAATTAATAGCATTTATGATCGTTTTATATTCTTGCAATTGATTGTAAAAACGTGTCCCAAAGGTAAATTTGACATTTTTTGAAAAATCCCAAAATACTCTGGGTTGTATGGTGGTGTTTTGATAAGGCTCTACTGTTTTTAATTCCGTTTTTGGGTCTAAATCATAGCCATTTGAGGAAAAATAATTGGTAAAAAGTGTTGCCGAAATTTTTTCTTTTTTCCAATTCAAATTCAGATTTACATCATTAGTATTCCAACTAGCGTATCTAAAGGATCCATTTCCCGAAGCATTATTATGTGTTGGCTTTTTAGTAATAATGTTAATTACACCCGCTAAAGCTTCAGAGCCATATAAAGACGAAGAAGCTCCTTTTACAATTTCTATTCGATCAATATTTCCCACACTTATTCGGGACAAATCAAATGTTCCTGCGCTCCTTCCTACAAGAGGAACCCCATCCATTAAAATTAAAATATATGCTGCATCAAGACCTTGCATTTGTAATCCTTCGACTCCTCCAAAATCTGATGTCAAATGAAGTCCAGTTTGTTGTGCTAAAATTTCATCTAATCGTGTTACGCCAGCCTTTTCTATAGTAGCCGCAGATATAATATGTGTAGGAAGTGGCAAAGTAGCAATCAATCTTTTTGTTCGTGTTGCTGTTACAACAACTTCCTCTAAATGTTCCTGTTTTAAAGAATCAATTGACTGTTGACCTTGAGAGTAACACGCTAATGAAAGTAAAGGAAAGCCTATTTTTAATATTCTATTTAGAAGCATTCTTAATAATTTTCAGCAAATGTAGATATTATTTTTATTTATTCTAAATAAATATAGTATTTTTGTCGAAATTATTTATTCCTTAAAAATTATTTATATGAGATCAAAAGTTTTCATTACCTCCATTGCATTAACTACAAGCTTATTAAGCAACAGTCAAACAGATGCTAGACAAAATGACATCGCAGCCATCAAGTCTATGTGCGGTTGCTATGAAGTTCAATTCAACTTTGCTGAAACTTTTAGTTATCCCAAAGATTCATTAACCTATAAACCTTCTGAAACAAAACATGAAAAAGCTTTAGAATGGGTTCAGCTTATTGAAGACTCATCTAATAAAATAAGCATGCAACATTTATTAATAGTAGGTCCAAATGAAAATGACATTGTAAAACACTGGAGACAAGACTGGTTATTTGAAAACACAGATTTTCTTAACTTTCAAAAAGATTTAACTTGGAAACACAGCGCAGCACCTGTAAAAAATGTAAAAGGACAATGGACACAAAAAGTATATCAGGTAGACGACAGTCCTAGGTACGAAGGCTCATCCAGTTGGGTTCATGTTGATGGAAGTCACTATTGGAAAAATACCACAGACGCACCTTTACCTAGAAGAGAGCATACAAAAAGAGATGACTACAATGTATTAAAAAGAAGAAACATACATGAAATAACAGCAACGGGCTGGGTTCATGAACAAGATAACGACAAATTGATTCGGAATTTAAATCAAAAAGACATCTTATTGGCTCAAGAAAAAGGTTTTGATGTCTATACTAAAGTCCCGGATGCTAACTGTAAAGTGGCCCAAAACTGGTGGAAGAAAAACGAGGACATCTGGCTCAAAATTAGAAATAAATGGAATAGCGTTTATGCTTCAAAAAAAGACATCAATTTGCACAAAAAAGTAGAAAAAAAGTCTCTTTTTTCTCTTCTATTTGATCTAAAACCTACTGCAAGTCAAGCAGAAATTGATGCTATCATAGATTCCTTTGTAATTAAATCTTAAAAAAAAATATAATGCATCGTGTACATTACATTTAGGTTTGCAAAAACTATTTAAAAAATTAGCTTTCGCCCAAAAAAAATTCCGAATCTTAACTGATTCGGAATTTTTTTGATCTAAAGTTTTAAATTTACATTCTATCAGGAACATTAATTCCCAGTAACTTAAATGATGCCGCAATAACCTCGGCTACTTTTTTAGACAGTTGTACTCTGAATTTTTTCTTTTCTAAATCCTCTTCCCCTAAAATAGGCACTGCTTGGTAAAACGAATTGTACTCACGAACTAAATCATAAGTAAAATTTGCCAAAAGCGCCGGACTGTGATGCTGGGCTGCATTTTGAATTACTTCAGGAAAAAGCTCCAATTGTTTGACCAATTCTTTCTCTTTTTCATGTAAAATATCTATTTGTGCATTATTTGAGTAATCAAAATTTGCTTTGCGAATTATAGATTGAATACGTGCATAGGTATATTGTATGAACGGACCTGTGTTTCCAGCAAAATCAACAGACTCTTCTGGATTGAAAAGGATTCGTTTCTTAGGATCTACTTTCAAAATATAATATTTCAATGCTCCCAAACCGATGGTGCTGTATAAATTCGCTTTTTCTTCAGGTGAATACGCTTCTAATTTTCCTAAATCCTCTGCTATTTTTTGAGCCGTAGCGGTCATTTCTTGCATTAAATCATCGGCATCTACAACAGTTCCTTCACGAGATTTCATCTTTCCTGATGGTAAATCTACCATTCCGTATGACAAGTGGTATAAGTTTTTTGCCCAATCAAAACCTAATTTTTTCAGAATCAAGAACAACACTTTAAAATGGTAATCTTGCTCATTCCCTACAGTATATACCATTCCGCCAACATCTTGCATGTCTTTCACACGTTGAATTGCCGTACCAATATCCTGAGTCATATACACAGCCGTACCATCTGAACGCAACACAATTTTACGATCAAGACCTTCATCTGTTAAGTCAATCCAAACAGAACCGTCTGGATCTTTCTCGAAAATTCCTTTTTCTAACCCAATTTGGACTACATCTTTCCCTAGTAAATACGTATCACTTTCGTAATAATACTTGTCAAAATCAACTCCTAGATTCTTGTATGTAATGGCAAAACCATCGTAAACCCATTGGTTCATTTTAGCCCACAATGCTTTTACCTCAGCATCTCCAGCTTCCCATTTTTGGAGCATTTCTTGGGCTTCAAGAATAATCGGAGCTTGTTTTTTAGCTTCTTCTTCTGTTTTCCCTTCTTGCATTAGTTGATTAATTTCCTCTTTGTAGGCCTTATCAAATGCCACATAAAAGTTACCAACTAACTTATCTCCTTTTAAGCCTGAAGTTTCAGGAGTTTGATTGGCACCAAATTTTTGCCAAGCCAACATGGACTTACAAATATGAATACCTCTATCATTAATGATTTGAGTTTTATATACTTTTTTACCCGAAGCTTTGATGATTTCAGCTACTGAATATCCTAGCAAATTATTACGAACGTGTCCTAAATGCAAAGGTTTATTGGTATTTGGAGAGGAATACTCAACCATAACGGCTTTTTCATCTGCCGAAGGCGTCACAAAACCGTAGGTGGCATTGTCTTTTATTCCTGCAAATTGGTTTAGGTAATATTGATCGGCAATTACAATATTCAAGAAACCCGAAACTACATTGAAACGGCTTACTTCAGCTACGTTTTCTACTAAATAATTTCCAATTTTATTTCCTAATTCTACAGGATTACTCTTTACTAGTTTCAACAATGGAAAAATAACCATGGTAATATCTCCCTCAAACTCTTTACGAGTGGTTTGAAACTCCACCTTTTCAATGGTCACGTCAAACAAGGTTTTTATTGCGTTTTCTATTGCGGGTGTAAGAACTTGTGGTAAAGTCATTTTATATTTTTTTTGAGATAGCAAATATAGTCATAATCAAGGAAATTGAAAATGGGATACTCACATAATTTACAACTCACAATCAGACCTATACACTAAAAATACAAAACAAATCAAAATTACTTAGAAATTAATGTAACAATTATACTTCAAAACAGTCTATTATTAAGGTTACTGTGTTCCAAATATTAATTAAATGTTAAATAATACATAAAACAGTATTATGTTTAACATAGTATTATTTAAAAGAATACATTTGCCTCATCAATCAAATCAATCAAATCAAATTAATTATGAAATTGAAACTATCAATTATCTGCTTTATGGTAACGCTGTTTACTGTACAAGCACAAACTTCAAGTAAAACCTCGCCACTTGAAAACTCTGGACTAATCACCGGAAAAATAATCGACAAGCAAACTAATGATCCGCTTGGATATGTAAATGTAGTTGTAAAAGAAGACGGCAAAGTGCTAACCGGCGAAATTACCTCAGAGAAAGGACTTTTTAGCATTAAAAATTTACCTCTAAAAAAGTATACCGTTGAAATTCAATTTATGGGATATAAAACTGTTTATAAACCAGTTGTACTTTCTATAGATCAAAAATCGGCCAATCTCAATACCATAATTCTAGAAGAAGACGCTATACAACTAAAAGGAGTCGAAATTATAGCAGAACGCTCAACCATTGAACAAAAAATAGATCGAAAAGTGATTAATGTGGGTAAAGACTTGACTACCGCAGGAGCCACCGCATCTGAGATTATGAGTAATATCCCCTCTGTAAATGTAGATCAAGATGGTAAAATTTCCTTGAGAGGAAATGAAAATGTGCGTGTTTTAGTTGACGGAAGACCCAGTAACATTGAGGCTTCGCAATTATTAAAACAAATCCCATCAGCCTCTATCAAAAAAATTGAACTGATTACAAACCCAAGTGCAAAATACAATCCTGAGGGAATGTCTGGGATTATCAATATTGTTTTACATAAAAATGCAAATGACGGCTTGAATGCCAGCATCAATTCTGGATTAACATTTGCCCAAACTCCAAAGATTTCCAACACCCTAAACATGAACTACAGATCAGGAAAAGTGAATTTTTTCTCTACTTATGGAAATAATTTTGGTATCCGATTTAACGAGGGTATGATATCCAGATTAGATGATAATTCCAATCAAATTTTTGATGTGGAGAATGATAACAAGTCCCACCTTGTAAAATTTGGAATGGATTATTACATCAACGATAAAAACACCTTGTCTGGCTATACAAACCAAAATATTTTTAAAAGTGACGGAATAATTGATATTAGTATCACTAATCCCAATGCTTTACAAAATATACTTCTAAATTCTAATTACCTAACTGACAACACCGATGGAACGTATAACGTAGCGTTAAAACACTTAACAAGCAAAGAAGGAGAAACACTTGACTTAGAAGTAAATCACAGTATTTTCTCTGAAGATCAAATAGCACGTTTTCGCAACACCTATACCAATCCTAGCATACCAAGTAGCGCTTATGATGATTCCCTTGGCGAAAAAAGAATTAACACCATCGTAAATCTTGATTACACGAATCCTCTTGACGAAAAAACAAATTTAGAGCTTGGTGCAGAAAGCAGAAATTTACGCACCGATAACGATTATGCTACAAACAACGCTGCTTTGACAAATTCAAAATACACGTATGATTTAGACATTTATTCGGCTTATGCAACCTATGGACAAAAATTCAAAAAAATTGGTTACCAATTGGGTGCACGTTTTGAAAGCTATCATGTAAAAGCAATGCTAAACGGCACCGTTGCTTACAAAGATGATTATTTTACGGTGTATCCATCAGCGTCTATGACGTACTCCCCATCTGAAAAAAACCAACTCCAAATTAGTTTTAGCAGACGTGTAGACAGACCTGGAATAGATCAAACAAAACCCCTGAGAGAATTTAGTTCGCCTAGATTAACCTCTATCGGAAATCCGGAATTGGACCCGCAATTTACAAACTCAATAGAATTTAATTACACGAAGACACTTTCAAAGGGATCTTTAACCACCGGATTGTTTGTAAGAAGCATTCAAAATGAAATCAACCGAATCATTTATCCAGATCCTCAAAATCAAGACCAACAAATTTTAAGTTTTGACAACTTTGACAACAACACTGCCTATGGATTTGAAGTTTCTATGAATTATAAAATTAATAGTTGGTGGGATATTCAACCTGCAATAGATTACTCAAACATCAACCAGAAAGGACTTGTATCTCAAATAAACACTGCTACAAACTCATTCGATTTGGTTACCAAAGAAGTTGCCGCAGCAGCATTTAATGCTCGTTTTAATAGTAATTTCAAAGCTAGTAAAAGTCTACGTTTTCTATTATTTGGTTTTTATAGATCTGGAGTTGATGGTGTTCAATTTAACAACAAAGAAATGTACAAAATTGACGCTGGTGGACGCTACTCTTTCTTGAAAGACAAGGCTACATTAAGCATCCGTTTCAATGATATTTTCAACACCATGAAAGCAGGTTTTGAAGGTGAAAATCCGTATCCACAAAGAGGTCAATTTAGATGGGAAAGTCAATCCGTATTTGTAGGTTTCAATTATGCTTTTGGCGGAGGTAAAACTAAAAACCTGCAGCGCAAACAAAGAGAAGACAACACCAAACAAGGAGGAGGTCTGTTCTAGAAAAAAATAGTGTTACAAAATTTTCATTTTTGATAGCATATAAAGAACATGATGAGTCAGTTGCCTATTTTATCAACTCAATTGTCTAATTTGTTTTTGAATTCAAAAATGCTTTTCAAATACTAAAAAGTTAGTTTTAATAGTTTGTTACCCAAAAATTCGGAGTATGCCACTCCGAATTTTTTATTTTCATTAAGGTTTATTATTTCAAAAAATGAGAAGCATCAATTAGGCGATTTCCTGTTGCATCATGTACCGCATAATTAAAACCACCTTGAATACAATACGATCCGTACTCCCCTTTTTTGTTCAAGGCTATAAAACCAACTTGAATGTCTTTTAGATTTTTATTTCTTTTTTGGGTCAAATTTACAATGCGCATAACTGCCTCTTCACATGCTTTTTGTGGAGATTTCCCTTGTCGCATTAGTTCTACCACTAAGTGACAACCTGTAATACGTATTACTTCTTCCCCATGACCTGTAGCAGTGGCAGCACCTATTTCGTTATCTACGTAGAGACCTGCGCCTATGATGGGCGAATCTCCTAAACGGCCATGCATTTTAAACGCCATGCCACTTGTGGTACATGCACCAGATAAATCTCCATTGGCGTCAAGCGCAATCATACCAATGGTATCGTGATTTTCAATATTAGCAATAGGTTTGTAATCACTCGTTTTAAGCCATTCTTTCCACTCCCGTTCTGAGTCAGCTACTAATAAATTTTCTTTGACAAACCCTTGCGAAACAGCAAATTGAAGAGCTCCATCTCCAACGAGCATTACGTGAGGTGTTTTTTCCATTACTGCACGTGCCACAGAAATAGGATGCTTTATAAACTCTAAACACGCCACAGATCCAATATTAGCATTTTCATCCATGATACAAGCATCCAGAGTAACTCGGCCATCGCGATCTGGTCTTCCGCCATAACCTACACTTCGCTCTTTTGGATCAGCTTCGGGAATTTTCACGCCAGCCTCAACAGCATCCAGCGCTTTCCCATTATTTTTTAAAACATCCCAAGCAGCCACATTCGCTTGCATACCGAAATTCCAAGTTGAAAGCACAATTGGTTTGTTGATTTTCTTGGGTTCTGCTGGATCTTCTGTTTCCGCTTTACCTTTGAAGGCTTGCAACGCAAAAGCTGCTGAGGCAAGAGCTGTTGTTTTTAAAAAATTTCTGCGGTTTGCCATAATTAAATAGGTTTAGTAGTTGACATAACTGGTGTATAAAAATAGCTTTTATTTTCCAAAAAAAAAGTCTGTACAAACTGCACAGACTTCTTTATCTTATTTTTGACTACCCTCATTAATCTGGGGTTTCGTTTACCATTTGATAATGGCACTAGCCCAAGTAAAACCACTACCAAAAGCAGCTAAAACTACTGTATCACCTGATTTTATTTTTCCTTTTTCCCAAGCTTCAGTTAAAGCAATTGGAATAGAAGCTGCGGTTGTATTACCGTATTTTTGAATGTTGTTGTACACTTGGTCATCCGATAGATCAAATTTCTTTTGAATGAATTGAGAGATTCTCAAATTTGCTTGATGAGGAATCAACATATCAATATCAGAAACTTGCAAGTTATTCGCTTGCAGTCCCTCATTAATCACTTCGCTAAAACGAACTACAGCATTTTTAAACACAAACTGTCCGTTCATGTAAGGGAAATAACTTTCATCATCTGGATCATTATCTGCCAAAATATCAGTCACCCAGCGGCCACCCATTCCTGGAGCTTTTACAACTAATTCCTCAGCATGTTGCCCTTCTGAATGTAAGTGTGTAGACAAAATACCTTTGGTTTCATCCTCTTCTCTACTTAATACAGCGGCACCAGCTCCGTCTCCAAAAATTACCGAAACGCCACGACCACGCGTAGTCATGTCTAATCCTGTTGAATGTACCTCTGAACCAATTACCAAAATGTTTTTATACATTCCCGTTTTAATATATTGATCTGCAACAGATAAAGCATATATAAAACCCGAACATTGATTACGAACATCCAGAGCACCAACTGTTTTTAATCCTAAATCACGCTGTACAAGAACACCTGGGCCAGGAAAATAATAATCAGGACTTAATGTTGCAAAAACTACAAAGTCAATATCATCCTTAGCAACACCAGCACGTTCAATTGCTATTTCAGCTGCTTTAACCCCCATTGATGTGGTTGTGTCCTCACCTTTTATAATGTGGCGTCTCTCTTCAATACCGGTACGCTCTTGAATCCATTCATCGTTGGTATCCATGATTTTGGATAAATCGTCATTTGTAACCACGTTTTCAGGCACATAATAACCCAATCCTGCTATTTTTGAATGATACATATTATTGTTGTTTTATTAAAATCAGATTGCAAATTTAGAACTAACTCTAAAATTCAGGGTGCTAAAATACCACTTTTTTAGCAAATTACAAGTTTTAAGCATTTTGAACCATTGCAAAATACCAACTCCCTTGATGTACGTTGAACTTAGAAAACCTTTTTTTACAATAAAATAAGAGATAGTAAAGTTTAACAAAAACAAATGTAACAACAAAGCGAGCATGCAGACTAAAAATAGATACTATTCAAGCTAATTTAAAATCATTAAAATTATGAAATTAAGAATGTCCTTACTTCTTTTCCTTGGTATGAGTTTACAGACTTTTGCACAGGAAAATTTAACCTACCAAAAACCTTCTCCATCTATCTTGACTCTTGCTGATTATGAAAGAGCTCCATCTGTGTCAATGGATACTAAAAAAGAATACCTTTTATTATCTTATCGAAACACCTACAAGTCGCTTGACGATTTGAATCAAGACGAACTTAGACTAGGAGGTTTGCGCATCAATCCTACTACAAACATTTCAAGTACGGTTACCTATGTGAACAACTTAAAAATTAGAAAAGTAAAGGATCAAAATGAAGTACAAGTTGCTGGTCTTCCTCAAAACCCACGTATCAGTAATATTTCTTGGTCACCTAATGATTCAAAAATTGCATTTACGCATACTGCCGCAACCGGTGTTGAGTTATGGACTATCGACGTGGCATTGGCTACAGCCAAAAAAGTAACCGAGGCAAACTTAAACGCTAATATTGGAAGTCCGTTTGTATGGATGAAAGATAACAATACACTTCTTGTAAAAATGCTCCCTAAAAATAGAGCAGCCTTACTAGATTCTAAAAAAGATTTACCTACAGGACCCATTATTTCTAATGCTGATGGATCTAAATCTCAAAACAGAACCTATCCTGACATGTTGAAAAACGCCAATGATGAGATCAATTTTGAGAACATCATGACCTCTGAGTTGTACAAAGTTAGTTTAGATGGAACGGCAACTTTGTTCAAAAAAGCAGCTATGTACGCCGGAGAAAGCTTTTCGCCTGATGGCAATTACTTGATGCTTACTACCATTCAAAAACCATTTTCATATATTGTTCCGTTAAGTCGTTTTCCAAGTAAATCAGTGGTGTTTGACAAGGACGGAAATGAGGTAAAAACAGTAAACGAAGTTCCGTTGACTGAAATTATCCCGAAAGGTTTTATGGCCGTACGCAAAGGAAAACGAAACATGAGCTGGAGAGCAGATAAACCTGCTACATTAGTTTATGTAGAAGCACTTGATGGTGGTGACCCAGCGAACAAAGTTGATTTTAGAGATGAAGTCCTGCTGTGGAACGCACCTTTTACCACTCCTGCAAATACGCTTGTAAAAACACCGCAACGTTTTAGCGGCATCATGTGGGGTACTGAAAATGTTGCGGTACTGATGGATGAATGGTATGATACGAGAAACACAAAAACGTACCTCATCAATCCTGCAGCTCCTGAACAAGCACCTAAAGTAATTTTTGACCGAAATTCGCAAGATGTGTATTCAGATCCTGGAAATTTTGAAACGCGCAAAAACGAATTCAACAGATATGTACTGGCTATAGAAAACAACAAAACTTTTTTAATAGGTGCTGGTTTTACAAAAAATGGACAATTCCCTTTTATTAGTGAAATGGATTTAAAAACATTGCAAACTAAGAGACTATACACCTCATCGTACACGGACAAAAAAGAAGATATTCTTGAAATTGAAAACTTAAAAGAAGGTACGGTTTTGGTCCAAATTCAGTCTAAAAACGAATATCCAAACTATTACTTGAGAAACATCAAGCAAAAAAATAAACTAACACCTATCACTACTTTCCAAAATCCTTTTGAAAGTATTAAAAACGTTAATAAAGAAGTGATTAAATACACTCGTAAAGATGGAGTTCAATTATCTGGAACCTTATATTTACCTGTAGGATATGACAAAGTTAAAAAAGAAAAAATGCCATTGTTAATTTGGGCGTATCCAGCAGAGTACAAAGACAAAAATTCAGCGGGACAAAGTACGCAAAACCCAAATGAATTCACATTTCCAAATTACGGTTCGTTTGTATACTGGGTAACCAAAGGTTATGTGGTGCTGGATGATGCTGCTTTCCCAATCATTGGTGAAGGAACTACGGAGCCAAATGATAATTTTATCACACAACTTGTTGATAATGCTGAGGCTGCTATTAATGCAGTTGATGCTTTAGGATACATTAACCGCAAAAAAGTAGCTGTGGGCGGACACTCTTACGGCGCCTTTATGACAGCTAATTTACTAACACATTCTAATCTTTTTGCATGTGGAATTGCACGTAGTGGCGCTTACAATAGAACATTAACTCCTTTTGGTTTTCAAAGTGAGCAACGCAATTACTGGGAAAGTCCAGAAGTATACACAGCGATGTCGCCTTTTATGAATGCTGGCAAAATGAAAACACCTATGTTATTGGTGCACGGTGAAGCTGATAACAATCCGGGAACGTTTACCTTGCAAACAGAACGCTACTTTCAAGCACTGAAGGGACTTGGAGCTCCAGCACGAATGGTGATTTTACCAAAAGAAAGTCATGGTTATGCAGCCAAAGAAAATATTTTGCACTTGTTGTGGGAACAAGATCAGTTTTTAGAAAAACATTTGAAAAACTAAACGCAGCTTGATGAAGCGAAGTTTTTAAACACAAAAATCCCCGAAATCAAATCTGGTTTCGGGGATTGTTTTTTTATATCAAAAGGAAAAAAATTTAGCTTTACGCTAACATCAAGTTGACTTCTTGATTAAAGTTTAATTCCGTGTCATGCTCAAAGAAAATAGCTCTTCTATCAAAAGCAGCTTTAACTAAAAAATGACCGCCTCTAAAATAACATTGCTTTACAACCGCTGTCATTTTTGCATTGTCTACTACTTTTAATTGGTGCGGATACAACAATAAATATTCGTCATCAGCCGGGTCAATATCTATAATTTGTGAAAGCATAAACTCATTGACTTCACCAAATAGAGACGCTACATATTTATTTGCTGGAAGTTCATACAAAGCTCTTGAAGCACCTTTGATCACTACTTGTCCTTGCTGCAACACAATAGTTTCATCTGCAAAAGATAAGGAATCCACACTATCATGTGTGGCTATGATGCAAGTAATTCCTTTTTTCTTTAAATAGGCAAACAAGTTGCGTCTTAAAGCATTTTTTCTAAAATTATCAATATGGCTGAAGGGCTCGTCTAGCAATAAAATTTCTGGCTCTAATGCCAAAGCTTTGGCTAAGGCTACCCTTTGTTGCTGTCCACCACTTAAATCTTTGGCTTTTACTTTGGCAAACTCCGTCATCTCCACCATTTCGAGTAACTCTTGAATTCGGAGTTTTTTTAAAGGTAAAAAAGCGCTCGACAAAAACTTACCCACATTTTCCTCAACGGTGGTATACGGCATTAAATCAAAATCTTGAGCCAGGTATTTAATATAATCAACGCCCGGAATCAAGTTGTATTTGGGACCCAGTATTGGTTTTTCGTTGTAACTAATTGACCCACTATTGAGATCCAGTAAACCATAAATCAGTTTGAGTAAGGTACTTTTTCCGCAACCACTTTCCCCAATAATAGCAATGTTTTGCCCTTTCTCAATCGTAAAGTTAATGTCAGTTATTACAGGCTTGTCACTATAAGAAAAGTGTATATTTTTTATTTCTAGCATCATCAAAAATTAAAGTGCAAATTTACAATCTTTAAATCAATTTTAAGCACAAAAAAAGCTGCTTCTAAAAAGAAACAGCTCTAGTTTTTAACGTATTTTAAGCTTATTTTTTCACTTCAGCTTCAGCATCTTTGATCATTTTTTCGTTAGCCGTAATAGCAAACTCTACACGACGGTTTTGGCTTCTACCTTCATTAGTTTCATTAGAAGCAATAGGATCAGCAATACCCATACCTGTTACTTTAAATCTAGCTGCAGAAACTCCTTTGCTTGACAAGTAATTACGCACAGATGCAGCTCTATCGCCTGAAAGTTTCAAGTTGTAATCCGCTGGACCTGTACTATCAGTGTATCCGTAGATAGTAATATTAGTATCTGGATATTCTCCAAAAACAGGAACTAATTTATCTAGATTAGCTTTTGCAGCAGCAGTCAATGTAGATTTGTTCGTATCAAAACGCACTGCATTTTCATTCAAAACCAATTTAATTCCTTCTCCTACACGTACTACTTCAGCACCTGGAAGAACAGCATCAATTTGACGTGCTTGCTTGTCCATTTTATTACCAATAGCGCCACCTGCAACACCACCAATAACTCCTCCTAGTACAGCACCCATAGCACCATTACCACCTTTTCCTAAATTGTTACCTAGAACTCCACCTAGAACAGCACCTGCAACAGCACCTATTCCTGCTCCTCTTTGAGTTTTGTTTGTGTTTTTTACAGCCTCACAGCTTGTAAAAATAGAACCTAAAACCATTATTGTTGCTATAGCAACTACTGAAATCTTTTTCATGTTATCTTATTTTTTAGTTAGTTTTTTGAAACTGATATATTACATCAGTCATTTTTCCTGCTACATCTATTTTATCTACTAGTTGAAACGAAGTTTCCGTTTGATTAGCAAGACCTAAAATATAACCATCTCTCACTTTTCTTGCTTTTTCCCCAGCGTCTAAAACTTTTAAAACAAACTGACCTTGATCGTTTACAAACCAAGTAATTGGTGAACTAAATGCAACGCAATTTGCTTTTGTCAAAGCCATAGTTCCTTTGTTATTGTTTGACACAAATTTCCAAGTACTTCCTACAAAACACTCTGAGTCTGCTAATTGAAAACTATTTACTTTCACATATTGAGATCCTGGATATGTTACTGCACTAATAACCCAGTCTCCTTTTATGGCTACTTGAGATTTTCTATCTGTTTTGGTACTCGTAGCTGATGTTGACTTACAAGCAAACATCAAAACGGCTAAGGCGCACACTAAAATAATTTTTTTCATTTTGATACATTTAATGAATTAATACTTACACAAAGGTACTACGCATTTTTGAAATTATGTTTCACAATTTTAACATTTTGTATCATAATTAACGCTTACGCCATTTTGTCACCCTTTTTACAATTGGTATTCTATTTGAAAGCTTGATTGGTAACCAATTTAATTTTAAAATTTAAAAAATATGACAACAGGTAAAATTAATGTTTCAGTAGAAAACATCTTTCCCTTAATCAAGAAATTTTTATACAGCGACCACGAAATTTTCTTGAGAGAATTGATTTCGAACGGTACCGATGCCACTTTAAAATTAAAGCATCTGATCAGCATTGGCGAAGCCAAAGTAGAATATGGCAACCCAATGATCGAGGTAAAAATTGACAAAGAAGGAAAGAAAATCCACATCATCGATCAAGGTTTAGGAATGACTGCTGATGAGGTTGAAAAATACATCAATCAAGTTGCTTTCTCAGGAGCCGAAGAGTTCTTAGACAAGTACAAAGACTCCGCTAAAGATTCTGGAATTATCGGACATTTTGGTCTTGGTTTTTACTCTGCTTTTATGGTAGCCGAGAAAGTAGAAATCATTACTAAATCATTCAAAGATGAGCCTGCTGCACACTGGACTTGTGATGGTAGCCCAGAATTCACATTAGAACCAGCTGATAAAACTACACGCGGTACTGAAATTATTTTGCACGTTGCTGAAGATTCTGTAGAATTTTTAGAAGACGCCAAAATCAAAGATTTGTTGAACAAGTACAACAAATTCATGCCTATTCCAATTAAATTTGGAACCAAAACACAAACATTGCCGAAGGCAGAAGACGCTCCAGAAGATGCCGTTGCCGAAACCATCACTGTAGACAACATCATCAACAACCCAAATCCAGCTTGGACTAAACAACCAACAGAATTGGCTGCTGAAGATTACAAAACCTTCTACCACGAGTTGTACCCAATGCAGTTTGACGAACCGTTATTCCACATTCATTTAAATGTAGATTATCCGTTCAACTTAACTGGTATTTTGTATTTCCCAAAACTAGGATCTGATTTGCAAATCCAAAAAGACAAAATTCAGTTGTACCAAAACCAAGTTTATGTTACCGATAACGTAGAAGGAATTGTACCTGAATTTTTAATGATGTTAAAAGGTGTGGTAGACTCGCCAGACATTCCGTTGAACGTATCTCGTTCAGGATTGCAAGCTGATGCTGCCGTTAAAAAAATCTCTAATTACATCACGCGCAAAGTTGCCGATAAATTAAAATCATTGTTCACAGAAAACCGTGAAGATTTTGAGCAAAAATGGAACGACATTAAAATTGTTTTGGAATACGGAATGTTATCCGAAGACAAGTTTTACGAAAAAGCAGGAGCCTTTGTACTTTACCCAACCGTAGATGGCAAATTCCACACGCTAGAAGAATTAAAAGAAAAACTAGCTGCCACACAAACCGATAAAGATGGCAAACTAGTGATCTTGTACGCAGGAAACAAAGATGCGCAGCACTCTTACATTGCTACAGCCAAAGACAAAGGATACGAAGTATTGTTGCTAGACTCTCCAATTATCTCGCACTTAATCCAGAAAATTGAAGGCGACAACAGCAACCTGACTTTTGTACGTGTAGACTCGGACCATATTGACAACTTGATCAAGAAAGACGAAACTACCATTTCAAAACTTTCAGATGAAGAACAAACCAGCCTAAAAACCGTTCTAGAAACTATTGTACCAAAACAAACGTACAGCGTACAACTAGAGGCACTAGACAGCAACTCAGCACCATTTATCATCACACAGCCAGAATTCATGCGCCGTATGAAAGAAATGAGCCAAACCGGTGGCGGCGGAATGTTCGGGATGGGCAACATGCCAGAAATGTACAATTTAGTAGTAAACACAAACTCTGAATTGGCCAGCAGCATCCTAAACAACAAAGACAAAGACGCTCAAGAAAGCCTAGTAAAACAAGCGCTAGACTTAGCCAAACTATCTCAAAACTTGCTAAAAGGCGAAGCCTTAACCGCATTTGTAAAAAGAAGTTTCGAGCTGATTAAATAAATATTATATTTTTAGATCGTAAGATTTTTAGAGTAAACCTGCAAGCGACCCCGAAGTATCGGGACTTGCAGGTTTTTTTTTGGGAGCAGATTAGCCATTTTCAGCAGGCGTATACTCCCGCTATACGCTATAATCTTTGCTTTTGGCTGCCGCCACCGCAAAGGATTTTCGCTGCTATCGGGGCTATTTGAGACAGATAATATTTACAAAGTCGTTTTTTTAAAACACAATTTGTAAGATTATTTTAATATATTTGAGAAATGAATATGGTGAGATGGGACTTCAAATTTCAGCGTGCGAAGTCACAGACATTCTCTCAGCAACTAGTTATAATAACATTTTGTGCTAAAAAGTAAGAATTCAAGGAGCCGGAAAGGAAGTTTGGATATTTTGCAGTAAAATTACCATTCACAAGAAAATACTAACCGTTCACAAATTTTAATTTTTAATTGATCCTTTAAAGTATGATTTTTGAAATGAATTTAAAATAATATCAATATGAAATCATTTCAAAAATTTTTACTTCTTGGTTTGTTGCCAGTACTAATCATTTCTATATTTGTTATATCTAGGGGCTCACTATCGGATTTATCCAATATGAGAATCAATTATTTTGTAGCTACTTTCTTTTTAAATATATCATTTAGCAGTGTTTATGTTTTTGAAAAAATTAAAGGTAGTTTCTTCAAAAAAGTCACTTCTGCAATAATTTGTTTAACTGTTTTTACTACCATTTCGGAACTATATTTTGACTATTTTTATCTCTCTAATGTAACAATAAAATTTAATTTTCTTTATCATATATTTCGTTTGTCTTTATCTATTTCGATTTTGTTATTTTATATTTTCATTCTTGAAGTCAATAAAAAAATGCTTAAAAGAAACGATTTGATTTTTGAAGAAAGTAAGACTTTTTACGTAAAATTAATTTCGGGTTTAACTTTATTTCTGACCTTTTTTCTGATATTCTTCTACATTTTTGATTATTCAAATTTGTATTCCATAACAGAGGCCTTTGGAATATTATTCTTCAAAATGTTTGGATTTTCATTATCTGTTACCACAATTTCTCATTTCTCTATTTATTTATTAAATAAAATGAAGGTTGTAAAAGGTAATTTTCTCTTAATAATATTCTTAACTTCTATAATTTCATTGCCCTCAATTGCTTTTTTGGGTTTTCCAAATTCAATGAACTTCTACTCTGGATTTATTGGCTCATTTTATGCTATACAATTATTTGTTCCTGCTTTTATTATTTTTGTACTATTTTTCAGATTGGATAAAAAAAATAAAAACAGACAAATTTGGAACCTACAAAAATTAAATTCAAAGCGAGAAGCTGAATATCTCGAACTAAAAAATCAAATAAATCCACATTTTTTATTTAACAATATGAATGTGATGATTTCATTAATAGAATTAGATCCTAAAAAAGCAGTTGCTTTTGGTCATAATTTATCAAATGTTTACAGGTATTATCTAAAAAATCAAACAGAAGATTTTGTTTCTTTAAAAGAAGAAATGGATTTCATTAACGAATATTTGGAAATTTATAAATCGAAATTTGAATCAGGATTTGAGTTTAACTTGAATTTTAGTACAGATACTGATTTCAATATTTTATCCTCTTGCTTACAAGAAATTATTGATAACTTTTTTAAACACAATATTTTAGATGAAAATATTCCATTGCTAATTAATTTTGATATTGATAATAATTATCTTGTAATTTCAAATTCTAAAAACTTGAAACAAAAAGTTCAGTCAACTTTTATAGGTTTAGAAAATATCAATAATCGATATAAAATACTAATTAACAAGGAGATAGAAGTAATAAATGGCGTTGAATTATTTATTGTAAAATTACCCATTGTTAAAATTCAGGACAAATGACCGTAATTATAATAGAAGATGAAATTCCGGCAGGAAAACGCTTAGAAAGATTATTAGTAGAAAAAAACATAACCGTTTTTACTATTTTACAATCTACGATTGAGGCTGTAAATTGGTTTCGAAATAACCATCATCCCGATTTAGTTTTTATGGATATAAAACTGAGAGATGATTTATGCTTTAAAATTTTTAAAAAAGTTGAAATTCAATCTAAAATAATATTCACAACTGCTTTTGATGAATACGCATTAAAAGCTTTTGAATACAATTCAATTGATTATTTATTGAAACCCATCGCTGCTGAAAGACTTGATAAATTATTTCTAAAGATAAAAAATAATAATTTACTGAACACCAACCAAAATGATTTAAAAACATTAGAGAATGCTTTACAAGTAGAGTTTAAAACTTCTTTTTTGGTATCTACTGGAAGTGCTTTAAAGAAAATTGTTATGGAAGAAATTGTGTATTTTAAGAGCGAAAATAATACTACTTTTTTGACTACAAAAGATTTTAAAAGCTACATAATAAGTCAATCTTTAGAACTTTTAGAAAATCAATTGAATCCAAAAATATTCTTCAGAATAAGTAGAAAAATTATCATCAATAAAAATTTCATTAAGCAGATATCTAATTTTAATTTAACCCTCACAACTATAAATATATCTGATGATTTCAAAATAAGTCGATCAAGAGTAAAGGCATTTTTGGAATTCTACAAACAATAAAGTTATAAGTACCCTGCTGTGCGAATATCTCTGACTTCCCCCGCTACCGCACGAATCCTTTCGTGTGGTGCGAAATTAAAGAATCTAATTTGATGACATAAATGATATATTTATGAGTAGAGATTATAAATTTACTTCGCCTGTTCGACTATCGTCTCGGGTCATAATCCTGAGGGATTGTATTTCATAAGTTTTGCAGTGGTAGGTTGGCTAAATGTGTTTACTAGGAACGAGTATAAAGATTTGTTTTTAGAAAGTTTGGTTTTTTGCCAAAAAAATAAAGGATTAGAAATTCATGCGTGGTGCATAATGAGTAATCATGTGCATTTAGTTTTTAGAAGTATAAACGATCAAAAATCAGAATTACTGATTGGAGATTTGAAAAGATTTACTAGTCAATCTATTGTAAAAAGTATTCAAGAAAATTCTAGGGAAAGTAGAAAAGAGTTCTTGTTAGATTTTTTTAAGAAAGAAGCTGAAAAAAGTTCTAACGTAAAGCACTATCAGTTTTGGCGACATGATAACAAACCAATCGAACTTTGGAGTAATAAAGTTATTCAACAAAAAATTGATTATGTGCATAATAACTCTGTGGAAGAAGGTTTAGTTTACAAACCAGAAGATTATGTGTATAGTAGTGCTATTGATTATGCAGTACTACAAGGGTTAGTTGATGATGTCATCGTTTTTAGGATATTTCGTGTTTAAGTAGAAAGTGCCACACGAAAGGATTCGTGCGGTAGCGTTGATTATGCAGGACTAAAAGGGTTAGTTGATGATGTCATCGTTTTTAGAATGTTTAGTGATTAAGTAGAAAGTACCACACGAAAGGATTCGTGCGGTAGCGGTGTAGCAGCTAGTTCTAATAACATTCTGTTCTAAAAAGGAAGACTTCAGTAAGCGGGCAAGTTTTGATAACATTCTGTTCTAAAAAGCAATACATCTGAGAGCAAATGCTATTTATGTATCGCTATTTCAGGACTAGACAAAAAATTTTAATAAAGCTTTCAGGTAACATTCTTGAAAGCTTTATTATTTAGAGACAATAAATTATTACTTTTACTTACAAAATATAACCTATTCTAAAAAGCAAAATAGTAACCCATGGAGAACAAACAATGCCTAAACTGTGAACAAGATGTTTCTGGTAATTATTGTCAGAATTGCGGTCAAAAAAGCAATACACATGCCATAACCTTAAAGCATTTTTTTGCCCACGATATCATACACGGTGTATTCCATTTAGAAAAAGGAATCTTATTTACTTTAAAAGAAACATTTACAAGACCTGGGCAAGCAGCTTTGGATTACATTCATGGCAAAAGAGTAAACTACTACAATGTTTTTGCACTCACTTTAATGCTAATCGCTTTGAATATTCTAACGGTGCATTATTATCTTGAACTGAATCCACCATCAGTTTCTAAAAATACAAATGAGGGCATACAATTAATGAATTTCTTATCAAATAATGTAAAAGTGATTCTATTTGGATTAGTCCCGTTATTTGCGATAAATGCTTTTCTGATTTTCAAAAGATTGAAAATCAACTTAGCGGAGCATTTCATCATTGCAGGAATAAATTTGTTGGGAATATTGGTTTTGTGCTTATTTGTCAACTTATTGTCACTTTTGAGAGTCTTTGAGGAAATTAAATCCTTTTTAGGTATTTTAACAATCATTTATTTCTTCTTGATTATTTTGTTTCCTTTTTGGGTCTATTTCAATGCGGCCTATAAAAAGTATTCCATGGCAGGGTTTATATGGAGAATAATTGTGTTTTATACGCTTCTGTTTTTTGAAATTATTGTTATAATGTCACTTATTGCAAAAATCGTTACTAATACAACTACTATAAATTTACATTTCAATGCATAAAATTATTTCTGCTATTGTCGTTGATGCTCGAAGTGTTAAAAAAACATTATTTAATTTCTGAACTGCTATACACATGTTTGTGGCCAGACTAGATGTAGTTTGGGAGGATTTGTTACGATTAATTATAATTTGCAGGCAAGGTTACCAAAAAAATCGATTTAGATGAAAAAATCATTGTTTTTTTTAATTTTAGTTATAATTAGTTGCAATGCAACAAAAATAGTATCGAATTCCGATAAAGAAAAAATAACTGCTGAACTGGATTATATATTTACTATTGACCAAAAATATAGTTATGCAACTCCTTCTGAAGAACTCCTTAAAAAATTTGGGAAAAATGAAGCGTGGAAAATTTTTGAAATGAAAAGAGATAGTGTTGGTATTGATAATCAAAAAAAAATTAAAAAAATATATTCAGAATATGGTTATTTAGGTTATGATAAGATTGGTCAAGAATACTCGAAAAAATTTTGGATTACCATCCAACACGCTGACAATGATATTAAGTTCCAACAGAAAATGCTTAAAGCACTAGCAAAAGAAATTGAGATAAATAATGCAGAAAAATCTAATTATGCAATGCTTGAGGACAGAATTTCAATTAACCTTAACCAAAAGCAGAGATTTGGTTCGCAAGTTACATATAATAAAGTAGGACAAGCAATTCCAAAAAACGGATTACTTGATTCATTAAATATTGATAATCTGAGATTAAAATATAATTTATCTTCATTTAAAGAATATTATAATGAGATGACGACAAGTCACTTTGAAATGAATAAAGATTATTATTTAAAACAAGGAATGACAGAACCAAAACTATATCAATAAAGAGCTGCTAAATGTACAAGTAACAAGCAATAAAAAAATACGATCAAATGAAAAATATTTTAATGTTATTATTCTCTTTTTTGTGTTTTTTTCAAGCGCAGTCACAGGAGTTAAGTGTAAATCAAAAACAAATTGTAGCAGTAGTCCATTCTGATCTAAATAAGTTCCAAAACTTGCGTGACTTCTGTATCGCACCCAATGAAAAAGAAGCTTTTTTTACCATACAAAGTCCTAATCAAGAGTTATCAAAAATTGTATGTGTAAAAAATAAAAAATGGGACAACCCAGTTATACTTCCGTTTTGCGATGGATATTCCTATTTAGAGCCGTTTTTATCGAGCGATGGCACAAGGCTTTATTTCGCATCAGATCGACCAAAAGATAAATCAGAAACTCTAAAAAGTGATTTTGATATTTGGTATGTAGAACGTAAAGATAAAAATAGTGAATGGTCAACACCTATAAATATTGGAAGCCCCGTAAATTCTAAAAACGACGAATTTTATCCCACCTTATCCGATAATAACAATTTGTATTTTACCATGGACTCTAAATTGGGTTTAGGGAAAGATGATATTTATTATTGCCAATGGAATGGAGCAAACTACTCAAAACCCATTTTATTAAGTAAAAATATCAACAGCGAAGGCTACGAATTTAATGCTTTTATCTCCAAAGATGAAAACTTGCTCATTTACACCAAATACAATGCGAAAGAAGGTTTTGGCAGTGGCGATTTGTACATGGCTAAAAGAGGCATTGACGGAGAATGGCAAGCTGCAGAAAATTTGAGCAATACAATCAATTCAAAGTATATGGAGTATTGCCCATATTACAACAACGAAACAAATACGCTCTATTTTACAAGTAAAAGGAGCAATTTAGCACCAAAATCTTTTCAGAATATCCAACAATACCAAGAATACATTACAGGCAGTGAAAACGGCTTAAGCAAAATTTATAAGATAAAAATCAAGCTTTAACTTTTGTTTTTAAAAAACTGATTGTAGCTATATTTATAAAAAAAGTTTTTTTTTAATAGCGTGCTGCTGTTAGCAAATGTCTCGAGACAAAGTTTAAATTACGATGCTATATGATATAATTAATGGATGATCTTCCGGGAGTTTTAAGTTCTTTTTTGTTGTAAAGGGAATGACTTTGGAAGCTTTACCAAATTTAAAAATCTTTTTTTTCATTGATAAAATAGCTACATTTATTTTTTTTATCTAGCAGTAAACTTAATTTCAACAAAAATGAACACACGTAACACCATAATTTTGATGCTGTTTTTTAATTCGATAGCATTCGGTCAAGTTTCAAATGATACCCACAAAAAACAGATTGAAAAACTAGTAATCGAATCGTTTGATGAAATATGGTCCAAATTAGAACCTAAAAACATTGAGAAATACTACACCAAAGATTTCCTGCTTTTGGAACACGGCGAAGTATGGAATAACGACACTATTGCAAAGTATTTAAAAAAAGGTAAACTTAATTTACCCATGCCAAAACGAGTAAATACTATTGAAATTATTGACATCAAAGTTACCAACAAAACGGCTTGGGTGGCCTACCACAACTATGCAACCATTTCTGTTGAGGATAAAATTATTAGAAAAGCACATTGGCTGGAAAGTGCAACGGCCATTTTAACCGATAAAGGCTGGAAGTTTGATATGTTACATTCTACTAGAGTAAAAAGTGAGTAAAAAATACAATCGTAAGTACATGTTACTATCAGCAATAGGATTTATTTGCAATTCTTATCCAAAATTTGAAATATGCCTTTTTATTTAACCTAAACTGTGTCTATACACCCCGTTTAAAAATTCCAGCTTTACAGCATAGGTCAATAATATAAACTTGATGGTATCAAAAATAAATATAGATGAATTTAGGAATCGATTAATGGCGAATACAAAAATTGGCTCTCCTAAAATCAAGATTCCGATGGGGTTTTTAGCAATTTTTAATAGTAATCAGAAATGCTTTTATGGCAATTTTGACAACTCTAATTTTGAACTTACAACCAATTCTGATTTCGCACCGGTTCTGTACTTTCTAAGAGGAAATTATAAATCTGCTGAGAACAAATTGCTTGTTAATTACAGTGTAGAACCTGTTGGAAAATTAAGAATTGCTTGGGTAAAATATTTCCCGCTAATGCTGTTAATTATGTGTAATTACTTATTTTATTATGTCGTTATTCCACCTAAAGAAGTACACATTACTTTCAACATAATCATTGTTTTAATTGCAATACTTTCAGTTTGGCTATTACAACTACAGAAAAAAAAATTACGACGAAAGTTTAATAAAATATTTGCAATAATATAATGACATTTCATCGACTCCAGGTCCAAGTACGTTAAAAAAACGTTTTTTAAACTTTTGAGTACAATTGCATGTTAAATACCTTCTTGACTAGAGATTATTCATCAAATAACTAATAAAAAAAACCAAAACAACAGTGAACTTAAAAAAATCAGCCCTACTATTTGTTTTTGCCCTTGCAAGTGGCAAAGCAGTCGCACAAAACAACAGCGGCGTTAAAACCGAAAATTTTTTAAAAGAACTCGCTACAAATGGTTGCTTGTGTATCGATTCGATTTCGACATATAACAAATCAAAAGTAGATCTCGCAAAAGATGTAAGTGTATGCATCAACAAGCAGGCTTCGGCTTTGCAAATGGGTAGCAAAATCATGAAATTAAATGACCAAGTAAAAAACGCTACCGAAGTTGATCGTAAACAAGAAGTCAATATTGAAATGAATCTCAATGAAGATTCAAAAGAATACAAAAAGTACTATTACGAGCTGGAACGCTACATGATGGTAAATTGCTCCTCACTCAAGGATAAGATTGCGAGTAATGATAAAGTCAATATCAAATCCTATTCGGATGATAAAAAAGCGGCCAGCTGGTATTCGAAAGGTTTAGACGAATCGAAAAAAGAAAATTTCAAAAAAGCCGCTGAATATTTTGAAAAAGCAGTTAAAGAAGATCCTGAATTTGCTTTTGCTTGGGACAATTTAGGCTTGAACTACAGACGACTCAATGAATTTGATAAAGCCATTGCTGCTTACAAAAAATCGATAGCCATTGATCCAAAAGGAACTATGCCTTTGCAAAATTTAGCTATTGTTTATCAATACAAAAACGAATTTCAAAACGCGATTGACACCTACCAACAATTAGCAGTAATTGACAATCAAAATCCGGAGATTTATTACGGTATCGGAAACATTTACGCCAACAATTTAAACGACCCAGAAAAAGGTTTGGAGAACATGTGCAAAGCCTACACTTTATATGTAGAACAAAAATCTCCTTATCGAACTGATGCTGAAAAAATCATCGGAATGATTTACGTAACAATGAAAAAACAAGGAAACGAAGCTAAGTTTGACGCAATTTTAAAAGCCAATAACATATCACAAAATTAAAATCTAGCGTACAAGCATCGCTCTAAATTTTCAGAAAAAAGCAATAACAGAAGTCAATTCAAACTTGGCTTCTGTTTTTTTTGGGATAAATAAAAGCACCTAATTAATTTTCACACTAGTATTATTCCCCTACGTACATATTGAATTAGTATCGCCTGATTTTAAAAATTCCACAATCACTGGCACTTCATCAAAATCCAAAATTAACAATCGGAACTTGTAACAAAACCTCAAAATAAACTACTAAATGAAGAACTAAACTCTAATAAACTATGAATTTAAAATCTTCATTATACTGTGGCTTGTTGTTGGTAGCAAGTACGGTAACATTCGCACAAGATGCCCTCTGGTTGCGCCATCCCGCGCTCTCTCCAGATGGTAAGAACATTGCTTTTGGCTACAAAGGCGATATTTATGTTGTTAATGCCCAAGGTGGTACTGCAGTTCCAATTACTATACACGAAGGACACGACATGATGCCTGTGTGGAGCAAAGATGGCAAGCAAATTGCTTTTGCTAGTGACCGTTACGGTAATTTTGATGTGTTTACGCTACCCGTAACTGGAGGCATGCCTACCCGACTAACTTTTAACTCAGCTGCTGATTATCCGTATGATTTTTCACCTGATAGCAAAAATGTATTATTTGGTTCTAGCCGTCAAACAAGCAGCAATAACATTCATTTTTACTCGCCGCGTTTGTTCCAAAACCTTTACACAGTTGCAGCAACTGGCGGTAAACCGGTGTTGGTTACTGAGGGCGGAATAGAATATGCACGCTACAATGCAGCAGGAAACCAAATTGTTTTTCAAGACCGCAAAGGCTACGAAGATGCCTTACGCAAACACCACACCAGCAGTGTGACCCGTGATATTTGGGTATTTGATGTCAACAAAAAAACATACACTCAGTTAAGCACTTACGAAGGTGAAGACCGCGAGCCGGTATACAGCAACGACAACCAAAATATTTTCTTTTTGAGCGAAGCTGACGGCAGCAATCAAAATATTTTCAAGCAAAATCTAGGCGCTAAAACAGCAACGGCCTTAACTACTTTCAAAAACAATCCGGTACGTCATTTAAGCGTAGCACAAGACAATACTTTGTGCTTTTCGCAAGACGGTGAGATTTACACTTTGAAAGAAGGCCAAAGTCCACAAAAAGTAAAAATTACAATCCAAAATGATGGTAAAGGCAATGTGGAGAAAAACGTACCTATTGCAGGTTCTATTTCAGAGTTTGTGCCAAGCCCGAACGGAAAAGAAATTGCAATTGTTTCTAGAGGTGAAATTTTTGTAACCAATGCCGACGGTGGAAGTACCAAAAGAATTACCAATACACCAGAGCAAGAGCGCCATGTGCAATGGTCACCAGACAGCAAAACTCTTATTTATGCCTCAGAGCGTGGTGACAGTTGGGATTTATTTACGGCAAAAGTAGAACGAAAAGAAGAAGCTTATTTTTATGCTGCTACTTTAATCAAGGAAGAAAAATTAATTACGTCTGACAAAGAAGAGTTCCTACCTAAATTTAGCCCAGACGGAAAAGAAATTGCTTTTATCGAAGAGCGCAACATTGTTCGTGTGTACAATTTAGCCAGCAAAACTACAAGAACCATTTTGCCAGAAGGTAGAAACCACAGTTATTCTGATGGCGATTTTGGTTTCAACTGGAGTGATGATAGCAAATGGCTTTTTGTAGATGATAGTATGGGTAATTTTAATGCTACGCACACTGCGATGATCAAAGCTGATGGTTCCGAAACTAAATACCCAATCATGAGTGGTTTTGGCGAAGACGCGGCCAAACAACAAATGAAAGGCAAAGCATTAGCGTGGCTGAGCAGCAAAGAAGGTCGTAAATCATTAGCCAATCAAGGCAGCAGAGAACTTGACGTGTACGCTGTATTTTTCGATAAAAAAGACTTTGAAAATTTTAAATTATCCAAAGAAGAAGCTGCTCTTGCAAAAGAAATAAAAGACAAGGAAAAAGAAGCGGAAGACAAAAAAACGACTGCTAGCACTGATAAAAACAAAAAAGACACTCCTAAAAAAGAGGAAGTTGTAGTTTGGAATCCTGATTTGACTGATCTTGAAACTAGAAAAGTTCGTGTTACAATTAACAGCTCTTCTATTGCGGATTTTGTATTTAATGATGACGGAAGTAAATTGTTTTATTTAGCTTCTTTTGAAAAAGGATTCGACCTTTGGGTAACCGATACCAAAACCAAAGAAACTAAGATTTTAGCCAAACTAGGATCATCTCCAAGTACTTTATTTTTGAGCAAAGACAACAAAACATTGTTTGTGCGAAACGAAGGAGGCTTATCGAAAATTGATACGGAAGGCGGAAAAATTACTGGAATCCCTGTATCGGCAGAGATGGTTTTAAATACAGAGCAAGAACGTAACTACATTTTCAATCACATGTGGAGACAAACCGCTAAGAAATTTTACGATCCAAAATTACATGGTGTAGATTGGAAAATGTACAAAGACACCTATGCTAAATTTTTACCACACATCAATAATAACTATGATTTCCAAGAATTATTGAGCGAAATTTTAGGAGAACTTAACGCCTCGCATACAGGAGGACGCTACAGCGCTAGTTTCCCTAATATGGATGTAACGGCTTGTTTGGGTTTATTGTACGATGAAAAAAATGCCGCTGACGGTTTAAAAGTTACAGAGGTTATTGTAGGAGGTCCTTTTGACAAAACGAATTCAAAACTAAAAGCAGGCGCTACTATCAACAAAATTGACAACGAAGCAATTACTGCAACAACAGATTGGGCTAAATTTTTGAACAGAAAAACAGGTAAACTAATCCTAATTTCAGGTGTGGATGCTAATGGAGTTGCCTTTCAAGAAAGTGTAAAACCGATTTCATTTGGTGAAGAATCGGGTTTAATGTACAATCGTTGGATTCGCAAGATGAATCAGATTACTGAAAAATTGAGTAATGGTAAAGTAGGCTACGTACACGTACAAGGTATGAATGACGGCAGTTTTAGAGAAGTTTTTGACCAAGTGATGGGGAAAAATTTCGAAAAAGAAGCTCTGATTGTCGACACACGTTTTAATGGTGGTGGCTGGTTACACGATGATTTGAATACTTTACTAAGTGGCAAGCGCTACCTTGAATTTGCGCCACAAGGCAACCGCTTGAAAGATGCGGAACCATTAGGAAGATGGACTAAACCTAGCTGTGTTTTAATGGGCGAAGGCAATTATTCAGATGCTTTCATTTTCCCATACGTGTACAAACAAAACGGAATCGGAAAATTAATAGGAATGGGTGTTCCAGGAACAGGAACGGCTGTTTGGTGGGAAACTCAAATTGATCCTTCTTTAGTTTTCGGAATTCCAATGGTAGCTACTATCGGAAAAGAAAACAGACCTACTGAAAACTTGCAAGTCAATCCAGATATTCCAGTTGCATTGAAATACGAAGATTATTTGAACGGACAAGACAAACAATTAGAAAGAGCTGTTGAAGAAATGCTGAAAACGATTAAATAATTATTCTGTTCTTAAAAGATTAATTTTCATCAAAAAAAGAGGTAGCCTAAAAAACTACCTCTTTTTTTTACTCAATAATCGGAGCCGAAATTAACATTGAATGATGGCAAAATATATTGGCATCCCAAAGGTGATATTAAAAGGAAATGTTACCGCTAGCGCCATAGGCAAAAAGATTCCAGGATTTGCTTTAGGAACAGCAATTTTCATAGCCGCTGGAACAGCAATATAAGAGGCACTTGCCGCTAAGACAGAAAAAATGAAACGGTTCCCGATATCCTCTGTTACAAAGTGACTTAGATAGGCAACAACACTTCCATTGATTAGTGGTATCACAACAGCAAAGGCAAAACTGAACCAGCCACTTTTAAAGAAATCACCCAATTTACGGCCACTCACAATTCCCATATCTAATAAAAATAAGGCCAGAAAACCCTTAAAAATATCAGTAGTAAAAGGTTTTATTCCCAATGCTTGTTGATCACTAGCTAGCAAACCAATGACTAAACTTCCTAAAATTAAAAGTACACTACCGTTAGTAAAAGAGTGAATAACAATGTTTGATAATTTTGTTTTAAGTACATTCTCTTTGCTAAACAATCTAATTAATATTACCCCAACAATAATAGCTGGAGCTTCCATCAAAGCCATTACGGCTACCATGTGACCACTGAAAGTGAAATTCTGCAATTCTAAAAACGAAACTGCTGTTACAAAAGTTACTGCACTTACAGATCCATAAGTGGCAGCAATGGCTCCTGCGTTTTCAATGCTATATTTTTTCTTTAAAATAAAAAAAGAATACAAGGGTATTATCAGAGCAATTGATATACCAAAAAATATAGACCATACTATATCAAGTGTAAAATGGCTGTGTGCTAGCTCTTGACCGCCTTTAAATCCAATGGCAAATAAAAGGTATAAAGAAATAAACTTAGAACTTCCCTCAGGGATTTGCAAATCACTTTTGACTAAAACAGCAATAATTCCTAAAACAAAAAAGAGTAATGCTGGATTTGTTAAATTATCTATTAATAAATTTAAATTCATGAGTTAGTTTTTTGACAATTGCATGAATGTCATACAATTCAATTAATATAATTGTTTGTTAGTGTTATAAAAATTACTTTTTGGTAGCTCGTTGTAATCTGTCGTTAATGGCTTTACCAAGTCCGCTATCTGGGAAACGCTCTGCTAGAATAACATCTAGATTTTTTTCATCCAATATATGCAGTGCAGCATATAATCCTGAAGCTGCCTCTAACATTGAACCCGAAATTGACAAAACTTCTTGGGCACAAATTGATGGGTCTTGAATCTCTTGTTTAAAAGTCAAGACTCCCACTCTTTGATTTGCAAATTTGGCAACATCCTCACTTATCGTATCTGTAAGGTACGTGGTAGTATTTGGTGCGTAATGACGTGACAACATTCCTGGAGCAGGCGGTGCTTTTTCGTCATGCGCTATTGTTTTAAGTGGACCAATGATGACTTCTAAGTCCTCTATTGCTAGTGATCCCAAACGATACAGAACGGGTTCACCATCTTGAAACCCTATAATTGTAGATTCAATTCCTCTTTCACAACTACCACCGTCTAAAATCATAGGTAATTTATTTTCAAAATAATGCGCAACATGAACCGCTTGAGTAGGACTTATAGATCCAAAAGGATTTGCGCTGGGTGCTGCCAATGGAAAATCCAGTTGCTCTAAAAGTGATAAAGTAACCTTATGATTAGGAACCCTTATCGCTACTGTATCTTTACCGGCAGTAACCGAATCTGGAACTTGAGGTTGCTTTTTTAGTACCATCGTTAGAGGTCCAGGCCAAAAAGCATTTGCTAGTAGCATCGCTTTTTCGGGAATTTCTCTAGCTATAGATGGTAAACTTTCAATAGATTTTATATGAACAATAAGCGGATTGAAAGAAGGTCTTTCTTTTATACTGAAAATAGATGCTATTGCTTTTGGACTAAAAATATTTCCTGCTAATCCGTACACCGTTTCAGTAGGAATGGCTATCACTTCATCTTGATTTAATAACGCAACAGCTTTTTGAATGGAATTGTTAATTATACTCATAATTTAGGGGTTACAGTAATCACAAAAAGTAGGATCTTCGGTCATTTTTTGATACGGAAAATTAATTTCGTGTGTGTATTGGCATTTTTTACAACAATATATGTGGCTTAAGGTAGACCGAGTAGGATTTGCACACCAAGAACATGGCAAACCTGGTTTAGCGCTGGTCACCACAAATCCAGGAGTCATGCATTCAGGACATAATGATTGAATAGACTGCAAAAGTTTATGAGCAGCTTTTTCAATAACATGCATTCGAGTGGGATTGAAATGCGCACGCATATCCGTTTCAGCATACACAGTTCCGTGTACCTCCATGATATGGTTGTAATATTTTTTTAAATTTTCTTCATTGGTTATTCCCTTAATGACTGCTTTATCATTAGTTGCACTACTTCGCAAAATAATTGCATGCGATGGAAAATGAACTTTTTGAGCAAACATTTTCAATGCCTCATAACTCGTAATGGTCTCTGCGTAAAAATTAGTATCTAAACTAAGTTCTCTAACAATGATTTCTAGATCATTTTTTTTATCGATTAAAATGAGGAATTCTTCATCTGCTTGCGCAAAAAACAAAGACGGATGAGGACCAAAAGATCCTTCACTGGCAAGACCTAAATCACAATCAAAGGCATCCATTGCTGCTAGACATTTTTCCCGAACAGTTGCCACAGCCGATTCCTTTCGCTTAATTTCTCCAGAAAATGTACCAAAAACATCCGTATCAAAATTTGAAGGTACAAAACACGTAACCCCTATTCCGTTTTCAAGAATAGGTGCTATTACCTTTTCTTTTTGATGTTTTGTGGCAATTAATAACGATCTGCCATTAAACATTTTTGTCTTCATTGGATCTTGGTCGCATTTCAATTTGGATTACACCGTTAATACGTAATTCCATATTTTTCGCATCGGCTTCTTTAATCAATTCTTTAATATAATCTGATGCTTCTTGTAATGTTTCTCTCCTTCTTTTAGAATGCAAATGATCTTGGTTAAACCTAATTTCATTACTAAATTGTTCTAAATTATGGTAATTGATTTTACTATTAATCAATGAAAACAATACTTTCCCGGCTTCTGTAGGTTCAAACTGCCCTTCCACTAATTTAAATTGATACTCTTTTTTCATGATTATTTTAAATTATTTTGTTTTGATAAAATGTAAACGCTGTACACGATTCCTAAACCTAAAATCAAAGTAAAAAGTAAATTTTGAGGTGAAACGAGGTTCAATACAAAACCTGTTAGTAACCAGAGCGCTGCAACAAGTAGACTTCCGTTAATTTTAAATTTAGTTCTCATACAAACACATTTATTTAGTGCTGCAAATGTATCATGGTTATATTATAAATTTTTATTTATATTTATAATGATATCTATAAAAAAATTTAATACTTAGCATTTGGAGCGTTCATAAAACCCCATAAGAAATTGATTCTCGGCCAAGAATAAATTATTTTAGAAAATAGGAATAGAAAAAAATTAAAATAAGAGTGTAAAAAAAATCAATAAAAAGGTGAAGAAACTTTAAAATAAGCAACAAAAAAAGAGCCCAAATAGAAATTATGGTTGCATTTTATTTAGAAAAATTAATCGTGTCCTGACAATTACAAAGAAGTATAAGACACAAAATAAAAACAGCCTTATTGATTATAGGCGTTTAAATAAGCAATAGCATCAAACTGAATAGAGCAAATTGCTTCATTAACCGAGACACGATTAGCTTCATAAAAGGACAAAATTCCTTTTTGCTGTAATCTCAAAATTTGCTGCTTTGCTTTTTTTCTGAACTGTAGCAGTTCATTTTCTATGGTAACCAGTTTTTCTTTCGAAATTTTCAAAGTACCATTTGCATGATTGGTCATGTTATAAATATCAGCTAATTCCATATCTTCAACCTGCTGAATCAACACCTTGAGATGAAAAGGATTCTCAACTAAGGGTAGTATGATTCTAATGGATCTGATCATTCGTTTGATAACCGTAGGATCTTCCTTGCCCCACTGAAAGATTTGATCATAACAAAAATCTACAAACTCTTCAAAGTTGAATTCATTTACTTGGATATGCTCGGATTTTAGTGATTTAGCATCCGTTGATGGAAATTCTTTGATGGCTAATTCTTTGGCAATTTCTCCTATTTGGTCTATACAATTGAGACAAGTAGTAGGATCATTTACGGCTGGAGAAATGGCTTTTATGGCAATATCAACGAGTTTACGAACGCCAAAATTAATATCTTGAGTGTGGCTTCTAAATTGTTCTACCTGAAAAGCATCTTTTACAATGGAGCCAACTTGATTTTGCAATTCTTGAACTTGTGCAGGAGTCAGATCTTGGTCAAAAACCAATGTCAACAATGTAGTGGTTCCCTTCATTATAAACTCTCCAACAATGGGTTTTTGGTACGCATTTTCGAAACAAAATCCTACTTCAGATCGTAAAATGTATGCTGTAACTTTCTTTAATTTAACATAATTAACGCTATCTAAATACCCTGAGTCAAATGGACTCACAACAGATACTTTGAATTTATCTGGATGAATTTCTGCTCTTTTATATGATACGTTTTTGCCTAAACTCCAATTCTCTTGGTACAAAATATTGATCTCTTCAATCATGTCTACTTTTATCCTATTTGTAATACTAGAGACATTCATATTGATACTTAAATACGTAATCATGTTAGGATAAGACCATGATAAACCATAAAAAGCAAATAATGTACCTACAGCAAGTGTTGCTAAAAACGGTCTTTCGGGCGAAAAAACAGAAGCTAATTGCGGTAAGACACACAACGAAATGCTACCTACAAAGAGCCCAATAAACTTTTGCATTTTAAAATCGTTAATTAAAAAATGCCTTAAAATACGGGGCGAAAACTGTGAGGAAGCCAACTGCATTACAACAAAAATAACCGAAAAAGTTGTGAGCGATATCCCTATAAGAATTGAAATTAAAACATTAGTCACAGAGAGCAACCTTGTGTACGTATCTACAATTGCAATTGAAAAAATGGATTCTAAATGCAACGTATATTCCAATATCATAATTGCAGATCCCAATACTACAGCATATAAAACACTTAAAAAAGTCCCTAAATCCTTAAGCTGATGTATGAAAATATTTTTTAACCTGTATTTCAATGTTTGTGGCATATCCCTATATTAAGAAAGTAAATTTAATATAAATGCAAATACAAATCCTAATGGCTTTGAATTTTTGTAATTTTACAAAACAACTATTGCTGATTTCTATCAAAAAATAATTGACCATTAACTTAGCTGCTCTACATTTTTATTTAAAACAATATCAAATGATTTTACAAATAGAAACACCTGCACTCCTTTTTGGTGCCACTTCATTAATATTACTAGCTTACACAAACCGTTTCTTAACCATTGCAACTATTGTTCGTGGATTAAAGAAAACTTATAAAGAAAAAGAAAACAACTTGATTTTACTGGAAATAAGAAACCTAAACTTGCGCCTCACTTTAATTAGAAATATGCAAATGGCGGGAGTATTAAGTCTTTTTTTGAGTGTATTTGCTATGTTACTTTTATTTTTACAACAACAAGCAGCTGGTATTTACCTATTTGGCCTTAGCTTGCTAGGTTTACTAATTTCCTTGGCTTTATCGTTTTGGGAAATTTGTATTTCGGTCAATGCTTTGCGCCTGCATTTAAGTGATTTAGTTCAAAAAGAAACGCTATAAAAAAAGCTGTACGATCATGTACAGCTTTTTAGGAAATCATTTATTGGTTGATTAAACTACCTTCTTCTTTTTTCTCGTTGTTTAATAAACTTGGGTTTTCTTTTGCCAATTTGTTTTTGGTTGGGATTTTGTAGTTCAAACTAAAACCAAATCTCTGAGTATCCTGCTTACTACGTATAAGTAACGGCGTTTCAAAGGCATTGAATGCATTTCTATTAGTATCCAAAATATCATCTGCAAAAAGCGTTACCGTTAACTGATCTTTTAAGAATTTTCTTGAAAATGTAAGATCTAATGAGTTTCTAAGTGGCTCAACGGCTACAAAGTAAAATATATTTCCTCTTGGAATAAAATAAGTATAATTGGCAACAAATTTTACTTTTTTAGGCAATACTATCTGAGACATAAAGTTAAACATCCAAAAACCGTTTGTTTCTACTTTTGGAATTTGATGGTATTGGTAACCTGCATACACATATAAAAAATTCATCGTATCAGGGTTTACATTCATTTTCATGGTTTCGGCCAGACCTTTTGTAAATAACATATATGGAATAGGCATTCCTACATTAAAATTGTGAATTTTAACCTCAGGAATATTTTCATTTGTATTGACTACACGATTATTGGTTAACAAAACCCTATTGATCACTTGGTTGTTTGCCACACTCATGTTGTAGCTTATAAACGCGTAATCAAACGCACTTAATTTAACTTCATAATTATCAAAAATAGCTGGCCGCAAGTTAGGGTTACCAGAATATTCAACATTAGGGTTTTGATAATTGGTGTTATTTGGGTTCAATGCCGATGTGCTTGGCAAGGTGATTTTTTTGTTGTAGTTCATATTAAAATTAATGGCATTACTAAAATTGTACTGCGCACTTGCATTAGGAAAAAATCTAAACTGATCAAATTCTACTAGTTTAGCAACATCTGTATTTCCTGATATGTTGTAATCTTCGGCTCGACCGCCAAGAATAAAATTAAACTTGTCAAATTTTGTTTGAAACTCTACATAAGTTGATGTCGTTTTTCGCTTATAATCTAAATTGGTTACGCCTCTATTAGAAGCATCAAACATCAGTTCTTCGTACAACGCACCAACATTTAGCTTACCTTCATCAGAGAATTTAATAGGTTGTGAAAAATCTACTTTTGCATTCAATACCTCTTGTTGTGAAGCATTGTCTAATAACGGGGTGGTTGAACCTGCTGGTTCTAATTGAAATTCATTAGAATTGCGGTTATAATTGAATCTAAACTCTAGTTTTTTTGCCGCATTGTCAAACTTTTTTTGATAGGTAACTACCGCGTCATGACGAAAACCACCGCTCATTGAAGCATCATCAGTTGTGAACCCTGGACCATTTGAAAGCGTTTGACTGTTATTATTGTTGTGCGAAAGATCATAATTAAGCAGTAATCTATCTTTTCCAATATCAAAAGTAAGCGCTGATTTTATAAAACTATTTCTCCCCACACGATCAGCTTCTGTTGCTGTTAATAAAGCGCTACCACCGTTTTCCTCATTTTTTAAGGAAGTCCATAAAGCATTTTCTCTATAATTTTGCCCCAGATTTAATTGCCATCCAAAATATTTATTTTTGGCACTCAACAGCACACTATTGTTCACTCTCCAGCGCACATCATCATAACTGGTTACACTAGTACTATTAGTGTAAGTAGCACTTAAATAATTTTTGGCGTTTTTATTGGTAATTATATTAAGGATTGCACCTCCCGAAGTTGCCGGAAACTCGGCACCTGGCTGTGTTATAATTTCAATTTTTTCAATAGCATTTGCTGGCATTCCCTCTAGAAAAGCATTGAGTTCATTAGTAGAAATATTAAGTGGTCTACCGTCCATAAACACATCCAGTTGCTTGCCTTGAAACATCATTCCAGCAATATCAGATGCTATTAAACCTGGCAATTTCTTAATTCCCTCTAGCACAGAACCTGTATTTAAGCTAGGTTGATCCGAGAAGTTAAAAATGGTTCGGTCTGCTTTTTGCTCCACTGCTTTTTTAGTTTTCACAATGGTTACTTCTTTCAACTCTGTAGTTTTTTCAGTTTCGGTTTCAGGAGTTTTCTCCGGAGTAGTTTGAGCCATACTGCCAGTTATACAAATCAAACTCAACAAAATAATAAAATGTACTTTTTTCATGTTTTTTATATCAGATACCCCATAAGACTTCTTTATAAAAGAAATGTTACAAAACTGACAATATAATTTTTCTTAGAAATAGAATAATCCATTAAGAATAAACCTTTTTTAGAACAACGAGTCCTACTATAAATAACTCTTTATGAACACACAAACACTCTGGTCCTTACGACTTGGTTTTTCGTCAAAGCAAGCTGAAAAACTACAAAATATGGGAATTAATTCATTTCTAGAGGCTTCGTTTGCAACGTTACATGATCATAAAGTTCCTGATTTTATGGTTGACAGCCCCAAATCTATCGCCGAATTACAACAATATAGAAAAAAACTCAAAGAGTATAGTCCTGAACAAATAAAAGAATTACGTAAAAAGGAAGCACAAACTGCACTCGAATTGAAGAGTTGGTGGATTGATAAAATGCAAAACGAAACCTATCCGCTACGCGAAAAAATGACCTGTTTTTGGCACAATCATTTTGTGTCATCACTACAAAAAGTAAAGGTCAATTATTGGGTTTTTCAACACAATCAAATTCTTAGAGAAAATGCATTTGGAAATTTTAAAACCTTAACAAAAAAAATAATTCAAAGCAATGCTATGGTACGCTATCTTGACAATGTAGACAATAGAAAAGGCAAAATAAATGAAAATTTAAGTCGGGAATTACTAGAATTGTTTACTCTAGGTATTGGGAATTATACTGAAACAGACATAAAAGGTGGCGCTAAAGGACTTGCAGGACTTAGTCTTGGCGAAGACCAAGCAGTATACCGAACCTTTTTTGAAGATGATGAAGCTTTTAACTATCTAGGTAAAAAAGGAAGTTTTAAAATTGATGCTATGATAGACCTTATTTTTGAACAACCACAAGTTCCTTATTTAGTGACTCGGAAAATTTTAAAATGGTTTATTTATGACATCCCAAATGAAGAATTAGTTACGTATTATGGAGACTATTTCAGAAAAAAGAATTTTGAAATAAAGCCTTTACTTTTAAAAATTTTCACCGAAGAGTATCCTAAAAAAACAGCGGGCTCCAAAATAAAAAACCCACTAGAATACAGCCTCCAAATAATTCACGAACTTGGAATCAAAACTACTAATACAAAAATGATTGCACTTTTTTGTAAGCAACAAGGAATGGATTTGATGGACCAACCCAATGTAAAAGGATGGGATGGTGGAAATTCATGGTTAACATCCCAAGTGTATTTGCAACGCAATAACGTAGCAGATTTACTTTGTAACGGAAAAAATTTAAACCGAAATTTTAATGGTGAAATGAAGGAAAATAAAAATGCAAATAAAATCGTGAATCTTCAATTAAAATGGAATAAAACGGATACCAATAAAACGATCATCAATGCATTTGAAAACCAATTGTTATTCCAAATTGACGACGTCATGAAGGCCGATTTTGAAAAAATATTGAAATATGATTTTGATGGTTCAATTGAAGGCTCACAATTTGCAGTGCTGCGATTGGTAAATTTCATGATAAAAACCCCAGAATTTCAACTTATCTAAAGCTAGCATTATGAACCGAAGAAACTTTTTAAACTTAACAGGTACTCTTACTGCAGGAACTCTGCTTTTACCAGATTTTTTATATTCTTTTGGGAAACAAAAAAGTATAATTACTGGAGAGCAATGTGTAGTTTTTATTCAACTCAACGGCGGAAATGATGGCTTAAACACCTTTATTCCGTATCAGGATATGATGTATTATGACTTTCGTCCAAAAATTGCAATTTCAAAAAATGAAGTTCTCCATTCAGCACAAGGAATGGGTTTTCACCCTGCTTTAAAAAACTTTGCACAAATGCAACAAAGTGGTGACTTAGCTGTAATCCAAAATGTTGGCTACCCAAATCCTGTAAAATCTCATTTTAGAAGTCAGGAAATTTGGCAAACAGCTCCTACAAATCAAGAGTTTTTAAATGACGGTTGGCTAGGGCGTTTCCTAGATTTACAATGTAAGGATCACCAGCCTACAGCAGGGATAAACATTGATACTATTGACAACTTAGCGCTCAAAGGTGACGAACCTAATTCGATCACGTTAAAAGATCCAAACCGATTTCTTGTTGGAAACAAAATAGAAGTCAACTCAAAACTAGCAACAAATCCGCAATTAGACTTTGTTAGAAAAATAGCAAACTCAGTAGTTGAAGGTGCTGACGAGATACAAAATGCTCTAAAAAAAGGTGCACCCGCCGAAGTGGTATACCCCAAAACAGGTTTGTCCAAAAATCTAGAATGGATGGCGCGCTTGATTAAAGGAAATCTAAACTCCAAAGTGTATTATACCTCACTGAATGGTTTTGACACGCATGATAACCAAATTATAATTCACAACAACAAACTTACAGAACTGAATGATGCGGTATTTAGTTTTTACCAAGACTTAAAGAAAGCGGAGTTGTTAGAGAACGTTACTATAGTAGTTTTTTCTGAATTTGGCCGACGCGTCAAGGACAATGGTAAAGGAACAGATCATGGAACTGCTGCGCCTCTATTTATCATTGGCGGAAGCAATAAAGGAAAAATAATCGGTAATAATCCTAATTTACAAGACTTAGATGGCGGAGATTTAAAACATGAAATCGATTTTAGGAGTGTATATGCTTCACTATTACAACAAAAAATGGAGTTTGATCCTGTTAAAATTGGAATTCGAAACCCCGAATTAAAAGGTCTTTTTTAAAAACGCTGTAAATCACTTTAAAAAACTATCTTTGCCCGCTTTTAAAAATTGAACAAAAATGATAAAAAATAGTATTTTAAAGGGAGTATTCCTTGTGGGACTTGGCGCTACTAGCTACGGAATGTTGGCTACATTTGTAAAAATTGCTTACGGTGAAGGCTTTACAACTCCAGAGGTAACCATTGCTCAATTCACTTATGGGATTTTAGGAATGCTACTAATAAATGCTTTTCAAAAATCAAAAAAAGGGTCTGAGGTTGTAAAAGCATCTACAAAAAACATTACCCAATTAATGCTGGCCGGTACCTCCCTAGGCATGACCAGTGTATTTTATTATTTAGCTGTAAAATACATACCAGTATCAATTGCTATTGTACTACTGATGCAAACCGTATGGATGGGAGTTATATTTGAAATGATTTTAGAAAAAAAAGCACCATCAACTCAAAAAATAATATCGGTTTTAATAGTTCTTGCAGGAACCGCCTTGGCTACAAATTTAATTGAAAGTTCGGTAAACCTAGACTGGCGTGGTATCGTTTTAGGCCTCTTGGCAGCCACTTCCTTCACCACAACCATGTTTACTGCAAATAGAGTAGCTACTCAAATTTCTTCAGCGCAACGCAGTCTTTATATGCTGCTTGGCGGAGCGGTAATCGTGATTGGTTTTGCAATAGCTACACAAACTGGCCCCTTTAATTTTGATATTTTTCTTAAATGGGGAATTGTACTAGCGCTTTTTGGCACTATAATTCCACCTTTATTATTCAATGCTGGTTTCCCACTTACAGGTATTGGATTAGGCAGTATTGTATCAGCATTAGAACTACCTGTCTCTGTATTAATGGCCTATTTCTTGTTGAGTGAGTCAGTAAATACCCTGCAATGGTTTGGAATTATTCTGATTATAATTGCAATTGTGATTATGAATATCAACTTCAAAAAGACTTTGTAAAGACTATTTGATTCTAAAGAGCTTTATTTGAGGTTTTTTTTCTAAATTCGTTCTAAATACTTTTACTATGAATTTACCTTGGCATTTGTACGGAATGGCTTTTATATATTTTATTGCAGGAATAAACCATTTTAGGAATCCTAGATTATACTTAAAAATTATTCCTCCCTATTTCCCAAACCCAAAAGCCCTTAATGCGATAAGTGGCGTTGCCGAGATTATTCTTGGTATAGCATTATGCATACCACAACTTTCAAACGCAGCTGCATGGGGTGTAATTGCGTTGTTAATTGCCATTTTTCCTACTCATATTTACATGTATTTTGATCCTAAAGCTAGCATGGGATTACCAAAATGGGTATTGTTCCTAAGATTACCTTTGCAGTTTGCATTGATTTTTTGGGCATATCAATATACGTAATAGTATGACATCTTTGTTTGAAAACCAGGAACAACCGGTACAATTTCAAGTTCCAGATGCTGACATCTCCTACTACCCATCCTTTTTTGATTTGGCTACAGCCAATGAAATCTTCCACAGCCTGGTTCAAGATATCCCTTGGCAACAAGATGACATTCGCGTTTTCGGAAAAGTTCACCCGCAACCACGTTTGACTGCACTTTATGGAAATGAAGGAAAGCCCTACTCCTATTCAAATATTACCATGCTGCCACACCCTTGGAATCCGCTATTGCAAAAACTAAAAAAACATGTGGAGGCGGCCGCTGATACTATTTTTACAACCGTTCTTTTAAATCAATATCGAGATGGAAAAGACAGTAACGGCTGGCATGCTGATAACGAAAAAGAACTGGGAATCAATCCTACAATTGCCTCATTGAGTTTTGGGGCTACACGTAATTTCCAAATGAAGCACAATCATTTAAAGGATCAAAAACTAAACCTTTTACTAGAAAACGGGAGTTTACTGATAATGAAAGGAAGTACACAACATTTCTGGAAACATCAAATTCCAAAAACAGCAAAACCTGTAGACCCCAGAATAAACCTTACTTTTAGGGTAATTGTGTAAATATAATTCTCTGATTTACACATTGATTTTCTTTTTAATTTCAAGAGCTTTTGACATATTTTACCTTTCATTAATCAATAAAATCACATATACTAATCTCATGTTTCTAAATAGGGTCCTCGCGACAGAATAGTACTAAATAGCAAACATCAAAAAATACTTTAAAAAAAATTCAGGCAACAATAAAAAAAATGATGTTTTGATGAAATCCAATTGATTTTTTTCTTAATATTGGTAACAAATTAGAGATTTACATTATTAACCATTTACAACTTATTTGAATTAATTTTCACGTGATGAAAAAGAGTAACCGAAAAGAATTAAACTGGGAGCAAACAGAAAAACTTGTTACAATGGCTTTAGAAGAAAAAAATCCTTTTGAAATCATTAAAAAAGAATTTGGCTTAGCAGAAAAAGAGATTCTCGAAATCATGAAAAAGAAAATGCCTGCTGAAAAATTCGAAATGTGGAAAAAGAAAGCTGTCGCAAATAAACCAAAACCAAAACCTTTGAAAATTGATGATTTCGACGAAGATTTGGATGGTAAATATTATATAAAAAACAAACTAGATTAATTTTTAAACTCCTTCTTAGGAGTTTTTTTGTTTGCTTACAATTCAAAAATAGAAACATGGTAACAGTTACAACAATCAACAAAACCATTTCATTCGAAATCATGAGTTGTCACAAAATTTGGTCGTTACAAAATAAACTAAATATCCCTAAAGATAAAATAATTAAGGTGTATCAAGACGAATCATAATTTCCATTTCGGAAAGGTATCAGAATACCCAGAACAGAAATCCCAGGATTGCTTGCAACAGGTACTTTTTACAAAAACGGAAGAATTTTTCGGGATGCATCCAATAAAAAAAATACCATCGTAATTACCCTTCGAGAGTACTATTACAAAAAACTCATCATTGAAGTGCAAAATCCACAGTTGGCACTACAAAAACTAAACAATCTTAAAATGAAATGTATCTACATCCTACTTTTTTCAGCATTATGGTCCTGCTGCTTTGCTCAAAATAAGAATTTCACAACCTCTGTTATTGACGTCAATCCTTTGATAAAAGGAACTTTATACACACCTAATGAAATTTCAAAAAGTAAAACTCTAGTTATTATTATTGCCGGGTCTGGTCCAACAGATAGAGACGGCAACCAAAGAAATCTAGTCAATAATTCCTTGAAATTTTTATGCGAAGGTGTTGCTTCAAATGCCATCCACGCGTTCAGTTATGACAAAAGGATGTTTGCCATGGCACAGGCAGGAAAAGTTGATGAAGCTTCGCTGTCGTTTAACGACTTTATTACAGATGCCAACGATGTGGTTCAGTTTTTTAAAAATGAAAAAAAATACAAAAAAATAGTAATAATAGGTCACAGTGAAGGCGCATTAATCGGGTTAGTTGCTGCAAGTCAAAACACAGACGCTTACATTTCAATAGCTGGTGCAGGACGCGGGATTGATGCTGTTATTCTAGACCAAATTGCACTACAAGCACCATTTTTAAAAGATGAAGTGCAACAAAATTTAGAAATCCTAAAAACAGGCAAAACATTTGAACTCAAAAACCAAATGCTAGCTTCCATCTTTAGATCTAGCGTTCAACCTTACATGATTTCGTGGTTAAAATACCAACCACAAGAGGAAATCAAAAAATTACAAATACCAATATTAATCATCAACGGCACCAAAGATTTACAAGTAAGCGTAGCAGACGCACAACTGCTTCAGCAAGCTAAACCAACTGCTAAACTCGTAATCATAAACAATATGAATCATGTATTTAAAGACATTTCAGGTGATGATTCAGCAAACAAAGCTTCCTATAATAATCCTGAATTACCCAACTCATCTCAACTGCTGGATGAAATAATTTCTTTTATTAAAAATTTAAATATGTAACAAATACAGCTGTAAGCCGACTTACTTTAAAATAAAATCTATTCCATGAAAAAAATACTATATTCCTTAGCAGTTGTATCAATGCTGTGGAGTTGTAAAACAACAAGCACAACAGCAACGTCTTCTGTAAAAGAAGAAGTTAATGTAACAATTGACATTAACAATGTAAAAGAGGACAAGGTGTTAGTAACTGTTGTTGCTCCAAAAATAAAAACAAACGAAATCACATACAGTGTCCCAAAAATAATTCCGGGAACGTACTCCATAGATGATTACGGAAAATACATAGAAGATTTCAAGGTATTTGATAGCAAAGGCGGTCAACTTACCGTTACCAAAACGGATGACAATACTTGGAAAATTCAAAACGCAACTACATTAAGTAAAATAACATACCTTGTTAATGATACTTTTGATACTGAAAAAGGTGGTGGTTTTGGTAAAAATGATGTTTTCTCTCCAGCAGGAACAAATATTGATGCAGATAAAAATTTCATGCTTAACATGCACGGATTTGTAGGGTATTTTGAAAATAAAAAAGACATATCATATACGGTATCAGTATCACATCCTGAATCTTTGTGGGGTGCTACATCCATGAAAGATCTTGACAACAGCACTACAAATGACGTATTTAATACCCCTAGATACTCAGAACTTGTAGAAAACCCAATCATGTATGCAAAACCTGACTATACTACATTTACTGTTGATGGGATGGAAATATTAATCAGTGTTTTTTCTCCAAATGGAAAAGTAACTGCCGAAAGCATTACTCCGGACATGAAAACCATGATGATTGCTCAAAAAACATTTTTAGGAAAAATAAATGCTACAAAAAAATACACTGTATTGCTGTATTTATCAAGCATGACTCCTACAGATGCAAAAGGCTTTGGCGCCCTAGAACATCCTACGGCAACCACCGTAGTACTGCCAGAGACCATGCCTAAGGCTGAGCTCGTAAAGGCAATGAAAGATGTAGTTTCTCATGAATTTTTTCACATTGTAACTCCGTTAACAATTCACTCTAAAGAAATTCACTATTTTGATTTTAACACCCCAAAAATGTCTGAACATTTATGGATGTATGAAGGAATTACAGAATATTTTGCAAATCTTTTCCAAATCAATCAAGGGTTGATTACTGAGGAAGAATTTTACACGCGAATGGCTGAAAAAATTGAAAATTCAAAAAAACTAAATGACACCATGCCTTTTACAACCATGAGTGCCAATGTTTTGATGGAGCCTTACAAAGCACAATACCTAAACGTATATGAAAAAGGAGCGCTTATAGGAATGTGTTTGGATATCATCATAAGAGAAAAAAGTAATGGCGAAAGAGGTATTCTAGATTTAATGCAGAAATTATCTGTAGAATATGGCGTTTCAAAACCATTTAATGACAAAGAACTTTTTGACAAAATAACTTCATTTACGTATCCTGAAGTGGGGGATTTCTTAAAGACTTATGTGGCAGGCCCTACTCCTATTCCTTATGAATCATTTCTTGCAAAAGTAGGTGTTGTAAAAACATCTGAAAAAGTTCCTGCAAATGTATTCCTTAAAGGTCAAGTTCCATACATTACCGTAGATCAAAGCACCAAAGAGATAAGTGTTATCCCAAATATTGAACTCAATGTTTTTTATAACACATTAGGTCTTGTGGGAGGTGATACCATTCTTGCAATAAATGACAAAGCTTACTCGCTTACTAATATTTATGAAATGATAACCGACAGCCAAAAATGGAAAGAGGATGATGCTGTTGCTGTAAAAATTAAACGTAACGGTGTAGAACAAGTTATCAAAGGAAAAGTAAAATTACCTTACGAAGACAAAGAAGAACTGAAAGCTACTGATGTTTCAAAAAATGCACTAAAACAAACGTGGTTAAAAGGCTAATAATTTTAACTCCATAAACAGAATCCTAATTTAGAAATAAATTAGGATTTTTTTTGTAAAATAAAAAAAACACAACAGCATTTCAACAATTTTCTTTATTTTGCGCCCCAATAACAATAAAAACAAAACTGCTGTAAACACTTATAAACAGCACTATTTAATCACAATATCAATATGAAAAAAACAATATTTGCTCTTGTTACACTTGCATTATTTTCCTCTTGTAGCAAAGAAGATCAAAAAGGTAATCTACACATCATAGGTAACATCAAAGGTTTAAAGAAAGGAACTCTATACTTACAAAGAATAGTAGATACAACACTGGTTCCATTAGACACCATAAATATTGATGGAAATGCTTCATTCGAGAGTCATATTAACCTAGAATCACCAGAGATGCTGTATTTATTCCTTGATAGAGGTGTAAGTAATTCATTAGACAACAACCTTTCCTTTTTTGCGGAACCTGGCAACATGACTATTGATACCAGTTTAGACAATTATTTAATGGATGCCAAAGTTACAGGGTCAAAAAACAATGAGGTATTTGAAGAATACAAATTAATAAAAACTCGTTTTAATGAAGAAAACTTGGAGTTAATCCAAAAGAAATTCAGAGCAATTAAAACCCAAAACAACAAAAAAATAGACAGTTTAAGTGCTAAGCAAGATTCAAATCTAAAAAGAAGGTATTTATTTGCTACAAATTTTGCTTTAAATAATAGAGATTATGAAGTTGCTCCTTACATTGCCTTATCTGAAATATACGATATCAACTTAAAATATTTAGATACTATTCAAAAATCAATGTCACCTAAAGTTGCTCAATCTCTTTATGGAAAAAAGTTAACAAAATATGTAAGTTCGTTGAAAAAACAACAATAAACACAATCTTGATTAAAACATTTTAAACTGCCCAAAAATATATTTTTTGGGCAGTTTTTTTTATGACTTTCCAGAAATGTGTTTTAAAAAAGCTGAATTAAAAACACTTAAAGCAAAAGTTCTTTAAAAAAGTGATGTCTTTTATTCAAAGATACAGCTACAGTCTTTTATCTAAAGTTAATGTACTGCGTTTAATTATAATTCACTCATAAAATACAAGCAAGCCACAATAATATAAAAGATCACTTAAAAAGACTAGAATAGCCTCGTAAACACCATTCCTATAATAAGTAGTACGTATAATGAAAAAACTACTAAGGTCATGACTCCAATATATTTATAATGTGATTTCAAATACTCAAATGAAAGGGTTAAAGCAGCCGTGTCATTATTTTTTATAGCCACTTTAGCATTTGAAGCAAACTTATTCAGGTAATAGATCGGAAAAAAATAAAGTGCTCCTATCAAAATATAAACGAATGCTACCCCTAAACCCATGGACGATTCTAAAAACCCCATTGAACTACTAGTACTTCCCACAAAAGCAAACGTTATTCCTATAATTAGAGCAATCAGGACAATAAATCCTACGCCTATAAATCCTAGAATAGACAAATAATTAGCCCATTTGGCCGTTTCAGCTAATAAATCTTTGGCAGTTGTAGTAATTTGTAAATCGAAATTTTCAACGGTAGTTTGTTCTTCCATAATTAATAGATGTTAGTGTTAGTTTTCAAATATAACAATAACAATCAATTTAAAAGAATATTATGTAAGTAATTATAGCCAATAAAAAAAACCACCTAATAAAAATTAGGTGGTTTACAAAAGAGCCGGCGGAGGGACTCGAACCCACGACCTGCTGATTACAAATCAGCTGCTCTAGCCAACTGAGCTACGCTGGCGACTCATTACGGGTGCAAATATAATACTGTTTTTTAATTAAACAAATATTTTATTTAAAGAAATTTAAAAAATATTTCATCTATCTGCACTAGAGCTATTTATTAATATTCCAAAAAAAAACCACCTAAAAGGTGGTTTTACAATGAGCCGGCGGAGGGACTCGAACCCACGACCTGCTGATTACAAATCAGCTGCTCTAGCCAACTGAGCTACGCTGGCGTCTCATTTCGAGTGCAAATATAGAGATGAATTTGACTTATCCAAAATAATTTTGCACTTTTTTGTCAATTAATTTGACTACAATTCGTTGATTTTAGTAATCAATTGATTTGCAGTTTGTTCTAATTCTACATTGATTTGCTTGAAATGTGCTTTTTTATTTTCAACATTTTTAGCATTTACTTTAGTGATCAAAACATCAAAAGCTGCAATAGCCTCATCGATTAAATTATTAGTTTCTGTAGTAGGTTTTCCTGTTGTAGAAATTTCATATAAGTAAACTGCTTCAATAATATCACCTAAAACGTAATTGATGTCTTTCTTTAAATTTTTAACGTTTGCCATTTTTATTCTTTTAAAATTTGATTTTTAATTTGCGTTTGCAAAAGTACATATAATCTTTCTATTACTGACTATTAAATGTAAATTTCTAAAATAGAAGCTTTTCCACTTAACACATAAGTACTTATCTGCGCAGGAATCAGTAGTGTATCCCCTTTTTTATATTGATATACTTTTTCGTTTAACTTTAAACTAAAATTGCCATCAACACACATATACACCGTAAAAGACTCATTAGTTTTATTCATTAAAACCTCACCATCAAGTGGTAAAAAATTGGTAGTAAAATAAGGACAATGAACTACTTCATTAGAAACGTTAACCGCTTTCAAATAGTGTCTTTGGGTATCGACTGTATTGTAATTAATGGCATCCAAAGCTAAATCAACATGCAGTTCTCTCGTATTCCCATTAGCATCTACTCTATCAAAATCATAAATGCGATATGTTATATCAGATGTTTGTTGAATTTCTGCAACAACCATTCCAGCTCCTATAGCATGTACAGTCCCAGTTTCTAAAAAGAATACATCTCCTGCAGCTACTTTTTTCTGATCTAAAATTGACAATAAACTTTTCTCTTTCAAGCAAGAGACATATTCCGCTGCATTCGATTTATTTTTGAAACCAACAATAATTTCGGCATCGGCATCTGCTTGCATGATATACCACATCTCTGTTTTTCCAAATGATTTATGCCTAGCTTTCGCCAATGCGTCATTAGGATGAACCTGAATGGACAAATCCTCTCGAGCATCTAAATATTTAAAAAGGAGCGGGAATTGGCATCCAAATTTTCTGTAGACGTTTGTTCCTAATATTTCTTCAGGGAATTCCTCAAGTAATGAGGTTAATGATTTTCCTTTCCAATCACCATTTGCCACCACACTTATATCACCTGCAACTGCTGATAGTTCCCAACTTTCACCTGTTATAGCAGATGTAATAGATTTCCCCAAAACTTTTTTTAGTTTTTCACCACCCCAAATTCTTTCTTTTAGAATGGGCTCAAATTGTAATGGATAAAATTTCATGTGAAATGGTTTTAATTGAAATTAAAATTTGATACTAAAAATAGATTTATAAATTGTTTGTGAAATCTATTCCTTAGTAAAAATAAGGAACGAAACTTTATAAAACTAGTTTTTTTATAGCTTGTAATGCTTTAGGTATGTGTTTTGTTGCCAATACGCTATCAAAAACCATCTGCACAACACCTTGTTTATCTGTTACATAAGTCACTCTTCCTGGTACTAAACCAAAAAGACCCGTAGGTACACCAAAACTTTTACGTATAGTTTTATCACTATCTGATAGTAATATAAAAGGCAATCTATACTGCTTTGAAAATTTTTGATGTGAGGCTAAGCTATCACTACTTATCCCTATTACTTCTGCACCCAAATCTTTAAAATCCTCATATTGATCTCTAAAGCTACACGCTTGCGCAGTACAACCTGGCGTATTATCTTTAGGGTAAAAATAAATAACTAATGGTTTTGAACCCACTACGCTAGTACTATCAAAAGTGTTTCCTTCAGTATCAATGGCTGTAAAATGCGGTATTACATCACCAACTTTTAATTCTTTCATAGTCCTTTATAAGTTACAAAATTACGCGGCGTTTCATACAATACCACTTCTAAATCAAATTCAGGTTTGATTTTCTTTTTGATTTTATTCCAAATTACAACAACAATATTTTCAGCAGTAGGGTTAAGATCTTTAAAATCTGGAACGTCTAAATTTAAATTCTTGTGGTCAAATTGATTTTCAACTTCCTCTTTAATAATATCACTTAAGAATTTTACATCCATAACATAGCCTGTTTCTGGATCAATTTCACCAGTGACACTTACTATCAAATCGTAATTATGTCCGTGGAAATTGGGATTATTACACTTCCCAAACACGGCGTCATTCTGTTCGAAAGTCCAATCCTTTCTATACAATCTATGTGCTGCATTAAAATGAGCCTTTCTTGAAATAGTAACTTTCATCTTATATAGAAATTAATTGTTTTTTAAATAATTTGGTGTCAACGGGCTTTTATGCTCCTCTAGATAATGATAAAACTCTTCAAAAATAATTTTGAACCACACAGTATATAATTCAGGATGAACTATCATATCATTTTTTACATCTTCAATTTTCATCCATTTCCAGCTCTCTACCTCATCTTTGTTAATTACTGGAGCCTCATTATAATACCCTATCATCACGTGATCAAGTTCATGCTCTGTCAATCCGTTATCAAATGGCGCTTTGTAAATGAAATGAAACAGCTCTTTCAATTCGGTTACAAAACCCATTTCTTCATGCAATCTTCTTGTTCCGGCTTGAATATTAGTCTCACCTTCCCTTTGATGACTACAACAGGTATTGGTCCACAATAAAGGAGAATGGTATTTTTGATGTGCTCGTTGTTGAAGCATGATTTCATTTTGACTGTTCAAAACAAAAACAGAAAAAGCGCGATGTAAAACTGCTTTTTGATGCGCTTCTAGTTTTGGCATAAGCCCAATTTGCTCGTCATGTATATTGACTAAGATTACATTTTCTTCTGGCATATTTATATATTATGATTTCAAAAGTACGAAAAAATATAATGGAATCTGGGGTTTAACATTCTGTTTCGAATTGTTGAATCACAATTAAAGCATATTCAAAAAATGAATGTCAAAAAAAAATATGGCGTTATACAAAAACGACTTTCTATTTTTTCTATTCATAATCAAAACCTTATAAACAGCTCTTTTTAAAACAGTTTCAACGTAAATCTATAATTTTTTATTGATCCACTTTTCTCGAACTAAACTTTTACTTTCTACAAATCTAATTCTTGATTTTTAACGTAAATAACGATAGTTAAATCAAGGCTCTAAATTGTTAATTCATTAAAAATAAGAAGGCCTGAAACTAAAATGAATTTATATTTGTAAAAAAGAAATCATGAAAACTAAAATCACTTTTTTTTGCGCTTTGTTCGCAATTCCGCTTTTTATGTTTACTGCCTGTGCACAAAACACCACAAAAAAACAAACTGCAACTGCAGGATCAGTTATAACAAAACCTGAAAATCCTTATTATTCTAATACTGACACAGCTAAACTTAAAGTGAATGACGCCGAGTGGAAAAAAGTATTACCCGAAGATGTCTATGAAGTAACCCGAAATGCAGATACAGAAAGACCCTTTACAGGTAAATACTGGAACACAGACGATAAAGGAACATACTACTGTGCTGCTTGTGGAAATAAACTTTTTCGATCAGGCGCCAAGTTTGCAAGCAATTGCGGATGGCCAAGCTTTTTTGAACAAGACAATAAAAACAGTGTCGTTTATAAAAATGATAATTCACTAGGAATGGAACGCATAGAAGCACTTTGCGGAAGATGTGACGGGCATCTTGGTCACTTATTTGATGACGGACCGGAGCCTACTGGAAAAAGATATTGCATGAATTCTATTGCCTTAGACTTTATTCCGGATACTAAGTAAAAGGAATAACGAAATCACAAAATTTCAGTAATAACTAAAATCAGTTTGGAGTATATTCAAGCTGATTTTTTTGTTAGAAACAACATAAAATAAATCAAACTAGAACAAAAATATTCCTTACTTTTGAAAAAGACCTTTATTTTCTAAATGTCAATTTATTTGCAAAAAGCAATTTACACTAATTCATCACACTCCATGAATACTTATTATTTACTACCTTTTTTACTGCTGTTTTCAATTGGAATACAAGCTCAAAACAATGCCTTAAAAAGTAAAATCACCACTAAAGCAGCCTCTTTGGAATCTAAAGTAGTAAGCTGGAGACGTGATTTTCATCAAAATCCTGAATTAGGAAATAGAGAGTTTAAAACTGCCGAAAAAATAGCTGCCCATTTGCAAAGTTTAGGCATTGAAGTTAAAACAGGAGTTGCAAAAACAGGAGTTGTAGGTGTTTTAAAAGGTGGAAAACCAGGTCCTGTTGTAGCATTAAGAGCAGATATGGATGCTTTGCCTGTGATGGAACGTGTAAATTTACCATTTGCTTCAAAAGTTACCGGAGAATATAACGGCACAACCGTAAGTGTAATGCATGCATGCGGACATGACACTCATGTAGCGATGTTGATGGGTACAGCCGAAATTTTAGCTTCTGTAAAAAACGAAATAAAAGGAACTGTAGTATTTATTTTTCAACCCGCAGAAGAAGGACCGCCTGAAGGTGAAGAAGGCGGAGCTGAGTTGATGGTCAAGGAAGGTGTATTAAATAATCCAAAAGTAGATGTCATTTTTGGACTTCATATTAATGCACAAACCGAAGTAGGCCAAATTAAATACCGACCAAGAGGAACTATGGCTTCCTCAGACTGGTTTACCATAAAAGTTAATGGCAAGCAATCACATGGAGCCTATCCGTGGCAGTCTGTTGATCCTATTGTTACTGCATCGCAAATTGTTATGGGCTTACAAACTATAGTTAGTAGAAATGTAAACCTCACTCAAAATGCCGCTGTGGTAAGTGTTGGCCAAATTAATGCCGGAGTAAGAAGCAATATTATCCCAGAGTCTCTAACGATGACTGGAACCATTAGAACATTAGATGCAGAAACGCAAGATTTCATTCATGGCAAAATAAAAACTATTGCTACTAATATTGCAACAAGTGCAGGTGGCTCGGCTGAAGTTGCAATTTACAAAAAAACATTAATTACCTATAACGAACCTTCACTTACAGAGCAAATGCTGCCTACACTGCAAGCTGCCGCTGGAAAAGACAACGTGCTACTGACCGAAGCAGTAACTGGAGCGGAAGATTTCTCTTTTTACCAAGCAAAAATTCCAGGTTTGTTTTACTTTATAGGAGGAATGCCTAAAGGTAAAAAGCCAAGTGACATGCCCTCACACCACACACCTGATTTTTATATTGATGAAGGAAGCTTTGTATTAGGAATGACTTCTATGGCACATCTTACAATAGATTATATGGAAATGAAATCTAAAAAATAGTTCAACAATCTAAGTAAGTTTCATTCTAAAATAATTTTGATGCGTTTATCTAGAACTATAATCAAACTTTACTTTTCAAAACCTGAGCAATCATCTGTGCGCATTTTTCACCATCAATTGCAGCCGAAATAATTCCTCCCGCATATCCCGCTCCTTCTCCACATGGGTACAAACCTTTTATTTGTAGATGTTCATAAGTAATAGGATCTCTTGGTATGCGAACTGGTGATGAAGTTCGTGACTCTGGTGCGTGAAGAATAGCCTCATTAGTTAAATAACCTCGCATTGATTTACCAAACTCAGAAAAACCTTCACGCAAAATGTGCGTTAAATTACTTGGAAATACCTGACCCAACTCTACAGACGTCGTTCCAGGTACATACGATGTTTTTGGAATATCTGATGATACTCTTTTTTGTGTAAAATCAATCATACGTTGCGCTGGCACTTTTTGACTTTCCCCTGCAAGATGCCATGCACGTTGTTCTATACTTTTTTGAAACTCCATTCCAGCCAGCGCTCCAAACTTAGCAAAAGGTTTGAAATCGGCCAACTGCAACTCAATTACAATTCCAGAATTGGCGGTAGCCTGATCCCTTTTAGATGGTGACCAACCATTTGTTACCACCTCGCCGGGACTAGTTGCGCAAGGAGCAATTACACCTCCTGGACACATACAAAAAGAATACATACCACGGCCTGCAACTTGCTTGACAATACTGTAAGGTGCTGGAGGTAAATGTTCTCCTCTATAATCACAACTGTACTGAATACTATCAATTAAAGTTTGAGGATGTTCTGCGCGAACACCTAAAGCAAAAGGTTTAGCTTCTATAAAAATCTTTTTTCGATCTAATAGTTCAAAAATATCACGAGCGGAATGTCCCGTGGCTAAGATTAATTTATTAGCAAGAATAGTATCTCCTTTATGCGTAACAATCCCTTGAACTTCATTGTTTTTTACCAAAATATCAGCAACTCTTGTTTCAAACAAAACTTGACCTCCACATTCAATAATTTTTTCACGAATATCCTGAATAATTTGAGGCAATTTATTGGTACCAATGTGTGGGTGTGCATCTACAAGTATGTCATGAGAAGCCCCGAAAGCAACAAACAGTTCTAATATTCTATTGACATCACCTCTCTTTTTAGATCTGGTATACAATTTCCCATCAGAATAGGTTCCTGCGCCACCTTCGCCAAAACAATAATTAGAATCTTCATCAACAATATGGTCTCGATTTATCGCTTTTAAATCTCTTCTTCTGCCGCGAACGTCTTTCCCTCTTTCAACAACAATAGGCTTTAGTCCTAATTCTACTAAGTGTAAAGCTGCAAAAAGTCCTGCTGGTCCAGCTCCTACTACCAATACTTCCTGTGCATTTGCTACATTAGGAAAATCAGGCATGGTGAATCTTCTTTCGTCAATTACTTCTCCTTTTGTAAAAATTTCTACTTTGAGATTAATTTTTATTGCTTTTTGTCGGGCATCAATAGATCTTTTTAAAATAGAAACATGTTGCACATCTTCAGCTGCAACTTTAATTTGCTTTGCCAAATGATTTTTGAGCAAATCATTATTTGCAGCTATTTCTGGAGTTACTTGTAGTGAAAATTCTTGAGGCATTTTTATAAAATCAACATTGGATGTTACATAGAAGCAGCATCCAAAATATTAGGGTACAAAAGTAACATTTTTTTACAGTCAAAAGGATAAGGAAGTATCACTATCCACGATTTAGAAACTAAAAAATAAATTCATTTTAGAAATAGACTTCGTAACTTTGACATCAAAACAAGTTCAAAAAAAAGAATACATGTCTCGTAAAATAAAATTAATTTGGGATTTTCGTGGTCCTAGTGCTGCAAAAACTGCAGAACACCATGAAATTCATCTCAAGGAATACATTGCAATTGAAAAATTACCTTTGCAAATCACAGGATTCGAAATTCAGGGTGAAATGCAAGCTATAGCCTTTATGGTGGTTACTGATGCACATATGATTCAAGTGCGTGATGCATTAAAACCACATCGCGGAGAATTATATGCCGAATAATACTAGACAATACTATGAATGGTTTCAAAGAACAACTGACTCAATTTTTCATCTGATGTACCAGCTATTGCAATAATTTCGGCAATATCAACTGGTTTTAAATGATCAGGGTCGCATTCATCTGTAATTACACTTACGGCAGCACATGGTAATTTTAATTGATTGGCTACAATAACCTCAGGCGTAGTACTCATTCCTACCATATCTGCCCCAATTCTACCAAGATAACGATACTCTGCCCTAGTTTCTAATTGTGGCCCATAAACTGAAGCATACACCCCTTTTTTTAGTGATAATTCCATTTTACTAGCTTCGGTTAGTAAGATATTATTTAGCGTTTCATCATAAGGCGCACTCATATCTGGAAAAATACCACCGTATTCAAAACTATTCAAGCCAGAAAGGGGACTGCCTCCTTGCAAATTAATGTGATCGTCAAGTAAAATTAAATCTCCTTTTTTGAAGTCTTTATTGATTCCGCCTGCAGCATTGCTCAACAACAAATGCTTAATACCTAATTTTTGCAGAACTCTAATAGGAAAAGTAACTTGCTGTAAAGTGTATCCTTCGTATAAATGAAAACGGCCTTGCATAGCAATCACTTTTTTAGACCCAATAGATCCAAAGAGCAACTTCCCTTTATGAAACTCAACAGTAGAGACCGGAAAATGCGGAATATCAGCATAATCTATTTCTTGTTCTACTACCAAATAATCTAAAAATTTTCCTAAGCCTGTTCCAAGTACTACGCCTACCTCTGGATTTAAAATTCCTTTAGAAATTAAAAAATCAGCTGATTGTGAAATTTGTGCTAAATATGTCATGTTAAAAAAAACTATTGTTGGTAAATTTCGTAAATAATAATAAATTTACAAAAAGCCACGCTATGAAAAACCTACTAATATTACTTTGTTTTACCCAAATACTTATAGCACAACCCAAAGATTACGTAAAAATATCACAAGACTTTATTGAAGCAGCAAAATTTGGAGAAGGCAATACCGAAGAATTTGTTACGCTAATTGCAAATGCAAACGAAACGGACTTAATTAATCAACTTACAAATGACGATCTTAAAAAAGCATTCTTCATAAATCTTTACAATGGATTTACTAATTATGCTTTGAAAAAAGATCCCGAAAAATACAAGAGTCGAAGTGCTTTTTTCACATCAAAACAATTTGTACTTGCGGGCCACGAATTGAGCCTTGACGATATAGAACATGTTTTTTTAAGAAGATCAAGTGTTAAGTACAGTGTGGGGAAATTGAATAAAGTTTTTCCACCAAAACTTGAAAAAAAATTCCGTGTTGACAAATTAGATTACCGCATCCATTTCAGTTTGAATTGCGGTGCCAAAAGCTGTCCACCTATCTTTTTTTATGATCCAAAAAAAATCAATCAGCAACTTGACGTTGCCACAAAAAGTTATTTAACGGGTGACGCAAGTTTTGATAAAGAGAAAAACATCTTGCGAGTTCCTGTTTTGATGAGCTGGTTTCGAGGAGATTTTGGAGACAAAAAAGGAATTTTAAAAATTTGCCAAGATTTAAAAATCATACCCGAAAATGTAAATCCTAAATTAGAGTACAACGAATACGATTGGAGTTTATTTCTAGAAAACTTTAAAAACTAAAAAACACAAATGGACAAAAATTATTACAACTCAGACGATTTAAAAAAATTTGGTAACATAGTCGAATTTCAAAAAGAAATGGGCGAAAAATTCTTTGGCTATTACGGAGAAGTTTTCAAAGAAGGTGAATTGACAGCTAGAGAAAAATCTCTAATTGCACTTGCTGTAGCGCATGCCGTTCAATGTCCGTATTGCATTGATGCTTATAGTTTTGATGCCTATGAAAAAGGGTATAGCGAAGGACAAATGATGGAGGCTGTACATGTTGCAGCAGCCATTCGAGGTGGAGCTAGTTTAGTACACGGAGTTCAAATGATGAATAAAGTCAAGAAAATTAGTTTATGAGTGAATTTGTAAAAATTAAATTAAAGTCTCTCAAAGCAAATGAAAACATACTTTCTAAAGCAGCACATCAAATAGCCGTTTTAGAACAAAATCCAGATTTGTTTACCCCGTTTAAAACGCAATTACAAACCATTGGCCTAAGCCCACTTCAACCTACAAGTTTGGAAATTTTTCAAATTAATTTGGGCAAAATGTGCAACCAAGTCTGCACGCATTGTCACGTAGATGCAGGTCCTGATCGGAAAGAAATCATGACCAAAGAAACGATGGAAGTTATTCTGAAAGTTTTAAAAGTCAATCCTAACTTTAAAATAGTAGACATGACTGGTGGCGCACCAGAAATGAATCCTAATTTTAGATGGTTTATAGAAGAAGTGAGTAAACTTGGAATTCAAATGTATGTGCGTTGTAACTTGACTATCATTACTGCTAACAAAAAGTACAACGACCTACCAGAATTCTTTAAACAACACCAAATAGAAGTTATCTCATCATTACCGTTTTATTCTAAAAATAGAACCGACAAACAAAGAGGTGATGGCGTTTTTGAAAGCTCCATAAAAGCTTTAAAAATGCTCAATGCGGTGGGTTACGGCAAAGCTGATTCAGGTTTAAAACTGAATTTGGTGTACAATCCGGCAGGAGCATTTTTACCACCTGACCAAAATGCATTGGAAAAAGAATACAAAACAGCTTTACAAAAGGATTTTGGAATTGAATTTAACAATCTATTTGCCATAACTAATCTGCCTGTGAGCAGATACTTAGATTATTTGATTTCGTCAGGTAATTATGAAGATTACATGACTAAACTCATTGATGCTTTTAACCCTTTGGCTGCTCAAAATGTGATGTGTAGAAATACCATCTCTATAGGTTGGGACGGTTATATTTATGATTGCGATTTCAACCAAATGCTAGAGTTAAAAGTTACTTGCAAAGATGCGCAGCACATTAGTAATTTTGATTCAAATGCCCTTTTAAACAGGAAGATTATTGTAAACAATCATTGTTATGGCTGTACCGCAGGTTCTGGTAGCAGTTGTGGTGGTGCTGTTGCCTAAAACAAAACTATGAGAGAAAATATTTCTGAATTTTTATGTACCTACATACTTGTATTTTGCGGTACTGGTGCTATTATTATCAATCAAGAAACAAATGGTAGCGTTACTCATGTGGGTATTTGCATCACTTTTGGGTTAATTGTAATGGGGTTAATTTATGGTTTCGGACAAATATCTGGAGCACACATGAATCCAGCCGTAAGTATTGCATTCGCTTTTTTGAAAATTCTTCCTATAAAAAAATTGCCTTTTTATATAATTTCTCAAATTTTAGGCGGATTAGCAGCCAGTACAACACTCAAATTATTATTCCCAAAAAATAGTGGGTTGGGAGGAACAATTCCATCTGGTACTGATGGTCAATCATTTGTATTAGAATTCATTCTGACTTTTATTTTAATGCTTGTCATTTTAACAGTAGCCTTAGGAAACAAAGAACATGCTACTTTTGCTGGCATTGCCATTGGAGGGGTTGTATTACTCGAAGCCATGTTTGCAGGGCCTATATCTGGCGCCTCTATGAATCCCATTAGATCTCTTGCGCCTGCGCTAGTTTCTGGTAATTTGAATTCACAATGGCTGTATATTGTAGCTCCTATTGCAGCAACTATTCTTGCCTCAATAACATGGAAAACCATTTTAAAAGAAAAAAACTTATAGTAACAAATATGGAAAATTATTTAGACGCAACAGTAAATTTATACCGAGATGCGGCTCTTACACCCGATGTAGGACTTTGCTGTACAACGACACCAATATGGAAATTCCCTGGCTTAGAAATTCCAAAAATAATGCAAGAAATGAATTACGGTTGTGGTAGTACCATTTCGGCTCAAGACTTAATCAACAATCCAAAAATATTATATGTAGGCGTAGGTGGCGGTATGGAATTGCTTCAATTCTCTTATTTTTCGCGTCAAAAAGGAGGCGTGATTGGTGTTGATGTTGTTGATGAAATGCTGGAAGCATCCAAACAAAATTTTAAAATTGCAGAACAGGAAAACGACTGGTTCAAAAGTGAATTTGTCGAATTGAAAAAAGGAGATGCATTAAACCTACCTATCGAAAACGAAAGTATTGATATTGCTGCTCAAAATTGCTTGTTCAATATTTTTAAAACTGATGACTTAAGAAAAGCACTTGAAGAAATGTATCGAGTACTCAAACCTCACGGAAGATTGGTAATGAGTGATCCAACCTGTGAACAAGAAATGAACGAAACTCTTAAAAATGATGACCATTTAAGAGCACTTTGTTTGAGCGGAAGCATCCCAATCAAGGAGTATATTAAAATGTTGACAGATGTAGGTTTTGGAACTATAGAAATTAGAGGTCGAAGACCATATCGTATTTTAGATCCTGAAAATTATGCTACCGATGAATTAATTTTCATTGAGAGTATTGAAGTTTGTGCTATAAAAGATCCTATGCCTAGCGATGGACCGTGTGTATTTACAGGAAAAGCAGCTATTTTTTATGGCAAAGACGACTATTTTGATGATAAAAAAGGACATGTCTTGATGAAAAATCAGCCTCTAGCAGTCTGTGACAAAACAGCACAAGCACTAGCCGATTTAAACAGAAGTGATATTTTTATAAGCGAATCAACGTTTCACTACAACGGAGGCGGATGTTGCTAAACACTATAAAGCTGCAGGATTCTTAGTGCTGCAGCTTTAATTATTACATTTTTATGCAAAACAAAAAAGCTATCATTCTTTTTACTAAAAATCCTGAACTAGGAAAAGTCAAAACACGACTTGCCAAGACTATTGGTAACGAAAAAGCACTTGAGATTTACAAAAAATTATTAGTGCACACCCAAGAAATTGTTACTCCTGTTAATGCGGACAAATTTGTATTCTATTCAGACTCAATTACGGAAGAGGACCAATGGAATGCGGGTTCGTTTTACAAAAAAGTACAACATGGTGATGACTTAGGCAAACGTATGGCACATGCTTTTCAAGAGATTTTTCACTTAGGTTATGAATCGGTTTGTATTATTGGGAGTGATTGTTATGAACTCACCTCTGCCATTATTGAAAAAGCGTTTTTAGCATTAGAAACGAATGAAACCGTTATAGGCCCAACATTTGATGGTGGGTATTATCTATTAGGAATGAACCAATTTCATGAAACAGTCTTCAATAATAAAACCTGGAGCACTGATTCTGTTTATATCGATACGATAACAGATTTTAAAAATCTAAACCTATCTTTCTCTACTTTGAATAAATTATCTGACATTGATGAAGAAAAAGATTTACCCGAACATTGGAAATAAAGCAATTTACATACCCTCTTTAAAATAGAAATAACTTTAACATTAAAATTATATTACAAAAAAGCTGTAGCCCATTTTCATGGATACAGAGGTAAAAATAACAATATCAACATCATAAATACAGATAAGCCAGAGAAATATCTTATGAAATTAATTAGCTACTTCACTAATAAATTGGATGCGCATTAATCTCAATTCATCTAAATCATAATCCCCATCAAATTCTTTTAGAGCTGCCTCAATATTATCTGACTCTGATTCCATAAAATAATCGTGAATCTCCTCTTGTTGATCCTCATCAAGCATTTCATCAATCCAATACTTGATATTCAATTTAGTTCCTGAGTACACAATCTGCTCCATTTCTTTTAATAAAGCATCCATATTTATCCCCTTGGCAGAGGCAATATCATCTAAGGATAATTTTCTATCTATGTTTTGAATAATGTATAACTTATTTACAGAGTTTACTCCGGTTGATTTAACTACTAAATCTTCTGGTCTTACAATGTCGTTGTCTTCAACATAGCGACTTATCAATTCTAAGAAATCTTTTCCGTATTTTTTAGCTTTACCCTCACCCACTCCATGAATGTTTATCATCTCATCTTGTGTAATAGGATACTTTAAAGCCATGTCCTCAAGTGATGGGTCTTGGAAAACTACAAATGGAGGAACTCCTATTTTCTTAGCCACTTTTTTACGTAAATCTCGTAACATCCCCATTAAAACCTCATCGGCAACACCTGTTGATTTGGCTGCTGTTACTATAGCTTCATCAACCGTTTCATTGTATTCATGATCTTCAGACATCATGAAAGAGTGCGGATTTTCAAGGTAGCTCAATCCATTATTGGTGACTTTTACAATACCGTAGGTCTCAATATCTTTAGACAAAAATCCTGCTACTAAAACCTGTCTTAACAATGCCATCCAATATTTCTCATCGTGATTTGCACCACAACCAAAAAAAGATTGCGTATCGGTTCTATGTGCTTTAATTACGGCGTTGACACGTCCTATTAATGTAAAAACAACTTCTTTTGATTTATACAAATGTTTGGTGTCCCGCACTACTTGCAAGAGCTGTACAACTTGATCTTTGGCTTCAACTTTTGTTTTAGGATTACGTACATTATCATCCATATCAGCGCCTTCGCCGGTTACTTCATCAAACTCTTCCCCAAAATAATGCAATAAAAACCTTCGTCTAGACATAGATGTTTCGGCGTAAGCCACGACTTCTTGTAGCAATGCAAAACCAATTTCTTGTTCGGCAACTGGTTTGCCAGACATGAATTTCTCAAGTTTTTCTACATCTTTATAAGAATAGTAGGCTAGGCAGTGTCCTTCTCCTCCATCACGACCCGCACGACCCGTTTCTTGATAATAACTTTCAAGTGATTTAGGGATGTCATGGTGAATTACAAACCGAACATCGGGCTTATCAATACCCATCCCAAAAGCAATAGTTGCAACCACAACATCAACATCTTCCATTAAAAACATGTCTTGGTGTTTGGCTCTAGTTTTTGCATCTAGACCCGCATGGTAAGGAACAGCAGATATACCATTAACTTGCAAAACTTCGGCAATTGCTTCAACTTTTTTACGACTCAAGCAATAAATAATACCTGATTTTCCTTTGTGTTGTTTTATAAATCGAATGATATCCGACTCTATATTTTTTGTCTTTGTACGTACTTCGTAATATAAATTTGGTCTGTTGAACGAGGCTTTAAAAGTTGTCGCATCAGACATATCCAAATTTTTCAAGATATCCTCTTGTACTTTTGGCGTAGCCGTAGCCGTAAGTCCTATAATAGGTACATCACCCAATTGCTTGATAATGTGTTTTAAATTTCTATACTCGGGTCTAAAATCATGACCCCATTCTGAAATGCAGTGCGCTTCATCAATGGCAACAAATGAAATGGTGACACTTTTTAAAAAAGTCACATATTCTTCTTTTGTTAAAGACTCGGGAGCCACATACAAAAGCTTGGTTAAGCCTGATGAAATATCTTTTTTTACCTGAGTAATCTCCGTTTTATTTAACGATGAATTCAATACATGCGCAATACCATTCTCTGAAGAAAGGCTTCGTATAGCATCGACTTGGTTCTTCATTAATGCAATAAGAGGCGAAACCACAATTGCAGTTCCCTCTTGAATTAAAGCTGGTAATTGATAACAAAGTGATTTTCCTCCACCAGTAGGCATTATCACAAATGTATTTTGCTGATTAAGGATGCTCTTAATCACCTGCTCTTGCAATCCCTTAAATTGGCTAAAGCCAAAATACTTCTTTAATTCTTTGTGTATGTCAATTTCGTTTGAATTCATTCTTTATTACGTGGTATTTTGTATAAATTTGCAATATCTAAAGGTACAAATTTCTTTTACACTTACAAATTTTAATTATTCTGTTTTGAATTCAAAAGAAAATATATTGGCTAGTGCCAAAAAAACCATTTTATCTGAAAGTCAATCAATAGCAAAACTCACTGATTATCTGGATGAAAACTTTGTCAATGCAGTAACCGCAATCTTCAATTCTAAAGGAAGGCTGGTTGTTACAGGAATAGGTAAAAGTGCGATAATAGCACAAAAAATGGTTGCTTCCTTCAATTCTACTGGAACACCATCATTGTTTTTGCACGCCGCAGAAGCTATTCACGGTGATTTAGGCATGATACAACATGAGGATGTCATTATTTGTATTTCAAAAAGTGGCAATAGTCCTGAGATAAAAGTGCTCGTTCCATTACTAAAACGTTTTGGAAATACATTGATTGCAATCACTGGAAATACAGCATCATTCTTAGCAAAAGGTGCTGATTATGTTTTAGACACTACTGTTGATGCCGAATCTTGCCCTAATAATTTAGCTCCTACAAACAGTACAACCGCACAACTTGTAATGGGTGATGCACTTGTGGTATGCTTAATGGAACTCCGCGATTTTAAACCAGAGCATTTTGCAGTTTACCATCCTGGAGGCGCTCTAGGCAAAAAATTATTACTGCGCGTAAAAAATATGCTAGAACACAGCTTAAAACCTGCTGTAGCCCCCGATGCATCCATAAAAAAAGTTATTTTTGAAATATCAGAGAAAAGATTAGGGGTAACTGCTGTGGTAGAGAATGACATTGTCATAGGAATAATTACTGATGGTGATATCCGACGCATGTTGAGCGAAAGAGACACCTTTACAGAGCTGACTGCTAGTGATATTATGACTAAGAATCCTAAAATCACAACTTCTGATGCTATGGTGGTTGATGCCTTGAACACTATGGAAAATTTTACCATTACCCAGCTTGTTGTTGTTGATGAAGGAGTTTATAAAGGAGTGTTACATTTACATGATATTTTAAAAGAAGGAATAGTATAATGGCAAAAAAAAATCTAAACGAGATGTCGTTTTTAGACCATCTTGAAGAGTTGAGATGGTTATTGGTACGCAGCACTATAGCCGTATTAATTCTTGCTACGGTTGCATTTTTAATCAGTGATTATATATTTGATGTCATTATTTTTGGACCTACAAAAGCTGATTTTATAACGTATAGATTCTTTTGCGATTTATCCAGTCAGCTGGGAAATTCGGAATTGATCTGTGTTAAAGAAATGCCGTTTATTATCCAAAACACAAATATGGAAGGGCAAATAAATGTACTTATTTGGTCTTGCGTCACTGCGGGTTTCATCCTTTCTTTCCCTTTTATTCTTTGGGAAGTCTGGAAATTCATCAGTCCTGCCTTGTATGAATCAGAAAAAAAACATGCTAAATTGTTTATTTTTTCTTCTTCTATGCTGTTTTTTATAGGTGTTCTTTTTGGGTATTACGTAATAGTTCCAATGTCTGTCAACTTCTTTGCTACATTTACAGTAAGTAATGTAGTGATCAACCAGTTTAGTATAGATTCTTATATAGGCATGGTAAAAACTAGTGTTATAGCTTGTGGCTTATTTTTTGAGTTACCCATAATCATTTATTTCTTAACTAAGGTAGGTCTTGTGACTCCTGAGTTTTTAAGAAAATATTGGAAATACGCCGTAATTATTATTCTTTTTGTGGCAGCAATTGTGACACCGCCAGATGTAGTGAGTCAAATTATAGTAACCATACCTATGCTAATCATTTATGAAGCAAGTATCTTAATATCAAAAATAGTAGTAAAAAATCAAAACAAACAAAATGGCTGATATCATTCAAGAATTCAATGAGTACCGTTCAAAAATGAACGAAAAATTACTAGCAGATAACAATAAAATTGTAAAAAGAATTTTTAATCTTGATACCAATGCTTATGCTGCAGGCGCATTAGATGTAAAAACAAAAGAGCTACTAGGTCTTGTGGCATCAGCTGTATTACGTTGTGATGATTGCGTTAAATACCATTTAGAAACAAGCCACAAAGAAGGCGTTACTAAGGAAGAAATGATGGAAGCTATGGGAATTGCTACCCTTGTGGGAGGTACTATTGTTGTTCCTCATTTGCGTAGAGCTTATGAATTTTGGGAAGCATTAGAAGAAAACGAAGCTAAATAATAATTTCTTAAACAGCTTTTTTTTTAGAAATCAAAAAGAATAAATCAACTAAATAATTTGAAAGTACCCATTTCCAGTGGACTACAAACCCATTAAACGAATAATGTAAATGCAATTAAGAGCCGAAAATTTAATTAAAACCTATAAAGGTAGAAGCGTAGTAAAAGGGATTTCTGTAGAGGTAAATCAAGGCGAAATTGTGGGTTTACTGGGGCCAAATGGCGCTGGAAAAACCACTTCATTTTATATGATAGTAGGATTGGTTAAACCCAATTCGGGAAATATTTTTTTAGATGATTTAAACATAACAGATTATCCTATGTACAAGCGTGCGCAGCAAGGCATAGGATATCTTGCTCAAGAAGCTTCGGTTTTTAGAAAACTAAGTATTGAAGATAATATTCTCAGTGTTTTGCAATTGACTAAACTTTCTAAGGCAGAACAAGAAGCTAAAATGGAAAGTTTAATTGAAGAGTTTAGTCTAGAACACATTCGTACAAACCGTGGTGATTTACTTTCGGGTGGGGAACGACGCAGAACCGAAATTGCACGCTGTTTAGCCACCGACCCTAAATTTATTTTATTAGATGAACCTTTTGCAGGTGTAGATCCAGTGGCGGTAGAAGATATTCAAAGAATTGTGGCGCAATTGAAAAACAAAAATATTGGTATCTTAATAACTGATCATAACGTACAAGAAACTCTTGCCATTACTGACAAAACCTACTTAATGTTTGAAGGCGGTATTCTTAAAGCAGGAATTCCCGAAGAATTAGTAGAAGACGAAATGGTACGAAGAGTGTATCTTGGACAAAATTTTGAATTGAGAAAAAGAAAATTAGAATTTTAATTTATCACTAATTACAGTAAAATTCTTTTGGTTATTCCTCTAAGGTAATGTGTTGTAATTGTTGCAAATCTCCGTTGTAAATATTTACGTCTACATTGCCTTCTATTCCTGGTACCGAGGCTTTCTCTGTAAATTGCCAAAACAACCAATTGTCTTTCATTTCCTCTCTATAAAAATTGTAATTGGCTATCCAAAAAAGGTAATCACTAAATTCCTCTTTCAAAAAATCATCGTAATAACGTTCTCCAGTATAAATGATGGGTTTTACTTGATAATGCGCTTCAACCGCCTGCAACCACCTTCTCAAACCTAGTTTTAAATTTTGAATGGATTGATTTTTTGGGAGTTTTTCAAGGTCAACCACTGGAGGTAAATCTCCCTTTTGCAGGTTAACCGTCTTTATAAAAAGTCGGGCTTGCTCTATTGAATTTTCATTGGGACGGTAATAATGATAGGCTCCTCGAATCATTTTATTTTTTTTGGCGCCAGCCCAATTTTGATCAAATTTTCTATCCTTTCGATCTTTTCCCACCGTGGCTCTTATAAATACAAACTGAATAGGATATTGCTGCTCTAACGTATCAACATACGACCAACTTATTTTTCCTTGGTATTCAGAAACATCTATACCTACACTTTTTCCGTTACTTTTTTCAAGAACTTGAACGTTTCTTATATCAGAAATTCGCTTTTCTTCGGCAGTTTGGGAATTTGTTTTATTGGATTTAAATCCTAAATAATACGCAAGACCTCCTCTATAATGATAGCCCAGATATAAAATTAGACCAAAAAAACAAACAACTAAAAACCACCAAAAAAGATTGCTTTTAGAGCGCTTCGTTTTTCTAGTCGTCGTTCTATTGTACGAATGCTTTCTTGTGCTGACTTTTTTTTTCATTACAAAAATTACTTCTGTAAAAATTTATTTTGAATTACAGAAAGAAGGATATAAAAAGTAATTAACAACGGAATTCCTAGAAACCCGAAAAATAGCATAAGGCAAAGTGAAACTACAAGAAATACTATTTGTAATGCATTCTCTCTAAAGCTAAACTTTTTGATTTTCAATGAAAACAGTGGAATCTCAGCATTAAGCATAAAAGCACTCAATAGTGTGATTACTAATAAAAACCAATCATTAGTTATCAATTCAATTACAATTAATGAATCAGTACTTGCTAATACAAGAGGTAAACTTAAAATAAAAAGTGCATTTGCTGGAGTGGGAAGTCCTATAAAAGAATCAGATTGACGAGTGTCTATATTGAAATTAGCCAATCTATAGCAAGAACCTAGTGCAATTATAAAACCTAAATAAGGGAAATACTGCCATGGCGCAGCTGACGCAGTACTTAAATTACTAATCATCATGTGATACATAACCACTGCCGGAACTACACCGCTCGTAACCATATCTGCCAATGAATCAAGCTGTAAACCTAATGGACTCGATACCTTGAACAAACGAGCAAAAAAACCATCAAAAAAATCTAAAAAAATCCCTAGGCAAACAAAAAAGAAAGCCATTTTAAAATCTTGATGAAAAGCAAAAACAAGCGCAATACAACCAGAAAAAAGATTGAGTAATGTGATAATATTAGGAATGTGTTTTTTAAGCATCATCTGTGAAGCGTTATAAATTATTAGGACAAATTTAGTACAATATGTCTATGAAATACATGTTTTTTTTAAAAGAGTAGCTATAAATAATAACACTACACATTTATTAAAATTATTTTACCAATACCTGTCATACTATTACAAGTGCATTAACGTTATAATTCAGTTTACATATAGCATGCAGCTCATTAAAAAATTCTATTTTTGATAAAAAATAGCACTACATAAAAACCATATACTTGAAAAAAAGTCTTTTACTGCTGGTACTTTGCACAAGCGCCATTGTTAGCGGTCAAACAGTTCGAAAATATTCTAACGAGTTTATGAATATTGGTGTTGATGCTGCGGCACTAGGCCGATCAAATACGGTCGTAGCCTCTACAAAAGATGTAAACTCTGGATACTGGAATCCTGCTGGATTGATGGGTCTTGAAGATCATCAAGCCTCATTTATGCATGCTAATTATTTTGCCAATATAGCTCAATACGATTATCTTGCCTATGCCAGTCCTATTGATGAGCGCAGTGCATGGGGAATTTCTTTGATCCGTTTTGGGGTGGATGATATTTTAAACACCACTGAACTTATTGATAGCGAAGGAAATATTGACTACAATAGAATCAGCTTATTTTCAACAGCTGATTATGGTTTTACCTTTTCGTATGCTCGAAAGCTACCCGTACCCGGATTTCAATATGGGATTAATGCAAAAATAATTCGGCGTATTATAGGGAAATTTGCCAATTCTTGGGGATTTGGTTTTGATGCTGGAATACAATTTAAAAAAAACGATTGGCAATTTGGATTGATGGTTAGAGACATTACCACTACCTACAACGTATGGGATATCAATGAAAAAGAATACCAAAAAATTGCGAATGCTATTCCAGATGAAAACCAAGAATTGCCCGAAAGCGCCGAAATTACTGCACCAAAAGTCCAACTAGGACTTGCAAAAAAAGTAACATTTAGATACGATTACAGTATTGAAGCGGCGGTTAATATGAACATGCGGTTTGCTAAAACAAATGATTTGATTTCAACAGATGGCATTAGTATAGATCCTGCTGTAGGACTAGAATTTGGCTATACCGATTTGGTTTTTATCCGAACTGGAATGGGGAATTTTCAAAACGTGATGCAACTTGACGGCAGTGAAAAAGTAGGTTTTCAGCCTAATGTGGGATTAGGATTCAAGTACAAAGGCATTCAAATAGATTATGCTTTGACAGATATTGGCAATCAAAGCACGGCTTTGTATTCTAATATCTTTTCCTTAAAGGTTGACTTAAGCATGTTTAGAAATTAAAATTTCTTCACAGATTATTAATTTTGTAAAGGTTTTCAAGTTTGTTTTGAACAAAAATATAGAGGTCAAAGCTTATTATTTTTATATTTGTTTTCTGTTTCATTACTACAAATCCAACTAAACTACATGAACATGCTAGCATCAATGATTAAAAAAAATGCACTTTTACTTTGTTTTTTAATCGCGTCTCAATGGATTTTCAGTCAAAAAAATTTAATATCAAATAGTTCTAAAGTAAGTGTAATTACTTGTGGCACTGGAAACGAGTCGTATTCACTTTTTGGTCACACAGCATTGAGAATACAAGATCCTGCAAACGCATTGGATTTGGTTTATAATTATGGTGCATTTGATTTTCAAACCCCAAATTTTGTTATGAAATTTGTAAAAGGAGACTTGCAATATTTTGCTGCAGTCCATACATTTCCCGAATTTATATCTCAATATCAATATGAAGAAAGAGCTGTTTTTGAACAAGAATTACGACTTTCTACCACCCAAAAACAAGATTTATTTAATGCCTTGAACGAGTCCCTTACATCAGGATCTAGCTATTACACCTACAAATTTATAGATAAAAATTGCACCTCAATGGTGGTTGATTTGATCAATAAAACGCTCCAAACGAAACTAATTGTAAATAAATCCCACGAAGACGAGACATACAGAGCTATTTTGTTTCCCTATTTTCAAAATCACTTTTACGAAAAACTGGGAACAAGTATCATTTTTGGAACCAAAGTAGATCAACAAGGAACGCAGCTTTTTTTACCCTTTCAATTATTGGAAAGCTTGAAAAAAATTCAATATCAAAATAACCCAATTGTATCAGAAACTAAAACACTGCTTTCACTCAACAAGGAAGCTCCGTTTTCCTATTGGAACAATCCTTACACTTATTTCGCTTTACTTTTTTTTATAGTGGTACTCAACAAGCGATTTGTAAATATATTTTTCTTGAGTATAATGGCTTGTATTGGGTTATTTTTCTCTTTTGCATGGTTCTATTCCTTGCATCTTGAACTAGCAAATAATTATAATATTTTTCTATTTAATCCTACACTACTTGGATTTTTATTATTTTTTTGGAGAAAAAATAAAAGAGGGATCTATAGACTTGCTCTTTTTAACCTACTTTGTCTATTTGTTTATCTGGTAATAATGATCAACAAAGTGCATCTAATTCTTGTGTTGCCATTACTTGTAACTTCTGGAATCATTTTAGTGAGAATTGCCATTCAAAACAAACGTAGAATTCCAATTATTATCTAAGGCTTCAATCATAATTATAATTTACTGCCCGCGATAAAACAAAACGGTTGTAATGGTTTTAAACACTATATTAAGATCAAGATAGATACTACGGTGTTTGATGTAGTATAAGTCATATTGCAACTTTATAACACTATCTGATATGGTATCGCCATAGGAATAATTAACCTGTGCCCAACCCGTAAGGCCCGGTTTTATAATATGACGAGTATCATAGAATGGCATTATAGCTCCTATTTCTTTGACAAAAACAGGACGTTCCGGACGCGGACCTATAACTGACATATCGCCTTTTATAATGTTGACAAACTGCGGGAATTCATCAATTCTAGTTTTTCTTAAAAATTTTCCAAAAGCTGTTACGCGACAATCATTTACAGTTGTAAAAACAGCTCCATCTTTTTCGGCATTTTCAATCATTGTACGAAATTTCAAGATTTGAAAAACTACTCCATTTTTTCCAACTCGTTCTTGAAAATAAAATAAACTCCCTTTGTTACCCAAACTATTTCCAATCAACAAAAATGGAATCAAACACAAACCAATAAAAACACCTAACAAAGCAATTGCAATCTCACAGAATCTCACAATTAATAAATACAACTTGTTATGATTGCTTCGACTAAAAGGAAAGCAGCGGTAAAAATCTTTTTCCATGTACTGAATAGGAATACGCTGGGTTTTACTTTCGTATACTTGAGTGTATTCTCTAATTACTGTTCCCGACTCTAAAACATGAAGTAAATTTTGATACAAGATAGTATCCATACCCTCTTCATGATTTGTAGCCACAACAATTTCGGATACTTTATTTTCTTTGACAAATTGCAACAGATCATTGGCCGTGATTTCAGGCACATAGTTGTAATGTTTACTTTCTGTATCAGGTTGTGAAACATTAGCATACCCTAAAATTTTATAATGCGGGTCTATATCTTCAAGACCATCTATAAGTTCTTGAACTCGTTTTTGGTCACAAATTAAAACTGCATTTTGATAAAATCTAGTAGAAGCTAAAAAAACAACATACAAGATGCGCCAAGCATATAAAGAGAGGAAAGTAACACTGAAAAACAATAAGATTTGAAGCCTACTACTTGGTAAAACAGGCGAGAAAAAAGGTGTTAACAGATATACCAGCGCAGTAACAGAGGCGGTAATTAAAGTACTTTTTAAAACTTGAAATTGATTGCTTGCTACCTGCAAATTGTACATTTCGAAAATGGTACCAAAGAAATTGATATATACCGCAAGAACTATTGTCCAATAATAATTTGTTGCTGAAATGCTAAAATAATCGAACACAAAAAACTGACCCAATACGTATAAGGCCGTTAAAACAAACAGAACATCAAATAGGCGTAGAATTAACTTTCGCTCTGAAATTTCAAAATGTATTTTGCCAATAGAAAACATAAATCGTATTATGATTGGTACTGCAAGATAGCACTTTTAAGAGGAGATAAATTTAGAAAATCTTTGTTTTTTTTTAACAAATATAGCGACTCGAAAAAAGGAAGCGAAAACTATAATATTAAAGAATATCGCATAGAATATAAACTATGCTGCTAACATACACATTATTACGTTTCATCTCTTGACGAAGTGCGTAGTTGTACATTTAACAGTGCCAAAGAATAAATAAACGCAGGTGCCGCTGTACGCATAGCCGCGTGGTTGATTGTGAGAAACCAAAACACTACAAAACAAATTAAATACATGTTAAACTTGTTTTCAACAAATAAAACAAAAGGTGTTACTAGCAAAATTAATAATCCTACCAAACCTAAGGATCCATGCTCAGCAAGCATTCTAGTTATTTCATCATGTGACGCTATTTTAATGCCCATTTCCTGTTCCCGAATTTCTACTCCTTTTCCAACCCCAACGCCCAATATCGGATTTTTAAAAAACATATTAATTTCGTTTTGAGCCACATCTTCTCTTCCGGTAAACTGACTTTCTTTGGATCTTCCTGCAGCATCTTGATTGGCATAACGTTTATCAATAAGTCCACCCGTTTGATAGGACGAGTAAGACCAAATAGCCATCATAGCAAGTGATATAATAATAAATATATAACTCAATTTAACCTTTCCCGCTCCATTTGATTTGAAATATAAAAACAGAAGCAACATGATAATCATTAAAAACCCAGTAATCATACCTCCTCTTGAAAAAGTAACCATACCCCTGTAACTAATATTTAAGGCTACTATTAAATTAAGTATTACCAAAAAAGTGCTCTTTGACTCTAAAATAATTCTCGAAAAAAAGATAAACATTCCAAGGCCTAGAAAAGTAGCAACTTGATTAGGCCCAAAACCTCCTGATGTTTCAAAACTAGAAGCTGTACCTGTAATTACATCCCTAACATTAGGGGTATAAAAAATAAGATAAACCGTGCAACTCAAGATAGGTAATCCCACACAAAGAAGAATGGAATTCATTTGTTCCAAACTTATTTTTCTCCGATAGGTATATAAAGAGGCAAAAGCCAAACAAACAGGACCAGAAATGTTAAACGCAATAGCATTATTTATATTCGAATTAAAATTAAGAACAAAGGTGGCCATGATTACACCTGGAATGAGTAACAGTAAAAAAATCCAATACGGAAAAGCAGATCGTGAAAACCCCTTGAAATACATGCCTAAAAACAAAAAAATAATAACTTCATATTTTGAAAACTCATAGGATATATTACCTCCTGTCATTCTTAAAATGATTTCGCTACCCACAACATAAGCGGCAACTTTTAAGCATTCATTATTTACATTTTGAGTTTTGATAATGTAATAAGCACCTACTACAAAAATGGCAAAACCATAAATTTTAGCCACAAAAGGAAGCATAAATATCAGCATGCCAATTACAACATGCAAGACAATTAAAAACAAATAGGATCTATCTTCTTTTTTCATGTATTGCGCTTTTCCAACCAACTTAAATAACGTGAAATCACATGCTCCTCTGAGAATTTTGCATGAACAGTTTCTTTCAGCTTTGCGCCAAAAGTACTTCGTTTTACCGCATCCTGCATCAAAAGCAGTAGTTTTTCATAGATTTTTTTTGAATTTTGATCTGCGAGATACCCATTTTCACCATTGCTAACTACTGCTCCATTTTCCCCGACATCAGTTACAACGGTGGCCAAGCCTGCAATACCATACTCTAACAAAGCGAGAGGTAGCCCTTCAGAAGATGAAGTTAATATCCCAATTGTAGCTTGGTGTAAAACATTTGAAACATCACTTCTGGATCCATAGATAAAAACGGTTTGCTCAAGATTAAGAGCTACAATGTTTTTTTTTAAATCATTCGAATAATCATCATTAAAGTCTTTCCCAACAAGATGAAAGGTCCAGTTAGGATGGGAATTCTGGACTAATACTGCAACTTCTAAAAGTAGAGCATGGTTTTTTTGAAGCCGCAAATTAGCTAAGGATACTATTCGTTTTCCTACTTCACCATGTAACTCACCTGTGTTTTGCTCGAGCTTTTGGGGCGTAGTAAAATTTTCTAAATAAATAACATTAATACCAAACCCTTTAGTTTCAGCCCAATTTTTTAATTTTTGGTTTACTGCGATAATCCCACTAAAAAATGGCAAGGTTAACCGCAATGCCAGTGTGGGTCTAGCCTTTAAAAACTCACTATCTCCATAATGATCATGCCAAACCAACTGCAAAGAAGGACGTAACAGTTTTACCATAAAAGCTAAAAAGAAGGAAGTACTATGCGCATGAATGACTTCAATATTATGTTGAGTAACATATTGGCGCAAAGCCCAAATAGCTTTAAAATCAAGGGTTCTTTTTTTGTTTAAAAAAAAATAAGCGGTTTTAGATTCAATATGCTCTCGCAATGGTCCTTCCTGACGCGTGCATACAATCCCCGAAAAATCTATTCTTGTGTTGAGTGCATTAGCATAATTCACAGCCATTCGTTCAGCACCTCCAGCAGCAAGTGTATCTATGAGTTGTATGATTCTCATGGTTGTAAAAGCAATTGTATTTCGTTTTCAAAACGCTCTATTGTATATGCTCTGGACCAATCAGTTGCTGCTTTGCGTTGTATTTCTTGCTTAGTGGCATCTTGTAAAAGAGCAAAAATCTCTTTACTATCCTGCTCTAATTGCATGTTAAGCAAAACTCCTCTTTTACCATAATCTAACATAGTTGAAACACAAGATACAGCAGTTGCCAGTGGAATACAGCCCCAAAACATTCCTTCGGCGATTGCTTTGGGCCAACCCTCACTATTTGATGGTAATATCACAAAATGACTGGATTGATAGGCCTTTTTTACCACTTCACTACTTTGATTCCCCATTACGGTAATCCATTGAGACAAATTATTAGAATTAATATACTCTTCTAAAGAAACTTTTAAAGGTCCGTCACCATAGATTTTTAAAGTAACACTACAATCTTGATATAGTAATTTTTCGATAAGTTTTATGGCGTAAAGAGGATTTTTTCCCGGTACCAATGCACCCACAAAGACAAACGTAAAGGCAGCATTTGGGCTCCTTGGTTCAAGTGGAACTATTTCGTTTTCTGAATAACTAGCTGTAAAAAAAGGTTTGCAATTTAAACTGGCATTTTTCCATTCACCATACACCAAAATATTCATGTTCTTGGTCCAGAAAGTAGCATTCAAAATCCACTTTTGCAACCTATACGTCCAAGGTTGTTTTGCATTAGGATCCCAATTACCAGCATATTTAGCTGTTTTTGGGGTGTTAGGAAAAAATATTTGAACGATACAGCCTAGCATTCCTATATTTCCAGGACATCGTAAATGAATATGATCTGCCTTTTGCATTGCTTTAAAAAGCTGGATGCAAATCTTTGGAATTTTTAAAAAAGCCAGCAATACACTCTTAAAATGAAGCACATCAAAACGTGCTACAGGTACAAATTGTAATCTATTGTGTGCATAAAAAGTATCAATTACTGTATGCCTTTCGTTTTGTAAAGGAGCAATAAAAGTTACTGTATCACAATGTTTTAACCACAAATTCATTTCTTTTACATAAGGAGCATAGGCATAATAACGCCCGTCTTTATGAACATGAGGAACATGGGTAATAACGAGAAGTCTCATTTTTTTAATTGATAAAACTCCGTTAATAAGTCTTTTGAAGATCGGGGCTGAGAATCTTTTTGAAAAGTAAACGCATACCCTTTTGGCATTGAAACGGATCGTCTGGTAAGACTAACTTTCGGGCGGTCTAGATATTTCATCCATCCTAATGTCAATCTTGTAACAAACAACCATGCACTCCTTATCCACCTAGTAGAAGAAGTATTGATAAAAAAATTAGATACCGTAACCGCTACATTTGCTGCGTTCCCCTCAGTTATTTCAGAAGTAACAACGGCACATTCCCGAAACAAACTTCGCATACCAGTAAAAGTAAATCTAAAAAAATCATAGGGTTCAGCATGATATGGAAATGATTGTGGAGCTTCTATTTGCAAAAAACCATTTATTTTGGTAACCCTTTGTAATTCTTCACAAAAAAGCCACGGATGCAAAGTATGCTCTATAACTTGTGCCGCCAAAACAAGATCAAAACAAGCATTTTCAAACGGGATGTAATGCCCGTCAAAAATATAATCTGGTTTAAAAGTAGCATGAACATCAGTGGTTATAACCTCACAATCACTGAAAATATTTTTATAATAAGTAGCTTTTTCACCCACACCTACAATAAGCACTTTACTGCCTTTAGCCAACCTTTTTGCTAGTTCAGCATACCGCTGATCCATGTTAAAATCAGCACATAAAGCAGGCAACATTTTTCTACGGATGTAATTTTTCAGGTTTGAGGTGTCTAAATGAGCCCCATTTTGAGTAGTCACTTTGGCTTTGCAAATATCCTCGTAACAAAACATCGACTGTGTGCTAAAAAGAACTGGAATCCCATTAAAAACAGGCAACATGCTACCGTCTTCAAAATAAAAAAAATCTTTTGTAAATGATACTAATTTAGCATTTGAATCAGGATGAATAATGTGTTTTTGCATACAATAGGGTAAATTGTGACATTCAAATTTAATGTTTTTTTATTCTAAAAGCCAACGGAATTCTTAACGAATCTTTTCTGAATCTTTTAAAAGCCTCCACAGTCCTTATTTTGTATTTGCGGCGGAGAAAATAAAACCGATATCCAACCCACAACTCTTCCTATGGTTTCTAAAAATGCGGCTTTTTTATCATTGCCTCTCAAAGAATTTGTACCTCTGATGCACAATAACAAAACGGTAATTGCATGCCACTTGAGCCTATCCTTGATTTTAGGATTTGGATTCTTCACTCGCCACACGTACCAACCGTTTCGAACAACCATTTTACCATATTTATATTGATTTGGTCTACCATAAGGTTCGTGATAGTGGTGCAATTGAGCCTTTGTATTGATAACATTTCTACCATATTGTATGACTCTCAAACTGAAATCAGCATCTTCATATAAACCATATCCTTCAAAATAAGTAGAAAATTGTAACTCCTTAAAAACACTTGCCCGAAAGGACATTGACATGCCAATTAACAAATCTACATCATAGATTTTGCCTGTCAAGGGATAACCGCAAGTGCGACCATGGGAGAAATTAGGCATTTTTCCCGGATGTAATGGAGAAGACAAACCCAGATAATTACGAACTACATTACGTAATCCTTCGGGATAAACGTAATTTTCCCATTGATAAAAATAATGAGGATGATAAGAAATATTCTGTTTTTTTTCTTGCCATTTATTTTCGTTAGTGGCAACACCGCCAACCCCTGCGATATTTATATTACTTTTAAAAGTTTGTATAATCTCAAAAAAATACGTCGGAGTAAGAACAGTATCATCATCAAGGAAACAAATTACTTGAGAATTTTTATCTCTTTTTTGAATTCCAAAATTTCTTTGCTTTGTTAAACCTCTTTCTGATTCACGTACTTTGTAATAAGCCACCTTATCAAAATCATGTTGTGCAATAGCATTTTCCGTATCTTGGTTCTCACTCCCATCAATGATTAGAATTTCATCTGGATAAAGGGACTGCTTCGCAACAGATTGCAACAATTTGACCACGGCTTTTGGGCGCATGTACGTACATATAATGAGACTAAACTTCATTTATTTTATTTTTAAAAATACCATAGATAGTACTAAAATAAGCTTCTCGTTCTAAAAAATTCAACCATAAATTACGGTTGTCAATTTGCATTTGAATAAAATCTTTTGGTTCAATATCAGTGTGAAAAGCAACCAACTCTTGTATCATGTTTCCCTCAGATACCATCACGCAATGTTTACTCCAATCAATTTGATCATCTAGAGGCAATCGGATATCCGTGTTAACCACTACTGGAATCCTTCCCATGGCCAACGTTTCATAAAACCTAACCGAAAAATTTCCTGCTCCACGCATGCAAAACGTGTACGGATTAGCAGCAATATTATCAAAAAATTCCTGTCTTGCAATGGCTTTGTCCTGAACTGTTTTTGCACCAGCACTATAATTTTTTCTCAAAATAAAATTAGTTGCTACTTTTTTACTTTTTGATAATTGTTTTAAAAAATGATAACGTTTTGTACTAGAAGGATAAAAATTTTGAAAATCAGCTTGTTCCCGCTTTAAAATTATATCTAAATTATTTTTACAATACCCAATTAATTCTTTTAACTGTTTAGTAATTGAATTAGCTGCATGCCCCACAAACCCTATTTGAGGCATCGCAATTTTAGGAATAGCAACTACTCCTTGATCTTTATTTTGAAAGGGATCATTGATAAAAGACGGCAAAATAAAAGTAGTCCTTGGTAACTTAGAATGAAAACCACCGTTTCTAAATACATGAACAGCCGAGTCTAATGTTAGTCCAAAATCTCCACCTGAATACAGCCAAACTATTTTACGCCTTTTTTGAGCCTCAGAAATAAATTGATTTAATTCAGTTCGGCTACCAAACCGTCGCAAATTTACAGGAACTATTGCTACGTCACACGCTTCAATAGTTGATACCAGCTCGTAAAAGGAGTGCAAAATACTATTATCTGTATAACACAAATCAAACAACAACGGAAAAACTTCTTTCCGGTTTTCAGGGGTTATAAACAGATGATCGGTATAAATCTTCAGCATTAGTTTTATCTTAATTTCTGAAATTTCTGTACGTTTTTAAACCTCGATTTTTTTTATCATACAATAGCAATTCTGCATAAAGTCGAAATGCTCTCGCCCAATGGATCGCTTTTTTATTGAAAGAAAAAGATTTTGCAACGACTTTACTTTCATTAGCCAAAACTGATTGACTGCCGTCGATTGTAGAAGCATAAGCTTGTTTTGTAATTCCTATTTTGGCAGCCGACTTAAGAATTCGAATGGCGTACTCAGTCTCTCCGTATCGTCCTGAAGTTTCTTCCTGATAAAAGCCAAAAGTAGGATGAAAATCTTTAGTAGTTATAAAAGGATGGTCACTATATTGATAATAATTTTGTAAAAAATTACGAAATGCAAACTTTGGAATCCTACTGATGTTTGTACTTACACACGAAGTCGAGTTAAAATTCATATTGGATACAAAACGAATCAAATCAAGTTTTTTTGAAGCTAAGTGTTCTAAACACTCAGGTAAAATAATTGCCAATTTACTTGACAACATAAAATCTTCTTGACAATATATAATGTACTGTCCACGGCAAGCTTGCAAACCGCGATTGATATTTGCCGCTAAACCGCCATTTTTATCAGCCAATAATAGCTGGTCGATGGGATACTGTTGGATAATTTCCAAATGTTGTGCCTCACTAGCATCATCAGACACCACGATTTCATAGTCACAAAGATCTAAACCACGAATAGCGTTTAGGCACAGCAACAAATCGTTTGGCCTATTGTAATGAGTAATTAAAAAACTTATCATTGGTGGTGTATGATCCATATTTTATAATTTTTTAGACCAATATAAGCTGCTTTGCCATTTGCGTTCGTACTGATGTATAAATGAACCCCAGTTGCGCCATGGCTCTTTTTTAAGTAATTTAAAAAACGAAACTAATTTAAAACATAATAATTGTTCTCTTGTATAATGTTTTCTAAAAACGTACATGACCGTTGGCGATGGTTTTGGTACGACAAGATCGTTATCCCATTTTTGTTGCGTTTTGATTCGAAATCCGCCCATTGGTGCTTTTAAATGAGTGATGTACAAGCTTGGAAAATAAATAATATCGACACCTGATTGACGTAATTGCATCCCAAAATCGGTATCCTCACCGTAACCAAATTCTAAAGCAGCATCAAAACGAATGTGTTGCAAAGCGCTGGCTTTAACAAAGCTATTGCCTGAGCCAAAGATACCCGATTGATGAATGGTATTGAATATTTGAGTTTCATCCTGCTGCAAATAAGCAGTTGTACAAGCCTCTGTACCATACTGTTCTACTTTCTCAAAAACAGCTTCAATAAGGTTTGACCCAAAACGATTGTCATCATCATTTAAAAATACCCATTCACTACGCACCTCATTTAATGCTACATTTCGCGCGTTACAAGCACCTGCTTGATGGGTAAAAATATGTTTTATTTGAAAAGGCCAATTTGAAACTTGTAAAAAATCCAACTCGGAGACACTCGCTAGTTGTGGGTTTTGCTCCACAATAATCACTTTATTTGGCAAATGCGTTTGCAACGCCAAGTCTTTTAAAACATCATGTAAGTATGCTTTTCTGCCAATGGTTGGTATTATAACATCAATGCTTCTATTGCTTAGCACCTCTTTTCTAGATTGCACTGCAATAGTATCAAAACTAAGCTTTATTTTTTTTCTAGACTGGTAAGTAAAGGCAATAATTAACGGAAAAAATGCCAACTGCTTTTCAAAAACAATTAAATTTAAAAATAACAGTAGCAACCATCTTTTTTTGTAATGCTGCCTTACAAAACGAAACAAGACAAAATTATTTGCTTCAACTTCATTGTTCTTGTTTATATTCTTTTTCAGTAATCGGGGTTCTGAATAACACAAAAGCCCGTTCAACATCCCTATTTTAGCAGCAGAGTTCAGGAAAAAATCCAGATGATCATTAGTGGGAATTTTATGAGCTATCAAAAACAAAACATTGGCGTGAATAGCTCCCACTGTACTACTCATCAACCAGGTGGGATACAACACATTTTTTTTTACATCTAAAAAAGGAGATTCTTCTACATAACCTATTTTGCGACCCAAATAACTTTCTTGTGCTGTGCCATAGGAGATCATCATTTTTTGATGATGAAGCAAAGATGCAATTTCGTTTTCGTTTAAAGCTTCAGCGTATTCTTGTGCGCACCAAGCGATGATTTCCTCCTGATTTTTGCGTGCCAACTCCACCATAACAGCGGCAATAGCTTGACCTACAAAACCAATGATTTGCAATTGATTTTGCTTAACAGCAGTAACCTTATTTTTATGATGGAAAACAATGATCACGACTTTACAAGTATTGATTGGTAAAATACTAGATTTTGCTGGGCTATTTTTTTGATGTCAAAAAAAGTTTCTACACGTTTGCGTGCTTCATCTCCCATTGTTGCAGCCAGCGCATCGTTTTCGAGAATTGTAAAAATTTTTTCAGCATAGGTATTGTGGTTTGACGGATGCACCAAATAGCCACTAATTCCCTCTTCAATCAATTCTTGTGCCCATCCAATTGATGTATTTACCACAGGTTTGCGCAACGCCATGGACTCAATAGTCACCATACCAAGCGTTTCAGCATAACTAGGAAAAATACACACTTGCGCTTGTTTTATGTGTTTTTGGATTTCTTGATACGGTATTTTACCTAAGTACGTTACGTTTTTTGCGTCTTCACTGTCAAAACTTTGCTGCAATAACTCCCAAGTAGATGTTGATCCCGTTGCTATATCAGATGCGTCTCCGCCAATCAAAACCAGTTTGACCTCTGGGAATTTCGCACGCACGATATTAAAAATAGCAGGCAATTCCAGAACACCTTTTTTACGGATAATGGTGCCAATATACAAAATGGTCGCTCTATTGTATTGGATTGGTTTTTCATTTTCGAAATTTTCTAGCGCCAAGCCATAATGAATGGTTTGAATGCGCTTCCCTTTGATATGAAACAATTCTTTTGAAACCTTACCCGCATAAGTAGTTGGCGCTATGTAGGCCATTGCTTTATTGACTGCAAGCTTTTCGAACCAATAATTTTTCCATTTTTGTTTTCGTTGCTCTAAATGACAAAAATAAGTATCACTTCCGTGAAAACGAATAACCAATGGTACTTTCAAATTCATAAATGCCGTTATTCCTGTCCAATCAGGGGCCTCAACAACATCAATATTTTGATTCAAAATTAAACGATTTAAATAGGATTGTAGGTATTTGCGATGCAAAAACCATCCCATCATTTTATACTTTTTATGCTTAATCATATGTATAGAAACCCCATTTTCCTCTAGGATTAAATTCTCTTTTTGCCCATATACTATTACGGTTACTTTTACCTCAAGTTGTACCAATGCTACCACTAAATTTTTAATGCTAGTACCAATTCCGGCAGCATGAGCTACGCGTTCGTGTGGGTATTCCGAAGTTAAAAAAGCAAGGTGCATAACTGTATGTTTGGGTATGGTATTTTAAAATATTTTATTTTATCTTGCTGATTGCTTTTACAAAACACGAATTCTCGATACATTTTTATTCCGTTGCGCTCCACAAAAACACTCGAAGTGACAAATCACAGGTTACATTAGTTTGATCATTTGACATAAAAATGCAATCATTTTATTGCTCAAAATATATCGAGAAATAAACAATTTCTACTCAACTCTAGGTATAAATTTAACATAAACATCTCCAAATAGTGAATGTACAAATCTATTAGCTTTCACTTCGTTTAACATTTGATCGTATGAAACCCAATTTGGCAAAGCAAAATTTGTGTTTTCAGTAATACAATAATTGTATTGTGCTTGTTGTTGTGTCAAGTTATTTAGATACGATAAACAAGCTAAAAGTTCTTCAGAACGCTCCGGCACAGTATATTCTATTGATAACGTTTTAAATGTTTGAGTGAGACCTTGCAACACTTCTAGTTCAAAACCTTCTACGTCTATTTTTACAAAATCAGGCTTACCATAAGTTGCTATAAGATAATCTAAAGTTACCATCTCAATAGTTCTCGTTTTGTCCCATTCAATAGCACTGAACCTACCACTGTATTTTGTAGAATCAATCCAATCTTTCGAAAAAGAGGACAAAATATTAGCATTTGTGGCAATGTACATCAGTTTACTATCCATTGTTTTACCTACACCATTTTGTAAAACAGTAATTTTTTTACCAAATCGTTTTTGCAAAAAACGAACACATTCTATTTGTGGTTCAATGGCAATAATTTTTATTGGCTCGTTAACCAAGGGTTCAATCCTATTACCGTAATTGGCTCCAATGTCAAAAAACAAACTACCCTCTTTTAAAAACTGCATATAAAACGTCCTGCGATTTGCAATTTGCTTTTTATCCTTTGCGGTTTGAAATTTGGATTTCATGAACTTTATGGTGTTCATTCCCAATAGAGATTTGAGCATGTTTTTTAATCCCATCTTATTATTCTATGAAAAAATTATTAATCACCAATTGTGTAAACTTTCTAGCTCCTGCATCATTCAAATGTCCGCAAGATGAAAAATATTGATCTCCAATCACCACATTTTCATAATTATGAATTTCAGGATATAATTTCTTTACTTTTTCAAAATAATTCATGCCTTTGGTATTGCTACACATAGGCGTCATAATAGCAATAAAGTTAATGTTATTCTCTTTACAAAGCTGTTTTATTTCTTCAAAGTATTTGTTTTGCAAAGGCTTTAAGTTGGTCAAATCATTCTTCATATTTGCCTTTGGATTTTTGTACAAAGGATAATACCCTGAATTATCTAGTAAAGTCGTAGGCTTTTGTTGCACTACATTAAATAACTCTCTAAAACCTATTTTTGCATCAAATGCTACATACCTATAAAACGGTAGATAATACATGGATGCAAAATCAGTTTCATTCGAAAAATGATTTGCTATAGTTTGAGATTGATGCAAAAATGGCAGAAAATGTGATGAAACTCCTTCGTCACGCTTTTCATTGGAGAGATTCAAATCAGCTTCTAAAACTACATTTTTTATAACATACTTTTTTTCGATCATTAATTTTAATAGCAAGGAGGCTTCAAAAAGATGTCCACCACTCATTCCGTAATTAAAAGCGTGCAACCCTTTTTGTTCAAACAATGGAGTTACAAAATGATTATTGGCTCTTGAGGATCCCAAAATAACCACATCAAATTTTTGAGCTTTTGAGTTGTAAACCTGTTCTATCTTTCCTCTTGTGGAGGATTGCAAATAAACAGAGGTGTACAAAACATCCAAGATTACTGCTAACAAAAGGAGTATCAAGAGTGTTTTGCCAATAAAAATTAAAAACTGCTTCATTATTCGGGTTTTCGAGGTTGAATTTGAGGTTTTCTTATCTTATTTATTTTTAAAACTGAAAATAAATAAATTCTTTATAATCAGCATAAGTGCCTAAAGCTACAATAGCAACAAGACAAAGACTCAGCCTTAAATAACTGTATTTTCCAGAAATAGGTTCTACTTGCTGACGATTTTTCCATTCTACAAGAACAAAAGCTAATATCAGAAGTAAAATTTCATAGTTATACCTTTGATTCTCTAAATACTGTATTTCAAAAATACGATTCGAAAACATTCGTACGATGTACTCATAGGCAGCCTCAATAGATTTGGACCTAAAAAATATCCAAGCCAAACAGGTTAAAGCAAAAGTAGTCAGCATGCTAAAGAATACTTTAATACCGCTAAAATTCCAATTTAAACCAACCGTTTCCATATTCGAACGGTTGCGATTTAAAATCAACAAGGGCAAAAAGTACAAGGCATTGATAAAACCCCAAGCAACAAAAGTCCAATTGGCTCCATGCCAAAAACCACTAACCAAGAAAATGATAAAAGTATTTCTAATTTTCATAGCCATACCTCCTGAGCTACCTCCTAGCGGAATATACAAATAATCTTTGAACCAAGAAGAAAGCGAAATGTGCCAACGCCTCCAAAACTCAGCTATATCTCTTGAAAAATAGGGGTAATTAAAATTCCTTAACAAATCAATCCCAAACAATTTTGACATTCCCAATGCCATATCAGAGTAGCCCGAAAAGTCACCGTAAATTTGGAACGCAAAATACACAGCACCCAAAACAAGTGATAAGGTATTCATAGACGGGTAATTATCAAAAATAGCATTCGCATAAGTTGCGCAAGTATCCGCAATGACTACTTTTTTGACTAATCCCCACACGAACTGAAATACACCTTCTTTAGCTTTTTGATAATCAAAACTGCGCTTTACTTTTACTTGTGGTAATAAATGGGTCGCTCTCTCAATAGGACCAGCCACAAGCAAAGGAAAGTAACTCACAAACAACGAATAATCTACAAAATTATATTCGGCTTTGATGCGCTTGTAATAAATATCAATCACGTAAGATAATCCGTGAAAGGTGTAAAAAGAAATTCCTACCGGCAACACCACATTAAGTAACAATGGACTGGTTTTAAAACCAAAACCATTTACCAATTGAGAAAACGAATCAGCAAAGAAATTGTAGTACTTAAATACTCCTAAAAATCCTAAATTGATTGCTATACTAAGCCAAAACCAAAATTTGCGCGCCGTTTTACTACTGCTTTTTTCTATTTGAATCCCCGTGTAATAATCTAAAAACGTGGAGAAAATTAACAAAAATAAAAAACGCCAGTCCCAACACGAATAAAAATAATAGCTCGCTACAATAAGAAGTGCATTTTGATAGGACTTGTTTTTATTACAAACAAACCAATACAAGATAAAAACAATGGGCAAAAATACCGCAAAGGCAAGTGAATTGAAAAACATATTAGTTTTTTAAAATAGTTTCTATGGTATCCCAAATAGTTTTAGACGCAACTGATGGATGATTTGATGCAACAATATCAAACCATTTTTTCCCTACTGAAACATTGGATACTTTTTCTTCTAAAATTTGCTCAACCAAGAATTCTAAATCTTTTTTATGGGTACAAAAAACGGCAGCATATGGGCTGGGCATACTCCTAAAATGAACATAGTTATAGTTTTGACCTATATCCCGAATGCCTTTTTTTAATTGAGGTTGCTCGTAATTAAAATACAAACAGGATTTATTGTGCAAAACAAAATCAAAAACAGTTGAGGAACACACATTGGCCACAAATTCTGAATGTTCACATACATTATACAACAAACCTAAATCAGCTTTTGTGGGTAAAATTTCATTCCATTGTGTTCCTTTGGAGGTCCACAAAGGGTCTATCACAGCAATAATATCTTGGTATTGCTGTACTATTTTTTCATATCTCGTGGTAGTATCTACGGGGCATTTCCTGTAAATTATTCCCAGATTATGTCCTTTACTGTTTAAACTTCGTACGGCTTGCGCCAAATCCTCTAAATAAAACTGATCCAGTGGCGAGGTCGTTTCATCATCGCCCGAAAAACAGATGTACTTTTTATGATAATCCAAATTATGTTGGTTACAAAAATCCATTCTGCTTTGTGCCAAACGCGTATCAAAATGAGGTTCAAACTGTGGAGTTCCAGTTACAGAAACTTGATTTTCTTTGATAAACGGATAATAAGTCAATACTTCTTTTTTCATCAGATCACTCCAAACACAATAAAAATCTGTTTCTATGAGTTGCATCGCCTTTGGAACATTATCCCAAGAATAGACAAAACCTACTGTAGGAATTCCTAAATCTTGGGCAGCAAGCAATGCGCTTATAGATTGTGTGGCACGCTGTGTGGTACAAAAAACAAGATCTGGTTTATGGGCTTGAAGCTGGGCTTTGCAATACTGGTATTTTTTTGTAGAACGTTCTAAACTATTGATTCGTTTTCTAATGCGAATTATACCTGCCTCAGAGGAGTTCAAGCCAATGAGTATTTGGGTAAAGACACTCTTTAAAATATTTTTGATTCCTTTGTAACTAAAGGGAAATTTATAGGTGGCGTAAACGGGGTCCTTGAATTTTTTTTGAGATACATTCAGTTCAACATGCTTTCTAGCTCGAGTGTACAAAGGTGTTAGTGGATGTATTTTATGATTTTTGAGTGGTAATTCCTTATAACCCAATTCTTTTTCAAGTGAAAATACCGTGTTATTCCAGTATACAATAGTATTACCGCGTTCCTCTCCCAATTCCTTAAACTGAGTAAATGCAAAATTGCGCAACCCTACTCCATCTGGAAAAAAAACAAAAACTTTTTTATTCATGCATGCTTGGTTTTAATCTTTACAAAAGTAGATCCATATCGTTTTGAATCGTACAAACCTACTGCTTTTTCTGTTGAAGTTTGTTGATTCAATTAAGAAATTAAAATACAGCTTCGTGAATTTCTGTTGCAAAATGTAAAGTAATCGTAGATACGGTTATCCAATACGACTTTTCGATACATTTTTACTTCGTTACTCTGCCTAAAACACTTGAAGCAATGGAAGTAAAACTTATATAATATGATCGTAATAAAATAAAATAGAGGCAATTCACACTTAACAAAAACCATGAAAATCAACACATTCCACTAAAAGTTTTAAAAGCAATATTTAACAATATATTTCTATTCTTCTATTTTTTATTATTTATCTTTTCTCAATTTCATGATGGGAAGCTCAAAAAATTTATACATCAAAAATGCCAAAGAAATAGTGCAAATCCAATATAACAAATATCTTACTCCGTAATAAAAATGACCATCGTTTTTAAACCCACTTATTAGATCAAACAATTTTAAAATCCAATCTTGTACAAGCGTTAAATTTATTAAATACATTGAATAAGATATCAAACTTATGAGTGTACAACATTTAAAAAGAAATCCACTACCAGTTTTTATAGAACATAAGTAAGGTAACAATAATAAAGTGCCTATTGATGCAGTTGAAAACGAAAAAACACATTCATATAAATCAAAGGAACTAATATTAAAAGTTCTAAACTGTACAAAAAACAATATGACCAATCCAATTATAAAATAAAATTGTTTTTGCCTTTCCCAAAGACGTTGATGATAAAATGAAAGATAGGAACCAAATACACCAAACATTAAACTATCTAATCTTGTTGACACTTGTTTTCTAAATAATAAATCCCAATCATTCAAACTACTAACCTCAAGATTAGTATAAAGATAAAATCTAAATAAATTGATCGTAGCAATTATAGTTAGTGTTAAAATAAGGAATGAATGTTTTGTAGAAAATTTTAGAATATTTATGAAAAAAACTAATAAGATTGGCAATATAAGATAAACCCATTCTTCAATACTTAAACTCCAAGCTTCAGGAAAAAAGTATGGATGTGCTGAAAACAAGTTTTGTGAAAATATGTAATATTTTAAATATGCAAAGCTAAAACTATGTTTCACAATTAAATTTAATGAGACAAGCACTGTAAGTACTAAAAAATAAACAGGTAAGGTTCTTAGCCATCTTTTCTTCCAAAAACCAACCAAAAGGGTAAAAGTCAATTTATTTTTATCTAACAATTTTATTAAAATCCCGCCAATTAGATAGCCACTAAGAACAAAAAAGATACTAACACCATCAAAAATCAAATAAGACAAAATTTCACAGTCCATGAATGGCAAAAGATTATTGCCATGACTAGCTACAACGAAAAGAATTGCAAAACACCGAAGAATATCCAGCCCATAAATCCTATCTGTTTTAATACCAAATTTAAATATATCTTTCATATTCACTTTAACAGGACTCAATCCTTATCACCTCGATTTAGTAATAATTGATTAAGCGTTAGTCTTCCTATTCTTCAATTTATCTCTTTGCACTTGTTCAATTGGCAAAATATCAGTTGCCTTCGTTGACAACGCTTGGTACACTGCTTTTAAATCTCGTGTCAACTTGCGCATACCCATAGGCTCAAGAGAGGCAGCATGATCAGTGCCTTTCCAAGTTCTATCCAAAGTATAATGGCGTTCAATAATAGCTGCGCCTAAGGTATAGGCAGCTACATCCACAGCAATTCCTAAATGATGACCTGAAAAACCAATTTGCTTTACTAGTCCACCATATTTACTTTGCAAAGCATTAACTTCTAACAAACAAACACTGTCAAAAGGAACTGGGTATCCTGAAGTACAATTGTATAAAACCAAATCTTGATTGCGTTCTTTTTTCACGAAAAAGTCCACAATATCTTTCGTTTCATCTTGCGTTGTCATTCCAGTCGAAATATGAATTTCCCCTTTGTAATGGTCGCATAACCATTCAAGCATGGCATAATTATTATTACATGCCGATGGAATTTTTATGAATTCAGGTTTTAAAGAGGCTATTTCTTGAGCTGAAGTTACATCCCAAACTGATGTAGAATATACTAATCCAACTGATTCACAATATTCTTTTAACTCAGCATGTTGTTCCACTGTGAATTCTAGAAACTCACGGTGCGCTCCATAGGTATCGCCATACGAATTATCTCTATTGGGATGAGGGGAATTGTACTGCTCTGGAGTAAGTAACTCTTTATTGTTGCGTTTTTGAAATTTTACGGCATCTACATTACAAAAAATCTTTGCAATATGAATCAATTCCTTTGCAATAACCATATCTCCTTTATGGTTACATCCTATTTCAGCTATTACATAAGGTGCTTTGTATGCCTTCATTTTTTTTAATTTTAGTAAGCAAAGAAAATTATTTTTTTCCTAAAAACGATTACTTTGCCATATTAATATTTGGCTAAAAACAACTCCTCAACACTATTGCTTTCACAACATACATCGAACTTTACAAAAACATTCGACTTTACAAATGCCATCTCATTATTTGTATTTCTTTTCGTATTGTAGCATAATGCAGTTTGAGTAGCTGCTTATTTTTAAGAGTAGCGCAGGTTGTATTTCATAATGCGCTCACACACTTCCCTAATGGCGCCTTGAGCAGATGCTTGGGTCAAAACATAATCTGTATGTTGTTTCACAATTTCGGTTCCATTAGCTGGACAAAAAGACCAACCGACACTACAAATGTTGGCCAAATCATTCACATCATCACCTACATACGCTACTTGTGAGTAAGAAGCTCCCTCATTTTTTAAAAATTGTTCCAGAAATGAATATTTGTCTTTGACTCCCATAAAACAATGTTCTATCTGCAATTTTTTCATGCGGGTTTTTACCAATTCGGAGTTTTCAGAGGTCATAATTACAACTTCTACTTGATTTTGTCTTATTATTTCAAGTCCCATACCATCACGCATGTCAAAATACTTCATCAATTCCCCATCAGCTCCATAGTATACCCCTCCATTGGTAAAAACACCATCAACATCAAGAACCAAATAGGATATTTTATCATGCATTTTACTTTTTTGCAAGCGATGAGCCAGCAAGTGTGTTACAATTTCCCAATCTGAAGTTGAATCAATTTCCGTGTAAGACTCTTCATCCATCTCTACAAGTCCTATCTTGCCGCTTATTCTGTTTTTTGAATGTGCAAAAGCGGCTTTGGTAGTGGCATATACGGCACCGTTCTCAACCAAAAGTCCTTCAAAATCTTGGCGTCTAGGCCTGTTGTAGATGTCATAATTTTTTGGTTTACCCGATGCATCCCAAATAAAACGGTGTGTTTTAACCACTGTAAGTGCTGCATCATAAGCTTCCTGCTCTACTTTGGCTAAAATGGCATTAATTGCAACTCGTTGCGTAAAAGGTGATGTTGCCTGAAGCAAGCACAAAACATCATAATCTTGAGCTATAAGCTGAGTAAACTCATTCATAACACTTTCGGTTGAGGCTGTATCCGTTGCATTCTCATCACTTCGCAAGAGTACTTTTACTTTTGAACTCCAATGGTATTCTTTTTCAATGTAATGAATGATTTCTGTATCATCTGTAAACACAAATACTTCATCTAAATTTGAAAAAATAGCTTCACTCAAAATCCAAGAAAATAAGGGTCTCCCCAACATTTTTTTCTTATTTTTTCCTGGTATTCCTTTAGAGTTTTTGCGTAGCGGAATCAAACCTATTTTTTTCATTTGAGGTAATTTTATTTTGTATAAAGGTACTTATTTCATTTGTAAAAACTTGGGCGGCTTTTTGTTGTAAATGGGATTCGTCATGAAAACTAGCTTCTTTTTGATAAATCGTATTCAAGGTATTGTAAACCATAACATCATGTGCAGGCACCATTTTTAAAAACCGCTTGTAAAATTGTTTGTCGAATGCCCCATAACTGGGAGGAAAAACATAAACTATTTGTATTTTATTTTTCAAACACAATTGTTGTAACGCCTTAAAAGCGGTGAGTTTTTCTGTATTTTCTAAAGATCTATTGTACAATTGAACCGAATTTTTTTTACCAATAAAAGAAGCTTTTCTGTTATAAAAAGGCATAGAACCCCAAGCATCAATTTTTCCGTCAAGCGGAATAGCTACTTTTGATACCGAAAAATTAGATCGATTGAGACGCGCCAAACAAAAAACCCACGAAAGCACATTTTTTTCTTTTTGACGGATCAACTCTTGTGTGATATAATTGTATTTAGCTAATGGATACAAACGATCAAAACGAAAATTAAGTGTTTTTTCATTTACAAATTCATGCGGATTATCAATGGTTAAGACTACCATTTTTGGCTTTTTATTATATTTCAATACTGATTTTAATACAAAATAATGAAACCTAACATCTGATCCAGGATAGGAAAGATTGTATGTACTGTGCCTTGTTTTGCTTTCTATTTGTCCTGCCAAAATATTATTTGCGCCTCTTGAAGACCCTAAAATCAACAACTCTTTGTTCATCTTTCCCTCTAATATTTGTTCTAAACGCGTGTCGTACTCCAGTGTAGGCGCATGATGTAAGAAAAAATAAAACATCTTATCCACCACAAAAAAAGTAGCTAAAAAAAGGACACTATGAAGGATAAAACGCCGCATATTAAAATTGAAAATAGATGAATTGTTGTTCTACAGGACTACTAAACACGAAAATGAGAATTAAAATAAAACTTATAAAAAACCATCTAACTACTCTATTTCCTTGTAAATTAAAGTTTTCTAATGCAAATGCATTCCTACGACCAAACCATTCTACAGTGATACAAAATAAAATCAGAACTAAAACATTTGTTGGACGTACACTGGGTATTGTAAATAAAGAAATTGAAAAAATACCCGAAATATAATCAATAGCAGCAGACAAAGAATTGGCCCTAAAAAAAATCCACGCTAGGGTTGTCATTAAAAAAGTAGTACCCATTTGAAAAACCTCCTTAGCACTAGGCCATGTATTTGAAAAAGCTACTATCTCAATATGCTTTCGATTTTTTTGCGCCAATAACAAGGGCACAAAATACAAAGCATGTAAAAGTCCCCAAACAATAAACGTCCAATTGGCTCCATGCCAAAAACCGCTCAATAAAAAAATGATACAAACATTTCGGATTTTTAAAAAACGAGAGCCTGCACTACCTCCCAGTGGGATGTACACATAATCTTTGAACCAAGAGGATAATGATATGTGCCAACGACGCCAAAACTCCGCAATATCTCTGGAAAAATAGGGGAATGAAAAATTTTGAAGCAACTCTATTCCAAAAAGTTTTGAGGTTCCTAAAGCAATATCTGAGTAACCACTAAAGTCGCCATAAATTTGGAACGCAAAAAATAAAGCTCCCATAAATAAGGTGCTTCCGGATTCCTGTGGTACATTATTAAAAATTGCATTGGCGTAAAGCGCACACTGATCAGCAATCACAATTTTTTTAAACAATCCCCACACTATTTGGTACAATCCATTTACTGCTTGCTGGTATGAAAATGTTCTGTTTTTTTTGAGTTGGGGTAATAAATGGGTGGCTCGCTCAATAGGACCAGCAACCAAAAGGGGAAAATAAGATACAAACAAAGCATAAGCTATGGGGTCTTGCTCTGGAACCAGTCTTTTTTTATAGATATCAATCACGTAAGACAGTCCGTGAAAAGTGTAAAATGAAATTCCGACTGGTAAAATAATTTCCAACACGAACAAATCAATATCCCAACCCAACACCTGCAGTGCTGACTGCATAGAAACTGCAAAAAAGTTATAATATTTAAAAATTCCGAGGAAAGAAATGTTAATTCCGATGCTTGTCCAGAACCATATCTTTCGGACTTGTTCTGATTTTGAATTTTGCATTTGTAACGCCGATATATAATCTAAAGCAGTTGAAAACAACAACAATCCAAGAAACCGCACATCCCAACAGGAATAAAAATAGTAACTACACAACAACAAAAAAATATTTTGAGCCTTGCTTGATTTACCCAAAACATACCAATACACCACAAAAACTATGGGTACAAATAAGGCGTACATGAGGGTGTTAAAAAGCATATTAGTAAGGCATATTTTTTAATTTTTGAATTGATTTAAGTGTTTTCTTTTGAATAGGAGATCTGTATTTTAAGGTATCAAATAAAGTAAATATCATTTGTCCTACAGCGCGCCAGTACAGTTTAAAAAAAACAAAATCAGTACAAGCATAACGCTTGAAATTATGAAAAAGCAAGCGCGCTATTACAGGCAAAGGATTAGGATAATAGACCAGATAGAGTTTGAAACTATTGCGTAACTGTCGTTCAAATCGGAAGTAATTCTTGCCTTGCAATTTTCTTTTTTCGATGTCAATTCTATGATTGACTACAATATCATGTGCAAAAAATATAGTATAGCCAGTATCCAGAACCTCAAAAGCCACGCAAGGTTCCTCCCCATAAATATCGATCCACGTAGGGAACCCATTGGTAATGGCGTATACTTTTTTGGCTATAGCAAAACCACAACCTACAAAATCATTCGTATAAAAAGATGTTTTATTTTTTGCTTGAAGCAAAGCTAAATCATCTGCTGGGTAAACTCCTTTAACTTCCTGAAAAGCCAATATTCCCAGCTGAGGATTAGTCTCAAAATGCTGTTGTACCTTTGGGATAAAATCAGCACTAATAGGATGTGCATCATCATCAAGACCAATGAATATAGTACCCACCGCTTTTTGATACAAAATAGCTCTTGCCGGAGAAGCACTAATACTATGATCCCAAACGGTCCATTTGACCCAACCAAATTCTGTAACCAATGCCTGCGTAGCCACACACCCATCAATAAATACTAAAACTTCATGCTTATCAATTGTCACAAGATTTTGCAACCGAGATAGCGTATACCGCAATTCATCCGGTCGGTTTTTAGTAACAATTAAAAATGAGATATCCATAATATAGTAAAGCTAAACCGTAATTGAGTCGTACAAATGTACTATTTGTGATTGCAATACTGCTCTATCATAGTTTTTATTACAAAAGGCAACATTGTATTCTTGTGCTTTTTCCCTGAGGGCAGTGTGCTGCAAAGCAGTTGTTATATGATGCGCAATCTCCGTAACATCCAACGGATTTGCAATCAAAAGCCCATTTTTTTGATGTTCAATAATTTCAGAGGTAGCTCCGCCAGGATTAGACTGAATGGGAAAAGCGCCCATACCCATAGCTTCCAGTAAACTATTGGGCATACCATCTGACAGGCTGTTACCAAGGTACAATATGCTTTGCCCCATTTGTTTCAACAGAATTTCATTTGGGACAAATTGATTCCTAGGTTGTATTTCAACATCGTAGTTTTGGAGTTTTTTTGAATTTTTAAAAAAAGCCTTCACCACTGCATCAGCACTAAAAACAATAATTTTTTTATCCGAAAGCAACACAGGATCAACCAGTTCTAGTGCTTTACCTATTTCCAGTGCTTTCCCTACCTCATCATCATATCCTTTTATAATAATGCAGTTTCTTTTGTGCCAAGGCAGTATCTCTCTTTTAGGATATGCAATTCCACCATTTCCTGGATAAACGCCTAGAAAAAAATTTCGAAACTGATTTTGTAGTGCAAGCGTGTAATCTCTATGGCAATCCGTGATTAAATAATCCACTCGTTTTAAAAAGCGATGCACGTTTTGTGATGACAGACCCATTTCTTTATGATAAAACAAATCACTCCCCCAGGAACTATAAATCAAAGGGATATTGGAATATTCTTCCATTACTTCAAGAATAGGTATTCCCGCAAGTTGCATTTCAAAACACTGCACTACATCAGGTTTGATTTGCTGCAACTGTTTTTCAAAAACTTCAGCAAGCTTGCGTTCGTTAATTTTTTGAATTTGGCTATACCCTTTCGGGAATCGAGACTTGATGAAGTGTCTAAACGGAAAATCCCACCTCAACTTCCAACCTTTAATTTGGTGTACCCATTGAATTTTCTCAACTATACCTCCGCCATCAGTACTATCAAACCAAAATACGTCATGCCCACTATCTTTCAATTGGTTCACCCATTGAAAAAAATGATGATTGGGAATGGCTACCATGAGTATTTTCATGAGGTAAATTTAAATCCGTTATTTATAAAACAAATAAAAATTGGAGCATCTTATTAATATTGCTTACTCCAACGTTTGTTTAAGGAATAAAAATACATTTTTACCACGTGCCAATTCGATTTTAACTGCAAAATATTTTTCAGGAAGCATACGAATCCTTTTCTAAATTGCCCCTCCATGTTGTAACTCGTCATCCGATTCACTTTAAGGCGACTCAAACTGTTTGCTATGGTTTTTTGATGTGACGCAAAAGAGTGATCCTGTACCATACATTCTAAAATTCCTATGTTAACCTCAAGAAGTGAACTACTTGTGGCAATTATGGGTGACGAAACTCCAATACCAAGCCTGTACATGGCAGTATAATCTTGTAGAAAGTAAAGTTTACCTCCGTTTCTTAAAATCCATAAATAAGTAGGCCAATCGCCGTATGGAAATTGCAAGATCCACTGAGGCAATGGATCAAATTGTAAATGATTCCGAAAAAGCACTGTAGCCGAAGTTATTAAATTATCATACACTAGATCCTCAAAAGTAAACTCCTTTTTATGACGTAATTTTTTAACTTGCTCTACATCACCATTAGGATGCAGCAAGTCATAATTTGTAGCAACAATCGAAAAATCTGGATTTGCTTCAAGAAAATCAACTTGTTTTTGCAATTTGAAAGCATCAGTCCAATAATCATCTCCATCACAAATGGCAATATAGGTACCATCACAGGCTGCAACAGTTCGCATATAATTAGTAATTAATCCTTGATTATAACCTAAATTTGGTAAAATTTTAATAGTATCAGGAAACTTTTTGGCGTAGTGCTCACAAATTTCTCGAGTATTATCAGTGCTGCAATCCTCTCCAATAACCAACTGGTATGTAAAACTTGTTTTTTGCATCAACACACTTTCAATAGTCTGGCCTATAAAAGCTTCTTGATTGTAGGTGAGCATAAAAATACTGACGGTGTAACCTTTCATTACTTGGTTGATTTTAGAATAGAAAAACCAAAAAATGTTTTGCAAAAGGCATTTAACACAAACCTTTTATTGGTTAATTTGCTTGCTAAATTATCATGCTCTCTTACAAATTTACAATACTGAAACTGATACAAGTCACTGTATTTCTTGGCGATATAGGATCTGGAAGCCAATTTCATTTCAGGTGTAAACTTTTTAATCATTGAATTTTTTGAAACACGGTATTGAAATGTAATCGAATCCATAAAATAGAACTGTGCCTGAATAGTTCCAAAAGCCAACCATAAATCCCAATCTTCGAGTCCATCATAAGGTAAATTCTCTTCATAACCGCCTACTTTCTCCCATGTTGATTTTCTAAATATGGCACAAGCATCAATGTAATTGTCCAAAAGCATTTTCTCAATATTATAGGCACCGATGTTCCAAACACCCGTTTTTTCACCAATAAATAAAGCATTCCCATGAACCACATCGATATCGTTTTGTGCTTCTAGAATTCCAACTGCATTTTTTGCAAAATCTGGCATCACTAGATTGTCTGCATCTAAAGGCAATATGTATTTGCCTTGCGCTCTTGTAATTCCATAATTTCTAGTTTTACCCAAACCCTCGTTGGGTTTTGAAAAATAGTGAAATCTACTATCGTTCTTAACCCATTGCAAAGCAATATCTTCTGTATTATCTGTGGATCCATCATTCACAATTATTGCTTCCCAATTTTGAAAATCCTGGGCAAAGACAGATTGCAACGTTTCCTCTAAAGTAACTGCTGCATTATAACAAGGAATAATGATACTTAACTTATTATCCAACTCTGTCATTCGAAAAAATATTTTTATTTAACCCAATTGTTGTTTCACTGACCTCAAAAAGAAAGAATCCATTACTTTGCAATACTGTGTAAATTTCATCTCGGATATTATACTCATCGTGAATTTCTATAGCAACTACTTGTGTTATCTTTAAAAACGATACATCTTGTCCTCTTTTAAATATAAACCGTTCTGCCCCTTCGATATCAATTTTTAATAGCGAAATATATTCCAAATTATTTTCGCTTATAATTTCATTGATGGTAATACCTTTTATTTCACCGCCTTCATCTTCTTTCGTAGTAATAGCCCAATCCTTTTTGTCGCCATATTCCCTCTCAATGATATATTTACTATTTGCCTTTTCACTTAGTGCTCGGTTATAAATAGTAACATTCTCACTGTTAGACAAAAGGCTGACATTTTTTTGATACATGTCAAAATTAGACTTTGATGGCTCGATACCGTAAATTTTAACGTTCCTTAAATATTGAGAGAAAAAAACAGATGTATATCCCACATTAGCTCCTGCATCGATTATTATCTTTTCTTTTTGGACATTTAAATTAAAATCTATGAGATTCAAGACAACATTGTATTCCTTAAAATTAAATATTTGCTTAAAGACTTCGTAATCGCTATGCTCTTGACCTCTAAGCAATAGTGTAAATGAGTTAGCGACTTTTATCACATAGAAATATCCCTTTTTTTCAAAATGGGTAATGAGATTATTGGATCTTAATAAACTCTCAAATCGCTGCTCTTCAGTCTGCTTTAAAGGAATAAGGATGCGGTATATCTGCCTTAATTTTTTTAAATTCATTTTACATTTTCTATTGCGAATTTTTTAATATTTATTTTTTAGTTCTAATGCCTTTTTCTCTATACAATGCCAAGAAAGAAATCCCAAAATAATTGAAATTAAAAGGGAAAACGTCATCAAAGAATACACTTTGGGTTTAAAGAGATGCACCAACACCTGCTGCACCGGGAAGCTGTAAATATAAATTCCATACGATAAGTCTCCATATTTACCAAATGTACTAAAAAAACGAAGAGGAATAAATCCCAACGATAAAACCACAACTGGAAAAACGATATGTTTTACAGTGCTATAAATCTCAAAGTAAAGGGCTAAAAATAATATTACAACACTAATAAACAGTATTGCAACAGAAACCTTTTTTTCAAATTGAATAGAAGCCAGCAAACTCCCCATGACAAAAAAACTTCCTAAATTTAAAAAATGATATCCTTGTAGGTATAACAATTGCATCCCTGCCACCCGTTCTATAAAAAAATTATAAACAACATACAGTAGCACCATTACAACCGCAAGTATAACTGAAATTAATTTTTGATGCGCTCGAAAACAAAATAATAGTGCAATCAATACATACAAACTAAACTCATATTGTATGGTCCAAAGTGAACCATTGATAGCGTGGTAAGAATTAGTATCAAAAACACCTTTTACTGTAGATTGAAAACCGTACAACGTCATGTTTCTAGGAACATAGGTGTAATAATCCCATTGTGTAAATATCATAAAGCCTTTAACATAAAGGAACGGAATCAAGAGCAGTGTAACACATAATACGCCAAGCAAACCGGGAAAAATACGTAGAATTCTGTTTTTAAAATATACTTTTAAGCTACTAGCCCGCTGCAAACTCATAAAAATAAAATACCCACTTATGACAAAAAAACCACTTAAACCTATTTGAGAAAAAGACAGTTGTCCCGCCGTAATTTGCCACATCCATTCTGCTGATTCTGGCGTTCCTGATAAAGCATAGGAGTGCGTTATGACTACAAATAAGGCAAATAGGAATCGTAGAAAATCAAAATTGTTTACGTTTGCTTTCAATTCACTCCATTTTTTTTGGTTTATTACTCCAGAAACGCAATAAAAAAAACAACTTCAAAAAAGTGTACTTTATATTTCGAAAAAAAGAGGTGACAGTGGACCACAAATTCCCTACAAAACTTTTAAAAATTGATTTAAAGGTAACATCCTCACCCCACAATTGATAATTCCCAACTACATCATTTCGGAATCTAAAAAACAACTGTTTGGATGTTCGTTTGATTTCGTAGGCAAAAACAACAGGAGCAAACTCAATGTCATAGCCTGCTTTCAAAACCCGTTTGGTCCATTCCTTATCCTCAAAAGTAGCTACATCTTCTCTAAAAGGATGTTGTTCCCAGACCGCTTTGCTAAAAGCTGATCCTGCAAAAATTAATCCTGACTTATTAGGATCAACCGAGGCAGGGATGGCGTTGATATAATTTCTATAATCATTGGGTTGATGCAAACATCTTACTCCTGCTAAATTAGGATTTTGGTCAAATTGATTTTGAATAACCTTAAAAAAATCAGGACTTACGGGATAAGAATGTGCACTAAAAATAACAACAATATCATTTTTAGCTTCAGAAGCACATACATTGGCGCTACCGCCAAAACTAAAATTGGTAATTGTTACAAATCGAGCTCCAAAATGCGCTGCTACTGTTTCACTATCATCAGTCGAGAGATTATCTACAACAATAATCTCATTAACATCCGTGGCATAACGATTTGTTAAGTTTTTTAACAAAAAAGACAAAGCAGGAGCTTGATTTTTATTTCTAATGACTACTGATATGTTCATGTCTTTTTTGATTTTAAGATCAATTTTGTTAACCAACGGTAAGGTTGTAAAATTAATTTTCCAATTCTATATTCTTGACTGTTTTTATAGGTATCATGACCTATACGTTGAACTTTTAACTCAAAGAATAGCACTTCCATACAATTCTCAAAATTACGGATGTACAACTCTTTATGCTTGATAAATAAAAATTGTTTCACCTCTTCTGCATGATGTTGGATTGTATTAGTCAGCATTGACTTCTTAGCCTTTCGGTAATAAAATAAAAATTCAGGAATTATTTTGTACGTCCAGCCTTGTTTGGTAGAACTTAGCCAAAAGTCCCAATCTTCAAAACCTCTTTTCATTGTTTCATCATATCCGCCTACTTGTTCCCAGCACATTTTTCTGAACAAAGAAGTGGCTACTAATTGATTGACAAACAGTAACGAAGTTACATTATCTCCAATTGGTTTCAATTGATTAACAATGTTATTTATAGTACCCGAGAAAAAAGTACTATAGCAACTTACTATTCCTAATGCTGGGTGATCCCTCAAAACGGGAACCGTTTTGTTTAAATAGTCTGGATGCAATACATCATCAGCATCTAGCGGTAAAATAAATTCTCCCTTGCTATGTTTTATTCCAGTATTACGAGCACTAGACAAACCTGCGTTGTCTTGATATACATACTTAAACCGGATGTCTTTAGCACACCATTCTTGTGCAACAATTGCTGTATTATCAGGACTACCATCATTAACAATAATACACTCCCAATGTATATAAGTTTGATCTAAAACGGATTGTAAAGACTCCCCTAAAAAATGAGCTTGACGATAGCATGGGACAATTATGGATACTAATAGACTCATCTGGATACTATTTTTTTCAAAAACCGAAATGGAGCCAGCAATAAATTCCCTAGCTGAAACTCTTTGGATTCTTTAGCATTAAGCAAACTGTTTCGCAAAATTGAATTTTGACGCAGCAAAGCACTTGCATAAAATTCAAAATGAGTCTGATACATTTCTTTATGCTTATTAAAAATATACATGCGTAACTCATAATCATGATGTACAATTGCAGTGCGGTCCCGCGAAGTATTCTTAATTCGGTAGTGAGACAATATTTCGGGAATAATGTGTATACGCCAATTATTTTTAGTGATGGCAAGCCAAAACTCCCAATCTTCATAGCCTGCTTTCATGTTTACATCAAATCCACCTACAGCTTGCCAACATTCTTTTCTAAACATGGCGTTAGCTCTACCATTGTTTATCACCATAAAATCAGTAACACCTCCACCTAATGGCCTTACAATAGAGATCTTTTTTTTCTCAGAAAAAGTCCAACAGTGGGAACTAACTACTCCAATAGTAGTATCGGTATCTAAAATCTGTACGGCTTTTTCAATAAAAGTAGGTTCATAATAATCATCGGCATCAAGATTAACAATATATTCTGTTTGCGCTAAACTAATAGCATAATTTCTCGCAACACTAACACCTTGATTTTCTTGGTAAACAAGGTGAACCAATGGATTATTAATTGTAGCTAATTCTTTTTTTGTCTCTGCCTGTGAACCATCATCAACAATGATTATCTTTTCTGGCAATACTGTTTGATTGTATATAGATTCTAATGCTTCCATAATGTATGCCCCGTCATTATAACAGGGTATGATTACGGTAACATTACTAGATGGTTTCATTATAAATTCAAGGATGTCTTAGTGAATACAAAAATGGGAAAAGTTTTTGCCTAAGCCTAATTATAGGCATGTATTTCAAACTGTATTTAGAAAATAAAATTGTTGGATTCCTTATTAGATAACACATCCAATAAATGGTTTCCTCTCCTATTGTCTTATTTTCCCGATAACGAATGATCCAATAATATTTAAAAATTGAATCAATAGTACAAAATGCTATTTTATTTTTTAAACACCAGCGCACTAGTTCTTCATATAAAACAGGATTGTATTTGGTATACAAATCCTTTTTATCAAAAATATTTTGCTCGTGAATACCTCTTTTTGCAACTAATGTAGAAATATTGCTAGCTTCTAGTTTACATGACAAAGATAATCTAAAGATAAAATCAGAGTCCTCAGCCACCACTAAAGCTTCATTAAAAAAACCAACATCATCAAAAACTTTCCTTTTAACTGTAAGCCCATTCAAATGTAGATAGCCATATTTACACGAAATTAAAGCTTCGAAAAGTTTATCAGCAGGTACTGTTTGAGTTAACGTATTGTCCTTTAAAAAATTCACTTCTCCGGCTACTATAGTCCTATAGAATTCATATCCTACTGCATTGTAAACTCCCTGAATTGTAGAATCTTTACTAAGAATTTCTTGGTCTTGACCGAAACGATTATCAAGATAAAAATCATCTGCATCTAGAAAGGCAATATAATTTCCGGTCGCTCTTTGTATTCCTAAATTTCTGCTGGCAGACCTACCTAAATTTTTCCCTTTGTCATGTTGAAAAACTTTAACTCGGGAATCCTTTTTTTGTAAATTCAGTGCAAGTTTCAAAGTCTCGTCGGTACTTCCGTCATCAACAACAAGTACTTCAAATACTTCTGTTTGCTGCAAAGCCGAAAAAACAGCCTTGGATACAAAAGCAGCAACGTTGTAAGCTGGTATAACTACTGAAACCGTGAAATTCATTTTGGGATTTTCAAGCAAATTAAGTACACTATTTTTGATACAAAAATGAGAAAAGCTTTTGTCTATACCTAATGATTGGAAAATATTTAATACTCAGTGAACTGAACATCAAGTTGTGGTGACGCAAGAATAAATTGAACCAGTACTTGATATCCTGCATTAAGGAGTTTTCTTGTTTTTGTTTTAGAATCCAAATATGCTTTAAAATCAAATCCAATCTTGTAGTACGCACGCCGTGGTTAGCTGACCAACGCAAAACGGAATCTAAAATACGTAATTTATTTTCTTGGTATAAGAAAGGATTGTCAAACACATTTGCATCATGAACCCCTCTAATAGCTACTGGATTCTCAATAGCGCCTGCATAAAGATTGGCTACAAGAGCCATACGCCACATATAATCTGTATCTTCTCCTACCACTAAATGCGTGTTGAAAAAACCAACTTTGTCAATTAAACTTCTTTTTAAAGTAAGTCCATCAATTGAAAAATGTCCCTTGCCTCCAAGCAACAAATTTTCAAATAAGTCTTGTGGTTTTATGCGCTCAGTTATGGTGTACAAAGCTAGTTCTTGTTGTTGCTCCAGAGTTGCATCTCTATAAAAATGAACTCCAATAGCATTATAAACACCATCACAATCAAGTTGAGATTCAAAAATAAACAAATCACCTGAAAAACGATTTTCAAGATAGTAATCATCCGCATCTAAAAAAGCAATATAAGTTCCCCTTGCGTGTTGCAATCCTAAATTCCTGCTGGCTGACCGACCTTTGTTAATTCTTTGTGGGTGAAACAGAAGAGTAACACGAGTTGTAGTAGACGCTATACTTTGTAAAATTTCATCTGAGCCATCAGTACTACCATCATTAACAATTAATACTTCCAAAACTTCAGGTTGTTGCAATGCTGATGTTATCGCTTTTTCAATGTATAAAGCAGCATTATAAACTGGAATGATTATCGATATTGAAGGATTTATCATTTTTTATTTATTTTGTTTGGCACGAATCATCCTTCGTAGAAAACGCATTCCATTGTAAAAACTAAAATAGCTTATAAATTGAAAAAAAATCTTTAAAACCTCAATAAATTCTATTTTATTTTGGACTTTGATTACTTCCCCATAAGCAAATAAAATTTCGTTTTTTTGAGAAGTGTTAAAATTCAGTTTTGTATCGAAAATTACATTTCTTAAAAACATTCTTTTTGCTTCATTCTTGACTGCTTCATTTTCAAAAGTACCCGTAATACTTAGTTCAGAAACCCTGACATGCACTAATGAAGTGTTAATAGTCAAAATTGGTTTTTTATTAGCAAATTTCAACCAAGCAAAATCATCTGTATGCCATGCTAGAGGATAATTTTGAAAACCAAATTGAGTATAAGAATCTCTGGCAAAAACATATTCAGAAAGAGAACTTCGGGTTTCTCCAATCCATTTTCTAAAAAAAGCATCTTCTGCTTTTTCTTCTTTTGGATGAAAATAATCATCAAAACCTTCAAGCCTTGTACCCAAGGCATTTATAAACCTTGAGGCAAACCGAATAAGTGCGTACTTCCTTTCAAGGTCTTGTTCAACATAACTATAAAAATCTTGTACCACATTAGGGGTCAAGATATCATCATCCCCAAGAATCATAATCCATGGCTCTTCATGGGTTAATGCGATGCATCGATCCCATTGTTTTGATAGTGCCACACTTCCATAATTTTCATTATAACGATGGTACATCATGTTCATTTGACACTTGTACTGATCTATTAAGATGCTAGGATCTTCGGGACTTGCATCGTCACCTATATAGACTTTAAAACGCTGATCTGTTTGCAAGGCTAATGATTGCAAAGTAGCTTCAAAAAAAGTAAGTTTGTAGTACGGTATGACAATGGCCAGCATAAAGGAGAAGGATATAAGTAAAATCTATTTTTTATTTTTTTCAAGCTTGATTTTAGGCATTACTTGATAATAATCTACTTTTAAATCAGTTACTAAAGTACGATATTTCTGTTCGTTTCCCCAAATTCCGTACTCCGCTGATTCTAATACAAAAGTGGTGACGTGTACCTGAGATAAAACTTTTATTTTCTCAAGTAATTGGTAACAAAATTGCTGATTTTCCTCTTCTGAATCTTCAAATCTTAGGTAGACTAGCAAGTCGTCACTTGGTTTCAATATAGTTGTAAAACGTAGCAGGGATTGAAAATACGTTTGGACTGCTTTTTCTGAATTTACATGCAAGCTAGGAATTACAAATAAATAAGAAACTGGTTTTGTTTTGATCTTGAGCATGGCAATGCTACATCTTTTATTTATTTTTTCCCGTAACGGAGCATTTTTTATCAAATCTTTGTAATGGTAAAATGCGGCTTCAGGATATTTTTTTGCAAAAACATTTCCCGCTTGGTCCACCGCTAAATCACGCATAAAATATTGAAATTCCTCTTGAATATTTGAGTAAGCAAAATCTAAAGCTTTAATAGGATCTGTCAACATCCAATCAAAAGGAAAACTCTGCTTTCGCAAAGTAGTTTTTTGAAGTACGTAAGCAGGATGGCAATCATATCCCACTGGGATAATAACTTTCTTTGATTTAAATTTTCGGGTAACCCGAATAAAATAGCCAAAGGGTAAATTAAATTTCATTTCAATTTTCTTAAATTAACAATACAGCGCTGTTCCTTCAATAAAAAGTAAATAGTGCTATTTTTGCTTCAGTTTTAATATCTTTTTGGCTATTCCCAAGATTTTAGTTTTTTTTAAAAAACTTCTCAATGTATATCCTAATTTATACGTATTTGAATCCTTTATGTTTCTAAAATTATTCTTTTCAAAAGCCACTTTTTGCTCTAACACTACTGTTTTTGCTTGCAACCGATTGATTTTATGACCCAATAAAACTTTATAATCTTCGTTACTCAATACCTCTTTAAGATAAACTAATGCATTAACTACATTTTCATTCATCAATTCTTGATTTTGAGTCATACTCATTTCATGTAATCGATACAGAACTAAAGCTTCTGAAATAAATATAGTTTTGGGATTTGATTTAAATAATGAAAGCCACATAATCCAATCTTCTTTGGCGGCTAAGTCCAAGGGAAATCTAAAATCCTGAAAAAAAACAGATTGAAATAGTCCACAATGAATTGGTATTGAAAATAAATGATCCCAATTTAAAAGTATACTGTTGTAATTGAAATAGTCCGACTTCAACACACAGAAAGGGGGACTAGTTTTAGAAACATCTGAATCAAACATTTTAAAATTAGTAAGAACAAGAGTTGCATCTTGCGTTTGAAAAGTGAATATGGACTTTTCTAGTTTTTGATTCGTTAAAAAATCATCAGCATCCAAAAATTGTATGAAACTACCACGAGAAACATTCAAACCTGCATTCCTTGCACTACTCAAACCACCATTTTCTTGATAAATATATTTAAATCGGAAATCTTTCTTAGTCCATTCTTTTGCAATAACATCAGTATTATCTGGACTGCCATCATTTACAATAATGCACTCCCAGTTGCTATAGGTTTGGTCAAATACTGATTGTAACGCTTCATCAAGATATTGCGCCTGATTGTAGCACGGTACTATAATAGAAATTAAACTATTTTGCATCATGATTCATTATAAAATACTGTTTTATAAAACTTAAATAAACCCGAATACGCCTTAGCTTTTTTATCAAAATCAAATTTTTGAAACCGTAACATATAGCTTTTGTATATTCTTCTCTCCGGAAATAATATTTAAAAAGATGCAAGCAGTAAGTGTCAATTTTGTCAACATCATCTTTCGTGTATTGAACTTTGATGCATTTTTGAATTGCTTGTATCTGCTTAAGTTGTGTCACAAAATGATCTTCTAATGTAACTAGTGTTTGCATGATCCCACCTTGATGTAGCCTATAATTAGCAAAAATATCCGAAGATACATAAGCCATAGTATTTGTATTTTGTGATATTACTTGCACATAAAGCATCCAATCTCCAAATACTATATTTTTAAAATACTTTTGCAAAAGCGAAGTGTTTCTGAACAAAACGGTACAAGATATCAAATTATTTTGTGTAAAAAAATCAGAAAGTATATAATCCTGTTTTGCCAATGGATCCCCAATTAATTCTTCGATTACTCCATCTTTAATAATTTCTGCCTTACCACTATGGATGCTGTATTCTTCATTCTCCTCTAAAAAATCAACTTGCTTTTGCAATTTTAGGGGATCTGTCCAGTAATCATCCCCTTCACACAAAGCAATATATTTCCCTTGGGCTTTTTGCAACGTATGCAGGAAATTCGGTATCATCCCCAAGTTATTTTCATGCTTGATGTAGTTAGCCCAACTCCCATTAGAATGCGTATTGATTGTGTTTCTAATTACTTCATCAGTTCCATCCGGTGAACAATCATTACTGATTATAAATTCAACTTCAAATGCACACTGCTGCATCAACACGCCTTCTATCGCTTGACGAATAAACATTTCGTGACCATAGGTGATCATGCATACACTAACCATGGGTTTTTGCATCATTTATTGAATTGTAGTGGTGTTAATTGTTTGCTTATTCTTGCTGGGTTACCCACTACTACACAATCATTGGGCACATCTTTTGTAACAATCGCTCCAGCTCCTACTATTACATTTTGACCAATTTTTATATCTGGCAATACTGTTGCATTTGCTCCTATTCGAGAATAGGAGCCTACACTGCTTCGCCCAAGTAAAATAGCATTTGGTGATATTTCGACAAAATCCCCAATAACACAATCGTGTGTGATTATGGAACTGTAATATACAATGCACCCCATACCAATTGAAACCGAATTAGACAAAATTGCGTGAGGTAATACCACACTTCCTGTGCCTATAACTATATCATAACTCCCTACAGTAGCTCGAGGACTCACAATTGTAGTTAACTCTCCTCCTAAAGCGCTACATGTATCAAACATTTTTTTTCGAAGAACGGGATTTCCAATACCAATAGTAAAACGATTGTCTACTGTTTTAAAATAATGACTGGCTTCTTGAGGACTCTTTAAAACTCGAAAGGTATCAAAAAGTAAGTCAGGTGAATCCAAATTAATATCATCGTAAAAAACTAAATTTTGCAATTGATTGTTTTCATGCATCACTTCCAAAACTTCTTTGGCAAATCCCTTAGCTCCTACTATCAACATATATTTTCATGAATTAGTGACACAATTAAACTCAAATCTTCAGTACTTAAACCTACATATAAGGGAAGGCATAACACTCGTTCCGAAATACTTTCAGATACTGGCATAGCAATTCTTTCTAAATATGGCAAAGTATTGAGCGAAGGATAAAAATACCGTCTTGGAAAAATTTGATGCTCGTTTAATTTTTTTTGAATGGATAACAACTGAGCCTCAGTTTTAAAAATTACAGGATAATAACTATAATTCCACTCCGTATTTGCTCGTATTTTTAACGTTTGAATTTGCGATAAATCCAAATTTTCATTGTAAAAATCGACTACTCTCTTTCGATCCGCAATAATGGTTTCTAAATAAGGAAAAACTGCTAATCCCATAGCAGCCTGCAACTCAGACATTTTTCCATTAATTCCCAAACCATGAAAAGCCAAAGGACCATCATGACCAAAGTTATGATGGTAGAACAACTGCTGCTGTACTATTGCATTTGTTGTAAATAAAGCACCTCCTTCGCCTGAATGAAACAACTTTGTTGCATGAAAACTACACGTACTCAAATCTCCATATTCAAAAATAGAACGGTTTTTATAGCGCACCCCAAAGGAATGTGCTCCGTCATAAATAACTACTAAATTGTACTTTTTGGCTATAGCCTCTATAACATCTGTAGCACATGGATTTCCAAAAACATGAGTAGCTAAAATAGCGGTTGTTTTATCTGTAATTACAGCTTCAATTTGAGTTTCATCAATAGTCAAATACTCCGGGTGAATATCTACAAATACGGGTTTGCAATGCTCCCAAACAATAGATGCAGTAGTAGCTACATATGAGAACGGTGTAGTAATGACTTCGCCTCCCTTACCCATCATCTTTAAAGCAATCTGTAAAGGGATAGTTCCGTTAGTCATTGCAGTAACATAGGGAACTTCTAAATATTTTTTTAATTTATGTTCTAGTTCCAAGACTAACTCCCCACGATTGGTCAACCATTGATTGTCCCAAGCACGTTGCACCAGATCTGTATATTCAGCAATTGGAGGTAAGAAAGTTTTGGTTACGTTGATCATCTACTTGTTTTAAATGTATTTTTTTAACACTGCAATTCTTGGGGTCATTTGTGTTTCGTTAGAATATACTTTTCTAAACTTTTGTAAACTATTTTCTTTAATACGTTTAGCAAGTTGGTCATTTGTCATTAATCGTTCTACTGCTTCAACAATAGATGCTGCAGTACTTTGTATTAATATAAAATCTACATCTGGAATAAATGTTTCATTTTGCTCCAACTCATCGGTCATTAATACCACAACATTATTCAAAGCTGCTTCTATAACTGTACCCAATGGAAAACCATCAAAAGCCCCTTTATGAAGTAAAAATGCTTTGTTTGGAGACACAATTACATCCATCCTATCAAAAATAGTTTTCAAAGATTCATGATTTTGATATCCATAAAAAATAGTTTTATCTTTTATTCTTGTTACATCAATATCATCAACATCAAAGCCACCAATAACATGAAATCGAATTTGATTGTGTTTTTTGCTGAGACTCAGTGCGGCTTCTATAAAAACGTCATATCCTTTATCTAAACCTTTAGGCATGTATTTCGCTGCACAAAAACATACATTAAACGTATCTTGCTCTTTATGCTCCTCTTTTATTTCAGCAACAGTAGTTACAAGAGAATGCTGAGGCACCACACCACCAAAAACAAACGTTATATTTTCTTCACTACAAAAACCATTAGTAACCAAATAATCACGAGTGATTTTTTGCGTGACAATTACTTGTCTAAACTGGGGCGAACTCAATACTTTTCTTAATTTAAAGTCACATTCAATATCATTCAACTTAAAACCTCCTCCAGGATACAAGGTAAAAACAAACGGTATTTTATATTTTTCTAGCCAATGTAAATTATTAAAAATGTTATGTATAAAAATACAGTAAAAAAGTTTTGTATTGATATTCACAAACTTCTTATTTATCCTAACTTTTGATTTTAAATTTGGGAATTGCTTGACAAATAAAGAACAATCCCGACTATGATCCGTTATTTTTGAATTTACTACAACGTAAGCAGTAGGCGCAACTACTATCTTTGATTTTTCAAAACGTTGTAGTAAAACCGTAAACTCTTCCAATCTAAAACCAGAAACGGGATGCGGAAATATATCATCAAAAATGAGTAAATCAACCGAACGAAATCCTCTATATAGTACTGATTTCTTAGTAAAAAAAAACAACTTCGAATATTTATGAATTTTCTTTATAGCACTTTTAATTTCATATTTCATGACGATGACTATCCTATTTTTTGATTGCTCCAATTTAAGTAAGGTCGAACGATACCACCCCAATATCCAAAATAATTCTTCCTGTGTATTCCCTTTTCCCCAATTTCAACAGAAACAATCTTGTCCAATTGTGTAATTATTTCAAAATTATTTCCAACCAAAATTACTGTAAAATAGTACGTTCCCGTGTTTAATAAATTTGCGGGAATCGTACAAACACTTTTATAATGACCAACCTCCTGAGCGCTTCGCTCCAAATGAGGCGTTGCCAAAACATATTGATCCGAATCACTCATAATCGATACCGAAACATTTAAGGTATGAGCATCTAACAAGTTGGCATACTTTATTTCAATTTTAAAATCGTTCTCAATTACAAATTCATCATTTTCTGCAATCAATTCAATTGACGTAACTTTTGCGTTTAAATTCCCAGGCGCAACAGCAATTGGCCACGAAACGAAAGAACCAATTAAGGCATTATCATTATTGTAGCGTTCCACTGCTTGGTCAATACCTCCATCAAATACTATTGTTCCATTCTCTAATAAAATCCCTCTCGAGCAGAGCTGTTTTACTGCTACCATATTATGACTCACAAACAAAACCGTTCTGCCCCCTGTCTTGGATATATCTTGCATTTTTCCAATGGCTTTTTTTTGGAATTCGGCATCACCTACTGCTAAGACCTCGTCAACAATCAATATTTCAGGCTCCAAAAAAGCAGCTACTGCAAAGGCCAAACGTACGTACATCCCACTGCTGTAGCGTTTCACCGGAGTATCAATATACCGCAGGCAACCAGAAAATTCAATTATTTCGTCGAGCTTGGCCGTAATTTCTTTTTTAGTCATACCTAAAATAGCACCATTCAAATAGATGTTTTCTCGTCCGGTCATTTCGCCATTAAAACCAGTGCCAACCTCCAATAATGAAGCTACTCGCCCGCCAAACTTAATACTGCCGGTTGTAGGTCCCGTAACACGAGATAAAATTTTAAGTAACGTAGATTTTCCAGCGCCGTTTTTACCAATAATCCCAATTACTTCACCACGCTCAATTTCAAAATTAATATCTTGTAGCGCCCAAACATAATCACTTTCAGCCTTGGTCAAACGGTCATTGGTATCCCCAATTTTCAAATACGGATCATCCTTACCACGAATTTGGTGCCACCAACGATTCAAATCATGAACCAATGAACCCGTTCCAACAGTACCCAAACGATATTGCTTTGAAATATTTTCTGCTTTTAGTATTATGTCTTTCATTTTTCTTTCCAGAGATAAATCTTGTGTAATGAATTACAAATGGTGAATGATCACTATTTACTACTCTTTTACAGTTCACCCGTCATCGCCCACTGTTAACTATTTTCTATTTAATGTTTTCTAATTAATCCTTATTATCGGCTACATCTTTCTCACTGTTTACTTACTTACTTACTTACTTACTTACTTACTTACTTACTTACTTACTTACTTACTTACTTACTTACTTACTTACTTACTTACTTACTTACTTACTTACTTACTTACTTACTTACTTACTTACTTACTTACTGCTAACTGTATACTATAAACTGCACACTATTCACTTTATACGGTATCAATAAACTTTTTCTCTGTATGATTGAACAATAACAATCCAATAAATAAAACTGCGATAGAAAAGAATAACGTATACACTATTCCCCAAAAAGGAAATGAACCTGTACTGAGAAGCATATACCGTGTTGCTTCAATACAATACGCCAAAGGATTATATTGTACAAGCCAAGCATATTTTGGCATTTTAACAGCAATTAAATCCAGCGGAAAAAAAACGGCAGAAATATACATTAACAATTGTATTCCAAAACCAATTAAATAAGTTAAATCTCTGTACTTAGTGACAAGTGCAGAAATAATCATTCCAAAACCCAAACCTAAAATTCCCAAGAGAATAATGACAAAAGGAAAAAAAAAGGTCCATGAATTGAAAGATACTAAAGCATCTTGACTGTAGTAATAAATAAAAAAGCAAAGAAAAATAAAGAGTTGGATAAAAAATTTAATCAAATTAGATAAAACAACAGTCAAAGGAGCTATGATCCGAGGAAAATAAACTTTGCCAAAAATACCAGCATTTGAGGCAAAAGTATTAGAAGTACCATTCAAGCAAGCAGTAAAATAATTCCAAACAGTTATACTAGCAAGATTAAACAAAAATGGAGGAACAGATCCAGTACTTATTCCTGCTAAATTATTAAAAACAATAGTAAAAGTTAGACTAGTTAATAAGGGCTGAATAAAATACCATAAGGGCCCTAAAATAGTTTGCTTATAAACCGTCACAATATCTCTTTTAACAAAAAGAAACAAAAGATCACGATACACCCACACTTCTTTGAGATGCAGTGAGAAAAATTTATTTTTTGGTGTTATTTCAAACAACCACGTGGCATTGGTTGATTCTTTCAAATTCATTGTAGACAAAGAATTAAAATAGGTAAAAAAATTATTGGGACAATATTATAAAAAAATAAGTACATCATAATTCAAATTTCAATTCCCTTAAAAAAACGAATAAAAAATTAACTTGTAAAGTGTACTAGCTTCACAAACAGGGAAATTAAAAATGAAGAAATAATGATTTCAATCGAGTCTCATCTATTAGAAATAAATCAACGTGAACTCTATTAAAAATTACTTACAATCTACAACTGAAAATTTAAATTTAACTCGATCAAAATCTATAGGCTCTCCTTTTACAAAATAAGTAGCACCCATGGTCGTTTGCATTTTACCATTACCAAGCACTAACGAATCACCACGCTTTAAAAAAGCCATAGGATTTTTAAAAGTAACTTTTGTATTATCCCCTTCAATAAAAGTATAACTTACAAAAATAGTATCGCCACTCGTATTACCAGATACAGTACCTTTTTTTACTGCAGCATTGTTAAAACTCATCACCATATCCCCACTAATCTTCCCATCTTTTAATGAGTTCAGTTGTAGACTTATAGAATCTTTATCATAAATAGACTTGTAACAGGTAACAGAAATAGGTTTTTCTTGTTTAGCTGCATCATTCTTAAGTTTCTTCTCAGATGTTGAGTTTTGACAGCTTTGTAAACCAATACAAGCAAACAGAAAACTCCCAATGATATATTTTTTCATAATATGTTTTTTTTTTAATAGCTTAGCTAAAATACGAATAAAATAAAGAATGAAGGATATAAAAGGAAAAGATATCAATTAATAACAAATTCTCTAAACGAGAAACCCTCCAACACTTTAGTGTTGAAGGGTTTTACTAAGTACTCAGAGCGGGACTTGAACCCGCACGAACATTGCTGTTCACTGGATTTTAAGTCCAGCGTGTCTACCAATTTCACCATCCGAGCTTTGGTTGTGGTACCTCCAGGGATCGAACCAGGGACACATGGATTTTCAGTCCATTGCTCTACCATCTGAGCTAAGGTACCTTACTTAAATAAGTAAATTAAAAAAAAAGCCCATCTTTTCAGATAGGCTTCTCAAAGAAAGGCGACGACATACTCTCCCACATAACTGCAGTACCATCTGCGCTGGCGGGCTTAACTACTCTGTTCGGGATGGGAAGAGGTGAGCCCCGCCGCAATAACCACCTTAAGGTTGTTAGTCTAAAGTCGAAGATCTTAAAGTCTAAAGTTACCTTTTGGACTTGTGACTTTCGTCTTTGGACTGCTCTTGCGTCGAGCAAATATCTTAACATACTGAGATAAAGAATATAAAAAGTGTATTAGAAAGTTTCTCCCTCCCGATTACTCGGGAGGAAAAGGGTGTACATAAGCTTACGGGTTATTAGTACTACTCGACTATGACATTACTGCCTTTACATCTATAGCCTATCAACGTGGTCATCTCCCACGACCCTTAAAAGAAATCTCATCTTGTGGTGGGTTTCGCGCTTATATGCTTTCAGCGCTTATCCCTTCCAAACGTAGCTACTCTGCGGTGCCACTGGCGTGACAACAGATACACTAGAGGTTTGTCCAATTCGGTCCTCTCGTACTAGAATCAGATCCACTCAAATTTCTTGCGCCCACAGTAGATAGAGACCGAACTGTCTCACGACGTTCTGAACCCAGCTCGCGTGCCACTTTAATGGGCGAACAGCCCAACCCTTGGGACCTTCTCCAGCCCCAGGATGTGACGAGCCGACATCGAGGTGCCAAACCCCCCCGTCGATATGAGCTCTTGGGGGAGATCAGCCTGTTATCCCCGGCGTACCTTTTATCCTTTGAGCGATGGCCCTTCCATGCGGAACCACCGGATCACTATGCTCTACTTTCGTACCTGATCGACCTGTATGTCTCTCAGTCAAGCTCCCTTATGCCATTGCACTCTACGCACGGTTACCAAGCGTACTGAGGGAACCTTTAGAAGCCTCCGTTACTCTTTTGGAGGCGACCACCCCAGTCAAACTACCCACCAAGCAATGTCCCCCACATTATGGGGTTAGGCCTCAGATAAACAAAGGGTTGTATTTCAACAATGACTCCACAACGCCTAGCGACGCCACTTCACAGTCTCCAACCTATCCTACACATCATTTATCCAAGGTCAATACTAAGCTATAGTAAAGGTGCACAGGGTCTTTTCGTCCCACTGCGGGTAAGCGGCATCTTCACCGCTACTACAATTTCACCGAGCTCATGGCTGAGACAGTGTCCAGATCGTTACACCATTCGTGCAGGTCGGAACTTACCCGACAAGGAATTTCGCTACCTTAGGACCGTTATAGTTACGGCCGCCGTTTACTGGGGCTTCAATTCAATGCTTCTCCGAAGATAACATCTCCTCTTAACCTTCCAGCACCGGGCAGGTGTCAGGCCCTATACTTCATCTTACGATTTTGCAGAGCCCTGTGTTTTTGATAAACAGTCGCCTGGACCTCTTCACTGCGGCCCCGATTGCTCGGGGCGACCCTTCTCCCGAAGTTACGGGTCTATTTTGCCTAATTCCTTAGCCATGAATCTCTCGAGCACCTTAGGATTCTCTCCTCGACTACCTGTGTCGGTTTGCGGTACGGGTACTTATTACCTGAAGTTTAGAGGTTTTTCTTGGAAGCCCTTAGGCGCACTATCTCTTCTACCGAAGTATCCGAGTACTATCGTATTTCCCCAAAACCCGTGGATTTGCCTGCGGGTCTTATAGGTAGGTACTTCAACGAACTATTCCGTCAGTTCGCGGCGCTTTCATCACTCCGTCACCCCATCACAGTAATAACTAGTACGGGAATATTAACCCGTTGTCCATCGACTGTCCCTTTCGGGTTCGCCTTAGGTCCCGACTAACCCACAGCTGATTAGCATAGCTGTGGAAACCTTAGTCTTTCGGTGTGCGGGTTTCTCGCCCGCATTATCGTTACTTATGCCTACATTTTCTTTTCTAACCAGTCCAGCATGCCTTACGACACACCTTCAACCCTGTTAGAATGCTCCCCTACCACTCCATAATTTAATATGAAATCCATAGCTTCGGTAATACGCTTATGCCCGATTATTATCCATGCTCGTCCGCTCGACTAGTGAGCTGTTACGCACTCTTTAAATGAATGGCTGCTTCCAAGCCAACATCCTAGCTGTCTGGGCAGACAAACCTCGTTCTTTCAACTTAGCGTATATTTGGGGACCTTAGCTGATGGTCTGGGTTCTTTCCCTCTCGGACTTGGACCTTAGCACCCAAGCCCTCACTGCACGGAAACATTATATAGCATTCGGAGTTTGTCAGGAATTGGTAGGCGGTGAAGCCCCCGCATCCAATCAGTAGCTCTACCTCTATATAACTTTATGCCGTGCGCTGCACCTAAATGCATTTCGGGGAGTACGAGCTATTTCCGAGTTTGATTGGCCTTTCACCCCTACCCACAGGTCATCCGAAGACTTTTCAACGTCAACCGGTTCGGACCTCCACACTGTGTTACCAGCGCTTCATCCTGCCCATGGGTAGATCACACGGTTTCGCGTCTAACACTACTGACTAAAGCGCCCTATTCAGACTCGCTTTCGCTACGGATCCGTGGCTTAACCACTTATCCTTGCCAGCAACGTTAACTCGTAGGCTCATTATGCAAAAGGCACGCCGTCACCCAACGAATGGGCTCCGACCGCTTGTAAGCGTATGGTTTCAGGATCTATTTCACTCCGTTATTCACGGTTCTTTTCACCTTTCCCTCACGGTACTGGTTCACTATCGGTCTCTCAGGAGTATTTAGCCTTAGCGGATGGTCCCGCCAAATTCAGACAGGGTTTCACGTGCCCCGCCCTACTCAGGATACCACTATTTATTATACTCGTTACCCATACGGGACTATCACCCTCTATGGTGTCACTTTCCAGTAACTTCCGGTTCCTTGTACATAAAATGTCGTGGTCCTACAACCCCAACATTGCCGTAACAACATTGGTTTGGGCTAATCCGCGTTCGCTCGCCACTACTTACGGAATCACTTTTGTTTTCTTCTCCTCCGCCTACTTAGATGTTTCAGTTCAGCGGGTTTGCCCACCTATCGGTGTACTATGTCTTCAACATAGTGGGTTGCCCCATTCAGGTATCTACGGATCGTACGATGTGTGCTCGTCCCCGTAGCTTTTCGCAGCTTATCACGCCTTTCATCGCCTCTGAGAGCCTAGGCATCCCCCATACGCCCTTAGTTTGCTTATTGTACAGACACGATTAATCGTGTCTCTACGTTTATGATAAATCACAAACGTGTTCTTTCTACTTTTTATTATTTCTTATCTCAATATGTCAATGAACTTTATTTAGGTCGAAAGTTATAAAGTCTAAGGTCATAAAGTCATACTTTTGACTTTCAGACTTTAGTCTTTCGACTAAATTTGTGGAGAATAACGGAGTCGAACCGTTGACCTCCTGCGTGCAAGGCAGGCGCTCTAGCCAGCTGAGCTAATCCCCCTTTTTAATTAAAAATTAAAAATTACGAATTAAAAATTATGAACTTCTTGATCCTTAATCTCTCAACTTCTAAAATTTCCTTCTCTAAGAGTAAATAGTTGTCTCGGACAGACTCGAACTGTCGACCCCTACATTATCAGTGTAGTACTCTAACCAGCTGAGCTACGAGACACTCTTATTCTTAAATTTTTATTCTTTTTTTTTTAAATTAACAGCAAGAGTAATAAAATGTTGGTATCTGTTTCCAACTTGAACTTTCGTCTTCTTTCCCTAGCGTGTATCTCTACTAACACTAAGGCTCTAGAAAGGAGGTGTTCCAGCCGCACCTTCCGGTACGGCTACCTTGTTACGACTTAGCCCTAGTTACCAGTTTTACCCTAGGCAGCTCCTTGCGGTCACCGACTTCAGGCACCCCCAGCTTCCATGGCTTGACGGGCGGTGTGTACAAGGCCCGGGAACGTATTCACCGGATCATGGCTGATATCCGATTACTAGCGATTCCAGCTTCACGGAGTCGAGTTGCAGACTCCGATCCGAACTGTGACCGGTTTTATAGATTCGCTCCTGGTCGCCCAGTGGCTGCTCTCTGTACCGGCCATTGTAGCACGTGTGTAGCCCAAGGCGTAAGGGCCGTGATGATTTGACGTCATCCCCACCTTCCTCACAGTTTGCACTGGCAGTCTTGTTAGAGTTCCCGACTTGACTCGCTGGCAACTAACAACAGGGGTTGCGCTCGTTATAGGACTTAACCTGACACCTCACGGCACGAGCTGACGACAACCATGCAGCACCTTGTAAATTGTCTTGCGAAAAGTCTGTTTCCAAACCGGTCAATCTACATTTAAGCCTTGGTAAGGTTCCTCGCGTATCATCGAATTAAACCACATGCTCCACCGCTTGTGCGGGCCCCCGTCAATTCCTTTGAGTTTCATTCTTGCGAACGTACTCCCCAGGTGGGATACTTATCACTTTCGCTTAGCCACTGAAATTGCTCCCAACAGCTAGTATCCATCGTTTACGGCGTGGACTACCAGGGTATCTAATCCTGTTCGCTACCCACGCTTTCGTCCATCAGCGTCAATCCATTAGTAGTAACCTGCCTTCGCAATTGGTATTCCATGTAATCTCTAAGCATTTCACCGCTACACTACATATTCTAGTTACTTCCTAATAATTCAAGTTTAGCAGTATCAATGGCCGTTCCACCGTTGAGCGATGGGCTTTCACCACTGACTTACTAAACCGCCTACGGACCCTTTAAACCCAATGATTCCGGATAACGCTTGGATCCTCCGTATTACCGCGGCTGCTGGCACGGAGTTAGCCGATCCTTATTCTTACAGTACCGTCAAGCTCCCTCACGAGGGAGTGTTTCTTCCTGTACAAAAGCAGTTTACAATCCATAGGACCGTCATCCTGCACGCGGCATGGCTGGATCAGGCTTGCGCCCATTGTCCAATATTCCTCACTGCTGCCTCCCGTAGGAGTCTGGTCCGTGTCTCAGTACCAGTGTGGGGGATCTCCCTCTCAGGACCCCTACCCATCGTTGCCTTGGTAAGCCGTTACCTTACCAACTAGCTAATGGGACGCATGCTCATCTTTCACCGTTGTGACTTTAATAGTGGTTTCATGCGAAACTGCTATACTATGAGGTATTAATCCAAATTTCTCTGGGCTATCCCTCTGTGAAAGGTAGATTGCATACGCGTTACGCACCCGTGCGCCGGTCTCTAGATCCGAAAACCTATACCCCTCGACTTGCATGTGTTAAGCCTGCCGCTAGCGTTCATCCTGAGCCAGGATCAAACTCTTCATCGTATATTGTTTGTTCGCCGTGGCGAACTATTGTTATTCGACTCTGTTCTAGTGGTTTTTTCAAATCTTCCGATTCTATTACTCTTATTCTTTATGTTCTGTTCTTGCGAACAAAACGGCTGTCAATTCAATATGTCTAGGAACGTATTCTTACTATTTTTTCGCCTTTCGTTTGTTTCTCAAAGCGGGTGCAAAAGTAGTTATTCTTTTTTTAACTGGCAAGAAAATTTTAAAGTTTTTTTGAGATAATTTTTATCTCGTTTACTTCTCTTTTTCTTATCAATTTTTCAATGAACTTCCAGCGTTTTGCGGGGTGCAAAGATAACTTTCGTTTTTAAATCTCACAAGCTTTTTTTAAAGTTTTTTTTAAAGAGTAAATCTCTATTCACTTTGTTTTTCTTGCCAATCATTTAAAGAACGTCTGCGCTATTGCGGGTGCAAAACTACAACCTTTATTCGCTTTTACAAGCTTTTTTTGAACCTTTTTTTATTCTTTTCTTAAAATAGATTATAAGTAATTGAAAATGTTTTGTTTAAAAACAAACTATCTATTTCTTTATTTCAAAAAGTAGGAATTACCGATGTCAAAAGCTCACATCCTGTCATGTTTTATTACTCTTAGCAACTTTCTTACCTTAGAAAACCGCTACTATCTTACTACGGGCATCCTATTCATAGCGAACTAAACGATACAGCTATTGAAATCCATACGCTATACCTTATATATAGGTGGCAAATATCTATCAACTTTTTTTCTCCTAGCCCTGATAGCAGTGGAAATACTATCCCACGGTACCGCTTGTTGCGGTACCGTGGGATAGATTGCAACGAATAGCAGGAAATAGCTCCTAGAAAATAAACTATTGGATCAAGCTTGAGGGATGAACTATATTATATATAGGTTGCGTTTACGATTTACAAACTCAATCTGCATCACGACCGACTAACAATAATATGGCCGCTGATCAAACATCGCAAAGCTACCTTAGTTACTGTGCCGGTTAAGGCCATTTATATACAGTCAATCCAAAAGAATAGTAAGCCTACAAATAACAAAAGGCAAGCTAGACAAAGAAACACTATTATATCAAATTAACACTTTATATTCCCTATGTTCCCGCTATTGCAACTTCTACTATAAAAATTAACTTTTGTTTATAAATTCATTCTGTTTTGACATGCTTCTTTTAGACTGAGTTTTATTTATATTTGCAACATGTTTACATTTTTTAAATCGAAGCCTCTATTACGAGAGCTCATTCCGCAAAACCACATCGACATCCATTCGCATTTGCTTCCAGGTATTGACGATGGTGCCCAAACGTTCAAAGACACGCTTGCTCTAACCACTGCATTACAAAACATGGGGGTTACCGAGTTTATCACAACCCCTCACATTATACAACATGTTTGGGAAAACACTCACGAACAAATCGTAAAAAAACAAAACGAAACGGTGTCCTTATTACAGGAGAACGGCATCACGCAACCCTTTAAGGCTGCAGCAGAGTACCTGATGGACGACCAGTTTGTCACACTCTTTAAAGAAAAGTCTTTACTAACCTTGAAAGACAATTACGTGCTGGTAGAGATGTCTTACATCAATGCCCCTATTCAACTGTATAGTATTTTATTTGATTTACAGGTTGCTGGATACATTCCCGTTTTGGCACATCCTGAACGATATCTTTTCTATCACAATAATATGAAGGAATACGACAAACTTATTAAAGCAGGTTGTTTGTTTCAGCTTAATTTATTATCCGTTGTAGGCTATTATGGATCAGGTATTGCTCAAATTGCCGAACAATTACTTCAAAAAGGAATGTATACGTATGTGGGTACCGATGCGCATCACGCCAAACACATTGCTGCTTTTGATCAAAAAATCTTAATTAAAGACAGCGCACCTTTAAAAGAAGCAATTGCCAACAATCAATTTTTTAAACAATAACATAAACACTGAACTGTTAGTCTTAACGACTCACTTACCCCAAATAAAAAAAGCTTACAGAGTACGATACTCAGTAAGCTTTTTTTATTTAAGATATGTCTAGTCCTGAAAAAGTGATACAGGATTAATAAAAAATAAAAGTACAATTTTAGACAGTAGCAAGCTCTGGTTTGCTACTGTTTTTTGTTTTATAGGTTCTCATTTTAATTTTGTTTTGGTGATGCATCTGATTTGGAGTAAGCATGTAATTAGAATAATGAGGTCTGATTTCATTATAGATATCAATAGCTTCTTTTACAATTTTTTGCATGATTTCTGCTTTTTGATTGTATTTGTCAATCCTAAATTCCTGTTTTAAAATACCATTGATCCTTTCTGCCACTGCATTTTCATAAGGGTCAGAGTTTTGTGTCATACTGCATAGAATTTTATTTTTATTAAGTTGCATTTGGTAGTCATTAGCACAATATTGAATCCCTCTGTCTGAATGATGTATCAATGGTAAGTTTTTGTTGTTTCTGTGTTTAAGAGCCATTTTAAAAGCCTTCAAACTGCTTTCTGTATTCATGTTATCGGCAACATAATATCCCATAATCTTTTTAGAATAAGCATCTGTGACTAAGCTTAAATAGCAAGGATTATCTCTTTTACCTATATAGGTTATATCAGAGACCCAAACTTGCTCTGGTCTGTTAATTTCTAAATCTAGAATTCGATTTTGATGTTTATTAAATCGATGATGTGAGTTAGTCGTTACATGATAACTTCGTTTAGGATGTATCAATAATTGATTGGCTCTGAGTATATCAAAGAACTTATCTCTTCCAATTTTCATTAATTGAAGTTTATCCAACAAAAGATAATATAGTTTTCGAGTACCTATTCTAGGCATTGTCTTCCTGATATTATTCACCATCAAAATCACTTCTTTGGCTTTGTTTTGTTTGGATGCTATTCTTCTAGTCTTTCGATAATAAACCTGTCTGTCTATCCCGAACAAATAACAGGTAAACGCTACTGTTTTTTGTTCTTTTGCTCTAAAGCGGGTGATTGTTCGGGTGCAGAGTTTTTTCGGATATCGATATGATATTCTTTCTCAGCTAAATCAATCATCATGTCAAACAAGATTGCTTTTTTATCTGCAACGTAAGCTTGTCGTTCTAAAAGAGCCTTTTGTTTTTCTAATAGCTTGACTTGGGCTTCAAGTTCCATAATTTTTTGTTCGGGTGACTTTGCCATATTCAAAGGGGATTGGTTTTCCCAATCAAAGTTACCAAATTTTCGTAACCAGCCCAAAACTGTAGCATGGCTTTGAATGCCATATTGTTTTCTAATTTGGGTAATTGATGAACTACCTTGCTCAACTTCTCTAACGATTTGAAGTTTTAAGGACATGCTGTAATCTCGCTGGGTGCGCTTTACATAATTCGTGTATTCTTCCATAACGATTGTTTTTGTGTATCGCTATTTCAGGACGGGACAATATGTATTTTGACTACTTCATATTTAACAGCCTTTTATACCATGCTTTTTGTTCTACTTGCATACCGTATCCATAGCCGTAACCATAGCCTTTAGACGAATCGGTATCATTTAACAACAAACACATGTTAGGTAATTTATGTTCTTTATATAAAGTATTTGGAATGTTCAACATTCTTTTTTCTAAGACATTCGCACGTGCTACATAAATAAAACAATCTGCATTATTAGCAATTAACAACGTATCAGTAACCAAAGCTACAGGAGCCGTATCTACAATGATATAATCGTATTTCTTTTTAAGATTCTCAAACATCGTTTCTACCTTTTGGCTCATTAATAGTTCAGCTGGATTAGGCGGAACGATACCTGCAGGAAGAATATCAAAATGTTGAAATCCATCATACTTTACAATAAAATCCTCTACTTTTAAATCTTTAGACGATAAATAGTTTGTTACTCCGTCATCTGGAATCGTTAAATAATCGTCCAAACGCGGGCTTCTGATATCCATTCCTATCAACAGCACTTTTTTACCAGAAAGTGCAAAAGTAGCTGCCAAATTTACGGATACAAACGTTTTTCCTTCTGATGGAAAAGTCGAGGTTAAAAATATGGTTTTAGCTTGACCATCAGGAACACGACTCAGCATAAACTCTAAGTTAGTTCTAATGATTCGCAACGCTTCAGCACTACTCGTTCTGCTTTCGGAACGAATCAACTCGTTTGGAGAATCAGAGGAAGGAACATCACCAATAAAAGGAATCAATGTTTTGCCTTCCAAATCCAAACGACTTTTAATTTTAGTATCTAACAAATCTTTGACATATATCACTCCAAAAGGAACTAAGAGTCCTAGCAACAAAGCCGCCAAATAAATGATACTCTTTTTAGGCGATACAGGAACTTCAGATCCTTTTGCCTCATCCACAACACGTGCAATAGCCTCTGTGGCCGCCATGGCAATAGCCGTTTCTTCACGTTTTTGCAACAAGTACAAATACAGTTCTTCCTTCACTTTTTGCTGTCTCGCTATTACGCGAAACTGTCGTTCTTGTACCGGAATTTTACCAATTTTACTATTTAACAATCCTTCTTGACCGTTCAAATCTCTTTTCTGGATTTGTAAATTGGACTTCATTCGAGTCAAACTAGCTGATACATTAGACTTTAAAGACTCAATTTGCGCGTCAAGTTTAATAACAGATGGATTCGACTCTGTAGCCGATTTTAAAATTCTATTGCGGTCTAATACCAATTTGTTGTATTCACCAATCAACTCCGTAGCTTCACCACTGATAATATTGTTTGGCAACAAATCTGCCTTTTTGCTTTTTTTCATAAAATCAAGCATAGAACCGATCATGTTCAACTGTATATCGGCTTCAACTCCTTTTTTATCGTACTCGCTAGATCCCTCTATAAAAAGCTTGGCTTCAGTTTCAATATCCGTCAACCTATTAGAATTTTTGAAGTCTTGAACATTTTGCTCTACTCCATCCAATTCTTCTGTAATCAACGCCAAACGATTGGCAATAAAACGAGAGGTGTTTTCTGAGATGAAATTTTTATCTGCTGCAGCGTCTTCGTTGTAATTTTTAACCAATTTATTTAAGAAATCCTCTGCTTTTTCCAACACTGGATCTGAGATAGAAAGCTCTACTACACTACTTGTCTTGCTTAACGGATTTACAGTCAACCGAGACCTGTAGCTGTTTACTACTTTCTCCAGAGGTGTAATGACAATCTGAATCGTAGTGGCCGATTCTCCATGAGATAACGGATTCACCAGTGATTTGTTAATCACAAAAGCACCTAACTTAGAAGGAATAGATTCTCCATAACGGAACGTCTTTTTGGATGTAAGTAACATTTTATTATCTGCTTCTTCTTGTAATTCAAATGAATTGGTTGCAGTCGCCTTAAATTCAAAGGCAGCAGTCCTATCTTCAAAATCTTGCTTCTTATTTAAAAAAGTAACAATGATGGGTGCATTTTTATACAAATCACTGCTGATGATTTTTCCTTGTGACACTAAGGTAACCGCAAGATTCATTTTCCTCAGCGTACTTTCTACAAGGGTGCGTGACTTTAAAATCTCAATTTCATTATCTAAATTATTTTTTGCTCCACCAATTCCCATATCTGCAAAAGCTGACAACTCAGAAGAAAGTCCGCCTTTTTTTTCATCTTTAACTAATATGGTAGTGGCCGCTTTGTATTGGGGTGTCGTGTATCTTAAATAAACGTATGCAATTGATAAACTGATCATCATGCCCAACAAAAACCACCTCCAATGCGCAGCATATTGATCTACAATGGCTCTAATATTAAAATCTTGTTCTGTGTTATCAGTTTGAATACTATTTTCCATTCGGGTTTAATTTGAACTTGAAACGATAAGCGTTATTAAAGTAATTAGTAAAGAAGAAATAGAGATGATTACTCCTGTATTAGGCCCTACTGCAGCTGCATTGATGCGGCTTTTATTAGGCTCTACATAGACCACATCATTTTGTGCTAAGTAATAAAAAGGAGAATTCAAAAAGGCAGCATTGGTAATATCCACCCGATTGAATGATTTCACTCCATTCGTTTCTCTAATAATCAGGATGTTGTTTCTCTTTCCATATATGGTTAAATCTCCAGCCAAAGCAAGTGCCTCGATCAGCGTGATACGCTCGGAGTTTACAGGAAAAGAGCCAGGATTAATTACTTCACCTTGTATGGATACTTTAAAATTAGCAATACGTAAGTTGATAATAGGATTTTTAATATAAGTTGAAATTTTCTCATGTAGCATTTGCATGACCTCAGTACGGGTAAGTCCACTCACTTTTAACTTTCCTAAAAAGGGAAATTCAATATTGCCTTGAGTATCTACTAAATACAATTGCATAGTCATTTGACCACCAACATTGTTCAAATTATTACTTTGTTGTGTAATAACCGAACTCAAGTTAAAGGGTGCAGCAATTTCAGGATCTTCTGCTGACACAATAATAGACAACAAATCATCTTGTTGGATCTTGATCTCATAAGAGCTGCTGTTGGATTGGGGGGTCATGGCATCAATATCTTGGTAGTAGACCACGTCTTTTCTTTGGGCACAAGAAAACAACAAGCCTATAATCAGGAAAGGTATGGCCCGTTGGAGTACATAATAATATTTCATTTTCAATGATTTGGGTATTAACGGTGCAAATATAAGAAAACACTACTTAAATCGCCCTTTTAATGCTACTAATTTAAAATCTTCTACAAACCAATGCCACGGTATCAACAAACACTTACACGCTGAAGCTTTACCTTAGATTACCATCAAAAACGCAAAAAAGGGTATAAAATTGCCTTCCTGATTTCGTATTCCAAATAATACTGGAGTTTATCTAACGTAGTTGTTAATACCTCTTATTATTTAGCTGCAAAAATACCGTAACCGTCTAAACTTAAGAAATTTAATATTGTAAAGAATCCCTTAAAGAAGTGCCACCGAACGTATACCATAAAAAAAACACTCGAATTGACTATTTCTTTAATCGAAATGGACTGCTCGAGTGCTTGTTTGCTTTGTATATCACTATGCTATTAAGGATGTACTTCTACCGTATCTAGCGTTTCAAAAGTAGAGTTCATACTTTTAAACTCAGGTACAATTTTTTTCATCTGCGCCACCATGGCATCATTGGTATACCTTTCTGCAATTTGAATCAAATCACTCACATCTTGATGTAAGGTCTCGTATTCTTCTTGCAATTCTTGGGCAATCATAATTTTAGAATGGTAGGTTGGTAAGGACTTGGAGGTGTCATTTAACAATTCTTCGTAAAGTTTTTCACCTGGCCTCAACCCCACAACCTGTATTTTAATATCTCGTTCTGGTATAAAACCAGCTAACTTGATCATTTTTCGAGCCAAATCTATAATTTTCACAGGCTTGCCCATATCAAATATATAAATTTCGCCACCCTTGCCCATAGCTCCAGCTTCTAAAACTAGTTGGCATGCCTCTGGAATCGTCATGAAATACCGAATAATATCCTTGTGAGTAATGGTAACAGGCCCACCTTCAGCAATTTGTTTTGTAAAAAGCGGCACTACAGAGCCATTGGAACCCAATACATTTCCAAAACGAGTGGTAATAAATTTGGTGGCTTGCTCCCCTTTTTCTTGTTGGTTTTTCAAATGTAAGGACTGTACGTACTTCTCTGCAATGCGTTTGCTGGCCCCCATTACATTACTTGGGTTTACCGCTTTATCAGTAGAGACCATTACAAATTTTTTGACGTTATAGGCGCAAGCTAAATCCGCTAAATTTTTAGTTCCTTTGATATTCGTAAAAATAGCTTGACACGGATTATCCTCCATCAACGGAACGTGCTTGTAGGCAGCTGCGTGAAAAACAACATGCGGTTTGTAGGTTTTAAAAACCACATCCATCGCTTCCCGGTTTCTAATATCTGCAATTACAGTTCTAATTTTAACGTCGGTACTAATTGCGTCCGTTTCCAATTGCAAATGGTGTAAAGGGGTTTCAGCTTGGTCTAGTATAATTACTTTTTTAGGATTAAAAGTCAATACTTGTCTCACAATTTCACTACCAATAGAGCCCGCTGCACCACTAATCAAAACCACTTTGTCTTTCAATTGTTTGGAAATGGATTTGTTGTCCAAAACAATTGGTTTCCGCTCCAGCAAATCTTCAATTTGAATGGTTTTAACCTTTTGAGAAATCTCGCGTTGGTTCTCCCAATCCGAAATCAAAGGCACGGTAAAGACTTTTAAATTGTACTCCAAACATTGATCTACGATCACAATTTGCTCCTCTCTCGTCAATGCTTTGTCAGCCAAAATCACACTGGTTGCTCCCACAGAACGCATCATAGCAGGTAATTTCTTTTTCTGAACCAAAATAGGCAAATCCAACATCCTTTTAGAAGCATTTTGATTGTTTTTGTCTATGAAACCTACAATTTTAAAACGCGTTGGCGTTTCAAATTTTAACGCATTCGCTACCGATATCGCATTGGCATCTGTACCATAAATAACGGTTCGAATCAAGTTGGTGTTTTTATTTTCAGAAAAATAGAGTTCAAAAGTTTGTTTTACAATCACACGGTATAAAAACAACCCACAAAAAGACAGTACTATATTAATGAATAAGGCCGTATTCAAAAAAACTTTTTCACCTTGAGCAAATTCAAACAAAAAATTAACAATCAAAAAGATGATTAAAACGGATAGTTGTGAAAACAATAATTTTACTGCATCAATATTTGAGGAATGTCGAATGATACCTGAATACGTTCGGAAAAGCCAAAAGAAAAAGATATTGCACAGCACTAGTGAAGAGAAATACCATCCGGAATGACTGGTTATCACATAATCCAAACCGGTACCTTTAAAAATAAGGTAGGTAAAAAAGAACGATAAAATAAGAACTACCAAATCAATGGAAACAATAATCCATCGTGGTAAATATCCCAAGTTGTGAATATTCAAACGCAAATTCAAATTGGAATAATATTCACTAAACAATGCGGCAATTTTTTTAGTTAATGGACGACTCAAATTCGTAGGTTTTAAAATGGTATTATTATCATTCGTATAGTAAAATCAAAGATAAGGAAAATTTTGTTCTTACAAGTTTCCTTCAAAAAATGTGTTTTCGATTTTTACTGTTCAGTTTACAGTGTTCAGATTACAGTGTTCGGTTCACAGAGTTCACAGTTTTTAGTGTTTAGTAGACAGTTATCAGTAATTAATCGATAATTTAGACCATAAATTCTCTGGAAATCATTTTGAAAAACCCGCCCTAAATTCAAACATCAAAAAAAACGAGAAAAAGCAATGGTAGCACTCTGCGAGCTAAGGGAGAAAAGTGTGCGGTATTCAGTACTCAGTGATCAGTAATTAGTTCTTAGTAAAGAAAGCTTAGTTTCAGGTTTCAGGGTTAAAGTTTGAAGGTTAAAGTTTCAGGTTAAAGAATAACGTCTACTGAAAGCAATACGGAAAAAACGCCCTTAAATAAAAGTCGTCTATAACTAATACTTAAAAGCTTTGTTTCTCATTAACTTGCTATTAATTATAAAAAGGTTCTAAAATCGCAGTCAATACCTTTGTAATCCGTTCTCTATCCGCATCAGATAAATTAGATCCTGACGGCATACACAATCCCGTATCAAACAAGGTTTCAGAAACAGAACCTCCATAATACGGATACTTTTCAAAAATAGGTTGCAAATGCATCGGTTTCCATAATGGTCTTGATTCTATATTTTCAGCTTCTAATGCCAATCGCAAGGTCTCACGTGTTAACCCATTTGCTAAAAGAGGATCTACAACAATAGCACTCAACCAATAATTCGCAAAATAATCTTCATTAGGTACAGTAAAAACCGAAATCCCTTTATAATTCTGAAAGAAATCAGCATAAAAATCATGCATCGCTCTGCGTTTGGCCACGTGTGCCTCCAGCACTTCCATTTGCCCTCTTCCAATTCCGGCACAAATATTACTCATGCGGTAGTTGTACCCAATGGCACTGTGCTGGTAATGTGGTGCATCATCTCTAGATTGAGTCGCATAGAAAACGGCTTTTTGCTTTAGGGCTGCGGTAGGAGTCACAATAGCACCGCCGCCAGAAGTAGTTATGATTTTATTACCGTTAAAAGACAATACCCCAATATCTCCAAAAGTACCGCATTTTTGTCCTTTGTAGGCGCTCCCTAGTGCTTCCGCACTGTCCTCTAAAATTGGGATTTGGTAGGCATCGGCAACCGCACGCACCGCTTCAATTTGATACGGAACCCCATACAAGTGCACGGCAATAATGGCTTTTGGTTTTTTGCCTTTGCCCATTTCACTAACGATGGCTTGCTCAAGAGCAATCGGGCAAAGATTCCAGGTTTGTATTTCACTATCTATAAAAACAGGTGTAGCACCTTGATACAAAATAGGATTTGCAGATGCTGAAAAGGTCATGCTTTGACACAACACCACATCCCCTGTTTGAACTCCTAATAAAATCAAACCTAAATGAATTGCCGCCGTACCCGAACTTAATCCTGTTACAAAAATAGGTAGCTTAAAAAAGTGTTGCAACGCAATTTCAAAGGCATTAACATCTGGTCCTCCAGAAGTTACCCAATTATTATTTATAGCATCTTGCACAAATTGAAGTTCTGAACCACTGCACTGACCTAATGACAAATAAATGCGTGGATTAGTCCCCAATTTTCCAGTTATTAACATCGAATCTCACGTCATCACTAGAAACTTGATCCAAGGGAAGCGTAGAAAAAGACAACAATCTAGAACCTTTCTCTAAAGATTTTATAGCATTAGCATAACCACAGGGTATATTTAAGACGGCACTAACTCCTGCTGATAAAACCACTGATTCCACTATTAAATCAGAGGAAGGATTTTCCCAATTATCAACTTTTACAAATGAAATTTGAAAGGAACCTGCAATGCAATAAAAATTTTTAGAATCAAGCTTGTGACCTTGCCAAGCTCGTATTGGATGCATTTCTGAGTTTTCTATAATATAAAAACGTTCAATCCCTAAAAATTTAAAATCATTTACAAAAGAGACAGATCCTCTTTGATCAGTAAAAATATTTCCTTCTATTATAGTAGCCTCCATTAGTACTTAATTTTTTTTAAGAGATAAAATTTTACAGAATATAGTACTAGCAAAGGCAAAAGAACCAATGCAAATAGGATAAAATCTTCAATATGTGAATAACCATAAATAACTACAACAGATACTAAACCTTGAAGACCAGCATAAATCATAGCAACAATACGATGTTGTATTTTATAGCCGTTACTCAAAACTTGGTACAAATGCCAACGATGTGCCTCAAAAATATTCTCTTTCAAATGAATTCTATGGGCAATCGTAGTAATTGTTTCAACACCATAAACTCCTAAAAATAAAAGCCATACTAACGATTCCGTTTTTAAAATCAATTGCAATAGTAAATAAATAATCCAAAAAGCGATAGAAATACTTCCTACATCACCTGCAAAACATTTTGCTTTTTTTCTAAAATTGAAAAATAAGAAAACTGCACTTGCTACCATAGGGTACACAATAAAATCAAAAGAAGTAAAACCAGCTACGTATTCGTTTACATATAACAAAGAACTTAATACAGCTAAAGTGTATAAACCTGTGATACCATTAATGCCATCCATAAAATTATAGGCATTAATTATGCCAATAGCCAATATATAGGTTAACACAATACCCCAAACCGGAACTATATCAAAGAAACCTAAACTATACAGTACAAGACTGATTGCTAAAAATTGTGTAATTAATCTAATTTTATTCGGAAGACTTCGAATATCATCCCAAAAACTGACTAAACTTACTGAAGTGATTCCAACAAAAAATAAATAATGTCCCTCGAAATGTTGAAGAAAATACAGAACAGCTGCAAACCAAAAAACAACTCCACCGCCGCGAAGTGTAATTTCGGTATGGGCACTTCTATGATTGGGTTTGTCTACAATATTATAGCGGTCTGCTATTTTAAAATAAAGCAACATAAGAGCAAATAATACACTTATTAAAATTAAGTATTCCATCTTATTTCATAAAGCTTTTAATCGTTTTTTTTAATCCCTCAGAAGCACTTATTGGTAAATTTTCAATACCAATAGCCTTTTTAATTTTATCATTTGAAACCCTATAATTTTCAGTAAGCTTCTTGACCGTTTCAGAGTTCAAGGGCAATTTAATCTTATCTCCAATCTTTGCTCCTGTAGTGATAAGTACTTTTGGGATTTTAAGCAAATGAGCCTTTTTACCCGATACTTCTGCAATGATCTCTACTAATCTATTGGTTGAAACTGCGTCATCATCAGCGAAATTATATACTCCAGAAAGTATATTTTTATCTGACAAAATAGCATCTATCATAAAATTAAGATTGTCTATGCCTAAAAAAGAGCGTTGGTTTTGAAAGGAAGCTAAGGGATATGGAATACCTTTTTTTACAATATTATATAATAAATTTAAATTTCCTTTATTTCCAGGACCATGGATCATGCAGGGACGAATGATAAAAACTCTCTTATCTTGTGGTAATTTCTGCTCTAAAATATATTCCTCCGCTTGATGTTTAGCAATGCCATAATGGGTTTGGGGATTTGGTATTTTGTCCTCGCTAAGTATTCCTTTAACCTCATCGGCCACAGCCTTTACCGTGCTCATGAAAATAAACACAGTAGCCTCCGAAATTAAAAAAGCATTAAACAGTTGCTTGGTTAACTCATAATTAGCTTCGTAATAATCTTGAGGATAGGCTACTTTTTTTAAATCATGAGCTTTGCCGGCAAGATGAATAATCACATCTCCCTTTATTTCAAACTGCTGATTTGATAAGTAACGAACGCTCATAGTTTCGATTTCGTGTGAAGTCTTCAAATAATCTTGAAGATTCTTACCAACAAAGCCAGTGGCTCCTGTTATTGCTATTTTCATTTATTTAAATTGAGACAATGCCTTCTTATTTATTTTCTTTCTCTCTAAATCAAAAAACCATCCCCATTTATTGAAGTAGGTTATGGCAGAATTTAAAAATATTTTAAATAATTTTTTACTTTTATTGGCTCCTGATTCATATGCGTGTATCACCGAAACCTGAGGAAAATAAATCGTTTTGTAATATTCATGCATTCTTCTTGATAAATCCCAATCTTCAAAATACATAAAAAAAGAATCATCATACATCCCCACTTTTTTTATTGCATCTATATTCAACAAGGTAAAACAACCCGAAAGTACTGGAGCATTATAAATAACATCTTTCGACACGAATCTCAACTCATATTCGTTGATGAATTTTTGATACGCTTTCGCAGGTATTTTAATTTTTCGTTTTAATATGCTAAAAGGACTTGGTAAAAGTTTAGGCAAATTCTGAATTGTCCCATTTTCATTTAAAATCTGTGGCATCATCATTCCAATTGTTGAATCATTTTCCATATACTCTAACATTGGTGCAATCACATTACCCTCAAAATAAATATCAGGATTTACTATAAAATGATATTTTGACCCCAGCTCAATAGCCTTCTGAATTGCCACATTGTGAGAAGCACCAAATCCAGGATTAGCCGGATTGTGGATATATTTTATCTTTGAATCGGTAACCAATATATTTAATTCGTTAGTAGGCGAATTATCTACCAAAAAAACTTTCCCTATATCATCTAATTTCAAAATAGATTGAACTGCATTCTGTAACATAATGAGGTCATTTCTGTACAAAACAATACAAGCTGTAATATTTTTTTTATCCATTTTTTTTATTAACACAAATAAAATGTAGTTAATATAACTTATATTACCACAATAGATTATAACTTCAATCTATTAATACTAATATAAGTTATATTAAATAATATTTTAATTGAAAGCATAAATGTTAAAAACCTATTTTTTATAAATGTGCTTTGTCTCTACAATTCTCTTCCCAGTAATACTTCTAATAGTCTGTCTTAAGAAGGCATCTGCTCTCAAAAAAATATTCTTGACAGCTTCTTCTGGTCTACCATAAAAAGAAGTTACATGGAAATACTCAGAAGCCTCAGCTGGTTTTTTAGAAAAATAATAATTTGACACGCAACATCTTTTACCTAAGGCTGTAACTTTACTTACTGAGTGTATTGAAGTTTTATTGGTAATCATTAGTACTAAACGATTAAATTTCGAATGAATCACTCTTTGAACTTCACCCATACCGTTATCCCACAGTTCCAAATTTCCACCGTTATTTAAGTCCCATTCTGGAGTTACATAATACAGCAAATTCAAAACACGGTAATTTTCTCTATCATTATCATGTGAATTATCTAAATGGGGATTTAAAAAATTACCTGTAGCCATCAAACTAATTCCTCCTGCATAAAGATGCTCATCTGGAGTCATTTCTTTTAAGCCTGTTATCTCTTCAACTATTCTTACTATTTTTTCATCCTGGAAAGCAAAAACCGCTTCTTCTAACAAAGGATTATATAAGTCCATTTGAGCTGCAATTCGCTTATTTTCTCTCAATGATTTATGCAATGCCATTTCCTCTGGAGAAGGATATGCTTCATAAATTTCTCTAGCTACAGCTTCTGGCAATAGATTATCAATAACACATGAATTAATTCTTCCACTTTGATTGAATTCTTTCTTTAATTCCTCTTTGTGAATTAATAATTTATCAAATATCAATTCAGCTAAATGAGACCTAGTTAGTTGCATAATAATTTTATTTTTTTATCCATTTATTAATTTCAAAATCGTACTCTTTTATAACTTTGGCAGGGCTTCCAACCGCTATTGAATATGGAGGTATTGACTTAGTGACTACTGATAATGCGCCCACAACGCATCCTTCCCCAATGGTTACTCCTGGCAACACACAAACGGATTCTCCCAACCAAACATTATCTCCAATTACTACTGGCTTACAAATTGCTTTTCTATCAACTGGTAAACTCATAGGGTGATCACTTAATAACTCATCATAACTACCGTGGTTATGATCAGAAATATAAATCTTACTTGCCATCAAAACATTATCTCCAATTGTAATAGACCCAACAGCTCCAATATGAACATAATCATTTATTTGTACATTATTACCAATTGAAATACAAATTTGACTTTCTTTATTCAACGGGAAAGCTTCGACTCTACAACCAAAACCTGATGTGAAATTTTTACCAATTTTTATATTTCTTTTATTTCTTATATCAAATGGCAAACGAATAAGCCTCGCTTGTCTGTAAAATATTTTTGTGTATAATAATGATACCAGTAATCGCAACGAACCTAAAATCCCATATCTCTTTACCATAATTAGCCTTATCTTGTTTTAACAATCACTATTCTTCTGAAATATTTCAAGATTGAAAACACAACCAAACACGAATATTCCAAAACATTAATAATTTTTAAATTTAATGCGTCTTTTAAATTCTTCAACTCTCCTTTTTCCATTTCTTTTAAATTCCCCGAAAGTCCTGAATGTCCAAAATGTGCTTTACCATCTCCAGTTAGTACTAAACTTTCGTTCAAAAGAAAACAATTATATTTTTGAGCAATTCGTATAAAATAATTTCCTTCTTCAGCATACTTTTGAGTTTCATCAAAATAACCAACATCAGAAATAATCTCTTTTTTAAAAATTACTGTAGGAACAACAAAAATAAACTTAATCATTAACAACTTAGGAGAAATTCTTGTTAAGACACTAAGCTTTTTCCACAAAATTTTATCAAAATATTCTCCATTACGATTAGTTCCTAAAAAATCAATTTCAGGATTCTCGCTTAGTACTTGAATTTGTCTTTCTAGTTTATTAATTAACCATTCATCATCGCTATCTAATAAAGCAATCCAATCTCCCTTCGCTAATTTAATCCCTGCGTTTCTTGCTGTAGAGACACCACCATTTGTTTTTTTGACTAACTGAATATTCAAAGTTGAATTATTGGAAATAAAATCTTCAACAATAGTCGATGATTCATCCAAACTGCCATCGTCAATTATTATTACTTCATAAGGAAGTATTGTTTGCTTTTTTATTGAATTTAATGTCATCAAGATAGTCTTACTTGAATTGTACATTGGTATTACTACAGAAATCTTCATGTTTAATTATTGAATTCCATTAATCCTAACTTTCAAATACTTTATCTAAACTATTTAACTGATTTTCTTCTGTAAAACTTGTTTTTACAAGATTGTAACCATTGTCAGCTATAAAATTGTATAGTTTTTCATTCCCGATAAGTTTTTCAACATATTCGGCATATTCCTCTGCAGAATTGTGATGTGGTAAAAACCCTGTAAAACCGTTTAATATGTAATCCGAAACACCACCAACAGCATTGGCCACAACAGGTTTTTTCAATATCATAGCTTCCATTATAACTCTTGGCAAACCCTCAGTTTCTGATGGATGTACTAAGATATCACAAGCATTAAAATATGTTATTACATTCGGTTTGTTTTTAACAATTTCAACAACGTCATCTAATTTATACAGTCGTACCAAATCAACTACCTTATTGTAAAAAACTTCCGATTCACCTCCTTTATATACTAATCCAGCAAGAACCAGTTTGAAATCTACTCCTTTGCCTTTTAATATTTTCGCCATTTCTAATGACACTAATTGACCTTTGTCTTTTAAAAAACCTCCAGCATGCAATATTATCTTGGTATTTTCTCCTTTTTCAATAACAGCAACTTCTTTAGATAATGCAACTTCTGAAATGGCATTATGCACAACATACAAATTATCTAATGAAGTAAGACCTCCACAAAAAAGTGCCTGTTTAGTAGCATTTGAAACACATACAAATTTATCGACTAGATATTTATAAAGCAATTTATCAAGTTTGGAAATTTGACTTAGAATAAACCAACCTCTGGCGAAAAACAAAACCTTAAATTTTTTATTTGGAAAGTAAACCAATGACGACAAAACCTTAGAATTATTAAGAACAATATAATCAGGTTGTATTTCCTTTATTATATTTTGAACTTTTTTTCTTATCCCAATTAAATGAGGAATAAACAACAGTGAGTTAATTATTTTTATTAATAAAACAGGTGAAGTGTTAATAATATAAGGAGTCTCTCTTTTCTCAATAATACGCAAGTCTATTCCTCGCTTTGTCACATTCTCTACAAAAGGAGTACAAGAACCATAAAAGTCAATTATTGTTACCTTATGCTTCCTAGACAATCTTTCAGCTAACTCTACAGCACTAATTCTAGCGCCACCATAATCTTGTACAGCCTCTAAAAAAACAATTTTTTTTATTTGTTCCAAATCAAAATAACTTTTATAATAAATTTAAACTTCACTTGCATGATGAAGCATTTTTTTTCTTTTAAAAAAACTTTCAAGCAAAAGGATGTTCCATATTCTTTCAGTATGATCAACTTTATGTTCTTGATGTTCATCCCATATTTTAAATACCAATTTTCTATCCCAAAAAGTTGAGTCAAATGGTATTTGCTCTATAATCTTAAGACCCCAATCTTTCAAATCATTTCTCAACCAAAATGTTAGAGGAATTGAGAAACCTTGTTTTGGTCTATCAACAATTGATTTTGGAACATAATCATATAGGATGTCTTTTAAAATTCTTTTCGAAATATTATTTTCGTATTTAAATTCTTTGGGTAGGCTTATTAAAAACTCAAGTACTCTATGGTCAAGAAAAGGCGCACGAGACTCTAAGCTTACCGCCATAGCTGCTCTATCAACTTTAACAAGAATGTCGTCTGGCAAATAAGCAAGAGCATCGTAATAACCCGCAAAATTAAATCCTAAATCTTTTGTCTTTAAAAAATCATCTGAGAATGAAATCAAGTTGTTTTTCAAAGGTAATGGATTATTTCTGAATTTGTTTCTCCATTCTGCATGAGCTTCATTTAGATTTTTGCTGTTTTTTAAAATAGTAGTTAGAGACAGAAAATTTTGAATTCTATTTAAAATTCCTATTTTGCGAAATGGCTCAAATTTCATAACAAAACCAAAAAATTTATCCACCCCTAAAATAGATGCTATTTTAAAACTTGCATATTTATCATAAATAGGATGGTCAGAATAACCATAGACAAACTCGTCTGCACCATCACCACTCAAAGAAACCGTTACTTCATTTTTTGCCAATTCTGAAACAAAAAAAGTTGGAATTTGTGAACTGTCTGCAAAAGGTTCGTCCCAATAGCTGATAATCTCATCTACTCGACTAATAATTTCATCAGTATTTAATTCTTTTGATTTGTGAATTGTTCCTAGGCTATTGGCTACTTTTTCCGCGTGTACAGATTCATTTTGCCCAGGTTCTGGCATTGCAATTGTATAAGTATGCAAATCGCTTTTTACATACTTTTTTAATATTGCACAAACCAAAGAAGAATCAATCCCTCCAGATAAAAAAGCTCCTAATGGTACATCTGAAATAGACTGATTTTTAACAGCCTGAATTAGTAATTGTTCTAATTTATCTTTTGCTTCTTGATACGTTCCTTTGAAATTATTCTTCTCTAATTCCTTAACTTTATCAACTAAAGACCAATAAACAATTGGTTCAGGTAAAGTTTGTTTTTGAATTATATCAAAATCAAATTCCATGATTGTACCTGGAATAACTTTGTAAATATTTTTATATATTGAAAGGTTTTGAGGCACGCAACTTCTAAGTAAAAAACCAACTGCAGCGTCAATATTTAAAACTTTTTCAAAGTTTGAATGCACTTCAAATGCTTTCAATTCAGACGCAAAGACAAATTGACCTCCTTGAAACCCATAATACAATGGTTTTTCTCCAATTCTATCACGAACTAAGCAAAACTTCTGCAGTTCATTGTCCCAAAGGCCGAAAGCAAACATTCCGACTAATTTAGAAACACACTCTTGCAAGCCAAAAAGTTCAAATCCTGCCAGAAGTACTTCTGTATCAGAACTTCCTTTCCATAAAATTTCGGGCAATCTTTCTTCTATTTCTTTCTTAATGTCTAAGAAATTATAGATTTCTCCATTGAAAACAATCGTAAACCTTCCACTTTGGCTATTCATAGGCTGGTTACCCGCGCTAGATGTATCAATTATTGAAAGTCTAACGTGTCCTAAATTAACAGAATACTCCTTATTTATTTCTAAACTAGAAAAATCAAAGTGATCTGGACCTCTATGATTCAGGCTGTTTTTCATAACCAGTAAATCCTCTCTACTCCCCTGATATTTTTTTCCTAAAAAACCAAAAATTCCACACATTAATATATATTTTTTTTTACACAATTAACACTTAACTATTCAATGTATAATCTACTATCACTATTTATTTTTATCTTATTACTAACTAAAATAATACTTAGCACAAAAAAAGGAAAAACATACTGAAAAATAAATGGTTCTTTAATTTCAATCGTAAACATTATGAATAAGAGAATATAAAGAGATTTACTGCTTGTTCTATTAATCTGATTCCTTAAAAAAAGAATATATATAGTGTAAAAAAATACTGAAATTAATAAGCCTAAAGAATAATACGTTTGAATGTATCCCGAGTCGTTGCCTGAAGCATTTCCGATTCCTGATTCATGAACAACTCGACCCGTCCCTATTATTGTCTGAAGATTAATTGGAGGAATAGGCATACTAGCAAGCGCTTCACTAGTATCATTATTCTTTAATTTAAATGCATTCTCTATCCATTCTGTAAAAACATCAACACTAAAACCATTAATTCCTGAAGTAAGATTCTCTAAGATACTAATTAAATTTACTTGATAAATAGTAACGCTAATCAAACTAATTAATACTATGTTTTTAATTTTTTTTATTTGATTGATAAAATATATTATGAGACTAAAAAATGAAATAAACAAACCTGTCCGACCAATCAAAACAATTGAAACAATTATAATAATTATAATAAACCAAAGTAAAATAGTCCTATAAAAACCATTATTATTTATTTTTAAAAGTACTAATGATGATATTACTCCTATGCTTTGAATTACAGACAAGCCAGCACCACCAATTGAAGCAAATGCAACAGCTCTTAATACTTGATCTTCGTCAAAATTAGAGGTAAATATTATTAAATTATAAAATAATGCTTTTATTGATGGATTTATAAAAGAAAGTATAGTAAGGATAGCTTGTAATGCAACAGTAAAACTAATTAAGTATAATAGCTCATTTCTACTTTTAATAAAACTAATAAAAAGAAAAGGAGCAATTATACTATAAAGCGTAAACCATAACAGTCTTGAAAGTTGAGCCGAGTCAGATGAAAAAGAATACTGAATTAAAGCAACTAAGAACACTAAAGATAAAGAAAATAAAAAATTGTAAAATGTTTTGGCAAACACTTTTTTTTTATTGACACTTACTAAAAGTAAAACTAGAAAACATATTCTTGCTGTTGTAATGCTTGGTAAAAAAGTAAAATTTATATCAAAAAATATTGAAAATATAAAAATAAACTTCAAAAGAAAATTTAGTTTTCCATGAGGAAAAATGGTTTTATTTATTTGAGATTCGATCACTACTTACTAATTTTTTTTAACGAGACAAAGTATAAAATATAAGCAACTAAACTTTTCATATTAAATCCAGCACAAAAACTAACTTTTATCCAATTGAGATAATTTTCTTTTTCTTTATACCTTAATGCTCGTAAATTTTCAGAATATCTATATAAAATTACATTTTGTAAGTAAGGATACTTAGTTAAAAGTATGTTACAAGAATTAAGATGGTCTATATATGCATTGTAATTCTGCTGTGACGTAACATTATTACCATGACGTCTGTATCTTCCTAACACTTCATCAAGATATCTAATTTCACCGCCGTTACCAAGTGCTTCAACCCAATACATCCAATCGCTAGCTATTGGCAATCTTTCATCAAATCCATATTGAGGAGCCTTACTCCTTCTAAGCATTGTTGAAGAACCTCCATTAAAAGAACCATATTTGATTAAGGTCTCAACATCTCCTTCTTTGGCATTTCTTTTTGAGTTTAATAGATATGATTTTTGAATGCCATCTGAAAAAAAAACTTCTAAATTGTGATATAACAAGGTACAGTTTGGATGAGCCTCCATAAAGCCTACCTGCTTAATAATTTTCCCAGGCATCATTAAATCATCACCTCCCATCCAAGAAATATATTTTCCTTTACATGCGTAATGTGCAACATTATGATTTTTCGTTATACCTAAATTATTTTTTGCCAATTTTAAGATAAATAAATTTGGATATTCCTGTTCATATTTCAATAACATCTCTTGTGTCCCATCGGTCGAACCATCATCGGCAACAATTATTTCTTTATTTTCATAATCTTGCTTTAATATAGATTCTATACATTCTTTTAAATATTCTTTTTGGTTATAGGTAACAATTGCAATACTTACTAGTGGAGTCATAATTAATAATTTTTATTGAATATTAACTTTCTAAATATGAACAACATAGTTAAAAAATATAATATATAGTTTAAGGCAAAAGCAATTGTTATACCTATTAATTCTAAATGATGAACAAATACAAAACCAAGGACAACATATAATACTGTGAATAATACTTCTGTGAATATAAAAATTTTAACCATAGCCTTTGCCAACATCAAATATGATAATATCCACGCTGCCATCTTAAAAAAATCACCAACCAATTGCCAAAAAAATAATGTTTCCATCTGTAAAAACGAAGGAGTATATAAAATTTTTATTATAAAAAACCTCAAGTAATAAATTATAACACAACCAAAAAATACTATTGGCAAAATAATTTTATATCCTTTAAAAATTTCATTTCGCAATTCTTTATTTGTTTTTAAAGATGATAATTTAGGTAAATAATATGTACTGAGCGATGTAACAATTAGTAACAAGTATCCATCAGAAACTTTCATCATTCCTTGCCAATAACCGGCTCCATCAATTCCAACTTTATCAATTATTAAGTTTCTTAATAAAATCTGCGAAACTGGAACCAAAATTGCAGTAACGATAGCCATTAGGCTAAATCCCCCTAATTTTTTGGCTAGTACTTTATTAAATGGCTGAGTGAAATAACTCCACGAAAACCAAGGGCTTTTTACAATTAATGATAATGTAATAAAGAAAACTATTGACTGAGATAAAACTAATGCATATAATGCACCATCAACTTTAAAAAAATATACTAGAAAAATTGTAAATAACAATCCTACTATACTTCCTATTGTATTTACTATGGTATATGTTTTAATTTGATGCCTTCCATTTAAAATGGCTATTAATAAACTATTTAAAGAATATAAAACAATACTAATTCCTAAAACACGAATCGCATTTGTATATATATTATTTGTCAATATCCAAGTTGAAAAAATTGGGGCGAAAATAATTAATATTGGTCCAAAGATTATGGAACAATAAATAGAAATTTTAAAGGAGGTACTAACCAGTAATTTTTGTTGCACCTCATTTCCCTCATATTCTGAAGTATACTTTATTACACCATTATTAATTGCTCCATTAGCAAAAGTTAATGCTATAGCAATAAAATTTGTAAAAGCACCTATTAGCGCTACTCCTCCTGGACCAGTGTATATGGCTACCACTTTATTAGCAATAAAACCAGACGCTAATCTAATCACAGTAATTATTGCTGAAAAAAAAGAAGTCTTTAATAATTTCAAAATAATTAAAATTTATTTAAAGCCATTACCACTTTCTCTATTTCATCAATATTCATCACAGGACTGATAGGTAAACTCAACACTTCCTGATGTATCTGCTCTGTTATAGGCAAAGAAATATCCACCATATAGGAGTAACATTCCTGTTTGTACAAAGGAATAGGATAATGAATTAATGTTTGAATTCCATTTTCTTGCAAATAGTCTTGCAATTCATCCCGTTTATTGGTACGAATTACAAAAAGATGCCAAACATGTTCATGAAGATCCCCAGCATTTGGCAAGACTAATTTATCACTCTTGATATTCTCAATGTAGTAGTTTGCAATCTCTTGACGACGTAGAGTTTCATTCTCCAAATAGCGTAATTTAACATTTAAAAATGCAGCCTGCATTTCATCCATACGACTATTTAAACCTTGGTATTGATTCACATATTTCTTAGAAGAACCATAATTTGCCAAAATGCGAACGGCTTTAGCTAATTCTGCATCTTTTGTGGTTACAGCTCCAGAATCTCCTAATGCTCCCAGATTCTTACCCGGGTAAAAACTAAAACCGGCAGCATCCCCTAAATTTCCAGAACGGGTACCATTCCATAGCGCTCCTATGGCTTGTGCATTATCTTCAATAATTTTTAAATTGTGTTTCTTAGCCAACGAAACTAATTCGTTACTCCAACATACACGCCCATAGAGGTGAACCACCATAATAGCTTTGGTCTTTGAAGTAATTTTACTTTCAATTAAATTCAAATCTAAATTGAACGTGTTCAAATCAGGCTCAACTAAAACTGGAATTAATTTATTATCTGTGATCCCCAATACAGTAGCGATGTAAGTATTTGCAGGTACAATTACTTCGTCTCCTTCCTGCATAAACCCTAACTCCATATAGGCTCTTAAGATAAGACGCAAAGCGTCTAATCCATTAGCTACTGCAACAGCATGTCCTCCTTCTTGAAAAACTTCTAAACCAGCTTCAAACTGTTTCACTTGTTCACCCTGCAAATACCACCCACTATCAATAACTTCAGCCGCTACTTGTTTCAAATCAACTGAATACTGTGCATTTACTTTTTGTAAATCTAAAAACTTAACCATCTATTTACTTTTTATTAGAATCTTCAAGCCACTTTTCATAACCAATATTAGCCCAAGGCATACCTCTTTCAAATCTTTGAGGCCATGGATAATGAGGCTCATCGGTCTTCCTTGATTTAATTTCTCTTACATCTTTAATAAATTTAGCAGGACTACCTAATACTAATTGATAATCCCCAACATCTTTACCTACTATACTTCCTGCTCCTACAAGACAATGCTCACCTATCTTCACCCCAGGTAATAAAACGCTAAAAACAGCAATTTGTGAATAATCCCCAACTGTTGGTCCATTGCAAATGTCTGAGGGTGGAGTAGGGTCATTTGTAAGAACTACATAGGGATAAATAAACACAAAATTCCCAATCGTAGAACCTTGACCAATGTGAACATTTGAATGCAACCAACAATAATTCCCAAATTGAACAAATCCTTGTATATCAGATAATGTCCCTACTCTACAATTATTACCAAATTTTGAATTTTCTCTAATAGTAACTCTATGTCCTGATGAAAAGTTTTCTCCAAAAACGGATCCAGCATAAAATAAACAATGGCTTCTAATAAAAGAGTTTTTCATTATCTTCGTAACTGGATTATCATACAAAGCATCAACATAATAATCATTTAATGGTTCGCCTATGATACAATCATTACAAATTGTAACATTATCTTCAATTTCTACATTATCATAGATTACCGTATTATCACCAATTCGAACATTTTTACCTATTTTAGCTTTAGCACTAATTCTTACATTTACATTATTAAATTTCATGATTTTTTGTAGTTTAACTATTAATTATATTTTCTGATGTAATTTAACTGAATACAAAATTATATGTCTAATGGAAAAATTTCTAATTTCTCTCCAAAAACTGGGCTAAATTTATGATTCTTTTGCATATTTAATCATAAGGTTAAAATATTTTTCGCATTATTATACTACCATTTTCATTACTAACTGCTTGAAAATCAAAATTCACATATAGCTTAATTGCCTCATTGTTTTCCTCCAATACTTTTAGATAAATACTTTCTAGCTTTAACTCATGATAAGCTATTTGAAGTAATTCGCTTAAAATAAATTTACCTAAACCTTTACCCCAATATTGTTTTTCTCCAATATATCCCCAATACTCAGCCCTTCGCTCTAAATAATTTATATTTTTAAACCCAAAAACCCCAATAGGGATTCCATTGAAACTTACACCCCAAATTTTGTAACTTGGGTTTTCATCAATACCTTCAAACCATTTTTTTTGTTGTTCCTGTGTAAAATCAGCAGTATCAGTTAAAGATTTTATCTGAGGATCATTCAGCCACCTCCATGATTTTTTTAAATATTTCTCATCATATTTCTCAAGTTGAATCATTTTTTATAATCTAAAAATTCATTATAATCTCTAATATAATCAGATTCTACATATTCATGCGATGCTAAAACTAAACAAATAGAACCACTAGAAAAATTTTTTATTTCTCTCCAAATACCTGATTTTATATGCAATGCTTTTGAAGGGTCATTCAAGAAAAATTCTTTTTTGTTAATTCCATCGTCGAGAACAAAAGTAAAAGATCCACTTGCGGCTACAATATATTGTTGCAGTTCATAATGTCCATGTCCTCCTCTTTCAGACCCCATAGGTACATCATATAAATAATAAATTCTTTTAACATCGAAAGGGATATTATTATTATTTTCTAATGCTGTAATATTACCCGATTCATTGTGAATTTTAGGCAACTCAACTATCTCACAATCAATCACACTATACATTCCTTAATATTTTAAACTCTTCAAAATTTCTTACGTAATCATTTTCGTCAAAATTTTTATCAGATACAATAAGCGCCAAAGCGTTCGTTGAGAAATTCTCTAATCTTCTCCAATACCTTTTTGGTATAAAAAGTCCATAATAAGAACGGTTTAATGAATATTTAATTTCCTTAAAGCCATCATGGAGAACAATATCAAAGCTTCCAGATAGAGCAATGATAAACTCTTGTTGTTCTTTAAACGCATGACTACCTCTTATTTCTCCACCAGGAACATCATAAATCCAATAGGTTCTTTTAATTTTAAAAGGCAATTGGCTTGGGCTTTCAAAAAAAGACAAATTACCTCTCAAATCATGTATTTTAGGTAATTCAATAATCTTTGGTTCCATAAATAATATGAATTATAAATTATAATTTCCCATCAACTACATTACCAATAATACCTTTAACATCATACAAAACACTATTATCATTTAGCAATGATGAAAAATCTACATTTAAAAATTCTTTATGTGCTACACCTAAAACTACAGCCTGAAATTTTTTAATAGGCAAAGTTATAGTGGTATTTAGCCCATATTCATGTTTTACTTCATTTGGGTTTGCCCAAGGATCGAAAATAGTAACTTTAATTCCATAATCAGCTAAAGCCCCAATTACATCTACAATTTTAGTATTACGTACATCAGGACAGTTTTCTTTGAAAGTAATTCCTAACATCAACAGATCCGCACCATTAATGGTAATTCCTTTTTTAATCATTAACTTAACCACTTGTGAGGCTACATACTCTCCCATAGAGTCATTCAAACGGCGTCCAGCCAAAATTATCTCTGGATGATACCCCATTTCTTGTGCTTTTTGTGCTAAATAATAAGGATCTACTCCTATACAATGTCCACCAACCAATCCAGGCTTGAATGGTAGAAAATTCCATTTGGTGCCCGCTGCTTCCAAAACAGCATGCGTATCAATATCCATTAAGTTAAATATTTTTGCAAGTTCATTAACAAAGGCAATATTGATATCACGTTGTGAGTTTTCAATTACTTTGGCAGCTTCAGCAACCTTAATGCAAGGAGCTAAATGCGTTCCTGCAGTTATGACACTTTTGTATAAATCGTTTACTTTCTGTCCTATTTTAGGAGTTGATCCTGCTGTTACTTTCAGTATTTTTTCTACAGTATGTTCTTTGTCTCCCGGATTGATTCTTTCTGGCGAATATCCTGCAAAAAAGTCTACATTGAATTTTAAACCTGATATTTTTTCTAAGACTGGCACACATTCCTCTTCAGTTACTCCCGGATAAACCGTAGATTCATAAATAACAATGTCTCCTTTTTTTAGAACTTTACCTACCGTTTCACTTGATTTGTACAAGGGTGTCAAATCTGGGCGATTATTTTTATCTACAGGAGTAGGAACAGTAACGATATAATAATTACAGTCCGCAATATCATTTAGCGTAGCCGAACATAATAATCCATTTTGATTATTATTAAAGTCATCGACCAATACTTGTTGCAAAACTTCATCCGAAACCTCCAAAGTGCTATCCGTTCCAGAACGCAATCCATCAATTCTGTTTTGATTGATGTCAAATCCAACCACTGGATACTTAGTTGCAAACAACCTCGCCAATGGAAGCCCCACATAGCCTAAGCCTATAATTGCAATTTTTATACTCATTCTTGTTTTTGTTAATTAGTTGATTCGCTTATTTTAGTAAACAAAATTGCTTTTATACTTTGCCCTTTATTTTAAATTTTCCCAATACCAATTAACAGCCTGCTCTAAACCCTCTTGCATCGAAAATTCAGGATCATAGCCTAATAACTGTTTCGCTTTATCGATACTGGCCAAAGAATGCGGTATATCTCCGGCTCTATTTGGTCCATATATAGTCTCAACATTTGCAATAGCAGGATCAAAAACGGATAAGTATTTTTTTAACGAAGCCATCAGATCATTTAATGTGGTTCGATCACCAAAGGCAGTATTGTATACCGTGTTAAGAGCTACTGGATTTTCCGTAACCATAGCAAGTACATTCATCTGAATCACATTGTCGATATAGGTAAAATCTCTTGAAAAATTACCGTCGCCATTGATTATCGGACTTTCGTGTTTCATTAGCTGCATCACAAACTTTGGGATTACCGCAGCATATGCACCATCAGGATCTTGTTTTCTTCCAAATACATTGAAATAACGCAATCCGATTGTATCTAGGCTATAAGTACGCTGAAATATATCAGCATACAATTCATTAACGTATTTAGTGATTGCATAGGGCGATAATGGTTTACCAATCGTATCTTCAACTTTTGGTAATGCTTCAGAATCTCCGTAAGTTGAAGAACTGGCGGCATAGATAAAGCGTTTCACTTTGGCATCCCTTGCCGCAACAAGCATGTTTAAAAATCCAGAGACATTAACATCATTACTGGTAATAGGATCATTTATCGATCGTGGAACAGAACCCAAAGCTGCTTCGTGCAGAATATAATCAACTCCTTGAGCGGCTTTGTGACAATCAGCAAGATTGCGGATATCTCCAATTATTAATGTAAAATTAGGATTTGTCAATAAATGCTGTATGTTCTGGGTTCTGCCTGTAGCAAAATTATCAAGACACACCACTTTATTATTAAATTCTAACAAATGTTCACATAAGTTCGAACCGATAAAACCGGCACCACCTGTCACTAAAATTGTTTTATTTTCTATTTGTAGCATAAGTTTATTTTATAGCATTCTTTTCGCCAAACGCAACAAATACTGACCATACTCATTTTTACGCAATAACGTTGCCTGCTCAATTAATTTTTCTGCAGAAATGTAACCTTTTTCAAAAGCTATTTCTTCTAAGCATGCTACTTTAAGCCCTTGTCTTTTTTCTATGGTTTGTATAAAATTACTCGCTTCAAGTAAGGATTCATGAGTTCCAGTGTCTAACCACGCATACCCACGCCCCATTAACTCTACCTTTAAATCTTGTGAAGCCAAATACACTTGATTGACAGTGGTAATTTCTAACTCCCCTCGGTCACTAGGCTTAATTTTTTTGGCTATTTCTACCACAGAATTGGGATAAAAATACAATCCTACCACGGCATAATTACTTTTGGGTACTTTTGGCTTTTCTTCAATACTCACCACAGTACCAGTGGTATCAAATTCAGCCACACCATATCGCTCAGGATCTTGTACATAATATCCAAAAACAGTGGCCTTATTGTCAACGGTGACATTATTTACGGCTGTTTTGAGCAAAGCAGTCAATCCATGACCATAAAATATATTGTCTCCTAAAATCAAACAAACTGGATCGGTACCAATAAAATCAGCTCCAATAATAAAAGCTTGTGCCAATCCGTCTGGACTGGGCTGTTCAGCGTACTGAATGGTAATCCCAAAATCACTTCCATCTCCCAACAGGTTTTGAAAATGAGGCAAATCATGAGGGGTGGAAATTAACAACACTTCAGTAATCCCCGCCAACATCAAAACCGATAATGGATAATACACCATTGGTTTGTCATAGATGGGCATTAACTGCTTGGATATCGACTTGGTTAAGGGATACAACCGGGTCCCGGACCCGCCTGCTAATATGATTCCTTTCATAATGTTTTAGTATTAGATAACATTTACTTGATTAATTGCTTTATACATTTTTCAAGACTATCTCTATAATGAGGTATGGTGATACCAAAGGTGTTTTTTATTTTTGAGGTATTTAATAAAGAGTAGGCTGGTCTTGTAGCTGGTGTGGGATAGGATGCTGATGGAATTCCAAAAAGTTCACATTTTCTTCCTGCTATTTCTTTGATGGCTTTAGCAAACTCAAACCAACTGATGATTCCTTCATTAGCATAATGAAAGATTCCCGGCTTCCATTCATCTGAATTGATAATTTTCAGTATCACTTCAGCAAGATCTTTGGCATAGGTAGGACTTCCTATTTGGTCTTGAACCACATTCAAATGATCTCGCTCTTGCATCAAGCGCAACATGGTTTTGACAAAATTAGCTCCAAATTGAGAGTATACCCAAGAAGTCCTAATAATAATCGTTTCTGGATTGGCATTTATTGCCGCAAGTTCCCCTTTTAACTTTGATTTCCCGTATTCGTTTTGCGGATTGGTCGCATCTTCTTCTTTCAAAGGAAATGTTGCTATACCCTCAAATACATAATCGGTGGAAACATGTAAAAATTGTGTGTTGTGCTGAAAACTCCATTCTGCCAATACGCCCACTGCTAGATGGTTGATGGAGTCGGCCTTTTCGGGCTCTTGCTCCGCTTTGTCTACTGCAGTATAGGCAGCGCAATTGATGATACAATCGGGTTGTAAATCCTGAAGAAATGATACTATACTTTCTGGCTGCTCTAAGTTTAATTGCGAACGGTCAGGGAAAATAAATTCATTTTGGGAAAACCCCATTGACAATACCTTCAATTCACTACCCAGTTGCCCAGAGCCTCCTGTGATGAGTATCTTTTTCATCCTTTATTTCAAATCATTAAAAGGACACAGAACACGGTCTTTATCCGATACTATTGCCTCAGCTGCATTTACTTGCCAATTGATGGCTAAAGTGGGATCATTATATTGGATTCCGCTTTCGCTTTCTTTATGGTAGACTTCATCTACTTTATAAGAGACAATAGCATTCGCACTTAAGACCGAAAAGCCATGTGCAAATCCCTTAGGAACTAGGAGTTGTTTTTTATTTTCGGCTGACAATTGAATACTAAAATGCTGTCCATAGGTTACCGAATCTTTCCTAAGGTCTACGGCCACATCTAAAATTTCGCCTTTTAATACTCGTACCAACTTGGTTTGTGCATAAGGTGCTTTTTGAAAATGCAGTCCGCGGATCACGCCTCTTTTAGAAAACGATTGATTGTCTTGTATGAATGCGTAAGATAATCCATTCTTCGCAAACGACGCCTCACTATAGGACTCAAAAAAATAACCTCTTTCGTCCTCAAAAATAGTGGGAGTTAGTACTAAAAGATCTTTGATAAATGTGGTTTCGACTGTCATTATTTAATTACTATATACTTGTTCTTGCTCTCGCAAAATTATATTTTTTATCTTGTTCTAAATGAATTTGCTTGTGATGGTTTTGCTTCTTTTTAAAGCTTAACGATACACTACGATTCGTATTGTTTTTGATAATAGGTAGCATAATTGCCAGAAGTCACGTTTTTCAGCCATTCTTCATTGGACAAATACCAATCTATAGTTCGTTCTAATCCTTGTTCAAAAGTTACAGAAGGCTTCCACCCCAACTCTGTATTTATTTTAGAGGCATCGATAGCGTAACGCAAATCATGACCTGGACGATCTTTCACGTATGTAATCAGCTTTTCAGAAGTACCATCTGGTCGCCCTAATTTATGATCCATTTGCTGACACAGCAGTTTCACTAAATCAATGTTCTTCCATTCGTTAAAACCTCCTATGTTGTAGGTTTCGTGATTTTTACCTTCGTGAAAAACCAAATCGATTGCTACCGCATGATCTTCTACAAAAAGCCAATCACGGGTGTAATTACCGTCTCCATATACGGGCAAGGCTTTGTTGTTGATGATATTGTTAATAAACAACGGAATTAATTTTTCAGGAAAATGAAACGGCCCGTAGTTGTTCGAACAATTGGTTAATACATACGGTAATCCGTAAGTTTCACCATAGGCACGCACAAAATGATCGGAACTGGCTTTTGAGGCCGAATAGGGTGAATTAGGATCATAGGCTGTACTCTCTGTAAACAAGCCTGTTGCTCCTAAGGAACCGTATACCTCATCCGTGCTGATGTGATAAAAACGCTTGCCTTCGCTATTGTTTTTCCACAATTCCTTGCACGCATTTAAGAGATTCATAGTTCCAATTACATTGGTTTTCACAAACGCTAAAGGGTCTTTAATGGAGCGGTCCACATGAGACTCCGCTGCCAAATGGACTACCGCATCAAATTGATACTGTTGAAACAAATTATCCACAAAAGTAGCATCTACAATATCCCCTTTTACAAAAGTATAATTGGTATGATTCTCAATATCTTTGATGTTTTCTAGATTCCCAGCATACGTCAAAGCATCTAGATTTACGATTGTATATTCTGGATATTTAGTCACAAAACGACGTACCACATGCGACCCTATAAATCCTGCACCTCCTGTAATTAGTATTTTCATAACACTATAATTTATATATTTTTTATATGCCTCTTACAAATTTCATTTATAAGGATTGGTCTATTCTATTTTTATAAAATCTATTGGCATTTGTTAATAACGTGCTGCCTACTTCCAAATAAAAAACTAATTAACACTCCAAAATGCAACTAGTAAACATGGCTTCGCCATTGCAAGTCCCATTTGAGATTGCTTTTTTTCTAGTTGTGGCAAATTTATAGTAAATTATCCAACAAAGTGAAGATTATCTAAGAAAAATATGCTTGACTCCCTAAATTTAACTTACAAATTACATAGTCTTTTCTTGCAAATTGTATAGTAATTGGTACTTAGTAGTTAGTCCTCAGTAATTAGTCTTTAGCGCAGCGGGCTCAGTTTTAAGTTTTTGGTTTCAGGTTTCAGGTTTCAAGTTTACAATTCACAGTTTACAGTTCACAGTTTTAAATTAAGAAAAAGAACTACTTCACAAATCAGGTCGAAAAAACCGTACCTCTTTTAACATTAAATTTATAAATAACACCGCCACATATTGAAACTTTTCGCTACATTTGAACTCTGATTTAACGAATAACTGGAATTATTCGAGGTCTTAAATTCACTCCATTGCTCAAAAAAACAGGGTTCTAGTCCGTATTTTTGAGCTTTTTTTATGGCTAAAACCCATCCATTTGACCTAATTTAAACAAATAATCTTACATAAAATCTTCCAGTTTTATGGGATACAACAGAAATACAGACACTACTAAATATTTTTTTGATACAAAAAGACTTAAAAAGGATATCAAACACTTTTTAATAAATCAACTTGACGGTATTTTCACATCGTCTTGATGAACTTTTTACTTCGTCAAGACGATTCTTTTGTTCCATCAAGACGATTTGAACGTTATTTTGACATTATTGAGCATAAAAAAACCTCGAATACTGGAATATTCGAGGTCTTAAACTCAGTCTTTTACTACTGAACAGGGTTCTAGCCCACTTTTCTAAAAGATAAATCCTTTAGCATACTGCGCATTTTCTTACCAGGACGGAAGAGCACACGCGTTTTTTTGATGGCTGCTGTTGATACCTCATCAGCAACATCTTTACCTTCAGAGCTAATGCCCACTTGAAAGTTGCCTAAGCGGCCTAACTTCACAATGCGACCTTGACCTAGTTCGCCAATGATGTTGTGTTCTAAAGAAGCGAGCACGGCATAACAATCAGAAGCAGTTAAGGTACTCTGATACGAAATCAACTCTGCTAGTCTTTCGAAATCAACATCGCCATCTGCAACTGCAGCAGCATAAAACTTTTCCGGAGCCACTAAGTCTCTCGGGTTCTTCCTTGGAAGAATTTTGTATTTAATAGCCATAATTTTTGGTATTAAATTAATAAATAAGTTTGTCTTAGTATACGTACTAAAGTATCTAACTGACTTTACAAACATAACATACTTTTACTGTAAGTAAAAGCCAAACTTATTCACAATTGAGGCTTGTTTTTAACAACAAAAAGAAAAGTGTAAATAAATACAAAAACCTCAACAACAGTATTTTAATTTTATAAAAAACTCGTTAAGCCCTGTCAAATATAGGTTTTCCCGCAAAGACGATCAAGAAACGTATTTGAGGCAGCATAATGACATTACCACTTACAGCATAAAAAATCTAGAGCATTTTTAAGTTACTTGCATCAAACGTATTCAAACACACTGAAAACCTACCACAGGAACTTAAGCGAGAGCCCCCAGAACCTGAAATAGATTCAATTCACATACTTGTTTTACTTCTTTATCTCATAAAAAACACTAGATTTTAAACATTTTTACACCATGATTTCTAAATGTCCCATATGTCATTTTTCAATCATCTTTTAGAGCGTGTTTAGTTGATTAGTCCTTAGTGCAGCGTGTTCAGTTTCAAGTTTCAGGTTTAAAGTTTAAAGTTTAAAGTTTAAAGTTTCAGGTTTCAGGTTTCAGGTTTCAGGTTTCAGGTTTCAAGTTTTAGTTCACAGTTCACAGTTCACAGTTCACAATTTACAGTTCACAACTTACAGTTCACAACTTATAAATAGAACTGCTACATAAACGAATTCGAAAAAGCGCCCTTAAATTAAAAACGTAAAAAACAACGAAAAAACGCAGTGGCAGCAGTCCGCGAGTTGAGGCTGAAAGCCGAACGGCTCGGGCTGCGGAACGTAGTTTTGAGGTAGTTTTTAAGTTTTTAATTTTTAGGCTTGATCTTTTGTTTCTTTTGCATCAAGGCAAAAGAAAAGAATAAACTCGAAAAATGAAATCGTCTGCTACAATGAAGAATATGTAGAAATGCTTCGTCCCTCAGCATGAGAGAATGGGGAGAGTTGACAGTTGAAAGTCATCAGTATTCAGTTTTCAGTAAATAGTCCTTAATGCAGCATGTTCAGTTTCAAGTTTAAAGTTTAAAGTTTCAGGTTTAAAGTTTCAGTTTACAGTTCACAATTTACAGTTCACAACTTACAGTTCACAACTTATAAATAGAACTGCTACATAAACGAATTCGAAAAAACGCCCTTAAATTAAAAACGAAAAAAACAACGAAAAAACGCAGTGGCAGCAGTCCGCGAGTTGAGGACGAAGGACGAACGGCTCGGGCTGCGGAACGTAGTTTTGAGGTAGTTTTTAATTTTCAGGCTTGATCTTTTGTTTCTTTTGCATCAAGGCAAAAGAAAAGAATAAACTCGAAAAATGAAATCGTCTGCTACAATGAAGAATAAGTAGAAATGCTTCGTCCCTCAGCATGACAGAATGGGGAGAGTTGACAGTTGAAAGTCATCAGTGATCAGTAATTAGTAGTTAGTCCTTAGTGCAGCGTGTTCAGTTTCAGGTTTCAAGTTTCAGGTTTCAGTTCACAGTTCACAGTTCACAGCTCACAGTTCACAGTTCACAATTTACAGTTCACAATTTACAAATAGAATTGCTACATAAACGAATTCGAAAAAACGCCCTTAAATTAAAAATGTAAAAAACAACGAAAAAACGCAGTGGCAGCAGTCCGCGAGTTGAGGACGAAGGACGAACGGCTCGGGCTGCGGAACGTAGTTTTGAGGTAGTTTTTAAGTTTTTAATTTTCAGGCTTGAAATCGAAGATTCATGAATACCAAAAAAACAATATTAACCCGTGAATAATTTTTGTTTCTTTTGCATCAAGGCTAAAGAAAAGAACAAACTTGAAAATATAAATTTCCTAATTAAAGCAAGACACTTGAAAAAAAACTTATTTCTTCTCTACTTTTAGCACACAACCCAAAGATTCCAACACCAGCAAATAATGGTTTTGTTTGACTTCTTGAACTGTAGCCTCTTGATCTATAAATGGCCCAGACTCTAAAACAACTTTATCTCCTTTTCTCCACGTATCAATGACAACATCAAATGTATCTGGGGCAGAAAGCCAGTTCTGAATCGTTTCAATCTCTTTGTCTTTAACAATTGCAGGTTTCCCTAACCAGAACAAGTAACGCACAACACCTGGAACATCAAAAACACTATTTCGCTCTTTTTCTGTAAGTCGAACAAAAATATAGGAATTGAACAAGGGTAGCTGTACCTTTTTTTTTCGATCAGACCATTGCGTAATTTTAGTAATTATTGGACAATAGGCATTAATTCCCATTTCCGTCAAACGTTCTGCTACTTTTTTTTCCGATTTTGGTTTGGTATACAGTACATACCAATTCATCATTACATCCATATCCATTGTACAATTCAAGAATGAACAAATATAATACTCCAATTGCGATAATATAGCAGTTGTAGTTGTTTTTTAAGATGAATATACTGAGATTTTGAACACTTCTATAAATACCTGGGGTTTAAGTAAAAAGTTTTCAGTATGCAGTAGTTAGTACTTAGTACTTAGTCCATTGTTCAGTTTCAGGTTTCAGGTTTCAAGTTTCAAGTTTCAAGTTTCAGTTTACAGTTTACAGTTTACAGTTCACAATTTACAAATAGAATTGCTACATAAACGAATTCAGGAAAAGCGCCCTTAAATTAAAAACGTAAAAAACAACAAATAACGGAGTGGCAGCAGTCCGCGAGTTGAGGCTGAAAGCCGAACGGCTCGGGTTGCGGAACGTAGTTTTGAGGTAGTTTTTAAGTTTTTAATTTTCAAGTTTCAAGTTTCAGGTTTCAGTTCACAGTTCACAGCTCACAGTTCACAATTTACAGTTCACAATTTACAAATAGAATTGTTACATAAACGAATTCAGGAAAAACGCCCTTAAATTAAAAACGTAAAAAACAACGAAAAAACGGAGTGGCAGCAGTCCGCGAGTTGAGGCTGAAAGCCGAACGGCTCGGGCTGCGGAACGTAGTTTTGAGGTAGTTTTTAAGTTTTTAATTTTTAGGCTTGATCTTTTGTTTCTTTTGCATCAAGGCAAAAGAAAAGAATAAACTCGAAAAATGAAATCGTCTGCTACAATGAAGAATATGTAGAGATGCTTCGTCCCTCAGCATGACAGAATGGGGAGAGTTGACAGTTGAAAGTCATCAGTTTTCAGTAAATAGTCCTTAGCGCAGCATGTTCAGTTTCAAGTTTCAAGTTTCAAGTTTCAGATCACAGTTCACAGTTTACAGTTTACAGTTTACAGTTTACAGTATATAGTTCACAATTTACAAATAGAACTGCTACATAAACGAATTCAGGAAAAGCGCCCTTAAATTAAAAACGTAAAAAACAACTAATAACGGAGTGGCAGCAGTCCGCGAGTTGAGGCTGAAAGCCGAACGGCTCGGGTTGCGGAACGTAGTTTTGAGGTAGTTTTTAAGTTTTTAATTTTCAAGTTTCAAGTTTCAAGTTTCAGGTTTCAGGTTTCAGTTCACAGTTCACAGCTCACAGTTCACAATTTACAGTTCACAATTTACAAATAGAATTGTTACATAAACGAATTCAGGAAAAACGCCCTTAAATTAAAAACGTAAAAAACAACGAAAAAACGGAGTGGCAGCAGTCCGCGAGTTGAGGCTGAAAGCCGAACGGCTCGGGCTGCGGAACGTAGTTTTTAAGTTTTTAAGTTTTAGGCTTGATCTTTTGTTTCTTTTGCATCAAGGCAAAAGAAAAGAATAAACTCGAAAAATGAAATCGTCTGCTACAATGAAGAATATGTAGAGATGCTTCGTCCCTCAGCATGACAGAATGGGGAGAGTTGACAGTTGAAAGTCATCAGTTTTCAGTAAATAGTCCTTAGCGCAGCATGTTCAGTTTCAGGTTTCAGGTTTCAGGTTTCAGATCACAGTTCACAGTTTACAGTTTATAGTTCACAATTTACAAATAGAACTGCTACATAAACGAATTCAGGAAAAGCGCCCTTAAAATAAAATGTAAAAAACAACGAAAAAACGGAGTGGCAGCAGTCCGCAAGTTGAGGCTGAAAGCCGAACGGCTCGGGCTGCGGAACGAAGTTTTGAGGTAGTTTTTAAGTTTTTAATTTTTAGGCTTGATCTTTTGTTTCTTTTGCATCAAGGCAAAAGAAAAGAATAAACTCGAAAAATGAAATCGTCTGCTACAATGAAGAATATGTAGAGATGCTTCGTTCCTCATCATAACAAAAGCTCTCCATAACAAAACAACCCGACAATCAAAACGAAAAATTTAATCGCTTGATTATTCCATAAACATGCATAAAAAAAATGTACCGAAAACAACTTATTAAAAAAAGTCTTTTCGGTACATTTTGATAAAGAGAAAAATATTACTCTAATAAATCAGAATTACTTTTTTCTAATTCCGTATAAATATTTTTTACTTCTTGTGAGCTTTCTTTTTGCAAAATCAAATTGGCATTCTCCGTATGTACAAAAATTGCATTCTTTAACCCCACAAAAGCAGTATATACATCTGTTCCAATAACCATATTCCCGTTGCTATCAACCACCTGTCCTTTTGAAACCAAATAATCATAAACAGATTCAAAAGACCCTAAATCAGACCATTTAAACTCAGACGAAACCACTTTAATTTTCTTACTGCGTTCCATCACCGCATAATCCACACTAATGGACGGAATAGCCATTGACAATTCTAAATCCAATTGCCCTGCTTTGTTGGCTTCCCAAACCTGCTTGGATTTTTCATATACTTCTGCATTATATACTTTCAACTCTTCTAAAAATACAGCAGCTTTAAAACAAAACATTCCACTGTTCCATAAAAAGTTACCATTCTTTATAAAATCTTTAGCAGACACTTTATTGGGTTTTTCTCTAAACGAAATTACATCATCTCCAGAGCGCTCTATATAGCCGTAGCCGGTTTCGGGTTTAGTAGGAACTATACCAAAAGTAACAATATACCCTTGTAATGCCTTTTCCACTGCTTGGTTAATCGCACTTTCATAGGCTTCCGTCCCGTCTATAATATGATCGGATGGGGTAACGATTAAAATTGTGTCAGGTTCTGAGGCAAATGCTGCAAAAGCAATTGCGGCAGAAGTATTTCTTGGCGTCGCTTCAATAATATCAATATATGAAGTACCTGACTTATCTAAAACTTTTTTACTTAAATGACAATTATCTGTGTTTCCAACCACCATCACGGTGTCTGCCAAAGACCGGTTTCGATCTACGGTCATTTCAAACAAAGACTTACCATCAAACAAATCCAAATATTGTTTGGGTTGGCTTTTACGTGATAAAGGCCATAGCCTGCTTCCCACTCCTCCTGTAAGGATTACATGTGTAACTGAATTTGCATTTTTCATAATTAAAGTATATTTAATTGGTAATCTTTATTTTTTTCGAATAATACTAAACTTTATTCTTTCAAACACCTCACATTTACAGCGATTTTACCCCCTTACAAACGTCCATCCGCTCGCTCTCCTAAAATGCCTTTCACATCGTACAGCAAACTTTTTTCACATTGCAAAGAAGAAAAATCCAGATCTATAAAAACAGTATGTGCTACCCCCAATACCAGAGCATCAAAACGTTCTGTTGGTAAAGTAGTTGTAGTGGTTAAATTGTATTCTCTTGACACCTCAACAGGGTTTGCCCATGGATCATAAATTGTAATTTGAATGCCATAATCGGCTAAAGCCTTTATAACATCCACAATCTTAGTATTGCGTACATCAGGACAATTCTCTTTGAAAGTAATGCCTAACATCAATAATCTAGCACCATTGACAATAACTCCTTTTTTAATCATTAACTTCACCACTTGCGAGGCCACATATTCTCCCATACTGTCATTCAAGCGGCGTCCTGCCAAAATAATTTCGGGATGATAACCAAACTCTTGTGCGCGTTGTGCCAAATAATACGGATCAACCCCTATGCAATGCCCACCTACCAATCCGGGTTTGAAAGGTAAGAAATTCCATTTGGTACCAGCTGCTTCTAGTACTGCTTGAGTATCTATTTGCATCAAGTTGAAAATTTTGGCCAACTCGTTTACAAATGCAATGTTGATGTCCCGCTGGGAATTCTCTATTACTTTTGCTGCCTCGGCCACTTTAATGGATGGTGCCAAGTGTGTGCCTGCAGTTATCACCGATTGATACAATTCATTTACTTTCTGACCAATGACAGGAGTCGAACCTGATGTCACTTTTAGAATTTTTTCAACCGTATGCTCTTTGTCGCCTGGATTAATTCGTTCTGGAGAATACCCTGCAAAAAAGTCCACATTGAACTTCAATCCAGACTTTTTTTCCAATACAGGAACACATTCCTCCTCGGTCACACCAGGATAAACCGTTGATTCATAAATGACAATATCTCCTTTTTTTAAAACTGAACCTACCGTTTCACTGGATTTAAACAAAGGCGTTAAATCAGGTCGGTTGTTTTTATCAACTGGAGTCGGCACGGTAATGATAAAATAATTACAATCGGCTATAGCTGCTATATCCGCTGTGCAATACAGTCCGTTTTCATCACTTGGTGCGGTTCGCAAAACCTGTTGCAAGGTGTTATCATCTACTTCTAAAGTACTATCAGTGCCCGCAGACAGACTTGCTATACGCGACTGATTGATATCAAAACCTACAACAGAGTACTGGGTAGCAAACAATCTTGCCAAAGGAAGACCGACATACCCCAAACCAATTACCGCTATTTTTATGTGTTCGCTCAACTTATTCCTAACTATTTATTATTTAAAAGTACGCTTTTTAGCGTTGCCATACTCGGCTTTATGTTTTTTAGGGTTGCACTTTCGCATCATTCATTGCTTTTCCTTAAAGAAAAAACTCAACTAGCCGTTCCCTTTTATTATTACTTTCGAAAAAAAGCCTTAAAAAGCATTTCAATTTTGTTTCTTGGTACACAAATGTAGCTAAAATAAGGTCTATTTCTGATACCGTTCAACGATGCTTTATGATACTTGGTGTCTACAAAAGAACAAACAACCGTTTAGGAGCCGATTCCTTGGTACACAAATCCAATGGCACGAAGTTGTGCTGCATCCAGCACATTGCGTCCATCAAAAATAAATGCTGGTTTTTGCATCCCTTCAAATATTTTTTGCCAATCATAATTCGCAAATTCATCCCACTCGGTAAGAATGGCTACCGCATGGGCATTTGCACAAGCCTCATAAGGATTTGAAAAAGTAGTCACACACTCGCTATTTTGCTCTGGACTGCGTGTTTCTAAATAATTAAGATCCTCTAGTATCTTTTTAGAGGATACTTTTGGATCATATACCGCAATTTTTGCATGCTCATTGATCAAATCATCGGCCACAAATATTGCTGCCGATTCTCTAGTATCATTGGTATCTTTCTTGAAAGCCCAACCCAAAAAAGTAATTTTTTTATCTGAAACCGTATTGTACAGTGTTTGTACAATCCCATTAGAAAAACGTCTTTTTTGATGATCGTTCATGATAATTACTTGTTCCCAATAATCAGCTACTTCATGCAATCCGTATGATTTAGCAATGTATACTAAATTCAAAATGTCTTTTTGAAAACAAGAACCGCCAAAACCAACTGAAGCTTTTAAGAATTTAGGTCCAATCCTACTGTCCATTCCTATTGCTTTAGCCACTTCATTAATATCAGCACCTGTTTTCTCACAAAGTTCAGACATGGCATTTACAGATGAAATACGCTGTGCCAAAAATGCATTGGCAGTAAGCTTAGATAACTCAGAAGACCATACATTTGTAGTTAATATTTTTTCTAAAGGGACCCAATTAGAGTAAACTTGAACCAGTGCCTCCATTGCCTTTTTCCCTTCTGGAGTAGCGTCACCACCAATTAAGATACGATCTGGCTGCAATAAATCAGTTACGGCCGTACCTTCCGCTAAAAACTCAGGGTTGGAAAGAATTTGAAACTGAACCCCGTTTCCGGTATGATCTAAAATACTTTTGATGGCCTCTGCCGTTCGAACCGGAAGTGTTGATTTTTCGACAACAATTTTATTATCTTTAGCTACGCGTGCAATTTGTCGTGCACACAATTCTATGTATTTCAAATCAGCCGCCATTCCCTTCCCTTTACCATAGGTTTTGGTAGGGGTGTTTACAGAAATAAATATGATTTGTGCTTCATCAATGGCTTGTTCCACTGCCGTAGAAAAAAATAAATTTCTACCTCGAGCGGTAGCAACTATTTCGCTCAAACCAGGTTCGTAAATAGGTATATTATCCGTATTTGGGTCGTTCCAAGCGGCAATTCGCTCTTCATTCAAATCCACAACGGTTACTTGTATATGGGGACATTTTTGTGCAATTACAGCCATGGTAGGACCACCTACATACCCTGCTCCAATGCAACAAATTTTTGTAATTTCCATTCTTTATCTATTAAGCGCTTATTTTAATTTTCTTTTTTATTTTTTTTGAAGTTTGAGAAGATTCTATTTTCTCTACTCCATCTTATTTTAGATGCTCCCAATACCACCCCACTGCCTCTTGCAAGCCTTTTTGCAATGAAAATTGCGGATTGTAGTGCAATAATCGTTGTGCTTTTTCAATGCTAGCCAAAGAGTGCGGAATATCTCCTGCGCGGTTAGGACCATATTCCACGGCTACATTTTTAATTTCTGGATCGTAAACGGATAAATACTGTTTTAAATAAGTGACCAAATTATTCAACGTATTCCTATCCCCGAAAGCAGTATTGTATACCGTATTAACGGCTTCTGGATTTTGTGTGAGCATGGCCAACTCATTCATTTGTATCACATTATCAATATACGTGAAATCTCTAGAATAGTTGCCATCCCCATTTATTTTAGGACTTTCGTGTTGCATCAACTGCATAACAAACTTAGGAATCACAGCAGCATAAGCGCCATTAGGATCTTGTTTCCTCCCAAAAACATTGAAATAACGCAAGCCTATGGTTTCTAAACCGTATGATTTGCTAAATATTTCGGCATACAATTCGTTGACATATTTAGTAATGGCATAAGGTGACAAAGGCTTTCCGATAGTTCCCTCTACTTTTGGAAGGCCTTCTGAGTCTCCATAGGTAGACGAGCTGGCTGCATACACAAAACGTTTTACTTTATGATCTCGAGCAGCGACTAACATATTCAAAAAACCAGAAACATTTACTTCATTACTGGTAACAGGATCGTTTAATGATCTTGGTACCGAGCCTAAAGCAGCTTGGTGCAACACATAATCCACTCCGTTTACGGCTTCCATACAAGTGGTTGCGTTACGAATATCACCTTCTATCAATTGAAAACTAGGATTATTTAAACAGTTTTTTAAATTATGCAGGTGTCCCGTGGCAAAATTGTCCAAACATACTACTTGGTACTTTTTATCTAAAAAATACTCGCATAAGTTAGATCCAATAAAACCCGCTCCACCGGTAACCAATATCTTTTTTTGCACTTCGTTTGCCATGCTATATTTTATTTCACTGCTATTATACGTTGTTCTTTTTGGCAATGTCTTTTATTTTTTGGAACCAACTTTTCGGCTTTTCCTCTTCATAATAAGATTTATCATAAGAGCCATAACCGTAGCCATAGCCTGTTCCGTATTTAGCTTTGTTTTCTTGACCGTTTAAGATGATACTTGTATTGTTCAATTCCCCGCGCTTAATGCGGTTATTCAATAAAGCAATCATGTCTTTTTTAGTGTAATTTTGACGAACGATATATAAAGTAACATCACAATATTGTGCTAATTCAAGCGCATCCGAAACTAATCCTACTGGTGGCGTATCCAATATTATATAATCGTATTCTTGCTTCAAGGCGTTAATCAAGTCCTCCATTCCCTGACTTATGATCATTTCTGAAGGGTTAGGCGGTATTGGTCCAGATAATATTACATCTAAATAAGGTATGTGCGTTTTATTGACAATCTCTTGAATTGATTTTTGTTTGATAATGTAATTCACTACCCCTACATCATTTGACAAATTAAACTCTGTTGCAAGTCTAGGTTTACGTAAATCCAATCCAATTATAACGGTCTTTTTTTCGCTCAAAGCAAAAACCGTAGCGATGTTTATGGAACAAAACGTTTTTCCTTCACCACTTATGGAAGAGGTAATCATCAACGTTTTAGCACCATCTACATTTTGTTGTTTGTACAAAAACTGCAAAGAAGATCGAATGGCCCTAAAGGATTCTGACAATGCTGATTTTGGTTTGTCAAAAACTGCCAAGTTAGATTTCTCTTTATTAACCCCAACCACTCCTATCAATGGGATCTTAGTCATCTTATTAACATCATCGCTATTTTGAATTGCATCATTAATAAAGAAAATAAAAAAAACGGCTATTAACGGAATCAGGATTCCAAGGAAAAGTGCCAAAATATAATTTACAGATGTTTTAGGACCCACTAATCCGCCACCTACATCTTTAGCAGGATCAATAAAATGAATGTCTGATAAGTTGGCTGCTTTTACAATATCTGCCTCAGAACGTTTTTGTAAAAAAGTATTGTATATGTTATCACTTAAGTCATACTTTCTTTTTATTTTTATAAGCTCTTGTTGGTCATCGGGTAGTTTTTTGATAGTACCTTCTGTGGCATTGATCTTACTGCTTACTAAAGCCAAATCATATTGTAAAGAAGATTTAGCTGTGATAATATTTTCTAGCAGTACTTTTTTTATAGCTTCCATTTGGATATCAAACTCTTGAAAAATCTTCTCGCTTTTTACCGCATAGGCCATCTCAGACCTTTGTGTAGACAAAGCAATTAATTTGGAAACATTTACTACTATGTTAGGATCATCAATTCCTGCCACAGATGGTGCTGGTAGTTTTGCGTAATTCACACTGCTATTTAAATACGATTTAAGGGAATTGTAATAAACAATCTTACGATTGATTTCATCCTTCCTAACATCGTATTCTAAAATTTGTTCCGAAAACTTAGTCCCTCCATCCTCAACATCGTAAATATTTTTACCTTTTCGAAATGATTTCAACTCATTGCCTGTTTCTTTCAGTTGAGACTCCATGGCTATCAAAGTACTGTCGATGAAAGCAATTGTATTGGTTGCAAATTTATTTTTGCTATCCAACTGTCTTTTAATTAACATCTTGACTGTAGCATTCAAATATTCAACCAAGCGGACTTTATTAGTTCCTTGCATGCTCAAAGTAATAATTGACCCTGCTTTTTCATTGGTTTGAACGTTAATTCCTTTGTATGCAGAAACTGTTCCGTCAAAATCATTGAATTGAACAAAGTATTCATTTCCCTTGTACATTCCTGGATTTTCATTTAGTTCCAATTGCCAGTTGAGGAAAGGCAAAACTACTTTTTGTCCTACTTTATATCGCTTTACAAACTCACCCGCAACTACATTAGTATTGCCATACGTGTGGGTATCGTATTGAATAACCCCTACGCTTGTGTTTTCAAAAGGAATTTTGATTTCATATTCATTCTCAGTCAAAAATTTAATACCGATTCGTTGACCTGCCAGTTGTCCTTTGGTTTTGTCAATACGTACAAAAAAAGGAACTGCTCCGTAGGCATCTGTAAAATTATATTCTCCTTGAACTAAATAACTAATATAGTACTGCAATTGATCTACAACGAGCTCATTGTGAGATCTTGATTGCAGTGTAGTGGCAATGGTTTGTACTTGATCTGAGGTGCCTCCCCAATTAAATACCAAACTCGTATTTGAGGTAAACAAAGGATTACTTTCTTCTTTGATGGCAATCATGGTTTCCATGCCATAGATTTTCTCTTTTCGAATGTTGACTTGATAAGCAATAGTCAATGCGATGGCTAGACTGATTAAAAACCAACGCCAATAACTGCCAATTTTAATCAGAAAGCCTTTAAAATCAAAACTGACTTGGTTTTCGAAAATTGAAAAATCCTTAATATCTAACATGTATCTTGTACCTAATTAATTTCTTAACAATAAAAAAGTAGTTGTTGCTAATGACAACAAGGTTATGATTGTCCCTAAGGATTCTATACCTGTTTTCCCGGTACCCCAGGTTTTCTGTTTGAGCGGTTTGACATAAATATAGTCATTGGGTTGCAAATAAAAATAAGGAGATTGCATGACATTAATATCCGTAAGATCAATATCAGCCATTTGTACTCCGGTAGGCGTTTTTCGGATTACAGTAACAGCCTTCCTGTCTCCCGTTATGGTAATATCCCCAGCATTAGCAATGGCTTCCATAATATTTACCTGCTCTTGAAATAATATTTTGGTACCCGGAGCACCTATTTCTCCATTCATAGTAAAACGCAAACCTGCTAATTTTACAGTTACAAACACATTAGCTTCTTTAGTAAAATAGTCGGATAAAAGTTGTTTCTCTATTCGAAGTCGAATGTCATCAAGGGTGTACCCAATAACATTTAGCTCTCCCAAAACCGGGATACGAATGTTTCCATGGTCATCTACCGTAAATCCATCAAAATACAAGCCTGTATCGGACTGACTTGGTTTTCCCCCATCATTTGCAATCGTAAAAATAGATGCTAGCTTTGGATCAATGGTTTTTATAGAAATGCTCAATACATCATTTACTTGTAAACGGTACGGTTTAGAAGCCACCATAGCAATAGGAACTTCTACTGATCCGTCTTTTTTTTGCAAATAAATTAAATCTTGCGTAGAGATGCATGACGTCATCAAAACACTGACTAACAATATTAAACAGCCTACAAATTTGTTCATTATTACTATTTTTATCCACAAATATAGCTTTTCATTTACGATATAAAAAGCCTCCTTATGGGATTGCGTTTATTAATTATTTTTTAATGATTTCTCAAAAGGTACTCGATGTAAAATACTGCGTCCCAACGTCACTTCATCAGCATATTCTAACTCATCACCCACAGCTATCCCTCTAGCAATCGTTGATACTATAATATTGCTCGATGCAATTTGCTTGAAAATATAAAAATTGGTTGTATCCCCTTCCATAGTAGAGCTCAAGGCAAATATAATTTCCTGTACTGCTCCCGATTTGACTTTTTCAACTAATGCTGTAATGTGCAACTGGCTGGGACCTACACCATCAATAGGAGAAATTTTTCCACCCAAAACATGATAAATACCCCTAAACTGATTCGTGTTTTCAATAGCCATAACATCTCTAATGTCCTCTACCACACAAATCACGTGGTGATTTCTACTACTATTAGAGCAAATCTCACACAGATCACTATCCGAAATGTTATTACAACTCACACAGTATTTGATATCTTGCCTCATTGAAAGTAGGGCTTGCGCCAAAAATCCAGTTTGCTCCTTAGGCTGTTTTAACAAATGCAAGACCAATCGCAATGCCGTTCGCTTACCAATTCCCGGAAGTTGCGACATTTCGTTGACTGCCTTTTCTAAAAGTTTTGATGAAAATTCCATACCTGCAAATGTAGCAATTTGTTTATTTGTTCCGCGCCATTATTCCCAATTCCTAAACATTGATCAAGCTATATTGAAGGTTTTATTTCTCCAGGAACACACAGTCAAAAACTTTACAAAAAAAATATAAAACCTGCCCTTACATTCCATTTCACAATATCCTACTGTTGACAGTTTATGACAGCGTCGCATTGGCTTAAAGCCAAAAAAAACGGAAATAGACAATAAGTAGTTTCTATACCCTTTATGTAAACAATAGTCTTTTTAAAGACTTAATTTAATTTCGTACTAAGGGATAAACCGGAACGATACAATCTTAAGACTTGAAATGTACGGCAAAAAGCTCTCTTTTTGATTAAAAAAAATTCCGTAACCGATTAACTAATTAAAATCAATATAACTTGCGACTATTAGTACTGATTGGTAGCCAATAAAACCAATGTACAAGCCACTTCAACCTTAATATTGTTCAATTGTAACAACTGGTAAAACTCGGGATTCTCTGTTCCTGGATTAAAAATGACACGTTTGGGTTGTGCCTCAACTATATAATTGTAATAATCGCGTTGACGTGTTGGGTTAAGATATAACGTAACAGTGTCTATGTTTTTAAGTGGAATGGCTTTCGTTTGGATTTTGATTCCAGCTACTTCTCCTGCATTTTGTCCTACTGCTAGTACTGAATGTCCTTTTTCAACTAACTTCTGTACTGCTTTGAACGCGTAACGATCCGTTTTGGTCGTGGCACCCAGTACCAATGTTTTTTTATTCTTCATCCTTATCATCCTTTTATGAGTGACAAAAGTAAGCAAAAAGGTTCACCTTATGTAGTGATTATGGTAATTGTTACGGTGCAATAAAAAAACATTGCGGTAACAGTCCCAAACAAAAAATGAGTATTTTTGTGGTACTAAACAACAATTATGGATCTCTTTATTTATCTTTTTGTCGCGCTTTTCTCTGTATTAAATCCTATAGGTACGGTTCCTATATTTGTAGGCCTGACTCAAAATGACCCCAAAAAAGAACGCTCGCGTATTTCTTTATGGACAGCCATAAACGTTTTCATCATATTAATAGTTTCTTTTTTTATCGGACAATATGTTTTGCTTTTTTTTGGAATCAGCATTGATGCCCTTCGCATTGCAGGAGGCCTTATCATTGTAAGTTCTGGATTTTCATTGCTCTCTGGTAAGTTTACCAAAAAACGAGGTATCAACAAAAAAGCCGAAACGGAAGCGCAACAGCGAAACGATATTGCACTAACCCCACTTGCCATCCCTATGCTGGCAGGCCCAGGATCCATATCGCTCCTGATTGCTTTTTATCAAGAACACAACAGCACCACAGAAATCATTATTTCTACGCTAGCTATTTTAGCCATTGCAGTAACTATTTTTATCATCTTACGCAGCGCCCATTACCTTGCCAAAATATTAGGTGCTTCTGGGATTATTGCTATTTCCAGAATTGTAGGCTTTATTGTAATCGCCATTGGGATACAATACATTGTAAGCGCCATCATTAACATCATCAAAGTGAATCTTTCATAAAAATATGAAGCGGATTATTCAGTGAATAATCCGCTTCTTTTTTAAAGTGTGTTTTTTTTAGCTTCTTGGCAAGAAAATCTCAGCCATCATACATCGGGCGCTTCCGCCACCACAAGCTTCAATGGTATCTAGACTTGAACTCAGTATTGTAGCATGCTTTTCTAGTTGCGCCACCTGCTTCTCTGTAAGCGCTTGATGAGCAGCAGCACTCATAATCAAGAATCTTTTACCAGCAGTTCCTTGCACTTCAAGCATGTTCCCTGCAAAACTATTCATTTGATCTTCTGTTATTAAGACAATCTCTTTATTGTTTTCTTTTAAATTATCCAAAACCATTTTGCGTTCTTTTTTGTCGTCTATGCAATCCGCACAAATCACTGCGAAGGTTTCGCCCAAACACATCATGACATTGGTATGGTAAATCAATTTTCTTTCGCCATCAACAGTCTGAAACGCTTCAAAAAGAACTGGAGCATAATCAAAATCTTCACAGAACTCAATAAACAGCTCCTCATCTGCACGAGGTGATAAAGCACAATACGCTTTAGAATTGGTTCTATCCAAAAGAATACTACCCGTACCTTCTAAGAAAAAACCATCCTCTTCTGCTGATGTGTAATCTACTATATTGTGTATGACAAAACCTTTATCTTCTAACAGGTCTAATAAATCCTCACGGCGTTCTTGACGTCTGTTCTCAGCAAACATTGGATATAATGCTACATCCCCATTTTCATGAAAAGATATCCAGTTGTTTGGAAAAATACTATCTGGCGTATCTGGATCTAGCGTATCGTTAACTACGGTAACATCTATACCTGCAGCAACCAATTTGGCTACAAAATCATCAAATTCTTGCTGTGCTTTCGCATTTACAGTTGCCGGTAATAAGCCATCTAGCACTTTTTGATAGTAATTATTCACAGCCGTTTGCTCGTTCATTCTAAATGCTACGGGCCTAATCATCAAGATGGAATTGGTAGTTTGTTTCATGTATTTTTAGTTTAAAGTTGAGTTGTTTAAAGTTGAATATTGCAATCTGTTTCACTTTAAACTTCAAAACAAATATTTATTCTCTAATTAAAGGTAAGGTCGAGCATCGCAACAAGCCTTCTTGTTTTGCAATCTCGGCATAAGGAATTTCTTCTACTGTAAAGCCGTTTTCTCGAAGCCAATTGTTGAGTCTCGTAAAATTCCTTTCCGAAACTACAACACGAGTATCAATTGAAAAAACATTGGAGTTCATGTGGTACATTTCTTCGCGGGTTAAATGAAAAAGATTTTCTTTACCAAAAAGATCTACAAGAAACATATAATCGGCTTCTTCTCTAAACCCGTTTTTGTAGATAATTCCTTTATTATTTCCCAAAGGTTGAAAACAACAATCCAAATGTAAGGCATTGTCTCGAGCTTCAATTTTTGATTTAACCAAATCGAATTCTTTGACAATCTTATTTGGAAATAAATCTCTAATATACTGAACTCCTTGCGCATTGGTTCTTGCCGTAATGTAATCTTTATAATCACTTCCTTTATAAGTTCCAATAAAAATATAATCGTTCCACAACATAACATCACCGCCTTCTATATGCACTTCTTCTGGTGGTCGTACAACATTTTCTGGTTTTATTTGATCAATTACATATTGAATTGCATCGAGCTCTCGCTCCCTATCTGGCAAAATATTAGACTTGACAAAAGTGTTTTCGATCACAAAACCAATATCTCTAGTAAAAATTTGGTTGTAATTCTCAATCATTTCAGGTCGATACACCTGTACGTCATACTTTTCCAACACCTGCTTGAAAGCATCCATTTCCTGTATCATGTCCTGCTCAAGTGGATAGGTACCGGCTAGAATATGCTCTAGCGATTTTGGATCATAAGCTTCTTCTGCTGTGGGAGTCGGTCCATTGTGAAGTGCTGATCCCAGTACTACAGCACGGAGTCTTGCTGTTTCATTTTTAACATTAATTGGTAACATGTGTGTTTTCCCTTTTTAGCAAATATAAAAAAAAGCTTCACTAAATAGTGAAGCTTTTAAAGTGTTTTTATCTTTTATCTGCGGTAACAAAATCACGTAATGGATGACCTGTATAAACTTGTCTTGGCCTACCAATAGGTTCTTTATTTTCACGCATTTCTTTCCATTGTGCAATCCATCCTGGCAAACGTCCTATGGCAAACATTACCGTGAACATATCTGTAGGAATACCTAAAGCTCTGTAAATAATTCCAGAATAAAAATCTACGTTAGGGTATAAATTTCTAGATTTGAAATACTCGTCTTCTAGCGCTGCCTCTTCTAGTTTTTTAGCAATAGCAAGAATTGGATCTTCAACTCCTAAAGTTGCTAAAACTTCATTAGCTGCTTTTTTGATGATTTTAGCTCTTGGATCAAAGTTTTTATACACTCTGTGACCAAATCCCATCAAACGGAATGGATCATTTTTGTCTTTGGCTTTAGCCATATACTTATCAGCATCACCACCGGTTGCGTGAATTTCTTCTAGCATTTCAAGTACTGCTTGATTAGCACCACCATGTAACGGACCCCATAATGCTGATACTCCAGCTGAGATAGAAGCAAATAAACCTGCATGAGAAGAACCTACCATTCTTACTGTAGAAGTAGAACAATTTTGCTCGTGATCTCCGTGAAGAATAAATAATTTATCTAACGCATCAATAACAATTGGATTTGCTTTGTAAGGCTCTGTAGGTAATTCAAACATCAAATGCATGAAATTCTCAACGTATCCTTTCGTATTATCATAATAATTCAAAGGATAGCCCATGCTTTTTCTGTACGTCCAAGTTGCAATCACAAGGAATTTCCCCATGGTTTTACAAACCGCTTCATACATTTCTTTTTCATTGTCAACATTTACCGATTTAGGGTTAAATGCTGTCAAAGCACTAGTTAAAGCAGATAAAACACCCATTGGGTGAGCTGTTTTTGGAAAACCGTCGATGATGTTTTTCATCTCTTCGTTTACCAAGGTATATTTTCTAATATCCGTTTCAAACTGAGCCAACTGTTCTTTACTTGGTAATTCTCCAAAAATTAAAAGATATGATACCTCAAGAAAATCAGCTTTATCTGCAAGATCTTCAATAGCATATCCTCTATAACGAAGAATTCCTAATTCTCCATCAAGAAAAGTAATATCACTTTTACAAGATCCTGAATTTTTGTATCCTGGATCAATAGTAATGATACCAGATAAATCACGTAATTTGTTAATATCAATGGCAACTTCATTCTCACTACCTACTACAACAGGAAGTTCAAACTTTTTTCCATCAATCTCTAATGTGGCTATTTTTGACATAATATAATTGGAAATAAACTTTTAAAATAATAATTTCCCAAATCTATGAAAATTAACACTAATTAAAAAGAGAATACCGGAATGAAATTGTTAAATATTATACAAAAAGCCATTCACAAAATGTGAATGGCTTCCCATCATTTAGCAAAAAAGCTATTATTTTATTTTAAAAGCATTCTTTCCAGGAAAATAGGCAGATGTACCCAATTCTTCTTCAATGCGTAACAATTGGTTGTATTTTGCCATACGATCAGATCTAGATGCCGATCCTGTTTTAATTTGTCCACAGTTTAATGCTACAGCTAAGTCAGCAATAGTATTATCCTCTGTCTCTCCAGAACGGTGTGACATTACCGAGGTATACCCTGCATTCTTGGCCATATTTACAGCAGCAATCGTTTCTGTTAAAGTTCCAATTTGATTTACTTTAATCAAAATTGAATTTGCAATACCTTTTTCAATACCTGTTGACAAACGCTCTACATTAGTTACAAACAAATCATCCCCAACCAATTGCACTTTGTCACCTATTTTTTCGGTAAGCAATTTCCAACCGTCCCAATCGTTTTCATCCATACCATCCTCAATAGATATAATTGGATATTTAGCAACCAATTCGGCTAAATATTCAACTTGCTCAGCAGATGTTCTTACTTTACCTGTCTCACCTTCAAACTTTGAGTAATCGTATTTTCCGTTTACATAAAATTCTGCAGCAGCACAATCTAAAGCGATCATGATTTCATCGCCAAAAGAATAACCCGCAGCTTCAACTGCTTTTTTAATGGTATCCAAAGCATCCTCTGTTCCGCCAGCAAGATTTGGTGCAAAACCACCTTCATCCCCTACAGCTGTTGAAAGACCTCTATCATGTAAAACCTTTTTTAAACTATGAAAAATCTCCGTTCCCATTTGCATGGCTTGTGAAAAAGTAGTTGCTTTCACCGGGAAAATCATAAACTCTTGAAATGCAATAGGAGCATCAGAATGTGAACCTCCATTGATAATGTTCATCATTGGTACCGGTAAAGTATTCGCAGAAACACCACCCACGTAACGATATAATGGCAATCCAAGTTCATTTGCCGCTGCTTTGGCTACAGCCAAAGAAACACCAAGAATAGCATTGGCACCCAAACTAGATTTATTAGGAGTTCCGTCTAAGTCTATCATCATTTGATCAATCTGATTTTGTTCAAATACAGAAACACCAACAAGTTCTTCAGCAATTACAGTATTTACATTGTTCACTGCATTCATAACTCCTTTTCCAAGATACGCTTTACCACCATCTCGTAACTCAACAGCTTCATGCTCTCCGGTTGAAGCTCCTGATGGAACTGCAGCTCTACCCAATACACCATTATCTGTAATTACATCTACCTCAATAGTAGGGTTACCTCTTGAATCAAAAATTTGTCTCGCGTGAATTTTTATAATAATACTCATAAACTGAATTTTTTAAATTTTACATTACAAATATATTCTAAGTTTTGGAATGATTTTATGAAAATACTGAATGTTATTAACGAAAACGTTATAATTTGATTTCCAAAGAATCAATTTAATAACTAGAATAGCATAACAAGTCAAATTCTTGTATTTATAGTCTCTAACTGAATGTACGAAACAAGGAACGGGTTTGACTTTTTAAATGTCAAACCCGTTTCTTATTTATCAGCAAAAATTGAATCTATCTTTTTAAGTTATCAACAAATTGATCAAATAAGTAAGAAGAATCATGCGGTCCCGGACTAGCCTCAGGATGGTATTGAACTGAAAAACAATTCTTGTTTTTCATACGCATACCTGCAACCGTTCCGTCGTTAAGGTGTACATGTGTGATTTCCACCGCATCATTTGAGTCAAGATCTTCTTTACTAACTGCAAAACCATGATTTTGCGAAGTAATTTCACCTTTTCCAGTAATTAAGTTTTTAACAGGATGATTGATCCCTCTATGCCCATTAAACATTTTATAGGTCGAAATACCATTCGCCAAACCAATAATTTGGTGCCCTAAACATATACCGAATAAAGGAGCGTTAGCGTCTAAAATATCTTTAGCAACCTGAATAGCTCCTGCTAATGGTTCCGGATCTCCAGGTCCATTAGAAAGGAAATAACCGTCAGGATTGAAAGACTTTAAATCCTCAAAAGTGGCATCATATGGAAAGACTTTGATATAGCAATCTCTTTTAGCAAAATTGCGTAGAATATTTTTCTTAATACCTAAATCTAAAGCAGCAATTTTATATTTTGAATTTTCGTCTCCATAAAAATAAGGAACAGTCGTAGAAACTTTAGAAGCCAATTCTAATCCTTTCATATCAGGAACATTAGCCAAAGCTACTTTTAAATCTTCAAGCGGTGTTCCATCTGTACAAATCACAGCATTCATAGCTCCATTATCTCTGATATAGTTAACTAAAGCTCTCGTATCTACATCCGAAATACAGATCAAATTTTGCTTCTTAAAATAATCTTCCAAACTTTCTGAAGCATCTGATCGAGAATAATTGAAACTGAAATTCTTGCAAATCAAACCAGATATTTTGATAGATTCTGATTCTACTTCGTTTTCATTTACACCATAATTACCAATGTGAGCATTGGTAGTAACCATTAACTGTCCAAAATATGATGGATCAGTAAAAATCTCTTGATATCCAGTCATGCCCGTATTAAAGCAAACTTCTCCAAAAGTAGTTCCACTAATCCCGATTGATTTCCCATGAAAAATAGTTCCATCACTTAGTAAAAGGATTGCAGATTGTCGTGTTGTGTATTTCATTAGTATAGTGTTTGTGTAATATACTAACCTAAGTTAGCATGTATTGATAATAAATACTTCATAAAGAAGTACAACTATTCACCCCTTTATAACATCATTACAAAATTATAAAAAGGATAAAAAAAAAGGATAAACTATAAATAGCTTATCCTTGATTTTATTGAATCATTATTTTCATAATTACTCAGCAGTCTCAGTAGTAGAATCCGTTTCAGCAACAGGAGCTTCAGTAGCCTCATCAGCTTTTTTAGCTTTTCCACCACGACGGCTTTTAGCTTTTTTCACTTCTTTTTTACCACCATTGTAAAGTTCATTAAAATCAACAAGTTCGATCATTGCCATATCAGCATTATCTCCCAAACGATTTCCAACTTTAATGATACGTGTGTATCCACCTGGACGGTCTCCTACCTTAGCAGCTACGTCTCTGAATAAATCAGTTACAGCATATTTACTACGTAAGTAAGCAAAAACAATACGACGATTGTGAGTCGTATCCGCTTTAGATTTTGTTATTAATGGCTCAACAAATTGTTTAAGCGCTTTTGCTTTAGCAACAGTAGTATTAATACGTTTGTGCTCAATAAGAGAACAAGCCATATTAGCTAACATAGATTTTCTATGAGCTGTCTGTCTGCTTAAGTGATTGAATTTTTTTCCGTGTCTCATGACGTGTTTTTTTTAAACCTTCATCTTGCTACAATCCTCTTTGGAGAGCAAAATACGAAGTGGTTTATTCTTTATCTAATTTGTATTTTGCTAAATCCATACCGAAGTTTAAATTTTTAACTGCAACAAGTTCATCAAGTTCAGTTAAAGATTTTTTACCAAAATTTCGGAATTTCATTAAATCATTTTTATTGAAAGATACTAAATCACCAAGTGTATCAACTTCAGCCGCTTTCAAGCAATTTAATGCTCTAACAGAAAGATCCATATCAACAAGCTTAGTTTTAAGCAACTGTCTCATGTGTAATGACTCTTCATCATAAGATTCTGTTTGTGCAATTTCGTCAGCCTCGAGTGTAATTCTTTCATCAGAAAACAACATAAAGTGATGAATCAAAACTTTAGCTGCTTCAGTAAGCGCATCTTTAGGATTTATAGAACCATCAGTTTTAATTTCAAAAACTAATTTTTCATAATCTGTTTTTTGCTCTACACGGAAGTTTTCAATAGCATACTTTACATTTTTAACAGGCGTAAAAATAGAGTCTGTAAAAATAGTTCCTATTGCAGCATTCTGCTTCTTGTTTTCTTCAGCAGGAACATAACCTCTACCTTTTTCGATAGTTAAATCGAAATTTAGTTTGATTTTGCTATCTAAATTACAAATTACAAGATCTGGATTTAGAACTTGAAAACCTGAAATAAATTTTTGAAAATCACCAGCAGTTAACTGATCTTTACCTGAAACAGAAATAGTAACTGATTCATTATCTATATCTTCTATTTGACGTTTGAAACGTACTTGCTTAAGATTAAGTATAATTTCGGTAACGTCTTCAACAACTCCTGAAATAGTAGAAAACTCATGATCTACACCTTCAATACGAACAGATGTAATTGCATAACCTTCTAATGCAGAAAGCAAAACTCTTCTAAGTGCATTACCAACGGTCAATCCATATCCTGGTTCTAAAGGTCTAAATTCAAATTTACCTTCAAAATCGGTTGAATCGATCATGATAACTTTATCGGGCTTCTGAAAATTAAATATTGCCATAAATTTCGACTAAGTCAATTATTATTTGTTGTACAACTCTACGATTAATTGTTCTTTAATGTTTTCTGGAATTTGAAGTCTTGCAGGAACAGATACAAAAGTACCTTCTTTAAGATCGCTATTCCATGTAATCCATTCATAAACATGACTTGAATTAGATAAAGAACGTTCGATAGCCTCTAATGATTTAGATTTTTCACGAACAGCAACTTTATCACCAGGCTTAAGGTGGTAAGAAGGAATATTTACAACTTCACCATTAACGGTAACGTGTCTGTGAGAAACTATTTGACGAGCACCTCTTCTAGAAGGAGCAATACCCATTCTAAAAACAACGTTATCTAATCTTGCTTCACATAATTGTAATAAAACTTCACCAGTAACCCCTTTAGTAGCTGATGCTTTTTCGAATAAGTTTCTGAATTGTTTTTCTAAAATTCCATAAGAATATTTAGCTTTTTGCTTTTCCATTAACTGAACAGCATACTCAGACTTTTTTCCTCTTTTTTTAGCCATCCCGTGTTGTCCAGGAGGGTAATTTCTTTTTTCGAATGCTTTATCATCACCGAAAATTGCTTCGCCAAATTTACGAGCTATTCTTGTACTAGGACCAGTATATCTTGCCATTTTAAATTGTTTAAGATTGAGATTATGAATTCAGGTCAAATCCTTCGATAATCGAAATTCAATCTAGGTTATACTATAAATATTATTTTTGAGTATTATACTCTACGTCTTTTAGGAGGACGACATCCATTGTGAGGCATTGGAGTAACGTCAATAATTTCAGTAACTTCAATACCACCATTGTGTAAAGAACGAATTGCAGACTCACGTCCGTTTCCTGGTCCTTTTACATAAACTTTAACTTTTTTAAGTCCAGCTTCAAGAGCTACTTTACTACAATCTTCTGCCGCCATTTGAGCTGCGTACGGAGTATTCTTTTTAGAACCTCTGAAACCCATTTTACCAGCTGAAGACCATGAAATAACTTCACCTTTTTTATTAGTCAAAGAAATGATAATGTTATTGAAGGTAGCAGAAATATGAGCTTCACCCGTTGATTCAACGATAACTTTACGTTTTTTTGCTGTTGCTTTAGCCATATTACTTATTATTTAGTTGCTTTTTTCTTGTTAGCAACAGTTTTTCTTTTACCTTTTCTTGTTCTAGAGTTGTTCTTAGTTCTTTGTCCTCTTAAAGGAAGACCAGTTCTATGACGAATACCTCTGTAACATCCAATATCCATTAAACGTTTGATGTTTAAAGAAACTTCTGAACGCAATTCACCTTCAATTTTGAAAGTAGATACCGCGTCACGAATTGCTCCGATCTCTTCATCATTCCAATCTTGAACTTTTTTGTCTTGGCTAACTTGAGCTTTTTCTAAAATCTCAACAGCTCTACTTCTACCTAATCCGAAGATATAGGTTAGTGCAATAACACCTCTCTTATTTTTTGGGATATCTACCCCTGCTATTCTTGCCATAATTATCCTTGTCTTTGTTTAAATCTAGGATTCTTTTTGTTTATTACGTACAATCTCCCTTTTCTTCGCACAATTTTGCACTCGGGACTTCTCTTTTTTACTGAAGCTCTAACTTTCATTTTTGAATATCCTTTAATATCTATAAGTAATTCTCGCTTTTGACAAATCGTAAGGACTCATTTCTAGTTTCACCTTATCACCAGGTAATAATTTAATGTAATGCATACGCATTTTACCAGAAATATGTGCAATTACAATATGTCCATTCTCTAACTCTACACGGAACATTGCATTTGATAATGCTTCAATGATTGAACCGTCTTGTTCTATTGCTGATTGTTTTGCCATAAATTAAGCTACTGCTTTTCTATTTTTACCACTTTTCATTAATCCATCATAATGCTTATTCAACAAGTATGAATTGATTTGCTGTACAGTGTCAATGGCTACTCCAACCATAATAATTAATGAAGTACCTCCAAAAAACATTGCCCAAGATTGTTGAACATCCATTACGCTTACAATTATCGCAGGGAACACAGCGATCAAAGCAAGAAATATTGACCCAGGGAATGTGATTAAAGACATCACTTTATCAAGATAGTCAGAAGTCTCAACACCAGGTTTAACACCAGGAATAAAACCACCACTTCTCTTTAAATCATCAGACATTTTGTTTGTTGGAACCGTAATGGCTGTATAGAAAAATGTAAATACAATAATTAAAGTTGCAAATACAAAATTATACCAAAAACCAAACATGTTACTAAATGCACCCACTATTGACTGTGAAGTATCTGAATCAGATAAACCAGCTAAAGCAGCAGGAATAAACATAATTGCTTGCGCAAAAATAATTGGCATCACTCCAGAAGCATTAAGCTTCAAAGGTATCCACTGTCTATTACCATTCATCATGTCTTGTTCAAAATCACCTGATGTAGTACGTCTTGCGTATTGAACAGGTATCCTACGAACAGCCATAACTAATAGTACACAACTAATAATTACCAATAACCAAATAATAATTTCGATAACCAATAACATTGGCCCTCCATTGTTATTTGAAACTCTTGAAGTGAACTCTTGCATAAACGCCTGAGGCAATCTAGCAAGTATCCCTACCATGATCAATAAAGAAATACCATTACCAATTCCTTTGTCAGTAATCTTTTCACCAAGCCACATTGCAAAAATGGTACCTGTAACAAGAATTACAACAGAAGAGAATAAAAACTCAAAAGAATTAAAACCTAATAAAAAAGCATTACCAGGAAGAGTTCTATATAAGTTATAGATGTAGGTAGGACCTTGAACTAAAGTAATTCCAATTGTCAACCAACGTGTAATTTGATTTATTTTTTTTCTACCACTCTCTCCATCACTTTGTAGTTTTTGCAAATAAGGAATAGCAATTCCCATCAGCTGAACCACAATAGATGCAGAAATGTATGGCATAATCCCAAGTGCAAAAACAGAAGCTTGAGAAAATGCACCACCAGTAAACATGTCAAGAATTGAACCAATTCCTTCTTTGGTTTGTCCGGCTAAATTAGCCAATTGAGTTGCATCAATACCCGGTAAGGTCACTTGAGCACCAAAACGATAAACTAAAAGAAGACCAAAAGTAATTAGAATTCTATTTTTTAGTTCTTCAATTTTCCAAACATTACCTATTGATTCAATAAATTTCTTCATATTAACAGAAAATTACATTACTATAGCTTCTCCACCAGCAGCTTCAATAGCAGCTTTTGCAGTAGCAGTAAATTTGTGAGCGGTTACTTTTAATTTTGCTTTCAATTCACCTCTACCTAAAATCTTAACGATCTCATTTTTGGTAGCCAAACGGTTAGCAACATAAACTGACATATCAACGGTATCTTGAACAATTCCATTTTCAACTAAAAGTTGAAGAGTATCAAGATTAACACCTTCGTAATCTTTACGATTAATGTTTGTAAAACCAAACTTAGGTACACGTCTTTGAAGTGGCATTTGCCCTCCTTCAAAACCAATCTTTTTAGAATAACCAGAACGAGATTTTGCTCCTTTATGTCCTCTTGCAGAGGTACCACCTTTTCCAGAACCTTCTCCTCTACCTAATCTTTTGTTTTGATTGTGCGTAGAACCTTCAGCAGGTTGTAAGTTACTTAAATTCATAACAGTATTTGTTATTTAGCTTCTTCAACAGAAACTAAGTGTTTAACTTTATTTATCATACCAAGGATTGTAGGATTTGAATCATGCGCTACAACTTGTCCCATTTTACGTAGACCTAAAGCTTCTAATCCTCTTTTTTGTGAAAGTGGACAGTTGATTTTGCTTCTAACTTGTTTTACTAATAATTTAGCCATAATTTCCTTGTATTAACCTTTAAAAACTTTCTCTAAAGAAACACCTCTTTGTTTTGCAACAGTGTAAGCACTTCTCATTTGTAATAAAGCATCAAAAGTTGCTTTTACCACGTTGTGTGGATTTGAAGATCCTTGTGATTTTGAAAGTACATCATGTATACCAACTGATTCTAAAACTGAACGAACAGCTCCACCAGCAATAACTCCAGTACCATGAGATGCAGGAATTAAAAATACGCGTGCACCACCAAATTTACCTTTTTGTTCGTGAGGTACAGATTGACCATTTAAAGGGATCTTTACTAGATTTTTCTTAGCATCTTCTACTGCTTTAGCAATAGCCTCAGAAACATCTTTAGATTTACCTAAACCGTGACCAACAACACCGTTTTCATCACCTACAACTACAATAGCAGAAAAACCAAAAGCTCTACCACCCTTTGTAACTTTAGTAACACGATTTACACTCACCAAACGATCTTTTAATTCAAGACCACTAGGTTTTACCAACTCTACATTTTTGTATTTACTATTAGACATACTATATTAGAATTTAAGTCCAGCCGCTCTCGCGCCTTCTGCTAATGATTTAATACGCCCGTGATATAAGTAACCTCCTCTATCAAAAGTTACAACTTCTATCCCAGCTTTTAAAGCTTTTTCAGCAACTAATTTCCCAACTGCTGTAGCAACTTCAATATTCGTACCCTTACCTATTTCTTTTTCTCTTGAAGAAGCTGCTAGCAAAGTAACTCCGTTTACATCATCAATTAATTGAGCGTAAATTTCTTTGTTACTTCTAAAAACAGATAGTCTTGGATTAGTAGCAGTACCACTAATTGTCTTTCTAATTCTGAATCTAATTCTTTGTCTTCTTTCAGGTTTTGTTAATGACATAATCTTATTTTTTAAGCTGATTTACCTGCTTTTCTTCTTAATACTTCACCCACGAATTTAACTCCTTTTCCTTTGTATGGCTCTGGCTTACGGAAACCTCTAATTTTCGCAGCTACTTGTCCTAAAAGTTGTTTATCAAATGATGTTAACTTTACAATTGGGTTTTTACCTTTCTCAGATATAGTTTCTAAAGTAACTTCAGGAGCAATCTCTAAAATAATATTGTGTGAAAAACCAAGAGCTAAATCTAATTTTTGTCCTTGATTTGAAGCTCTATAACCAACTCCAACCAATTCTAATGATTTAGTAAAACCATCTGTAACACCAACTATCATGTTGTTGATAAGTGAACGATACAAACCATGTTTTGCTCTTTGATCCTTATGATCAGATGACCTGTCAACTTGAACTTGACCATCTTCAACTGTTACAGTAACGTCCGAAAACTCCTGAGTTAGTTGACCGTTTTTTCCCTTTACTGTAATAATTCCATTTGCTACTTCAACAGTAACACCTGCAGGAACTATTATAGGATTTTTACCTATTCTTGACATCTTATTATAGTCTTTAAATTAGTATACGTAACAAATTACTTCACCACCTACATTCAATTGCTTTGCTTGTTTACCAGTCATCAAACCTTTTGAAGTAGAAACAATAGCAATACCTAAACCATTTAAGATTCTTGGTATATTAGCAGAACTTGAATATTTACGTAAACCTGGTTTACTAATTCTCTGAATATCTTTGATTACAGACTCTTTAGTATCTTTATCATACTTCAAAGCGATTTTGATAGACCCCTGAACAGCGTTGTCTTCAAATTTGTAACTCAAAATATAACCTTGATCAAATAAGATCTTAGTTATTTCTTTTTTTAGATTAGATGCAGGAATTTCAACAACTTTGTGGTTTGCAGCCACAGCGTTACGAACTCTTGTCAAATAATCAGCAATAGGATCTGTATACATGTGTATTAATTTGCGGTCTTGGTTTTCAACAAACAATTTATTGAACCTTAAACCAATTTATAAATATTAAAGATACAGACTAAACAAATGTTAAGTCTGTATCTGAAAGCAAAACTATGCTATTACCAAGATGCTTTTTTTACACCAGGAATTAATCCGTTATTTGCCATTTCACGAAATGTAACACGTGAAATACCAAATTGACGCATATAACCTCTTGGTCTTCCAGTTAATTTACAACGATTGTGTAAACGAACAGGTGAAGCATTTTTTGGTAACTTTTGCAAACCTACGAAATCTCCAGCTTCTAACAAAGCTTTTCTTTTCTCTGCATACTTTGCAACCGTTTTTTCTCTCTTAACCTCACGGGCTTTCATTGATTCTTTAGCCATGTCTTAGTTCTTTTTAAAAGGTAAACCTAATTCTGTTAATAACGACTTAGCTTCTTTGTCAGTCTTTGCGGTAGTTACGAAGGTAATATCCATACCAGAGATTTTATTAACTTTGTCAATATCAATTTCTGGAAAAATAATTTGTTCTAAAACACCAAGGTTATAATTTCCTCTACCATCAAAACCTGTAGCTTTAATTCCGCTGAAATCTCTTACGCGAGGTAACGCAGAAGTAATAAGTCTATCAAGAAACTCATACATTCTTTCTCCACGCAAAGTAACTTTAGCACCAATTGGCATTCCTTTTCTCAATTTAAAAGACGCAACGTCTTTCTTAGAGATAGTTGAAACTGCTTTCTGTCCAGTGATCTTAGTTAACTCATCAACTGCATAGTCAATAAGTTTTTTATCAGATACAGCTGCACCAACTCCTTTACTTAAAACGATTTTGTCCAATTTAGGAACTTGCATTACGTTTACGTATCCGAATTCCTCTTTAAGAGCAGCAATTACTCTGCTCTTATATTCTTCTTTTAGTCTAGGTATATACGCCATTACTATAGTACTTGATTAGATTTTTTTGAAAATCTTACTTTCTTATCTCCTTCTACTCTAACCCCTACTCTTGTTGTTTCCTTAGTTTTAGGATCAATTAAAGAGATGTTAGATATTTGTATTGGAGCTTCTTTCTTTACAATACCACCTTGAGGGCTTTTTGCACTTGGTTTCGTATGCTTAGAAACCATATTAACACCTTCAACAATTGCTTTGTTCTTTTCACGATCAACGCTTAATACTTTACCTTCAGCACCTTTATGGTCTCCAGCAATTACTCTAACGATGTCACCTGATTTTATTTTTAGCTTTATCATCTTAAAACGAATTAAAGCACTTCTGGTGCTAATGATACAATTTTCATGAATTGTTTTTCACGAAGTTCTCTTGCTACCGGACCAAAAACACGAGTTCCTCTCATTTCACCAGCAGCATTCAATAATACGCAAGCGTTATCATCAAATCTAATGTATGAACCATCGGCTCTTCTTACTTCTTTTTTGGTACGTACAACAACTGCAGTTGAAACAGCTCCTTTTTTAACGCTTCCGTTTGGAGCAGTATCTTTGATAGAAACTACAATCTTGTCACCAACAGAGGCATACCTTCTTTTGGTACCTCCTAAAACACGGATAGTTAAAACTTCCTTTGCTCCAGTGTTATCTGCTACTTTTAGTCTTGATTCTTGTTGTACCATAATTATTTAGCTCTTTCTAAGATTTCAACTAACCTCCAACATTTTGTTTTACTTAAAGGACGAGTCTCGCTAATCCTTACAGTATCTCCAACGTTACAGTCGTTCATTTCGTCGTGTGCGTGATACTTTTTAGTTTTCAACACGAACTTACCGTATAATGGGTGTTTTACTTTACGAACTTCAGCAACAACAATAGATTTATCCATTTTGTCTGAAGTTACAACACCAATTCTCTCTTTTCTTAAATTTCTTTTTTCTTCCATCTTTCAGCAGACTACAGTTATTGTCTTTTAGTAAGTTCAGTAGCTAATCTTGCAACAGTTCTTCTCACACCTCTAATTTGAAGTGGATTCTCAATTGGTGAAATAGCGTGAGCCATTTTAAGATCAGCATATGTTTTCTTAGTCTGGCTAAGTTTCTCTTGCAACTCTGCTGCAGAAAGATTTTTTATTTCTGATTGTTTCATAATATAGTATAAATTATGCTTCGAAATCTCTTGCAACAACAAATTTAGTTTTTACTGGAAGCTTTTGTGCTGCTAGACGTAACGCCTCTTTAGCAACTGACAAAGGTACTCCTCCAACTTCAAACATAATTCTTCCGGGTTTAACAACGGCTGCCCAGTATTCAACTGCACCTTTACCTTTACCCATACGTACCTCAAGAGGTTTCTTTGTGATTGGTTTGTCTGGAAATATTTTAATCCATAATTGTCCCTCTCTTTTCATAAAACGAGTGGCAGCAATACGAGCTGCTTCTATTTGACGAGAAGTTAAAAACATTCCATCTTCATGTACAGATTTAATACCAAACATTCCATTAGAAAGTTCATGCCCTCTTTGAGAGTTCCCTTTCATTTTACCTTTCTGTACCTTACGGTATTTTGTTCTTTTAGGCTGTAACATTTTTCTTTACTTTAAAAATTACTTTCGTTTACGAGCGTCTGGTTTTCCACCTTTGTTAAAAGGTTTTCTATCTCCTCTAGGAGAATCACCACCTTTACCTCCAGCACCAGATTGTTTTTTGTCCATTCCGGCTAGTGGAGAAAGATCTCTCTTTCCATAAACTTCACCTTTCATGATCCATACTTTGATACCCATTCTACCATAAGTAGTATGAGCTTCAGCCAAAGCATAATCAATATCAGCTCTGAAAGTTGATAGAGGAATTCTACCTTCTTTGAAACCCTCTGAACGAGCCATCTCAGCACCATTCAAACGACCCGAAATCAAAACTTTGATACCTTCTGCGTTCATACGCATAGAAGCAGCAATAGCCATTTTGATTGCACGTCTGTAAGAAATTCTGCTTTCGATTTGACGACAGATGCTTGTAGCAACTAGATACGCGTCAAGTTCAGGTCTTTTAATTTCAAAGATGTTAATTTGAACCTCTTTGTCAGTAATTTTCTTAAGTTCTTCTTTTAACTTGTCTACCTCTTGTCCACCTTTACCGATAATAATACCAGGTCTAGCAGTAGTGATAGTAACGGTTACAAGTTTTAAAGTTCTCTCGATTATTACTTTTGATACACTAGCTTTTGATAAACGAGCATGGATGTACTTTCTGATTTTGTGATCTTCGGCAAGTTTATCACCGTAATCATTTCCACCATACCAGTTTGAGTCCCATCCTCTGATGATACCAAGTCTGTTTCCAATTGGATTTGTCTTTTGTCCCATGCTGCTTAAGAATTGCTTTGTGTGTTATTGATAGCCCCTAACACGATTGTAACGTGATTAGAACGTTTTCTTATTCTATGTGCTCTTCCTTGTGGAGCTGGACGAAGTCTTTTCAACATCATACCACCATCTACACGGATTTCCTTAACAAATAAACCAGCTTCTTCCATATTAGCTTCAGGGTTTTTTGCTTGCCAGTTAGCAATTACAGATAAAACCAATTTTTCTAATTTTCTTGAAGCTTCTTTAGAACTAAATCTTAGTATGTTAAGTGCTCTTTCTACCTTCTGACCTCTTACTAGATCTGCTACTAAGCGCATTTTTCTAGGTGAAGTAGGGCAGTTATTTAACTTTGCGAAGGCCAAAGACTTATTTGCCTCTTTTCTTGCATCTGCTGTTTCTCTTTTACGAACTCCCATTGCTTCTTATTTTTTACCTTTATTTTTTGCTCCAGCATGACCTCTAAAAGATCTAGTTGGTGAAAATTCTCCTAATTTGTGACCTACCATGTTTTCAGTTACATAAACCGGTACAAATTGACGACCGTTGTGAACTGCAATAGTTTGTCCAACAAAATCTGGAGTAATCATAGAAGCTCTAGACCAAGTCTTAACCACTCCTTTATTTCCACCTGCAATATTTTCTTGAACTTTTTTGTCTAATTTATAATGAACAAAAGGTCCTTTTTTTAATGAACGTGCCATATCTTATTATTTCTTTCTACGTTCTACGATATACTTGTTACTCGGGTTTTTCTTAGAACGTGTTCTATAACCTTTTGCTGGTATTCCATTTCTTGAACGTGGATGTCCACCAGAAGAACGTCCTTCACCACCTCCCATTGGGTGATCTACAGGGTTCATTGCTACAGGTCTTGTTCTAGGTCTTCTACCTAACCATCTAGTTCTACCAGCTTTACCAGAAACAACTAATTGATGATCAGAGTTAGATACTGCTCCAATTGTTGCAGAACAAGTTAACAAAATCAATCTTGTTTCACCTGAAGGCATTTTAATTGTAGCGTATTTACCATCTCTTGCCATTAATTGAGCAAAAGTTCCAGCAGAACGTGCAATAACTGCACCTTGACCAGGTCTCAATTCAATACAAGAAATTACAGTTCCTAGCGGAACTCTACTTAAAGGTAAAGTATTACCAATCTCAGGTTGAGACTCTGGACCTGAAACAAGTTTCTGACCAACTTTCAATCCGTTTTGAGCGATAATATAAGTTTTCTCACCATCAGCATAAGCTAATAAAGCGATAAATGCAGTTCTGTTTGGATCATATTCGATTGATTTTACCGTAGCAGGAATTCCTTCTTTAGTACGTTTAAAATCAATAATACGATATCTCTGCTTGTGACCACCACCCGTATAACGCATGGTCATCTTTCCCTGACTATTTCTACCACCAGAGTTTTTTATCGGCGCTATCAAAGAGCGTTCCGGCTTATCAGTTGTAATGGCGTCATAACCATTCACAACTCTAAATCGCTGACCTGGGGTAATAGGTTTTAATTTTCTTACTGACATTTTATCTTAGATATTGTTGTAAAAATCAATTGTTTCTCCTTCTTGTACTTGAACAATCGCTTTTTTAATTGCATTTGTCTTTCCACTGATTAAACCACTTTTAGTGTATTTAGTAGTTCTATCTGGTCTCACATTCATTGTGTTAACACTAACAATAGTTACACCATAAGCAGCCTCAACAGCTTTCTTAATTTGAACTTTGTTTGCTTTTCTGTCAACAACGAATCCGAAGCGATTTAAAACTTCACTTTCTTTGGTTACTTTTTCCGTTACTATAGGCTTAATAATGATGCTCATACCCTATTATTTACTTAAATTTTCTTCAATTATCTCCAAAGAACTCTCTAAAAGTACTAAATTATTAGCGTTTAATATAGCATAAGTACTTAATTCTAAGCTACTTACAACGCTAGAGCTTTTCAAATTACGTGACGACAAATATACATTTTTATTTGAATCACCCAATACAAAAAGGGATTTTTTATTCTCTAACTCTAAAGCTTTCAAAACGTTGATGAAATTTTTAGTGTTTGGAGTTTCAAAATTAAAGTCTTCAAGAACGATAATGTTTGACTCTTTAGCTTTGATAGAAAAAGCAGATTTTCTAGCTAAACGCTTTAAGTTTTTATTCAATTTGAAAGAATAACTTCTTGGTCTTGGACCAAAAACAGTTCCCCCGCCTTTAAATAAAGGGTTTTTAGCACTACCAGCACGGGCTGTACCTGTACCTTTTTGCTTTTTTATCTTACGAGTACTTCCCGCTACTTCAGCTCTTTCTTTAGCTTTGTGCGTTCCTTGTCTTTGATTAGCAAGATATTGCTTTACATCAAGATATACTGCGTGATTGTTTGGCTCTATACCAAATACTGAATCAGAAAGTTGCACTTTTCTTCCAGTATCTTTTCCGTTGAAATCTAATACTTTTGCTTCCATTACTTCTGAATGATTACATAAGAGTTGTTATGACCAGGAACACATCCTTTAATAACAAGTAGGTTCTTTTCAGCCACTACTTTTAAAACTCTAAGGTTTTGAACTTTTACATTGTCTCCTCCCATACGTCCAGCCATACGCATTCCTTTGAATACTCTAGATGGATAAGAAGAAGCTCCCACAGAACCTGGCGCTCTTAAACGGTTGTGCTGACCGTGAGTTGCTTGACCAACACCACCAAAACCGTGACGTTTTACAACCCCTTGGAAACCTTTACCTTTAGATACACCTTGTACATCTACAAATTCACCTTCAGCAAAAATAGAAACATCAATAAGATCTCCTAATTTTTGTTCAGTTGCAAAATCTTGGAATTCAACGACTTTTTTCTTAGCTACAGTTCCAGCTTTTTTAAAGTGACCTAAAGCCGCTTTTGTGGAATGTTTCTCGTTTTTGTCATCGAAACCTAGTTGCAACGCTTCGTACCCGTCAACACCTTTGGTTCTGACTTGGGTAACAACACATGGACCTGCTTCGATTACCGTACAAGGAATATTCTTCCCGTTTTCGTCGAAAATACTAGTCATGCCGATTTTTCTACCAATTAACCCAGACATAAATATTAATTATTAATTACTAAAACTCCCTTCAATTTAAAAACAACAGCTGTTCTCAAACAGGGAGTGCAAAAGTATACATTAAAATCGAATATACCAAACAGTTACAAAAATTAAATAACTCATTATCAAAAAACAAACTTTTCGAAATTAAATAATCAATAGATCCATCATACAACACATAATTAGATTGATGCTATATTCAAGAATTAAATACTAAAAAATATTCTATGAGAATATCCAATATAATATGCTCATACCTTATAAATCAAAACATTTGGCTTTATTCCAAAAAAAAAGCGGAACAAAATGTTCCGCTTTATAATAAAAATATACTTATACTTTAATTTCAACTTCTACTCCACTAGGCAATTCTAGTTTCATCAAAGCATCAATAGTTTTTGAAGAAGAAGAGTAAATATCAATCAATCTCTTGTAAGACATTACTTCAAACTGCTCTCTAGCTTTCTTGTTTACGTGCGGTGAACGCAATACTGTAAACAATTTTTTGTGAGTTGGCAACGGAATAGGACCAGTTACAACAGCACCAGTAGTTTTTACTGTTTTTACAATCTTCTCAGCAGACTTGTCTACTAACATGTGATCGTAAGATTTTAATTTTATTCTGATTTTTTGACTCATTTTCTTAAAGATTAAGCGTTTCCTTTTGCTTTTTTAATTACTGCTTCTGAAATATTAGAAGGCGTCTCTGCATAGTGAGAGAATTCCATTGTAGAAGTTGCTCTACCAGAAGATAACGTCCTTAATGTTGTAACATATCCAAACATCTCTGATAAAGGTACATCTGCCTTAATAGTTTTCGCACCATTTCTATCTCCCATGTCACTCACCTGACCTCTACGACGGTTAATATCACCAACGATATCTCCCATGTTCTCTTCTGGTGTAATAACCTCCATTTTCATGATTGGCTCTAAAATTACAGCACCAGCAGCTTTCGCTACCTCTCTATAACCCATTCTTGCTGCTAACTCAAAAGAAAGCGCATCAGAATCCACAGGGTGGAAAGATCCGTCTAATAAAGTAACCTTTAAACTATCTACTTGATATCCTGCTAAAGGACCTTGTTTCATTGCTTCACGGAAACCTTTTTCAACTGAAGGAATATATTCTTTAGGTACATTACCACCTTTAACAGCGTTAATAAATTGCAAACCTACAGGAACTTTACCATCAACTTCATCAGCTGGCTCCAATAAAAATACGATATCACCGAATTTACCACGACCTCCAGATTGTTTCTTGTAAGTTTCTCTGTGTTGCGCTGATTTTGTAAACGCTTCCTTGTATTCAACTTGAGGCTCACCTTGGTTTACTTCAACTTTAAATTCACGCTTCATACGATCTACCAAGATATCTAAGTGAAGCTCACCCATACCAGAAATAATCGTTTGCCCAGAAGCTTCATCAGTTCTAACAGTAAAGGTTGGATCCTCTTCAGCTAATTTAGCCAAAGCCATACCCATTTTATCTACGTCAGCCTTAGTTTTAGGCTCGATAGCAATACCAATTACTGGCGCAGGGAATTTCATTGACTCAAGAATAATTGGGTGTTTTTCATCACACAATGTATCTCCAGTTTTGATATCTTTAAATCCAACTGCCGCTCCAATATCCCCAGCCTCGATATACTCAATTGGGTTTTGTTTGTTTGCGTGCATTTGGTAGATACGAGAAATTCTTTCTTTGTTTCCAGAACGAGTGTTCAGAACATAAGAACCAGCATCTAAACGTCCTGAATAAGCACGGAAGAAAGCTAAACGACCTACGAATGGGTCAGTAGCAATTTTAAATGCCAAAGCAGCGAAAGGCTCTTTAACATCTGGCTTACGCAAGATTTTTGTTTGATCTTCTTCTAAAAGTTCAGCATCATCAGGATGAATCCCTTCAATACCTTCTTTATCCATTGGAGATGGCAAGTATTTACATACTGCATCTAACATGAATTGAACTCCTTTATTTTTGAAAGATGAACCAGCAATCATAGGAATAATTGCCATATCCATTACAGCTGCTCTTAAAGCGATGTTGATTTCTTCTTCCGTGATAGAATCTGGATCTTCCATATACTTATCAAGCAAGTTTTCATCATAATCAGCAACTGCCTCAATAAGGATATCTCTATACTCTTTTACTTCATCAACCATATCAGCAGGAATATCAACAACTTCATAAGTTGCTCCCATTCCAGCATCATCCCAAACAATAGCTTGGTTTCTTACTAAATCTACAACACCTTTAAAATCATTTTCTTCACCAATTGGCAAAGTGATTGCAACTGCGTTTGATTTTAACATATCTCTTACTTGCTGACATACTGCCAAGAAGTTAGAACCTTGTCTATCCATTTTATTAACAAAACCAATACGAGGAACTCTATATTGATCAGCTAATCTCCAGTTCGTTTCTGATTGAGGCTCAACACCATCAACAGCACTAAACAAGAATACTAAACCATCAAGTACACGCAAAGAACGATTTACTTCAACTGTAAAGTCAACGTGTCCTGGAGTATCAATGATATTAAAGTGATAAGGCAAGGTCTCAGGTAAAATCTTACCTTGAGTAGTTGGAAAATTCCATTCACAAGTTGTAGCTGCAGATGTAATAGTAATACCTCTTTCTTGCTCTTGTGCCATCCAGTCCATTGTTGCAGCACCATCATGCACTTCACCAATTTTATGTGATTTTCCTGTATAGAATAATATACGCTCCGTTGTTGTTGTTTTACCAGCATCAATGTGAGCAGCAATACCTATGTTTCTTGTATATTTAAGTTCTCTAGCCATTTCTTAAGGATTAAAATCTAAAGTGAGAGAAAGCTTTGTTAGCTTCAGCCATTTTGTGAGTATCCATTCTTTTCTTAACAGCAGCACCTTCCTCTTTAGCAGCAGCTAAACACTCTGATGCTAATCTTTGAGCCATTGATTTTTCGTTTCTTCTTCTTGAATAAAGAATTAACCATTTCATCGCCATAGAAATTTTTCTATCTGGACGAATTTGCATTGGAATTTGAAATGTAGCTCCACCCACTCTACGTGAACGAACTTCTACGTGAGGCATAACGTTTGTTAATGCATCTTTCCAAATTTCTAATGATGGTTTTTCAGCATCTTGTTTTTTAGATTCAATAATGTCAATTGCATCATAAAATACTTTAAACGCTGTAGATTTTTTTCCATCCCACATTAAGTTGTTTACAAAACGTGTTACCAGTTGGTCATTAAACCTTGGATCTGGTAAAAGTGGTCTTTTCTTTGCCGCTCTTTTTCTCATGTCTTTTTTTTAATTTGTTGTCATTAACACATAACTTAGTTATAGAATTAAAAATTCTAAATTAGTTACAAGCAATTAACTTTTTAAATTACTTTTTTGCTTCCTTTGGGCGTTTAGCTCCGTACTTAGATCTTCTTTGCGTTCTTCCTGCTACTCCTGACGTATCAAGTGCACCACGAACGATGTGATATCTAACTCCTGGTAAATCTTTTACCCTTCCACCCCTAACTAATACTATCGAGTGCTCTTGTAAATTGTGTCCTTCACCTGGGATGTAAGCATTCACTTCATTACCATTTGTCAAACGTACACGCGCTACTTTACGCATTGCAGAGTTTGGTTTTTTTGGTGTTGTAGTGTAAACACGCGTACAAACCCCTCTTCTTTGAGGACAAGAATCTAAAGCAACCGATTTACTCTTCTTAGTTATCTGAGTTCTTCCTGTTCTTACTAATTGTTGAATTGTTGGCATAATTAATACTAAAAATTTCTTATTATATTAAATTCCCGCTTTTTACGGGGTTGCAAATGTAGAAAATATTTTTTACTCTACAAACGTTAAACTATTAATTTTCAATTAGATTATTTAGAACTTTGAAAATCATTACAAAGATCTCATATTTGTATCACTAAATTTGCACAATGAGCAATAAAAAAAAAAAACTTCTTTTATTTATATTTCTAATATTAGAAAGCTCATGTTACGCTCAAGAGTTTCGATTACAAATCATTGGGAATTCAAAAGAAGAAACCAAAATAATAGACTCCTTAAATTACCAAACCAAACATAAAAATGTAAGTTCTATAAATGATGAAGTAGAAAACTTTCTCAAAAAAGCTTCTTTTATAGGTTATATTGAAGTAAAAACATTTCAACTAATTAAAATTAACGACTCTACTTTTCAAAAAAAAATTAATTTAGAACAAAGAATTAAAAAAATCATCTTAACCATTCCAGATCTTGAAACAATAGGGTTATTAAGACTACAAAAAAATACAATTGAAATTCCTTATCCTGAAATCGAGACATTTCTAATTCAAACGATACACTTATTACAGGATAACGGATATGTTTTTGCAAAAGCAAAACTCAAAAACATAATTCGACAGCAATCTCTTTTACTTGCTGAATTAGACATTCAAAAAAACTCCACCCGAAACATCAATGCAATAGTCATAAAACAGGAAGAAAAAAATAAATTCCCAAGAGGTCATCTAAGTCAAATAAACCGAAAATATAAAAACAAACTATTTAATTTAAAAAGTCTTGAACAAATCCATTCTGATTTTAATAAACTCAACTTTGTCAATCAAATAAAATACCCTGAATTTTTAGTAACCAAAGATACAACCAAGGTATATGTGTATCTAGAAAAGAAAAATTCGAATACATTTGATGGATTTATTGGCTTTAGCAATAACGAAAGTCGTTTTACACTAAATGGCTACTTAGACATACAACTTGAAAATATTTTAAATAAAGGAGAACAAATACAAATATTTTGGAAGAGCGACGGCAATGATCAAAAAACATTCAAAGCGAGTTTAGCTTTACCCTATCTTTTTAATTCTCCGATAGGAATTCAAACAGACTTAAAAATTTTCAGGCAGGATAGCACTTTTCAGAATACAAAAACAACTTTAGGCTTAAATTATAGATTAAAAAACAATTCTGAAATAAAGTTAGGATACCATTCCACACAGTCCAGCGTAATTCAAAACAGCAATTCCAACTTAAATGGCTTTAATAACAATTTCATCACAATAGGATTTGAAAATAAAGATCTCTTAATAAGAAAAAATAGTTTTACACCTCGATTTAGCTTTTATGCTTTACTGGGAGCTGGCAAAAGATTCATAGAAACAGAATCAAAACCGATCAAACAAATTCAAATAGAGATTAAAAACATTATTCACTTAGAAATTAACACCAAAAACTCCTTTCACATTAACAATCATAACTATTATCTTAGTAGTAAGATATATGTAGAAAATGAGCTGTATCGTTTTGGAGGATTTAAAAGCGTACGAGGTTTTAGAGAAAACAGCCTTTCAGCTTTTTTGTCATCTACATTTATAACAGAATACCGTTATGCATTGACTAGTAAGTTTTATGTTCACACCATTGCAGATTTAGCTTATTTCAAAACCAATACACTCAATGTTACAAGAAACAACCAACTGATAGGCGTTGGCTTAGGTTTAGGCGCACAAACAAAAAACGGACTACTACGTATTGCAGTTGCAAGTGGTGCTTTAAATTCTCAGAGAATTAAAACTGAAAACGGAATCATGCATCTAAGCTACAACATCACATTCTAAATTTTAACATTTTAAAACGATTTTTCATTAGGAATGTTAAGATAATATTAAGATGTTTGTAAGACTAATTCAAAATATTAAAAAATGAAACTAAAGTTTAATGGATTACTAGTACTACTTTTAGTATTGGTGGCGCAAATTACATTTGCCCAAGAAAGATCTGTTTCAGGAACTGTTTCTGATAATGCAGGATTGCCTTTACCAGGCGTGAGTGTATTAGTGAAAGGAACTAAAACTGGAACGCAAAGTAATTTTGATGGAACTTATACTATCAAAGTTAGTCCAACACAAATACTAGTGTTTAGCTACATTGGTATGAAAACCCAAGAAGTAAAAGCTACTTCAACTAAAGTTAATGTCATTCTTAAAGACGAAGCAAACGAACTTGAAGCTGTTGTAGTAACGGCATTGGGAATCAAAAAACAAGAAAGAGCTTTAGGTTATGCTACTTCTGCTGTAGGAAGTAACGACATCACGAAAGGTGGAAGTCAGAATTTTGTAAATGCACTCGGTGGAAAAGTCGCTGGTTTACAAGTAATTGCATCTGGAGGTGCTCCAGGTCAAGCAAGTAGACTAGTTATTAGAGGTGGAAACAAATCACTTACTAACTCTAATGAACCATTGTATGTTATCGATGGTGTTCCAATTTCAAATTCAAATGATGGAAATGGAGATACAGTTACTGGCTTTGCAAGTCCAAACAGAGCATCAGATGTTAATCCAAACGATATAGAAACCGTAACAGTACTTAAAGGTTCTGCTGGAGCAGTGCTATACGGTAATAGAGGTTCTAACGGTGTAATTTTAATAACTACTAAAAGTGGTAAAAATAATAGTGGAGGACCAGTAATTGAATTTACTAGCCAAGTTGCAGTTGATGAGGCTTTAGTTTTGCCAGACTATCAAACTGAATTTGCTCAAGGAAATAATGGCGTAACTTATGCCGAAGGAGGATCTCGTTCTTTTGGACCACGTATTACAGGACAAACTGTAAATAGTGCGGGAGCTGGAGCAGCAAGAGGATTAGGACCGCAATCAATTCAATTAAAAGCATTTGATCCAAGAAAAGATTTCTTAAATACAGGTTTCACAAACAATAATAATGTATCATTATCTAATTCTTCAGATAAGTACAGCATGTTTGTATCATTGGGAAATTCAAGACAAACTTCTATTATACCAAATCAAGGTTTCAATAAAATCAACGCTCGTTTTAATGGAAATTATAAGTTTAACGATAAATTTAGCGCTGGTGTTAACTTCTCATATAACATTTCTAATGGAGATTTACCTTTTACTGGTCAAGATGGAAACAATCCAATTTTTGCCTTGTTCCATACACCTGTATCATGGAACCTTTCTGGATATGGATATGAAAGACCTGACGGACGCCAGATAAACTCTCGTGGTGGGTCATTTGACAACCCATATTGGACAGTTAATAAAAACTCTGCATTAAGTGACAGTAAGAGATATATAATGAGCTTAAATTTAGCTTACAATGTTGCAAGCTGGATGAAAGTTAACTACAGATTGGGTAATGACAACTTAATAGACAACAGAAAACTTTTCAGAGATAAAAATAGCGGAAGTGCTCCTAATGGTTTCCTATCATTTGATGACGTATCAAGAAATGAAATTACATCAACATTGTCATCAACATTCAACAAGAAATTTGCCGATAAATTTGAGGCGACGTTATTAATAGGTCAAGACATAAACACGCGAACATTTAGACAAACTATTATTACGGGATCTCAGCTGGTTTTACCTGGAATTCAAAACACTAATAACATTCAAACTTTTGACCCTGCATTCAATTCTACTAGTAAGCGCAACTTGATTGGAGCATTCGGAAATTTAACATTAAGCTATAATAATTATTTATTTCTAGATGTTGTAGGAAGAAATGAGTGGAGTTCAACACTTCCACAACAAAATAGAAGCTTCTTTTATCCAGGAGCAAGTGCATCGTTCATATTTTCAGATGCACTGAACATAAAAGGAGACGTTTTTAATTATGGTAAATTACGTGTAGGAGCATCAAAAACTGCTCGTGACGCGGGAGTTTACTTAACACAACAAACATTTCAACTAGGTCAATTTGCAGATGGATTTACAGATGGAATAGTTTTCCCTTTCAATGGCCTACCAGGTTACACGGTAAACAACACAATTGCCAACGCTAATTTAAAACCAGAATTTACTACAGAATACGAGATTGGGATCGAATTAAAAATGTTAAAAAACAGACTTGGTTTCGACGCATCTTATTTTAGAAATGTAAACACAGGAGGAATTATTCCTTTAGATATTTCTCCAACTACGGGAGCTCAACAAACTATTATAAACAGTGGTCAAACCAATTCTAGAGGTATTGAATTGGCTTTAAAAGCAACACCTATTCAAACTAAAGATTTTAAATGGGACATAAACGTAAACTTTAGCAAGATAAAATCCAACGTTGACCAAACTTTTCCAGGAATTGACAAAATATTCGTAGGAGGATTTGCAGGAAATCCTGCCATTTTTGCGGTACAAGGTGAACGTTACGGAAGTATCATTGGATCTGCATACGCAAGAAATGAAAGCGGAAAAATACTTACGGATGATGATGGCTACCCAGTTTTTGAAGATGGTAAAAATCTAGGATATGTTGAACCAGATTGGACAGGTGGATTAACTAATACCTTTACTTATAAAAATCTTTATATTTCTGCTCAATTTGATACTAGGCAAGGTGGATCAATTTACAGCGGAACTGAAGAATTATTGGATTTTTACGGAGTTAGTGCTAAAACTGCAAGTAGAGAAGATGACTACACATTCCCTGGGGTTAACCAAACAACCGGAAACCCAAATGATGTTGTTCTTAAACGCGATGCTGTTTGGTACGGTAGCGCATACCCTAACGAAGAATACGTTTACGAGAATAACTGGATCAAATTACGTGAAGCTTCAATCGGTTATACATTCAAATTAACTAAGAGTAGTATAAAAACATTAGATGTAAGTTTATACGGACGCAACTTAGCTTTATGGACGAAAGTTCCTCATATCGATCCAGAATCAAGTTCATTCGGTACAGGAAATGCACAAGGTGTTTCGAGATTCGCTTTTCCTACAACTAGAACAATTGGTTTTAATCTAAGAGTTCAATTTTAAAAATATAAAAAGATGAAAAAAATAAAATTTTTTGATCAGATAATAAATACTAAAAATCTTTTTGTTGGATTTTTTACAGGTATATTATTACTCTCTTCATGTACAAGCGAACTAGATATAAACAGTGATCCTAATGCTCCTACTGCAGTTCCTAATTCTACATTACTTACTTCTTCTGAAGTCAATTTAGGATACATTATTGGGGGAGAGGCTACACGTATCCCTTCAAATATAGTACAGTATTATGCCGGACATAGAGGTCAACCAAACGAATATGCTCGTTATGATATTACACCTTCATCTACAGATGGACTATGGACTAATATGTACAATGTGTTAATTGATTTAAAAACTATCGAAAATAACACAAGTGCAACCAATGATAAATTATATCTAGGAATATCACAATTACTGCAGGTGTATTCTTTTAGTGTTTTAACAGATGCTTTTGGAGATATTCCTTATTCAGATGCTTTAAAATTGTCATCTACTTTGACTCCTGCTTATGATAAACAAGAAGATATTTACAATGATCTGTTAAGAAGAGTTGATCTTGGAATTGCAAATGTAATTACAAACACGGGAGCTAATCCGGGTACAGCGGATGTAATTTATCGCGGATCAGCAACAAAATGGGCTGCTTTTGGTAACTCTCTTAAGTTACGATTATTAAACCATTTAAGTTTAAGAAGACCAACAGCGGCTTTAAATTTTCTACAAACAAACCCTACATTAATTAATGATACTGCTAATGATGCAAAATTAGTTTTTGGAATAAGCGCTTCAAACTCTAACCCAATCTATCAGTTTGACGTACTATCTGGAAGAAAAGACAATGCTGTTGCAAATACTCTTGTTAATAAAATGAAATCATTGTCTGATCCAAGAATATCGGTATATTTCAAACCGATAGTAAATGGTGCATTAGCTGGACAAATTTTAGGTAATATTCCAGGCGATGATACTGACGACTCAGGTGAAAGTTTATTTTCAAGAACTGGATCTGCATATGCATCGACTGATTCACCAGTTATTTTAATAAGTGCAGCTGAAGTAAATTTTATCAAGGCAGAAATTTATTTCAGAGCTTCTGACGCAACTAACGCTCTATTAAATTATAACAACGCAATTACTCAAGATTTAACATCCCTTGGTCTAGCAGCATCAGCAACTACATACCTAGGTAATCCTCTTGTAGCATACAATAATACATTGGAAAGAATTATGGAACAGAAATGGATCACTATGTACCAAGGTGCATATGAATCATTTGTTGATTGGAGAAGAACTGGTTTCCCAGTACTAACTCCTTCAGTTAATAACAGAACATCAAATGCTATTCCAGTTAGGTTATCTTATCCTCAAATTGAGATTAATGTGAACACTGCATCACTTCAAGCAGGTCCTGGTATTCCGTTACCATATGTATCATTAAGCAACAAAGTTTGGTGGGATTTGTAATCAAATCTTAACTATAAAAAACCATCAGCGCAGCTGGTGGTTTTTTTTTTACAAACCTTTTACCTAACTTTGAGCCATGGAAAAAGAACATCAAATATTCGGGATTAGAGCAATTATAGAAGCAATTCAATCTGGCGCAACTGTTGACAAAGTGTATATTCAGAAAGAAGCGAGCAGCGAACTTATGAAAGACTTGATGAAAGTAATGAAGCGCGGTAATATTAACTTCTCCTATGTTCCAGTTGAAAAACTAAACAGATTGACCCCCAATAACCATCAAGGTGCTGTGGCTACCATCTCTCCTATTTCGTTTTTTGATTTAGAGACCTTAATTGATACTGTACTTGAAAATGGTAAAAAACCTTTGTTTTTAATTCTGGACCAAATTTCAGATGCTAGAAATTTTGGAGCCATCATAAGAACTGCTGAATGTACAGGAGTAAATGGAATTATTGTTCAAAAAGCTGGATCGGCGCCTGTGAATGGAGATACTGTTAAAACATCTGCGGGAGCAGTTTTTAATATTCCTATTTGTAAAGTAGAACACATCAAGGATGCGATATTTTTATTGCAAGCTAACGGAATTAAAACAGTTGCTGCTACAGAAAAGACGGAGCAAAACATATATGACATCTCTTTGAACGAACCTGTTGCAATAATTATGGGATCAGAAGACAGAGGTGTAAATCCATCTGTATTGAAAATTGTAGATGAAAAAGCTAAGCTACCTATGTTTGGGACAATTGGCTCCTTAAATGTATCTGTAGCATGTGGCGCTTTTTTATATGAAGCTGTAAGACAACGTTCTTAAGAAGATATACGCTTTAAAATTTTAAATGAGTTGAAACTATGGTTTTAACTCATTTTTTTTAATTAAATCATACTGGACAGGTATACTTGAAGTGTAATATTCATAAATAGGAGATTCCTCAATGGGGATTTCAACGGGTAAATTCACGAAGTTTCCATTTTCGTCAAATCGTTGCATGAATTTATCTTGAGAAGGATCATAATCTGGATGTTCCCAATCGTATTTTATAGTTCTCTTTAACTCGGGGGTAGTATATAGAAAAGACAACAGCAAACCCGAAATTAAACCTCCTAAATGACCTTCCCACGAAATTGACTTTTCAGTTATTAGCTCTGGACTTGGAAAAACATACCATACTAAACCACCGTAAATAATAATCACTGTGAGAGATAATGCTACTAGTCTATGGTTTTTAGTTTGAATTCCTTTGAAAAAAATAAAACTAAAGAGTACATAAATTAGACTGCTAGCGCCTATATGAAAACTCTCTCTACCGATAATCCAAGTAATCATTCCTGATAATAAAACTCCATAAACAACAACTTGAACAGACTGTCTAGCATAAAAAAACTGCAAAGCTGCGAGTAAAATAAATAGTGGTATACTGTTATTATACAAATGTTCTAAATCACCATGGATGAATGGACTTAAAAAAATACCTTGAAGTCCTGAAAAGGTTCTGGGATAGATACCGTTTTGATAAAAATCAAAGTCAAATTTTATTTGCAACCAATAAACGAACCACAATAACACTATTGCAAAAAATGGAAATAATACAACTGCATTTGTAAACTTAAAATGTTTGTCTAAAGAGGCTTCTGGAATCATTTAATACTATTGTAGGTGTTTACCATTTAAGTACAAAAATGCAACCAAATAAAATAGGATGAAATTTTGTCATGCTGAAACATCCTCCTCTACTTACGATACACCCTAGCCCAGATGGGAATGACATCCTTTTATATCTTGTTTTTTACAAGATATAAAAGATAGAATGTACAGCTGGAAAAAGCTCCAAATAAAACTGTAATTTTGTATTCATAATAAATAGGTAATTGCCAACTGAATTTAAAATATGGAAGCACCACTTGCAGAACGAATACGCCCTCAAAAACTGGAAGATTATGTAAGTCAGTCCCATCTTGTGGGACCAAACGGTTCATTAACACAGCAAATTAACAAGGGAATAATTCCGTCTTTGATTTTCTGGGGACCTCCTGGCACTGGAAAAACTACTTTGTCCCAAATTATTGCGCAAGAATCTAAGCGTCCGTTTTATATTTTAAGTGCTATTAATTCTGGGGTTAAAGACATCAGGGAAGTTATTGAAAAGGCAAAACAAAGTGGCGGATTATTTACTGCCAAAAATCCTATTTTATTTATTGACGAGATTCACCGCTTTAGTAAATCGCAACAGGATTCCCTACTTGCTGCTGTTGAGAAAGGCTGGGTTACCCTTATAGGCGCCACAACTGAAAATCCTAGTTTTGAGGTAATTCCCGCCTTACTGTCAAGATGTCAAGTCTATGTGTTAAATCCGTTTACAAAAATAGATTTAGAGACCTTGCTGGAACGTGCCATGAAGAAAGACGTACTGATGTCTCAAAAAAATATTGAGCTCAAAGAAACAGAAGCTCTATTAAGGCTTTCGGGCGGTGATGGCAGAAAATTATTGAATGTTTTTGAACTTGTGGTAAATGCATCTCTTGATGACAAAATAATCATTACTAATGAACGTGTGTTTGAAGTAGTACAGCAAAATACGGTGCTGTATGACAAAACGGGCGAACAACATTATGATATAGTGTCGGCATTTATAAAATCTATTCGTGGTAGTGATCCTAATGGAGCTGTGTACTGGCTGGCACGTATGATTGAAGGCGGCGAAGATGTAAAATTTATTGCAAGAAGAATGCTTATTTTGAGTAGTGAAGATATTGGCAACGCCAATCCTACAGCTTTTATCATGGCAAACAACACTTTTCAAGCTGTAGCAACGATAGGTTATCCTGAGAGTAGAATTATTTTGAGTCAATGTGCAGTATATCTAGCAACTTCACCTAAAAGCAATGCCTCTTACTTAGCTATAGGCACCGCGCAACAGCTTGTAAAACAAACTGGAGATTTACCCGTACCGATTCATTTGCGAAATGCCCCAACTAAACTCATGAAAGAACTAGGCTATGGCGAGGAGTACAAATACTCTCATGATTACGCTAATAATTTTGCAGAACAAGAATTTTTACCTGATGATTTGAGCAATACTCCAATTTATGTACCTGGGAATAATTCAAGAGAAAACAGCATTCGTGAATTTTTAAAAAACCGTTGGCAAGATAAATACGGTTATTAAAAAATGCCTCTGCAACATGGTCACAGAGGCATTAAAAAATTTAGATTCCATTTAAAACTTGACAGCAACCTTTTCTGAAATTAGCTGATCATTTTTATAATACTCAAAAAACCATTGATTGTCCTTAAGAATCAAAGATCCTTGCAAATCATCTTTGACAGCAATAAATGAATTCTGCTGAGAAGTTTTTAGCAATTTCATAACCACTTTTGGAGTTTTATCAATCAATTGATAGCCTGTAGCTGTAGGTTGAGCATACAAAAGATCAGCTGTATCTACTGTTGCTGGTGGCGCACTGGTTACCAAGGCAGAAGAAGCTGGACTTGATACGATTTTTTGTTCGCTTTGCGGAGCTATTACTGGATTAGCTTGGATATTATTTTGTTGTACTGCAACGCCACTGTACTTGTATTTTAAAGAATTTACAGATAAAAAAGCTTCATTTATAGCTTCGGCATATGCCGCATTAAAATCTTTCTCTCTACTTTTACCAACTTCCGATTTAAAAACAAGCTTCTCATTACAATCTTTAAGAGTTACAAAAAGTTTAGTAATTAAAAATCCATTCTCTTTTTCCACATTTGCATAGAGCAAATCACACCTGTTACTATATTCATTAGGTAGATTTTCTTTATTATAAAAAGCTGTAAATCCAGCTTTTTCTAGATTGAACTTTGTTAAAGTATTCACTCGGTATTTATTTTCAGTTTTTAACCACTCAAACTTTAAGGGAACAATTACCGCTTTATAATTGTTTACCGATTGGCCAAAAGAAATACTTACGAATAAAAGTAAAATGCTTACTGCTAATTTTTTCATCTTATAAAAATTTTTTAAGTTCTAATAAATTGTTGATCTGCTTGATGCTCTGGTCAACACTTGCATTGCTTTCGTTAAAATAAATTGCATCTAATCCTGCATTGAGCGCTCCTAAAACATCGGCATCATAGCTATCTCCTATCATAATGCTAGATGCAACAGCTGCATTAGCTTGTTTTAGCGCAAAATTAAAAATTGCTGGATTAGGTTTTTTTACACCAGCCATTTCAGAGTTTGTTACGGTTTGAAAATAACTTTGAATTTTTGCATTGTACATTTTTCTAGATTGCACTTCGGCAAAGCCATTAGTAATGATATGCAAGTTGTATTTTGGCTTTAAATACTCTAAAATTTCAAAAGTCCCGTCAAATAGGTGATTGTTATCCGGTAAAAGTCTGATGTATTCATCGGAAATTTTATTTATTTGGGCATCCGAAATGGAGTAGTCAATAGCATCAAATGAATGTTTCAATCTGTTGTAACGCAATTCCTCATGCGTAATTTTGTCAAACTGATATAATTTCCAACATTCTTGATTTATAGGTACATATTTATCAATGAATAGCTTAGCATCAACTTCGGGGTGATTGTTTTTAAAAATAGTATTGAAAGTAAGTTCTGAATTTTTATCGAAATCCCATAATGTATGGTCTAGGTCAAAAAAAACATCCGTTAATTTTGTTTTCATATTTTGCGATTAAATTATGCCTTCATCGGCAAAGCTAAAATAACTGTTTTCAGTCACTATAAGATGATCTAGGACTTTAATTTCTAAACTTTCTCCTGCTTGTTTTAATTTTTTGGTGATGTGTTTGTCTGCATCACTGGGTACAAGTGTTCCTGAGGGATGGTTATGACATAAAATTAAGGCAGTTGCACCATTTTCTAAGGCTGTTTTAAAAACAAGTCGCACATCAACTAGTGTTCCAGTAATACCTCCTTTACTCAGTTGAGATTTCGCAATAATTTTATTAGAATTATTCAAAAAAATAATCCAAAACTCCTCATGTGGCAGCTCTCCTATTACGGGTTGCATGATTTCAAAAATCACTTTACTTGAGGTTACTTTTTTTAACTCCACAGTATCCTCTGCTCTACGTCGTCGACCCAATTCAAGAGCTGCAATAATTGCAATAGCCTTTGCTTCTCCCATCCCCTTAAAAGTGGTTAATTGTGCTAAGGATAATTTTCCTAATGCATTTAAATTATTGTCAACACTGGATAAAATTCGTTTGCTTAAATCAACAGCGGACTCATTCCGACTACCTGATCCTATCAATATAGCTATTAACTCCGCATCGCTAAGAGCACTTTTACCTTTGAGCATCAATTTTTCACGTGGTCTATCATCTTCGGACCAATTTGTGATGGGAAAATTAGTTTGTTCCAAGTCGTAACTTTTTAAAATTAAGCATAATACAATAGTAAAAATAGCGTTATTTTAATTAAAGATAAAAGATGAAGGCAATTTATTTCTTACTAATTATTAGCATTTTAATGCCTTATGAATCAAAGGCGCAGCAAGCCAGACCAAATATTTCGTTTGAAACACGACTTTCAAATGCGGCTTTATCCATTATAAACCCCAAAATCATTTATGATCCAACGTATAAATCCATACCCTATCCTAAAGGAGATGTATCTAAAAACAAAGGAGTTTGTACGGATGTAGTCATTAGAACTTACCGAAAGTTGAATATTGATTTACAAAAAGAAGTACATGAGGATATGAAAAATCATTTTTCGAAATATCCCAACCTTAAAAAATGGGGCATGAAAGGGACTGATACAAATATAGATCACAGAAGAGTTCCAAACTTAGAGGTTTTCTTTGAAAGAAAAGGTAAAAAACTACTGGTAACCGATGAAGCTCAAGATTATAAAACAGGTGATATTGTTACTTGGATAATTAACGGAAAACTACCCCACATAGGCATTGTAACTCATAAAAAAACGAGTGACGGCATGCGCCCACTACTTGTACATAACGTGGGAGCTGGACAAGTACTAGAAGACTGTTTATTTAAATATAAAATAGTGGGGCATTATCAATATGAAAAATAAAAGGCGCCATAATAATGGCGCCTTAAAGTTTATTACTGCATTAGATTTTTAACCTCATCAAAATTTAATCCGCCATAATTTCCAGAACTCATCAACAACAAAGCTGAATTGTCTAAATCAAGATTAAACAAATAGTTTTTAAAATCTTGTGGATTGGTATAAATAATCAAATCTTCTCTGTTAAAAGCTTTGGCTATTTGATCATAAGTTACTTCTTCCAGTTGTTTGATTTTTACAGCATCAGGCGAGTAAAACACAACTGCTACATCAGCATATTCCAGCGCTCCTTCATATTCTTTTAAAAACTCCGCATTCAAACTACTGTAGGTGTGCAATTCTAAACAGGCTACTAATTTACGATTTGGGTATTGTTCTTTTACTGCTTTAGTTGTGGCTGCTACTTTACTTGGTGAGTGTGCAAAATCTTTGTAGGCTACTTTTCCTTTTCCTTCGGCTATTTTCTCTAGACGCTTACTTGCTCCTTTAAAACTAGCGATTGCTTCGTAAAAATCAGCTTCATCAACACCCATGTTTTGGCAAATCCATTTGGCACCAGCCAAATTATTTAAATTGTGCGCACCAAACACTTCAATCGGCATGTCCCCTTCTGGAGTTTCTAAAAGTGTTACTCCATCACTAACTATATATTGAGGTGTAGCATAGGCTAATTTACGGATCGGATTTGTTGCAGCCTCAGCAACGCGCTTCACTTCGGCATCGTCTTCGTTGTACACTAATATTCCACCGTTCGTAATTTTATCAATAAAAATTTCAAACTGCTCCACGTAATTTTCATAAGTCGGGAAAACATTTATGTGATCCCAAGCAATACCTGAAATTAGAGCAATATTAGGCTGATACAAATGAAATTTAGGACGCCTGTCTATAGGTGACGACAAATACTCATCCCCTTCAAGTACCATAAAATCATTTTCTTCTGTCAAGTGCACCATCGTATCAAAACCCTCAAGTTGCGCTCCTACCATATAATCTACAGCAATATTATGATAATGCATCACGTGCAAAATCATAGATGTTATAGTAGTCTTTCCGTGAGAACCTCCTATCACTACGCGAGTTTTGTTTTTTGATTGCTCGTATAAAAATTCTGGATAAGAATATATTTTTAACCCTAAAGCTTGTGCTTGTAGTAATTCAGGATTATCAGCTTTGGCATGCATACCCAAAATAATTGCTTCAATATCTTGTGTTATTTTTTCGGGAAACCAACCCATCTCTTGCGGAAGTAATCCTTTTTTTTCTAACCGTGATTTCGAAGGCTCAAAAACTGCATCGTCACTACCTGTAACTTTATATCCCTTGTTGTGCAAAGCAAGTGCCAAGTTATGCATGGCGCTACCTCCTATTGCTATGAAATGGAGATGGTTGGATGTATTTGAACTTAATACTGATTGGTTAGAATTTGGATGTGTAGTTTCCATATTTATATTTTTCTGAATTTTATTTGCGCATTGGCCACAGCCAAATAACGGAGTGAGATTATTACGTTTTCTTTAATTTATGTTTGTATAAATTGTCTAATTTTTGGGAACCTACTTTTGTACTACCCGCCTGAATGGCTTTTTTATATTGATTTTCTGCAGCAGCGTATCGTTCAAAATATTCATCAATATGCCCTCTTGAAAGGTAGCCGTCTACAGGTGATAATTTTGCTAATTCATTGGAATATTTAATCGCTTTAGACTCGCTTCCGCCAACAATTCCAGGCAACTGAATATACAATTCTATCAATGCCCATCGGGAGTCAATATGCTTTGGGTTTAATACAATGGCTTTTTCAAATGAAGATTTAACCTCATCAATCATTCCAAGCGCTTTAAACTTATTCACGGTCTTGGCTTTCATACCAAGCGCACCACCATATTTATAATGATAATCTGCCTCAGTAGGCTTAAGCACTTTGAGCTTTTTATAATAGACTATCGCTTTATCCCATGATTTAGATTGACCCGCAATATCGCCTAGGTATTCTATAACCTTAGTATCAGTAGGATTGGTTTTCAAAATACCTTCAAAAAGAACTTCTGCCTGACTGTATTTTTCATCCTTGAAAAGTTTCTCTGCTTTTTCAAAATTGGATTGAGACCACATCATCATTGGTAGCAATAAAAAAGAATAAAGAATTTGTTTCATTTTTCAAAAATAAGAAATTTATATAAGGATGTGAAAAGATTATGAGCCAACATTACAACTAAAAGTATAATGAAATAGAAAACTTAAAAAAACTTTCCCATAACATGTTACTATTACTTTAGCTAGAGATTATATGTCATGTTATTAATACTGCTATTTCACAAACAAAGTTCTTGCCACAAAGCCAACTTAGGATAAATGAATTAGTAATGAGGGTCTATTTTTCGCAACCAAAAAAACAATATGAAAATATTTTATGCCATTCAAGCCACAGGAAACGGCCACATCAGTAGAGCTACACAATTATACCCATATTTACTTCAATACGGCACAGTAGATTTCTTCTTGAGTGGCAACAATGCAAGCTTAGATCTTAAAATACCTATTCGCTATAAAAGCAATGGTTGCAGTTTGTACTACAGTAAGTGTGGCGGACTCGATTACTGGAATATTGCAAAAAACATAAAACCACGCCAAATCTATAAAGACGCTGATGCACTACCACTTAAAGACTACGATGTGGTAATCAATGATTTTGACGCCATCACATCTCTAGCTTGTAAAATGCAAAACGTCCATTCGGTTCAATTGGGACATCAAGCCAGTTTCCTCTCTAAAAACACTCCCAGACCCGATAAAAAAAACATCATGGGCGAACTCATTTTACAGCATTATGCTAAAGCGCCAAAGAACATTGGCTTGCACTTTGAAAACTACGACAGCTTCATAAGGCCTCCCATGATCAAGGACAAAATAATTGAAGCCAATCCCCAAAATTTACAACATATCACTGTTTATTTACCATCTTTTGACCAAGACTGTCTCGAAAAAGCGTTTCAAAAGTTACACGATGTAACATTTCATTGGTTCCTTAGCAGCGTAACTCACAAACACACCATTCAAAATATTACCTATTATCCCGTTAACCAAAAACAATTCAATAAGAGCCTCATCACTTGTGACGGAATTATTACGGGCGGCGGTTTTGAAACTCCTGCCGAAGCACTATACCTCAAGAAGAAAGTATTGAGTATCCCAATTCGCAATCATTACGAGCAAGAATGTAACGCCGCAGCATTAAAAAAACTTGGCGTTCCGGTAGTGTATACCGTCGATAAAGAATTTGATAGTATAATTTCAAACTGGCTAAACCTCAAAATTACCTATCCCGAAATGCAGGCCAATAATATTCCCGAAACGCTTCAATACCTTTTTGATACCTATCGAGATTAAAATTAATTTTGGGGAATGCCCCGCAAAAAAAGCGGGTCGGGCTATACAGTACAATCTTTTTTGCGAAAAAAACGCAAAAAAGGATTTCCCTTTCTATCCCTCATTCAAAAACGGCAATAAATAGCTATAACAACCTTATATCCAAACAGCAAAAAATAAAATATTTTAGCAAAATCTAATTTTTTTATTACTTTAGTAAAAAATAAATTATGAAAACACTAGCAGAATGGTTTGAGGAATATAGCGTAAGCCACAAGAACCTGACCAATAAAAAGATTCATTATATCTGTGTACCACTTATCTTTTTCTCGGTGGTAGGTTTGTTCATGAGTATCCCAAGTGGCGTTTTATCTCCCCTAGCCTCCCTAAATCCTGCGCTTGCCAATTGGGCTTTTGTAGCATTACTACTTGTTTTGTTTTTTTACTTTAGACTTTCCTTAGTAATGGGTTTAAAAATGACCTTCTTTACAGCTATTTGTCTCATCGGAAATTATTTAGTTTCCCAATACGTACCACTAGTTTGGTTTTCTATAATTGTATTCACCGTAGGATGGATTGGACAGTTTTATGGCCACAAAATCGAAGGTAAAAAACCATCCTTTATCAAAGATCTACAATTCTTATTAATTGGTCCTGCATGGGTAATACACTCGGTGTTTAGCACCAAATAAGAATAATATAAAAAAGAAATTTTTCTACTTTGTTTCTTCAAAAGAGTAAATGGAGAGGATCAAAAAATTATAAAACAGCAACTTAAACAATAAAGTTGCTGTTTTTTTTATGCCTAGCAGTCCCAAAAAAAATCTAGTAAACTCTTTATAAATTGCATTCAAAAAAAGTGTAATTTGTAGCGCAATTCAATCAAGACAAAACTTTAATAGACACAGCCATTTACAATGAAAAAATACATCTTAATTTTATTTTTTATGACAGTAACCGCCTTCTCTCAGCAATATGAAAAGAAATGGTCACAGATCCTAGTCCAAGAAAATAAAGGCAAAATAAAAACATCAACTGAACTTGTTGATGCTATTTACAAAAAAGCAAAGAAAGAGAATAATGAAGTTCAAATCATTAAATGTTTTTTTTACAAGTCAAAATACCTGCAAGTTCTTGAAGAAGATGCACAAAGTAAAATCATTCGCAATCTTAAAGCCGAAATAAATACCGCAACGATACCTTCAAAAGCAATTTTGAATTTAGTGTATGCGAAGTGTTTAATAGCGTATAAAAATAAAAACTCCTATTTGATATACAATAGAACAAATACGACTAGTCTTGAGGATGATTTTCTGACTTGGACTGCTAAAGACTTCGAAAAAGAGATCTCTTCTTCGATATCAAAAACGCTAGCAGACGAAACCATTTTAAAAAAAACACCATTAACACAATATGAAGCAGTATTTGATTTTTCGAAAAACCAAGACACAAATGAATCCTTATATGCTTATATATTGGGTGAAAACATAGACTATCTTAAAACAAATCTTAATTATTGGCAAAGCAGAAATAACAAACAGCTGCAAGCCATGAAGGAAGAACTTTTTCAGGATTCAGAAAAATTTGTACAATTAAATTTTGATTTTTTAGAAAAGGAACCTATAAAACTTGTACTTCAGTTATACCAAGAACTGGAAAAAGAACACAGCACTAGTGAGAAGCAACTCACCCGCATGAAATTCATCCAGGCTTACGTAAATATTTCACATGAATTATATTTGAAATTCATAAACCAAATCAAAACGAAACCCACTGACACCATTAGCAAAGAAAAAATTCAAATAGAAAACGCTAGTATCCTTCTTGCAAATGCCTCAAAAAAGAATTTTCCTGATTACAATAAAAAAGCACTCGCATTACTGGATAGCATTATAAAAAACAACAGCAGGACTAATGCTTTTAAACAAGCAGTACAACTGCACCATGCAACCACATTAAAAACACTGACAGTTCAACTTCAAAAACAGTCTTATACCAATGAAAATACTAGAGCCTTTGTACAATACAAAAACGTAAACAAACTCAAGGTTACATTTTATAAAATAGGCCAAAAAACAAATCAAATTTTACAAAACGCGAGTTATAACAAAGATAGCTTAGTTCAAACCATTAGAGCTAAAAAAGAAATTGCAACTAGAGATTATGATTTAGAAAACAAAAAAGATTATTATGAATACACTACAGAAATCCTCCTGCCACAACTAGAGACAGGAACTTATTTAGTATATCTAGAAAGTGATTCTTTTGATGCAAATGAAAAAGCCTATGCATTTAAAACTCTAACTGTTACTAATATTGCTGTATTGGCCACGCATAAAAATAATATGCATTGGTACCAAGTTTTAGACAGAAAGACAGGGAAACCTCTTGAAAATGTTTCTGTTAAATCACCACGTGAAACACTAACCACTAACAAGAAGGGAATTGCAATCGCACCAAAAGAAAAAGACAATGACAATGATGAAATCATAGAATTCTCCTTTAAGAATGACACTTTATCATTAGAGAAACAATATGTTTACAATACCTATGATTACGAAATTAAAGATGATGCCCCAGAGGCAATGGTAGAATTCTTTTTAGACCGCGCTATTTACAGACCCGGACAAACTGTTTACTACAAAGGGATTGCATTCCAAAAAAACAATAACACCTCTCAAGTTGTATCCAAAACTAGTTTTCATATTCGACTAAAAAATGCAAACTATGAGACTTTCAAAGAATTTGATGTCACTACAAATGAATTTGGTTCTTTTTCTGGAGAATTTAATATCCCAAAAACAGGTTTAACCGGTGAATTTAGGATAGAGGCTGAAGAACCCGATGATTATGAAAAAGATGTAATTTATGACACCATAAAGGACGAACATCCATTTTGGGATGTTGTAGAATTCAACCATAGTGTTGCTACATTTCAAGTTGAAGAATACAAACGTCCCAAATTTGAAGTGACTTTTGAGCCGTTTACCAAAACGTATCAAGTCAATCAAAATATTTTGGCAACAGGTCAAGCCAAAGCTTTTTCGGGGAGTTCAATATCAGATGCTATCGTTAAATACGAAGTGAAATTAATTACTTTGTCTGGCAGAAATGGATACGATTTTAATTTTGATAATGAAATAAAATCCATTTTAATTGGCGATACTAAAACCGATGCTTCAGGAAAATTCGAAATCAATTTCATAGCCAATCCCTCAAACAACATAAGCAAAGAAGAGCTTCCACTTTTTAAATACCTCATCCATGCAACTGTTACTGACATTAATGGTGAAACACACACAACTCAAACAGAAGTGATTGTTGGGTACCACACTTTAAAGTTAACGGCATCGGTACAGCCAAGTATAAAAACTAGTGATAAAAACCAAATCACATTAAACAGCACCAATCTTAACAACGCATTTATTCCCACGCAAGGAGAGATTAAACTGTATTATGTTAGTCCGTTTGCCACTAAATTTAAACCTAGAATTTTTAGTCAACCAGAAATTGTATCTATTCCTGATGAGGAATTTGAAAGACTTTTTCCTTATGAATTGAACGAAAAACAAAATGCAGTAAAGCCAACCGAAACCTTAGTTTTTTCTAAAAAAGTGAATACTGAAAAGGATAAGGAATTAATTTTAGATTTTATTTCTGATTATAAATCTGGTAATTACAGAGTAGTTTTTTCAGCTGTAGACAACTTTAATAATCCAATAGAAACGAGTTCAAATTTTCAAATCATTCAAAGTAAAGACAAATTTGATTCCAGCAAATTATTTACGGCAAAACAACTTAATGAAGATCCAAAAAAAGATGGATTTGTGCTGGTAAAACTATCCTCTACTATACCTGATTTGTACATCAACACAACAGGAAACTATCATGGCTATATCTATTTTGAAGATGTGTTTCATTTAGAAAACAACGAAACTATTATCAAAATTCCTCTAAAAAATGAATTCGAAAATGAAATCTGTATTGGTTTTGAATCTGTATTTGAAAATAACACTTTCCAAGATCGTTTAGAGATTTACTTAAAAAAGGTAGAACCTAGTTTAAATTTCTCCATAGAAAGTTTTAGAAATAAAATAGAGCCTGGAAGTAATGAAAATTGGTCTTTCCAATTAAAATCATCCAATACCATTCAAGAAGCTGAAATTTTAGCCTCAATGTATGACAGCTCTCTTGACCAGTTTACGAAGAAAAACTGGAGTGAATTAAAAATAAATAACTACTACTCGAATTCATTACGCTTCAAAAATAGTTTGGGTTTTGATAAAGAATACATTACACTTTTAAATTTAAATCCCTTTTTGAATCGCATTACCTTTGATATTGAAAACACGAATTTAATGTGGTTTGGTTTTGACTTTAATGACTCCTTTACTTCAAAAAATATTGACGAATACCGCAAGCAAATCAACAATAAAAGTAAAAAACCACTGAATGCCAAAATGATTTCAGGTTATGTTTTTGATAAAAACGAACCTCTTCCAGGAGTTGTAATCCAAATTGACGGAACAAATCGAGGTACACAATCAGATTTTGATGGATATTACCAGATTGAAGCTGCACAAGGGGAAGAATTAACCTTCTCCTATATTGGTTTTGAGGCAAAAAAAATTACCGTAACCACAAAGGTAATTGATGTTCAACTTGAAGAGTCAAGCTCAAGTTTACAAGAAGTAGTGATTACGGGATATGGCAGTCAAAAAGGTAAAGCGTCAACTGGTGTAGCCGCAGTTGTTGAAGAAGCACCAGACAACGCCATTTACGCTACCGCAGGAATAGACAAACAGCTAGCCGGAACCGTAAAAGGTTTACAAGTATCCGGAGCAGCAAATAAAATAATTATTAGAGGTGCGAACAGTACATCTGCATCCATTGACGCACTTTGTATCGTTGACGGAGTACCCATGACCATGGAGCAAATAAAATCAATTGCACCAAATGACATTATTGACATCGAAGTTTTAAAAGCCGACAAAGCCATAGCTTTATATGGCGAAAAAGGCAAAAACGGAGTCATCATCATCACTACCAAAAAAGCACTTGAAGCCTTAACACAAGTAAAAGCAAGAAAAAATCTATCTGAAACTGCTTTCTTTTACCCACATCTAAAAACCGATGACAAAGGGAAACTGAGCTTCAGTTTTAGCACACCAGAGGCTTTAACCAGTTGGAAACTACGTTTGTTAGCTCATAACAAAGCCGCTGTTTCAGGGTATTTAGAAAAAATGACCGTTACTCAAAAAGAACTGATGATTACTCCTAATTTTCCTCGTTTTTTTCGAGAAAAAGATTCAATCGTGATTACAGCCAAAATTGCAAACATCACCAATGAAACTAAAAAAGGAATGGCCGTTTTACAACTTTTTGATGCTACTACCATGCAAGAAGTTGATGTTAAAATGGCAAATAATAACACCGTCAAAAACTTCACTATTGCAGCATTTGGCAATACATCTGTAAATTGGAAAATCTATATTCCTGAAGGTTTACAAGGAGTTCAATATAAAATAGTAGCAAAAGCAGGAGACTTTTCAGATGGCGAGGAAAACATTGTACCCGTTTTAACGAACAACTTGCTTGTCACAGAGAGCATTCCTATTTGGGTAAGAGACAATTCTAAGAAAGAGTTTTCACTTGAAAATTTAAAAAACAACACCTCTACTACTTTAAAAAACCATCAATTTACCTTTGAGTACACCTCAAATCCTACTTGGCTCGCCATACAATCCTTGCCATACTTAATGGAATACGAACACGAATGTGCTGAACAAACATTTGCACGTTTCTATTCGAATGCGTTGGCGTCAGAAATCATTTCAAGCAATCCAAAAATTGAAAGTCTTTTTAAAACTTGGACAGCAAACAAAAAAACTGACTCCAAACTGGAGGAGAATGAAGAATTAAAGTCAATAATTCTAGCCGAAACACCATGGATCAATGATGCAAAAAGTGATGCCGAGAAAAAGAAAAACCTAGCTTTACTTTTTGATTTAGAAAAAATGAAAAGTGCGCAAGAAATTGCTTTTTCCAAATTAAAACAGAAACAAAAACCTTCCGGAGGCTTTGGCTGGTTTGACGGCGGAAATGAAAGCGAATACATTACAAGACATATCTTAGCAGGTCTAGGGCATTTATCAAAATTAAGCACAACTATTAACAGTACTGAAAAAATAGCACAAATTGCTAAAACAGGTATTCCATTTTTAGACCAAAAGTTTTTAGAGCAACATAAGAATAGAATGGCAGCATCAACTCCATCAGAAAAAATAATTTGGCACAATCCGTACTCTGAATTGCATTACCTCTATACGCGTAGTTTTTATGTTGAGCAGCAACCTCTTTCTGATACAATAAAGAAAGTCTCAAAATGGTATATAGAAACCGCAAAAAAAGATTGGCTATCCTATTCCTTATACGAAAAAGGTTTGGCAGCCATAACATTAAATCGATTTGGTGAAAAAGATACCGCAAAAAAAATAATAGAAAGCTTAAAAGAAACAGCCTCTAACAATGAAGATTGGGGCATGTACTGGATTGCTAACAAAGCAGGCTGGTATTGGCATCAAGCACCTATTGAAACGCAAGCTTTGCTCATTGAGGCTTTCGCCGAAGTGACAAACGACAAGAAAGCAGTAGACGAAATGAAAGTTTGGTTGTTAAAAAACAAACAAGTTAAAAATTGGCCTACCACAAAAGCAACGACCGAGGCTGTCTACGCACTACTAATGCAAGGAACCGATTGGTTGAGTGTAAAAGACAATACCGTGATCAAAATTGGTGACGAAAAAATACTTACCAAAAAACTCTCCGAAAACGAAAAAGAGGCCGAAACTGGTTATGTAAAACTCAACTGGAAATCAGATGAAATCAAAAAAGAAATGGGAACTATTAGCATTCAAAACAAATCAAATGTCCCTGGATTTGGCGGAATCTATTGGCAATATTTTGAAGAATTAGATCAAATAAAAAATAATTCGGGAGGTATTTTATCGGTTGCAAAAGAATTGTTCATCAAAAAAAACACAGCTAATGGTGATGTTTTACAAAAAATAAATGCAGCAATTCCATTACAAATTGGAGATTTAGTTACCGTAAGATTAATCATTACGGCAAAGGAAGACATGGAATTTGTTCATTTAAAAGACCTAAGAGCCTCTTGTTTTGAACCCGTAAATGTACTATCTGAATACCAATACAAAGGAGGATTAGGATTTTACAACAGTACAAAAGATGCTGCGACTCATTTCTTTTTTGACTCCATAAACAAAGGAACCTATGTATTAGAATATGATATTCGCGTCAATAATGCGGGAGCATTTTCAAATGGAATTACAACTATTCAAAGTATGTACGCCCCAGAATTCAGTAGTCATACCAAAGGGATTCGTATAAAAGTTAAAAACTAAATATATGCCACAAAAAAAATCCGCTTCAATTTCTTGAAGCGGATTTACAATTTAAAAAAGTGAAATTAGTCGTTCAACATTTTCCACAATTTGTCTTTTAATTCTGTAAGTCCTTGTTGCGCTACAGAAGATATAAACATATACGGAATATCTTTGAAAGACGCATCAAGTTCTGTTTTCAATTCTGCTTTTAACTCATCATCCAGCATGTCGCATTTAGAAATAACTAATAAACGCTCTTTATCTAGCATTTCTGGGTTGTATTTGGTCAACTCATTCACAAGAATATCATATTCTCCTTTGATATCTGGTGTATCAACAGGAACTAAAAATAACAATGTAGAGTTACGCTCAATGTGTCTTAAAAAATAATGTCCAAGACCTTTACCCTCAGCAGCTCCTTCAATAATTCCCGGAATATCAGCAATAACAAAAGATTGAAAATCTCTGTACGCCACAATTCCTAAATTAGGTTTTAAAGTTGTAAAAGGATAATCAGCAATTTTTGGCTTAGCCGAAGTCAAAACAGATAATAAAGTTGACTTACCTGCATTAGGAAAACCAACTAAACCTACATCAGCAAGTACCTTCAATTCTAAAATAACATCCATTTCTACTCCTGGCAAACCTGGCTGAGAGTATCGTGGCGTTTGATTGGTTGAGCTTCTAAAATGCCAGTTTCCTAATCCACCTTTGCCACCGCGTGAAAGGACTTGTTTTTCGCCATCCTCAGTAATTTCAAATAAAATTTCTCCTGTTTCCTTATCTTTAACTACAGTACCAAGTGGCACCTCAATGTATTTATCTTCCCCATCAGCTCCAGTACTCCTATCTCCACTTCCATCGCCGCCATTTCCTGCTTTGATATGTCTTGCAAATTTCAAATGAAAAAGCGTCCATAAACTTTTATTCCCTACAAGATAAACGTGTCCACCTCTTCCACCATCACCACCATCTGGTCCACCATATTGTATGAACTTTTCTCTATGCAAGTGCGTAGATCCTTTTCCACCTTTTCCAGATGAAACATATATTTTAACGTAATCTACAAAATTTCCCTCAGTCATTTTTTTTAGTATTCAGTTTTAATTCTAGTTTAAATAGTAATTAACTAACTAGCGTAAAACTATTTTAATCTTTTAAGGCTTTCACCATTACTTTATCAATCTTCACACCATCCATATCGATAACCTCCAATTCAAATTTTTGCCAAATCAATTTCTCACCTTGTTTGGGTATGTGTGACAGTTCAGTCATTATTAAACCACTTAGCGTAGTTACTTCATAATCATTTATTAATTCGTCCAATTCAAAATAAGTCAAGAAGTCATGTAACGAATAATGGCCATCTACAAGCCAAGAACCATCTTCTCTTTCTATCAATTGAAAATCATCCTTATAAAAATCAGAAGCATCACCTACCAATGCTTCAAGAATATCATTCAATGTAATTACTCCTTGAAAAACACCATATTCATCAGACACAAATGCATAATGAATCCCTGATTTCTTGAAATTTTCTAGCGCGACATAGGCAGTTGTTTGCTCCATCATAAAAGGAGCTTCGGTCATGATTGATGCTAAATTAAACTCATCGTTTTCAAAATGAGCAAAAATATTTTTTAAGTTAACCACACCTACTATGTCATCGTAATTTTCATTAAAAACAGGATAGATTGAGTGTAATTCCTTGAGCATAAACTCTCTTACCTTTTCCTTATCTGCATGCAATGGCAAGAAAACCACTGACTTGCGATGTGTCATTAAAGAATTGATTTTTCGGTCGCCAATATGAAAAACACGCTCCACAATATCTTGTTCAATTTCTTGAACTTCTCCGCCCTCAGTTCCCTCCTTAATAATAGCTTTTATTTCTTCCTCGGTTACTTTTCCATCAGCTGTTGGTTTAATTTGCAAAACATCTAATAAAAAATCTGTAGATGTAGTAAGAAGCCAAATAAAAGGAGCTGTCACAATAGATACCATTTTCATTGGCAAAGCAACTGCCTTAGCAATCCCTTCTGGATGATTTAGTCCTATTCGTTTAGGTAATAATTCCCCTAAAACCAAAGAGAAAAAAGTCAATACTACCACAACTAAACCTACTGAAACTGGCTGTGCGTAGGGTTTTAAAAATTCAAAACCACTTACAAAAATTTCTACATCTTGAGTAATCTTATCACCACTGTAAATACCCGTTAAAATCCCAATCAGAGTAATACCTATTTGTACCGTTGATAAAAATTTATTGGGAGAATTTGCAAGATCCAATGCTATTTTAGCACTTTTATTGCCTTTTTTTGCTGCTGTCTCTAATCGGTTTTTTCGAGCTGAAATCAATGCTATTTCTGACATTGAGAACACTCCGTTTAGTAATATCAGAAAAAATATTATTAGTATTTCCAATTTTTTAATGGATTCGTTTATATCTCTTGTTCTGCGTATTTGAAATTATCAATTATAAATTATCAATCACTGCACTTACTCTTTCCGTAATTTCAGCAATGGAACCAATCCCGTCTACGATGAAAAACTTGTTTTGATTTTTATAAAAATCCATCAAAGGAGCGGTTTTTTCATTGTACTCTTGGTATCTGTTTCTGATTTTTTCTTCGTCTTGATCATCAACTCTACCACTTGTTTTACCTCTTTCAAGTAAACGCTGAATTAAAATCTCGTCGTCAGCCTCTAGCGCTACTGTAGCTGCAACTTTTGACCCAATAGATTCTAAAAAAACATCTAATGCTTCTGCTTGAGAAAGTGTTCTTGGATACCCGTCAAATAAAACACCATTTGTATCTGGATGTTTATTGACTTCATCAATTAGCATTTTAGTAGTTAATTCATCAGGCACAAGATCTCCTGCATCCATATAAACACGGGCTTGTTTGCCTAACTCGGTATCATTTTTTAAATTAAATCTAAAAACATCACCAGTTGAAATGTGAGTTAACTTATATTTTTCTTTTAAAAACTCTGCTTGAGTTCCTTTTCCAGCTCCTGGTTTGCCAAATAAAACGATATTAATCATGTTGTTTTGTAGTTATTCTTTTAATTTATATACTTCAGGTAAGTTTCTTCCAAGTCCGTCATAATCTAAACCGTATCCTACAATAAATTTATTAGGAATTCGAATTCCGATGTAATCAATTTTGATGTCTTTCTGATATGCTTCAGGCTTAAAAAAAAGTGTTGCAATTTTAAAATGTTTCACATTTTGTTTTTTAAACAATTCTTTTAGTTCAACCAAAGTATTCCCAGTATCTACTATATCCTCAATAATAACAACAGATCTACCAGTAAAATCTTGATTAATTCCTATCAATTGCTTTACCTCATTCGTTGTTGAAGTACCCTCATACGAAGCCATTTTTATAAACGAAACCTCACATGGTTTTTTATATTGTTTTACAAAATCAGCTACTACCATAAAAGCACCGTTAAGCACTCCTACAAAAATAGGCGTTTCATCAGCAAAATCTGCCTCAACTTGTGATACCATTTTAGCTATAGCAAAATCAATTTCTTTTGCCGAAATAAATGGAACAAATTGTTTATCGTGAAGTTGTATCATTATTTTTGTATTTAAAATAATGGGCAAAGATAGCAATTTCTCACTTTACATCTTAGAATAATTGTTACAAGAATAGGTATACTTTAAAAATTAAAATAATTCATTTATGGTAAATCAAGAGTTATATCAAAAAATACAAGAAAGCACGGCTCATGTAGCTAGCAGAGCAGTAAATTCTCAATACATTTTGAGTAATCCAGACTTGATGCCAGATTTTTTTGAAATTGTTCTTTCAACATCAGACAAAAATCATCACAAAGCTTGTTGGATCCTGGAAATGATTTTAGAAAAAGACTTGCATCTACTTTTTAATTATTTAGATCAATTTTGTGAGACCTTACCTTTATATACAAACTACAGTGCTTTAAGATCCATATCAAAAATTTGCATGTTTCTATCACTGCATGCTTCCCTTAACGAGAAACAAGAAAAACTCTTGATAGAAAGTAGCTATGACTGGCTCATAGACCCTGATGGAAAAGTAGCCACAAAGGCTTATGCCATAAGAACACTTTACCAAATGGGTAAAAAAAATACAGAAATCCATGCTAATCTGGCCAGAATACTAACTGATGATTACACTAAATTCTCTTCCGCTTACAAAGCCGTTGCAAGAGAAATCATGAAGAAAATTGCTTAGCATTTTTCGGTTTGACCTTTTACAAGTATCTTTGCGACACACACAACTACTACTTACTAATAACCGCAACACGTTATTTGTAAAGAAATAAAACAACAACACAATGAACTACTTTTCATCTGATTTTAAATTAGGAATTCTAGGAGGTGGACAATTAGGCAAAATGCTATTGACCGATACCCGAAAGTTTGACATACAAACCTTGGTTTTAGAACCAAATGAAGAATCACCTGCAAGATACAGTTGCAATGCTTTTTACCAAGGAAGTTTAATGGATTATGATACCGTTTATCAATTTGGAAAAATGGCAAATCTATTAACTATTGAAATTGAAAATGTAAACCTAGATGCTTTAGACGCACTAGAATCAGAAGGTTTACCAATATTCCCATCGCCAAAAACATTGCGAATGATTCAGAATAAAGGTCATCAAAAAGATTTTTATGTCGAAAATAACATTCCAACTTCACCTCATCAACGATTTGTAGATTTAAATGATTTGAGAAAATCATTAGAGAAAGACCAATTAGAATTTCCTTTTGTATGGAAATGTGCTCAATTTGGCTATGATGGAAACGGTGTAAAAGTGTGCCGTTCAGCAATAGACTTAGTTAAATTACCAGATGTTGAATGCATAGCGGAACAAATGGTTCCGTTCAAAAATGAGTTGGCAGTTATTGTTGTTCGCTCTGCTTCGGGCGAAGTAAAAACGTATCCTGTTGTTGAAATGGAATTCCATCCCGAAGCCAATCAAGTTGAATATGTGATTTGTCCCGCCAGAATTGATTCGACAGTTGCCCAAAAAGCAATCGAAATAGCGTTAAAAGTTTCTGAAGCGTTTGATCACGTTGGATTATTAGCTGTAGAAATGTTTCAAACCGAAGACGATGAAATTTTAGTCAATGAAGTCGCTCCAAGACCACACAATTCAGGGCATTATTCTATTGAAGCAAGTTACACCTCTCAATTTGAAAATCATTTACGCGCCATTTTAGACTTACCTTTAGGAAATACGGATAGCAAAGTCGCCGGAATTATGGTAAATTTGGTTGGCGAAGAAGGTTTTTCGGGTCAAGTAGTTTATGAAAATATCGAAAAAATAATGGCAATTGACGGCGTTACACCTCACATTTACGGCAAAAGAGAAACAAGACCCTTCCGAAAAATGGGTCATGTTACGATTGTAAATGCAAACATGGTTGAAGCGAGAAGAATTGCGGAAGAAGTTAAGAATAGTATAAGAGTGATTAGTTTTTAGTTTCAGTTGATAGTCTCAGTTTGTTGTAGTAATAAAAAGTAGCACTAATCAGTTTTTCAGCATCAGTTACAACACTTTACAAAAGCTATTGTTTTTTAATTAAATTTGTAAAAATCCAATAAATGAAAATTACAAAATTACATATTGACCAGTTTAGACATTTAGAAAATCTAGATTTTGATTTTACGTATCAAAGTGGCGAACGCAAAGGTCAACCTTTGGATAAAATATGTTTTATTGGACAAAGTGCTACTGGGAAGACTAGTCTGTTGGAGTTGATTTATGAACAGTTTTCTTTCATAAATAATTTATTCGTTGACGACGAATTTTATTCCGATTCAATTGGTACAAAATCCATTAATGGGATTATAAATTTCAATTCAGACGATTATTCCATTATTTTAAATAACAAAAATTTAAAAATTAACAAAAAAACTTACATAAATAGAAAGCCAAAATTAGAACATTTATACCAATCAGGTGAATTATTTAAAACACCTGATGAAAAAAAACGAATTTTCTATTTTAAAGCTAATATAATTTCCGAGCAGAATTTACAATTTTTCACAAAGAATCCGTTGGATTTGATTGAAAAATACAACAATGAGATAGAAGATACAATCCGATTTTTCAAGTATGACCATAATAAGGAATACCTATTCAATGAACAAATTAATGAAAGTATATGGCTTTCTATTTTAAGTGAAATTTTACGCTATCGTAAAAACCACTATCAAAAAATGTCTGAACTTATCCATAAAGGTCTGCTTGGCAATACAAATAAATTAACCTCAGAATTCAATAAATGGCAAAACGATAACCCAAATACTTTAGAATCATTTGCAAAAGTGTTCAACCCTCTTTTAGAAAAATTAAATTTAGAGGTTGATATGATTAATACAGAATATTCTATTCCAATTAAAAATAAAAAAAATGACGAAATAATTCCAATCCAAAATACAAGTACAGGAACAAAAGGATTATTATTATCATTCTTGCCCTTATTCAAATTTAACACTGTAGATTCAATTATTCTAATAGACGAACCTGAACGTTCCTTATATCCTGATATGCAAATGGATTTAATGGATCATTACCAGAATCTTGCTCCGGATGCCCAATTTATTGTTGCTACTCATTCTCCATTTATAGCAGCATCATTTCAACCTGAAGAGCGTTTTATTTTGTATTTTAATGAAGAAGGAAAAGTTGCCGTTAGAAGAGGCACCTCCCCTATTGGTGACGATCCAAATGATATGCTTTATAACGATTTTGGCATCAATTACATAAATAAATTTGGTCAAGCAAAATATGATGAATATTTAGACTTAAAGCAAAAGATATATTTTGAGAAAGATGAAAACATCAAAAAAGAATATTCTGAAAAACTAGAAAAAATTGGGGAAGAATATAATTTTTAAGATATGAAGAGAATTTTAAAAAATCCTGATTCTGAAATCATTACCTCCGCCATTATTTACAAAAAAAGTAATAACAAAAAATTAGCTGCCATTTTATTAAAAGAACAAAAGAGCTTCTGTGCTTATACCGAAGAACACATTGGTCCTAATGATGCCGTAGACATTGAACACTTCAATCCTTTACTTAAATATTTAGAAATAGATAATTACCAAAATTGGTTTATGGTAAAACACAAACCAAACAATTTAAAAAGAACCACTTGGATTGAACCTATTTTACATCCAACTTCCGTAGATTTCGAACGAAGATTAATATATTTTGATGGCTATTTTCTAAACCAACCCGAAGATATTGAAACTAAAAATCTAATTGATTTATTAAATCTTAATGATGAAATCTTTGTGAAAAACAGAAAAAAATATATTGAAAGAAGAAAAGAGAGAATCAAAGAAAAAGCTATTTCTGAAAAAGAATATTTTCAAGAAAAAATCAATTCGGAACTCGATTCTATTAAATATTTAAGAGCCATTCAAGAAGAATTCAAAATTGAAATTTGGGATATGATTCCAGAACCAAAATAAATAAAACAAAATGAGCAAAGTAGCCATAATAATGGGAAGCATTTCGGATATGCCGGTAATGCAAGAAGCCATCGACATATTAAAAGGATTTGACATCGAAACTGAGGTTGATATCGTTTCAGCACACAGAACACCTGAAAAATTATTTGATTTTAGTAAAAATGCTCACAACCGAGGTATCTCAGTAATCATTGCTGGTGCTGGTGGTGCGGCGCATTTACCCGGAATGGTGGCTTCCATGTCGCCACTTCCTGTTATTGGCGTTCCTGTAAAATCGAGTAATTCTATTGATGGTTGGGATTCGGTTTTGTCAATACTGCAAATGCCCGGTGGCGTTCCAGTAGCAACAGTTGCGCTTAATGGAGCCAAAAATGCCGGAATCCTTGCCGCACAAATCATTGGAAGTCACGATCAATGTGTGTTAGACAAAATCATTTTTTATAAAGAAGGATTAAAACAAGCTGTTGATAAAGCGGCATCTGAATTGAAAAAATAATTATCTTTAATAAAAAGAAAACTATGAATATTCAAACTTCAAAAATTGAGTTAGCCAAAGTTATTTTGGATATTGAAAACCCAAAATTGATTGAAGAAATTATTCATTTGATTCAATCTAAATCTACTTTAACCGAAAAACAAAAGAATGCCATTGATGAAGCTATTATTTCTTTAGAAAACAAGGAAGGGATTGCTCATGATATGGTCATGGAGGAAACCAGAAATCGCTATTCAAAATATTTCAAATAGTGATTGTTATTTGGTCGCCACAAGCTAAAAAAGACTATTGGCAAAACATTGATTATCTTGAAGCTGAATGGTCATTTCAAGATGTTGTAAATTTTATAGACAAAGTAGACAACACAATTGCTCTATTAGTAAATAACAACATTGAATTTATTTCTACAAATTACAAAAGCGCAAACAAAGTTGTAATTACGAAACAAATAACGGTTTACTACAGAATAAATTCTAATACCATCGAATTACTCCGATTTTGGAATACGTACCAAGATTTAGAAAATTTAAAACTTTAAAACGTAAGGACAGTTCCGACTTGTCCCTTCAAATAAAATTATGAAAACACTTACCTCAACATTCAATACCAAACACAATACAGCCCCATTTTCGGCAATAAAACTAGAAGATTACAAACCTGCTTTTATCGAAAACATCGCTGCCGCAAAAGCTGAAATTGATGCCATCACTACTAATTCTGATGTTCCAACCTTTGAAAACACGATTGTTGCTTTAGATTTTGCTGGTGAACAATTGGATAGATTATCTTCGATTTTCTTCAATTTGAATTCAGCTGAAACTAATGACGAAATGCAAAAAATCGCTCAAGAGGTTTCTCCGTTGTTGACAGAATTTAGTAATGATATTGCCTTAAACGAAGATTTATTCAAACGAGTAAAAGCCGTTTATGATCAAAAAGATTCGTTGATATTAACTACGGAACAAGCTACTTTATTAGACAAAAAATTCAAAGGATTTTCTAGAAATGGAGCCTTATTGAATGAAAACGACAAGTTAAAATTACGAGAAATCGATACCGAATTAGCCAAAATTAAATTGACGTATGGCGAAAATGTTTTGGCTGAAACCAATAATTATCAATTGCATATTACTAACGAAGATGATTTAAAAGGCTTACCGGATGGCGCCAAAGAAATGGCCGCAAGTTTGGCTAAATCAAAAGAATTGGAAGGTTGGGTTTTTACTCTTGATTTCCCGAGTTACTTGCCTTTTGTGACCTATGTTGACAATCGTGAATTACGAAAAGAAATTGCCATTGCTGCCGGAAAAAAATCATTTCAGGACAACGAATTCGACAATAAAGAGAACGTAAAACGTATTGTTGAATTACGTCATAAACGCGCTAATTTATTGGGATACAAATCACATTCTGATTTTATTTTGGAAGAAAGAATGGCTCAAAATCCTGAAAAAGTACTTTCGTTTTTGAATGATTTGTTAGAAAAAGCAAAACCAGCAGCCCAAAAAGAATTTGCTCAATTAACCGCTTTCGCAAAAGAATTAGACGGAATTGATCAATTAGAAAAATGGGATGGCGCTTACTATTCAGAAAAATTAAAACAAAAATTATTCAACTTTGATGATGAGATTTTAAAACCTTATTTCAAATTGGAAAATGTTTTAAATGGAGCTTTCACTATTGCTGAAAAACTATTCGGAATTACTTTTAAAGAAGTTTTTGATATTGACAAATATCATGAAGATGTTCAAACTTTTGAGGTTTTGGATTTCGAAGGACAATTAGTTTCTGTTTTCTATGCTGATTTTTTCCCGAGAAAAGGAAAACGTAATGGCGCTTGGATGACTTCTTATAAATCGCAAGCCATCAAAAACGGCATCAATGAAAGGCCACATATTTCTATCGTTTGTAATTTCACACCGCCAACAGAGACTAAACCTTCACTCCTAACTTTCAATGAAGTAACCACTTTATTCCACGAATTTGGTCACGCATTACACGGAATGTTAGCCAATACGACTTATCCGAGTTTATCTGGAACTTCAGTTTATTGGGATTTTGTAGAATTGCCAAGCCAAGTAATGGAAAACTGGTGCTACGAACCAGAAGCATTGGCTTTGTTTGCAAAACATTATGAAACGGGTGAAGTTATCCCTCAAGAATACGTAGAAAAAATCAAAGAAAGCGCGAGTTTCTTAGAAGGAATGGCAACTTTAAGACAGATTAGTTTTGGACTTTTAGACATGACTTATCACGGCAAATCTCAAACCATTGAAGATGTAAAAGCCTTTGAAAAACAAGCTATGGCAGGCACAAGTTTGTATCCTGATGTGGCTGAGAATTGCATGAGCACCTCGTTTTCGCATATTTTTCAAGGCGGTTATTCCTCAGGATATTACAGTTACAAATGGGCCGAAGTTCTAGATGCCGATGCGTTTGCTTATTTCCAAGAAAAAGGAATTTTCAATAAAGAAGTTGCTACAAAATTCAAAGACAACGTACTTTCAAAAGGTGGCACCGAATTACCGATGGAATTGTACAAACGTTTTAGAGGTCAGGAACCAAAAGCAGATGCGTTGTTGAAGCGTGCTGGGTTGCTATAGATCAATGTTAAAACACATAGTAAGTTATAAAAGGAAGTCGAGGTAGCAATATCTCGACTTTTTTAATGGAATTTGCGTTAGGGATTGCAGTGAAAAGCCCACAGCAAGGAGGAACGACGCAGCGAGGACTTGCAACGAAAAGCCCGACCTGAAAGGGAACGCCAAAAAAGAAAATAAACTTTCATTTTTTATTGAAAGTTCGAAAACATTATTTATCTTTACATTATTTATCTTTACATTATGACAATGAGCATTTATGCGATTTGCATTTGACCGTTTGAAAAACAATAAAATCCACAAATGAAATTCAAAGAAGCAAAAAATAAATTCGTTCAAACCTGGGGTGCATTAGGCAGTCAATGGGGTATTAACAAAACCATGGCTCAAATTCATGCGCTTTTGATGGTTTCACACGAAGCCGTTTCGATGGAAGACATTATGGAGGAATTGCAAATTTCGCGCGGCAACGCATCTATGAATTTACGTGCCCTGATGGATTGGGGAATTGTTTACAAAGAATACAAAGCGGGCGAACGACGCGAATTTTTTACAGCTGAAAAAGACTTAGACGAATTGGCTGTGAAAATTTCAAGAGAAAGAAGCAAACGCGAAATCAAACCTGCGTTAAAGGTTTTAAAAGAAGTGTCCTCCATAACATCAGACAATACTCCAGAAGAAAAACATTTTGTAGATCAAACAACTAAATTGTATGATTTTGTTCTAAAAGCAGATAATGTTTTGGACAAAATGACGGAATACAAAGACAATTGGTTGGCAAAATTGGTTGTAAAAATAATGAAATAGAGTAAAAAAATTTAATCAAAACTTTCATTTTTTTCTGAAAGTTTAAAAATAAAACCAATATGAAAACGATAAAAAAGATAAATACTTTCGCAATTGCATTGCCTTTCATAATAGGTGTCTTTGCAGTTTTAAATGAAAACTTGTTAATAATTGCACTATTATCAACTATGGTTACTGGTTTTATTCAAGTACTAATTTCTCTGTATTTGTTAGTACAAGAACCTAGAAACAAGCACTTACAAATTTATTTGGGTATCGTTTTATTATTTTTTGGCTTGTGGTTTATCAACGTAAATTATCATTATTCGGATAAACTGATATTTTTACTTTTTGCATTACCAGTTGCATTAGCTTTTTACCTTTCACTTATTATCCACAAAAATTTAAAATTATGAGCTTCTTAACCGCAGAATGGAATGATTTAGCGATGTTCAATTACGAAATCGATCCGAAAATTTTAGAAAGTTATGTTCCAAAAGGAACTGAACTCGATTTATGGAACGGCAAATGCTACATCAGTTTAATCGGATTTATGTTTGAAAACGTGAAAGTATTAGGAATTAAAGTTCCGTTTCATGTCAATTTTGAGGAAGTCAATTTACGCTTTTATGTAAAAAGATATGAAGATGGCATTTGGAAACGTGGCGTAGTTTTCGTTAAAGAAATTGTTCCGAAGCATGCTATTACGATAGTAGCAAATACTTTATACAACGAACATTACCAAACCTTGAAAATGCGTCATTCAAGAACTGAAAACGAAACTTCTAAATCTTTTCAATACGAATGGTTCAAGGATGCAAAATGGAATTCCATCTCCATGATTACTGGAAAAAATCCGATTCCGATTGAACTAAATTCAGAAGCCGAGTTTATTACTGAGCATTATTTTGGGTACACCAACTACAATAACGATAAATCAATTGAATATGCTGTTTCGCACCCAAGATGGGAACAATTACAAGTAATTGAATCCAAAATTGATGTCGATTTTGAGAGTATTTACGGCAAGAATTTTAAATTTTTACAAGACCTAAAACCTACCTCTGAATTTCTTGCAATTGGTTCAAAAATAACGATTGAAGGTAAAAAAACGATACGATGAAAACCTTAACTAACCAAACCTTATTATATGATGAAGATTGTCCGCTTTGTCGCGTGTATACTTCTGGATTTATAAAAGCTGGAATGTTGGACAAAAATGGCAAGAAACCATACTGTCAATTATCTGATGAAGAACAAAACTTTATTGATGTCCAACGCGCCTCAAACGAAATTGCATTAGTCGATAACAAAAACAAAACCGTCATTTATGGAATTGACAGTTTGCTAAAAGTAATCGGATTTTCATTTCCGTGGATGGAGAAAATCGGAAATCTAAAACCAATAAAGTTTTTTCTGAAAAAATTATATTCCTTCATTTCTTATAATCGTAAAGTAATCATTCCGAGTAAGATTAAAAAAGAAATCAAATTGCAATGAATTCCTGATTTTAATTATCAGTATCGAATTTTGTACATTTTGTTTGCAACGACAATTACCACATTTGTCTTGTATAATTTTTCAGATTCTATTAGCATTTTACCGAATTCTACTATTACAAGAGAACTTATTCTTGTATTTGGTCAAATAGTTTTTCAAAGTTTATTTTTGATAAAATTTGACAAGAAAATAATCTTGAATTACATTGGAAACTTAATGACTGTTTCGTTAATGGGCTCTTTATCGTTACTTCCTATATCGATTCTGAATTTAATTTTTAATGTCTCAGATTCATTAACTTTAGGTTGGTTTGGAATAACAGTTTTACTAATGTTTGTAGAACATTCACGAAGAATCAAATTATTGGAATTGCCTTTCTACTTATCTATAACTTGGGTTATTTATCGAATAATTGCCTTGGTAATCATATTAAATTTAAACTAATGAAAAAGCTAATCATTGCAGCAGGAACAGGATTTTTAGGTCAAGTTTTAGTAACACATTTTAAAGATAAATTTGATGAAATTGTAATTCTAACTCGAGGAACATCTAAAAGTATTAATTCCATAAAATATGTGAATTGGGATGCCAAAACGCTTTCTGGTTGGGAAAATGAATTAGAAAACGCTTCTGTTTTAATAAATCTTGCCGGAAAATCTGTTGATTGCAGATATACCACAGCCAACAAAAAAGAGATTTACGATTCTAGAATTGACAGCACAAAAATTTTAAATGAAGCGGTTTTAAGTTGTAAAAATCCACCCAAACACTGGCTGAATTCATCAACATCTACCATATATAGGTTTTCATTAGACAAACAAATGGATGAAGTTACTGGTGAAACTGGCGATGATTTTTCCATGAATATTGCAAAAAGTTGGGAGAAAGTATTTTTTGAAACTGAAACTACAAAGACATTAAAAACGGCTTTGCGAACTTCCATAGTTCTAGGAAAAAATGGCGGCGCTTTTGTTCCGATAAAAATGCTTGCGCAATTTGGACTTGGTGGAAAACAAGGAAAAGGAAATCAATTTATAAGTTGGATTCACGAAAAAGATTTTGCAAGAGCAATTGAATTTGTTGTAGAAAAAGAGCTAGTAGGAGTTGCAAACATTGTTTCTCCAAAACCAAGCACTAATTCTGACTTCATGACAACGCTTAGAAAAACAATTGAAATACCATTTGGCATACCAACAAATAAATTATTGCTAGAAATCGGATCTTTTTTCATTAGAACGGAAACAGAATTGGTATTGAAAAGCCGGAATGTAATTCCGAGAAGATTACAGGAAAATGGTTTTACATTTGAGTATGATACTTTAGAAAAAGCATTTAAAAACTTAACCAAGAAATGACAACCATACAACTAACAACTAAAATAAACGCACCAATTGAAATCATTTTCGATTTATCAAGAAACATTGATGTCCATCAACAATCCACTTCTAAATCAAATGAAACCGCTATTGATGGAATAACTTCGGGTTTGATCAATTTAAACGAAACCGTTACCTGGCGTGGCAAACATTTTGGCGTTTATCTGAAACATAAAAGTTTAATATCAGCGATGGAAAATCCAACGTACTTTGTGGATGAAATGCTTGAAGGCAAGTTTAAATCCTTCAAACACCAGCATACTTTTATTCAAAAAAACGGATTTGTTATCATGGAAGATAAAATTCAATACGAAACACCGTATGGTATTTTTGGAAAACTGTTTGACCTGTTAGTATTAAAAAACCATTTAAGCACGTTCATTGCTGAAAGGAATTCTTTTATCAAAACACTAGCTGAAAAGCATTAAAAATAACCACCAAAAAACAGGAATACTTTCCACCCAAAAAGAAGCGTAATATCTGGAACGGTTCTGATTTGCGTATACTAAAAATAATACTGTCGTGATTGCCAATCCTGTTTTTAAAGCTAAAAATTCGATTCTAAAATCATTGGATAAAAACTCTAACAGTACAAATAAAAACATCAATACAACTCCTACTCTCTTTGTCTGCGATACTCCTATTTGTTGCGGAACGGTTTTTAAATGTGGGTCATCCCATTTTAGATCAACTATTTCAAAAATTAAAATCAAAACGAAAATCAGGATATATCGTTGTATTGCGACTAAAAAAACAAAACTTGTGCATTCCACATTATTATTAACGATGGGTAAAAAAAGCGTCACTCCTACCCAACATAAAGCCACAATATAGATTTTAATTCCAGCCCAGTTTCGGGCATTTTTCTTATTCGGAAAGAAAGGCAACGTATAGAGCAATACGATAATTAGAAAAACAAGACCAATAATTTGTGTGAATCTTTCTAATTGAAAAAAATAATAACCCGTAGCTATCAAGGATAGAAAACTGAGAAACGCAATCCATTGGATCTGAGCATTAACTTTTACTATTTTATCTCTAACCAAAGCATCATATTTTACAAAATTATAGCCCACTATGGTTCCAAAAAAAGTGAAGAAAGCCACGCTGGTGTTATTAGAAATGTGGAACATACTAAAGGTGAGATGAACCAGCGCAAAACAAGATAATGCCACGTGAATGCTGCTATTGATGTAAAACTCAAAAATGTTTTTAAAATATCGCATTAGACAAAATTAATCAATGTGTTAATAAGAAAGGCTTTTAGTTGAAAAATTCATAGAAAATCAACTTAAAAAAGGTTATTTATAGCATATTAATATTTAATTTTACAGCCTTAAATTAAGAAACACACAACCCATTAGACATACAATGAAAACAGACGCTTTTGCTTTAAGACACATTGGCCCTAGAGAGAATGATTTAACGCATATGTTAAAAACAATTGGTGCCGACTCACTAGATCAATTGATTGATGAAACCATTCCGAGTGACATCCGATTAAAAGCTGATTTGGACTTAGAACCTGCCATGACAGAGTACGAGTTTGCAAACCACATTTTTAACTTAGGAAACAAAAATAAAGTATTCAAATCATATATAGGTTTAGGATACAACGCTGCTATTATTCCTGCGGTTATTCAAAGAAATATCTTTGAAAATCCAGGTTGGTATACGGCATACACGCCTTATCAAGCAGAGATTGCTCAAGGTCGTTTAGAGGCTATTTTAAATTTCCAAACAACAGTAATTGAACTTACGGGAATGGAAATTGCAAACGCATCTTTACTTGATGAAAGTACAGCTGCAGCCGAGGCAATGGCGCTTTTATTCGATGTTCGCTCTCGTGATCAAAAGAAAAACAATGTTAATAAATTCTTCGTTTCTGAAGAAATTTTACCACAAACCCTATCGGTATTGCAAACTCGTTCTACTCCTATTGGCGTTGAGCTTGTTGTAGGAAACCATGAAGATTTTGATTTCTCAAAAGAATTTTATGGTGCAATTTTACAATATCCAGGGAAATTTGGTCAAGTAAATGATTATGCTGGTTTTATTGCTAAGGCAAAACTAAATGAAATTAAAGTTGCAGTTGCTGCTGATATATTGAGTTTGGTAAAACTGACTCCACCGGGAGAAATGGGAGCCGATGTTGTACTAGGAACTACACAACGTTTTGGAATTCCGTTAGGATACGGCGGACCGCACGCTGCTTACTTTGCAACTAAAGAAGAATACAAACGCAGCATGCCTGGTCGTATTATCGGTGTAACTGTTGATACTGACGGAAATCGTGCTTTACGTATGGCTTTGCAAACGAGAGAACAACATATAAAACGTGACAAGGCAACATCAAATATTTGTACTGCTCAAGTATTATTGTCTGTGATGGCAGGAATGTACGCTGTTTATCATGGTCCAAAAGGATTACAATACATAGCTGATAAAGTTCATGCTTCGGCAGTAACATTGGCAAACGAAATAGAAAAACTGGGCTTGTACCAAACCAACACTTCGTTTTTTGACACTATCGTTATCAAAACTAACGCTCAAAAAATTAAAGAAATAGCAGAATCAAAAGAAGTAAATTTCTTTTATGCTGACGAAAATACTGTTTCAATTTCTTTAAACGAAACAACTAGCATTGCTGATTTGAATACCATCGTTTCTATATTTGCTGAAGCTACTGGAAAACCAGCTACAACAATTTCAGAATTAGCAACCGAAAATCAAATTCCGTCTCAATTAGAAAGAACATCTACGTTTTTAACACATGATGTTTTCAATAAACACCATTCAGAAACGGCTTTGATGCGTTACATTAAAATGTTAGAGCGTAAAGATTTAGCGTTAAACCATTCCATGATTTCATTAGGATCTTGCACGATGAAATTGAATGCAGCCTCTGAAATGTTGCCTTTAAGTATGGCACAATGGAACAACATTCACCCGTTTGCACCATTAGATCAAGCAAAAGGATACCAAGAAATGCTAGCTAAATTAGAGCAACAACTTAACGTAGTAACTGGATTTGCAGGAACTACATTGCAACCTAATTCTGGTGCTCAAGGAGAATACGCCGGTTTAATGGTTATTCGTGCCTACCACCAATCTCGCGGTGATCACCACCGTAATATTGCTTTGATTCCATCATCAGCTCACGGTACAAACCCTGCATCTGCTGCAATGGCTGGAATGAAAGTAGTGGTTACTAAAACTCTTGAAAACGGAAATATCGATATTGATGATTTACGTGAAAAAGCCATTCTTCATAAAGATAATCTGTCTTGCTTGATGGTTACTTATCCTTCAACGCATGGTGTTTTTGAAAGTGCTATTAAAGAAATTACCCAATTGATTCACGATAATGGTGGACAAGTATATATGGATGGTGCTAACATGAATGCACAAGTAGGATTGACAAATCCTGCAACCATTGGTGCTGATGTTTGCCACTTAAATTTACACAAAACGTTTGCAATACCTCACGGTGGTGGTGGTCCTGGTGTAGGTCCTATTTGCGTTGCACCACAATTGGTTCCATTTTTACCTACAAATCCAATAATACCTACAGGTGGCGAAAATGCAATTACAGCAATATCTGCTGCTCCTTGGGGTTCTGCGTTGGTTTGCTTGATTTCGTACGGATACATTTGCATGCTTGGTGCTGAAGGTTTGAAAAAATCTACTGAGTACGCTATATTAAATGCAAACTACATCAAAGAAAAACTAAACGGTCATTTTGATACGTTATATTCTGGAGAAATGGGTCGCGCTGCACACGAAATGATTTTAGAGTGCCGTCCGTTTAAAGAAAAAGGAATTGAAGTAACTGATATTGCAAAACGTTTGATGGATTATGGCTTCCATGCTCCTACCGTTTCATTCCCAGTTGCAGGAACTCTTATGATTGAACCTACTGAAAGTGAAAACTTAGAGGAACTGGATCGTTTTTGTGATGCTATGATTTCTATTCGTAAAGAAATTGAAGTAGCAACATTGGAGAATCCAAACAACGTATTGAAAAATGCACCGCACACCTTGACAATGGTAACTTCTGACACTTGGATTTATCCTTATACACGTGAGCAAGCTGCATTCCCATTAGAATACATTGCCGATAATAAATTTTGGCCAACTGTACGTCGTGCCGATGAAGCTTACGGAGATAGAAACCTAGTATGCTCTTGCGCTCCAATTGAAGCGTATATGGAAAGTTAATTTTCTAATAATATATAAATAATAAAAATACCTCGATATATCGGGGTATTTTTATTACTATTGCATTGGAAAATAATTCTTACAACTAGATTTTGAAAACAAACCTATTATTATTTTTATTGCTATCCTATTTTGGAACATGTCAAGCCCAGAATTCTGGATTTAAATATTCCCCTGAAAGTATTGATTCACTGGAAAATTACATTACTAAAATAACGAATAATAAAATAAACGAGTTCAGCTCTATTCAACAAAAAAAGGCAAAAGAAATACTTTCAGATCGTAAAGTATCTTTCTTAAAAGATATAAAAGACAGCACATTTATTTTTGACAAAACCATCAATGGATTTCTTAAAAAAATACTTGTCGAAGTATACCAATCTAATCCACAAATTGATTCAAAAGATTTTTATTTTCTGATTAACAAATCCTTAATACCTAATGCTGGATGTTATGGAAACGGTATATTCTCTATCAATTTAGGCTTATTTTCACTTATTGAAAATAATGATGAAATGGCATTTATTATTTGTCATGAATTAGCACATTACATCTTAAAACATAATGACAAAGCACTTATAGAGCATCTCGAAACATTCAACTCTAAGGACTTCAAACAACAACTAAATACCGCCTCCAATAAAAAATATGGTCGAAGGTCTGCTGTAACTTTATTATTAAAGGATTTAAAATTTAATTTTATGAAACGAAGCAGAAGTGCAGAGACACAAGCTGACTCACTTGGTTTTATAATGTTTAATAATACTAAATACAACAAGCAGGCTTCCATAAACATTCTAAAAAAACTAGATTTGACTGATGGGATAATTTTTAATAATCCAACCGATTTAAAACAAAATTTCACCTTTGAAGAATATCCATTTAAAGAAGTTTGGATTGAAAAAGAAGAAAAAATGTTTGATACTACTGAAAGTGCAAATGATTTAGAAATTGACAAAGATTCATTAAAAACACATCCAAACATTCCACTTCGTATAGAAAACTTAATTCACGATCATACTATCACTTCCACAAATGCAACAAAAAACGAAATAGACTTAGTACAGAAAAAAGCATCTGAAAATAGTATTATAACTTTTTTTAACGATTCTAAACTAGACTTTGCTTTGTACCAATTATTATCTCTTCATAAAAAAAATGAATTGGATAGAAAAACCTTTAATAGTTATGTTGCTTACTTATTGAAAAAAGTCTACATCTTAAAAGAAAAACATGTTTTCGGAAAATATGTTGGCCCAGTAAACTCTTTTTCAGAAGAAAAATACATTAATGAAATACGGCTATTTCTAAACAATCTTGAACTAAAAGACCTTAGAAAAATAGGTTATTATTTTTGTCAAAAAAATGAATTGATATCCAAAGATGATACTGAATTCCAAGATGCTTATACTTTTTTCAAGACTTTAAATAAAAATTAATACACTTTAAATACAAACCAATTATGAAAAGAATCTCTACTTTACTTTTAATCTCCTTTGTGGCAAATTTGACTTTTGCACAAGAAAAAAAAATCGACAAAGTCAATACCTTTATAGTGAAGAATTCAGGAGCAATACTTAACAAAGAGAAAGATGTTGATGGTTATTATTTCTTTTATGAATTGGATAAACTAAAAAAAGGCGACCGTGAGTTTGCAATTCAAGTTTTAGATAAAAATCTAGTAGAAGTTGCTAAGAAAACATACATTGATAATAAAAATACTTTTTTAATGAAAAGTAGCTTTAACAATCAAGGAATAATGTTTGCAATGGCTAATTTTAAAGAAAAAAAAATCAGTCTTTTAAGCTACGATAAAAAAGTTAACCAATTACCAACTATTGACATTCCTTTAGAAAGCAAAGAAATTCGCTATATCCAATACATGCAGCAATCAGGTGATTTTAACATTTTATTTCCTGTAGAAAATAAAGGATTCATTTTCAATAAGTTTGAAGACAATAAAAAAATAGGATATTCTTTAAAATACTACCCAACTGATGGTGGAAAATCATGGGAATATAATTCTCCTAGTGATTCAAAAGAAATGTTGTCAATAAATCCTATTGAAGTAAATGATAAAGTAATTGTTGCTTTAGAATCATCAAAATCAAGTCTTTTGTCTAGAAAAATCACTTTAAAGACAAAAATTATTGATGTGAATACAGGACTTTTATTATGCGAAAAAGAATATAATAAAAACAGTAAACCAAGACTGATCAATAATGCATTCCTTGACAATGACAACAATGTTGTTCTAATGGGGGAATATTTTAAAGAAGGTGATAATATTGTTGATGATAAAAGTTTAGGCCTTTTTACTGAGGTTATCGACTTATCAGGAAAAACTTTAAAAGAAAATTTCACTAGCTGGAAAGAAGATGTTGCTAAAATGGCAAAAGTAGACGGAAATTATATTGAAGATAAAGGCTACATCTATTTCCACAATATTGCCAGAACAAAGAACAATGAGTACTATGCCATTGGAGAATTCTATAAAAGAACTGCAAGTGCTGGAGGAATAGCATTAACAACATTGTCTATATTAGGCGGTGGTGGCGGTGGCGCAAGTGTTACACAGCTTACCATTACAAATTCTGTAGTATTTAAGTTCAATTCTGATTTCAAACTTACAGGAATTCAAGAATTTGAAAAAGGAAAATCAAGAGCTCCAAGCTTATCTGATTTTGGAAGCCCTCAATTAAACGCACACGCATTAAAAGCATATGGCGCATTTGATTATGAATATACTCAACTAGACAAAAAAAATGATCGTTTCTACGCTTGTTTCATAGATTATGAAAGATTAAAAGGAGAAAAAAACAAAAGCGCTTTTAAAACTATCATTTATGATAATGGACAATTATCCGAAGATAAAATTTATCTAACAAATGAAAAAAACAATTCTGATTTTAGAGTTTTACCCGCAAAAGTTGGAAATGTTTTATTACTAGAATATGACAAGAAATTAAAAGAAATAAATATACATTTAGAAAAATTAAATATTAAATAATATCTAATGAGCCACTATTAAGTGGCTCATTTTTTTTGCATACACAACAGGATAGTAATTCCCTATTACTATTTTCATCAAAAAAAGCCACACCATTTAAGCAATCGCAATAAGGTATTTTAGCACAAATAAATCCTTAAAATGCAAGCTTTACGAATTGCTAGAATTACAAAATAATTATCTCAACAATCTTCTTGATTTGCAATTGAATTATCAGTTTTTTTGCCAATTATCTATTATTTCATAATTATATGCACGCATAGTAAATTTTGTGAGTGTTCTAAATTAATATTGATTAAATTAGCCTCAAATTTGGAAAATTAACACAATGAAAATAAAAATAGCTGGAATAGGAAGCTATATTCCTGAGAAAAAAGTAAGCAATACTGACTTTGGCGAACATGTATTTTTGAATGAAGATGGAACTCCTTTTGGCTATCCTAACCAAGTTGTTATTAAAAAATTTAAAGGCATTACCGGAATAGAACACAGACGCTATGCCGAAGATCATCTCAATTCATCAGACTTAGCCTTTTTTGCTTGCGAAAAAGCAATAGCAAATGCATCGATCGATCCAGAAACCATTGATTATATCATTTTTGCACACAACTTTGGTGATGTAAAATATGGCACAAACCAATCGGATATGCTACCTAGCTTAGCCACACGTGTAAAAAACAAACTCCAAATAAAGAATCCAAAATGTGTTGCTTACGACATCCTCTTTGGATGCCCAGGCTGGATTGAAGGCGTTTTACAAGCAAATGCATTCATCAAATCTGGAATGGCAAAAAGATGTTTAGTAGTCGGTTCCGAAACACTTTCTAGAGTTGTTGACGTTCATGACAGAGATTCAATGATCTATTCAGACGGAGCTGGTGCTGCCATTATCGAAGCTTCGGATGATGAAACTGGAATGTTAGCCTATGAAAGTGCCACCTACTCCATAGACGAGTCACACTATTTGTTTTTTGGCAAATCATACAATCTTGATTTAGATCCAGATACCCGCTACATCAAAATGTACGGTCGAAAAATCTATGAATTTGCGTTAAACAATGTTCCCTTGGCTATGAAAAACTGTCTTGATGCCAGTGGAATAGGCATTGACGACGTGAAAAAAATCTTGATTCACCAAGCCAACGAAAAAATGGACGAAGCCATTATTCAACGCTTCTATAAATTATTTGACAAAACTGTACCTAAAGACATCATGCCCATGAGCATTCATGAATTAGGAAACAGCAGCGTTGCAACCGTACCGACTCTTTTTGACTTACTAATTCGTGGTCAAATAGAAAATCAATCCATTCAAAAAGGAGATATCCTTCTATTTGCCTCTGTAGGCGCAGGAATGAACATCAATGCCTTTATTTATAGATATTAACTACAACAATTGCACGAGTACATGAAGCTAATCCGGCTGTACACTGCAATTCCTCTTTATAAAACTTGTTTTTCTAAGGGGCAATAAAGCTTCTGTTAGTCGCTTTTTGCCCCTTGAAAAACTACATTTTATACCTCCGGGATTTTCGTTGCCATCCGGGCTAAAAAACAGTGCCCAAAACACATTTATTACTATATTTGTACCTGCGTGCCACAGTGGCAAAATCAAAAAAACATGTACGAAAAAACATTTCCTAATAAAAGATTCAAACATACCTTAGAATTTTTAAAACAACACGTTACCACCTCAGAAACCATCTTTGATTTAGGAGTACCTAATCCGTTTTCTAAAATCATGGAAGAAAATGGATACCAAGTAAAAAACACCAAAGGAGAAGATTTAGATAACGACCAAACGGCATTGCAAACCGAAACTTATTCTGTTTTTACTGCCTTCGAAATATTCGAGCATTTATTAAATCCATATACTGTTTTAGAAAATGTAAACTGCAATAAATTAGTCATTTCTATTCCGTTACGCCTTTGGTTTTCACCAGCGTACCGCAGCAAAACTGATATGTGGGACAGGCATTACCATGAGTTTGAAGATTGGCAATTAGATTGGTTATTAGAAAAAACAGGTTGGGAAATCACCGCTCGAGAAAAGTTTACACATCCAGTAAAAAAAATTGGTTTTAGACCTTTATTACGCTATTTCACACCTAGATATTATATTGTTTGCGCTGTTAGAGAAAATAAATAATTGAATAAAGAAAACAGATTTTTCTAATGAGATATTATATCGTAATTCCATCACATAACGAAGAAGCATTAATTTCTTTGACACTTCAATCCTTAGTGGAGCAAACTGTTTTACCAGCTAAAATTGTAGTGGTAAATGATAATTCTACTGATAATACAGCTGATGTTGTCAATTCATTTATCAGTAAACATCCTTTTATTTCATTGGTTAACAAAACTTCAGATGCTGTTCATTTACCCGGAAGTAAAGTAATTCAAGCCTTTCAAACAGGATTTAATACTTTAGATGAAAACTATGATTTAATTGTAAAAATTGATGCCGACCTAATATTTCCTGCTAATTATTTCGAAACCATTATCAAACATTTCCAGTCCGATGAAAGAATTGGAATGGCAGGTGGATTTTGCTACATCGAAAAAAATGGTGAATGGATACTCGAAAACTTAACAGACAAAGATCATATTCGTGGCGCATTAAAAGCCTATAGAAAAGAAACCTTTCAACAAATTGGCGGACTAAAACCAGCCATGGGTTGGGATACTGTAGATGAATTATTATGCAAATTTTACAACTGGGAAGTAGTCACTGATGAAAGTTTACCCGTTAAACACTTAAAACCAACAGGTGCAAATTACAATCAAAAAGCACGTTACAAGCAAGGCGAGGCTTTTTATACACTTGGTTATGGTTTTGTCATCACAGCGATAGCTTCGATAAAACTAGCTATGATGAAAAAAAAACCACTTCTTTTTATAGATTACATGAACGGTTTTTGGAAAGCAAAAAAATCAAAAACTCCATTGTTAGTTACTGCTGAACAAGCAAAATTCATACGCAATTACCGATTGAAAAAAATGAAAGAAAAACTGTTTTAGTTTTACAGCAGGAAACTATTAATTTACTTGACTCGCAAAATGCTTACAATTTTGTAATTTAGCCCATATTCGTAAACTTATGATGCTCATTCGATATATAACGCAAATAGGAAGATACTTCCTGATGCTTAAAGAAATTTTCAACAAACAGACGAAATGGTCTGTAATGAAAAAATTGATCTTCAAAGAAATTGATGACTTGGTCATTGACTCACTTGGGATTGTTGCTTTTATTTCCTTTTTCGTGGGAGGTGTAGTGGCTATTCAAACTGCATTGAACCTTACAAACCCATTAATTCCAAAATATCTTATTGGCTTTGCCACAAGACAATCTGTGATTCTTGAGTTTGCTCCTACCTTCATATCTGTTATTATGGCTGGAAAAATGGGTTCCTTTATTACATCAAGTATAGGAACAATGCGTGTTACAGAACAAATTGATGCGCTAGAGGTAATGGGTGTAAATTCCTTAAATTACCTTGTTTTTCCAAAAATTATAGCCTTATTACTTTACCCTTTTGTCATAGGAATTGCTATGTTTTTAGGTATTTTAGGCGGTTGGATGGCTGGTGTTTACGGCGGATTTATATCTAGTGACGAATTTATAAATGGAACTCAAATGGAATTCATTCCGTTTCACATTACGTATGCTTTTATAAAAACCTTAATTTTTGCTATGTTACTTGCTACAATTCCCTCTTTTCACGGCTATTATATGAAAGGTGGAGCACTAGAGGTAGGAAAAGCAAGTACAGTGTCATTTGTATGGACATCTGTTTGTATCATACTTATTAATTATATATTAACACAATTGTTATTAGGGTCATGATAGAAGTAAAAAACGTAGAAAAATCATTTAACGGAAATAAAATCCTAAAAGGGATATCGACTGTTTTTGAAACAGGAAAGACCAACCTTATTATAGGACAAAGTGGATCTGGAAAAACTGTTTTATTGAAAAGTCTTTTAGGGATTCATACGCCCGAGACTGGACAAATTTGTTTTGATGGTCGTGTGTACTCTGAACTTGAAGCTGATGAAAAAAGAGAATTACGTACCGAAATTGGAATGGTTTTTCAAGGAAGTGCACTTTTTGATTCTATGACCGTAGCCGAAAATGTTGCATTCCCTTTGAGAATGTTTACCAAAGACAATACTGCAAAAATTAAGGAACGTGTTGATTTTGTTTTAGACAGAGTTGCATTGGTTAAAGCTCATAACAAACTGCCATCTGAAATATCTGGTGGAATGCAAAAACGTGTTGCCATAGCTCGTGCTATTGTTAACAATCCTAAATATTTGTTTTGTGACGAACCTAACTCAGGATTAGATCCAAATACGGCAATTTTGATTGACAACCTCATAAAAGAAATCACCGAAGAATACAACATCACTACTGTAATTAATACACATGACATGAATTCAGTTATGGAAATTGGTGAGAAAATTTTGTTCTTAAAAGATGGTTTAAAAGCTTGGGAAGGCAGCAAAGAAGAAATTTTCAGAACTGATAATGAAGCTGTAGTTGCATTTGTTTACTCCTCAAACTTGTTCAAAAAAGTGAGAGAAGCCTACTTGAAAGAATAAGCAATTATGATTGTAGCAGTTCAACCTCAGCATTTGGATTAAAAAGGTAGAGTTTCCCAGAACTTATTTCGAGACATTCAAAACGCTTCGTTCTTACAGCTATTTTCTTGAATATTTTTCCGTTTTTGATTCGAAAAACACTTCCGTATGGAATTTCAAAAACATAATTTTTATCGTTTTGATTGTCGTACTGTTTCAAGGCTAATGCCAAAGTAGTATCGGTATCACTTGTAGCACTTGGATTTCTAAAATGTCTTGCTAGCAAGGGTAACAAATGATTTGGATAGATCTCTGGCCGAATATAAGGCACCATCAATTGCTGAAAAGTATGTTTCCATTCTTGACCATGCGGTTTAATATTTCGACCATATTTCTCAAAAGCTACAAGATGAGCAATTTCATGAATAAGAGTCATAAGGAACCTATATTTATTTAAGCTCCCATTAACTGTTATTTCATGTTTACCACTTAACCCTTTCCTATAATCGCCATGACGTGTAGCGCGTTCATTCACAATTTTTAGATGAACACCATGTGTCACAATCAATTCAAATGCAGGTTTTACAGCGTGGTCAGGCAGAAATTTAGCAAGCGTTTCTATCAAAATAATTCAGAATTATGGATTTGTAGAGGAAACTTGCAGTACTTTACCGTTAAAATACTTATTGCCATTTAAAGTAAAATCAAAAATATAATTTGCCATTTCATTTGCTTGAATAGGCGCTTGATATCCTGGAAAAGCTTCTTCTAGCATTTCAGTTTGAACAGAACCCAAAGCAAGAACATTAAAAGATATTCCTTGCTCTTTATATTCCTCAGCTAATAATTCAGACAAGGTAATAACAGCTCCTTTACTCGAACTATATGCAGCTAAACCAGCAAATTTTAAGCTTCCTTGAATACCTCCCATAGAACTTATGGTTACAACATGACTCCCTTTTTGCAAGTACGGCAAACAAATGCGAGTTAAATTAGCAACTCCAAAAACATTGACTTTATAAATACTTTCAAAATCTTCTTGAGTTGTTTCAACAAAAGGCTTAAGTAATAAACTTCCTGCGTTATGAATCACAGCATCGACTTGTTTCCAAGATTGGTCAAGAAATTCTTTGACTTTATTTAATTCAGACTCAACAGACAAATCAACTGAGAGACACGTAATATTTTGGTTTGCTAGTAATGCTTGCGGAATGTTTCTAGAAATTGCTAATACTTGATGACCTGCTGTTGCAAACTGCAAGGCCAATTCAAATCCAATTCCTCTGCTAGTTCCCGTAATAATGATATTTTTCATAGGACAAAAATAAACAAAAACAGCAAAAAAATACTGCTTTACTTGGAGATTGTTATCTCAATAAAAATTTAAATTCGTATTATTACGTGTAGTTTTAAATCAAAACATGAACCTTTGAATTCTAAAAATATGACACAGAATCTATCCTATGAAATAGCCCAAATGAGTGATATTGACGGAGTGCTGGCCTTACAAGAATTATACCTCGTTGCAAACTTAACTGAAACTGAAAAAGCTGCTGGATTTGTCACTACTCCTTTTACAATCTCACAATTAAATGACGTTATAGAAAAACAAGAACTATTTATTGCCAAAGACCGTGGTGAAATTATTGGGTACATTTTTGCCGGAGGTTGGGATTTTTTCAAACAATGGCCCATTTTTGAATACATGAGTTCACTACTTCCGGAATTGCACTTTTTAGATCATACTTTTACGCTAACCAATAGTTTTCAATATGGTCCAATTTCAATTCATCAAGAGTATCGCGGAAAAGGACTAATATTCCCTCTATTTGAATTCATGCGCGTACACATGTCGCAAAAGTTTCCGTTAGCCTTAACTTTTATAAACAAAATCAATATTCCTTCTACAAAAGCACATACGCAAAAACTGAATTGGTCAATCATTAGCGAATTTCAATTCAACAATAATGACTATTACATTCTTGCGTATGATATGAATCAAGCTCTTTCTTAACTTTATTTGAGCATGATAATTTCGTGAGTTGCCGTATTTGCCATTTGTGTCACAGCAGGTAATAATTCTTGAATAAACGAGGTCATGTGAGGAACATCCATTGCTTTGAAATCATCGGAAACATGGTGATAGAATTCAAAATTTTCGAAATCAAATGTACTTACAGATTGACATGGCACTTTAAAAACATCATAAAAAGAAAAATTATCAGATCTATAAAACAATTCGTATTCAGCTTCTTTTGGTAAAAAACCAATGGTTTTTTTTCCAGTATATTCATTTATTTTAGCCGCCATGTTAGACTTATCAAAACCAGTAATGTAGGCCAAATAATCTCTTTTCATAGGAACGCCAATCATTTCAATATTAAATTGAGTGTACAAGTTGAAATTTTGTGCTTTTAGTTTTTTAGCCAAATGTTTAGATCCTAACAACCCTTTTTCCTCCCCAGCAAAAAACACGAATAAAATACTACGTTGATTATTTTTATGAAAACTGAAATACTTAGCCATTTCAGCAACAGCAGTACACCCGGAGGCATCATCATTTGCACCGTTGTTTATAAAATCTCCATTTTCTCCTTTTTTATCAATACCTATGTGGTCATAGTGAGCACTTATTATAATAAATTCTTTCTTTAATACGGGGTCATTTCCTTCAACAAAACCCACAACATTAAACGCTGTTCCTTTGAACGTGGTCAAAGTATCTTTATAGGTTTTAAAATAAGGCTGTACATTATTGTCTTTCAAAATTTTCTCTAAAAAATCAGCTGCCTTAACCATACCTGGCTGACCCGTTTCACGACCTTCAAGATCATTTGATGATAAAGTCTTTAGCGTACTAGACACATCACTTTCTTTAACTTGATACTCATATTTAAGGGGAGTTTGCGCAACCAACTCATCGCTTTGCGCAATCATACTGCTAATACATCCTATCATAAACGATAGTGTCCATACAATTTTCTTCATAATTCTAATTGATAATAAATTAATTAATATTTTTTTTAATAAACTACTAAGGCAATGTTTAGCAATCCATGAAAATTACAAACTCCTTTTTTTATAATATTTACGATATACTTTTACCATTTGTACAACTGACATGATTACAAAAAACAAAGGTATACACACAGGAATGATGTACTGAGAAAAACGAAAACTTTGACTTGAAACAGAATCTAACAACAAAATCAAACTTAACATTCCTATAAAAGTACCAATAATTGTTCCGCCTACATAAAAAAATTTATACTTTCTTCCCAATGAGATAAACTTGCCGTTAAGCAAATACAAATTCCAACCTGTCCAGAACGGCAATTGCAAAAAATTAATACAATTTAAGAGTACGCCAATCAAAAATGGAGAATAGGACATGTACTTTTTAAGAACACTTTGATTCCCCACACTGTTATTTGCAGAAGCGTAAAACGAATACGATAAAATCAAAAGAAAAAAAACAGCAAAAACATCAATAGTTTTCATTAACTTTTTATTATTTACTAATGGTGTAGCAAAGACCAATGTAAAATAAATAACAAACATTTCAATACAAATAACACCTGACAAAAATTGGAATAGATTATAAATTCCTAATTTTGAAAAAATTTCATATCCTATAACATTTAAATAACCCAGTGGAATTGAACCAATAAAGCTGACCAAAAAACCAACAAAAATATTTTTTATGGCTCTCATGGAATTAGAAATTTATAATTTTTTTACTTTGTTCTAAGTGCATTCTATATTCCTTCATTCCCTCTTTATGTTCTAAATAAGGAACGCCATTTTTATGATTTGCCACACTTATTTCATACATATATGTAATGTGACGTGCTAATTCTTTCCATGCAAAAAATAGGGAATGTTTCGGGTCATAAATATGAGTTGGCTCACTCCCAGCTCCGTTTAACTCTACAATTGCAAAATTAATTCCTAGTTCTAATTCTTCGATGGTATTGTACATGACATCCAGTCTACCAAAATAAAAACCTGGGATTTGCAAACACATTTCGTTAATCGTTTTAGTCAATTCTGGAGTTATCCAATGGCTACCATCTACAAATTTTGCACCTCGAGCATGATTACCGTAGGGTACTAAATTCAACTTCTCGCCTTTTGGTAAAATTTCGAATAATTTTTTACCGTACTCTTTTTTCAAGACATTCAATTGAAGTTCATAGCGTGGATTCTGCTTGATTAACTCTTGAACGGTTGAAAAACCATCTCCAGTAATAATCAAGAATTCTTTAGATACTATTCCAGTAATTCTACCTGATTTTTCATTAGGATAGCGCACATAAAAAATACCAACCTCATTTGAAAAAGGTATTAAATCTTGAACCAAGTAATTGAAATTTGCTTTTTCAGCATATTCTTTTAAATCCTGAACCGTGTTAATTTTTTTGACTCCAGATCCTCGTAGTCCAACATCTGGTTTTGCAATAAACGGATACTTTATTGCTGCGCTTTCAACTGTTTTTATAACATTTTCTACTGGGGTTACTTCCAAAACTAATTCTGTTTTGGGATAATACTGTTGCGGTATCAAGTCGTAAATTTTTTTCTTAGACTCCATCATAAACCCACCATTTTTTATAGTGGGATTAGAAGCATTAAAGAAAAAAATCGATTTTGCCTTGATCGAATAGTAAGACCACAAAAAATAAATGGGAATATATACAATCTGAAAAGGCCAATATTCCCAATGGGTAATTTTATGAAAAAATAATTTCAAAATGTAGTATTTAGACGGTGATAAATGAGGTTGAAAAATCGAGTTGCTCTACCAAATCATAATGTAAGATACTAACTTTATTTTGATGTACTACAGCCTGAGTAATACTTAAGGTTTTCATCTCGTTGTTTCGATTGATTACTAAACCGTTTTCCTCATTTCCTTCCTGCGTATACCTATGAAAATCATATAGTTTTTCTTTTGAAATAACATCAGTTTCGCTCATAAAGGTATAAAACCAATCAGCTCGTTGTTCCCTCACCAAAGATGGATACAAAGTAGATGAAGACCAAATGTGATTTTTATTGCTATCTAAAGTTAGCGTTTGCTTATTATTCCCATCCCAACGCAATTGAAAAAGCTCCTGATTTTGAAATAACACTAACGTAAATGGCTCTATCGACTCTAAATCAATTTCAATCCAAAAATCTTTTGGCGACGCGCTACTAATCATTTCTAAAACAATCAAGCCACGACTTTTTCGATATGATAATTGGACTTCATGTTTTTCTGCGGCACCATTTAGTAATACCAAAACAGTTCCATCATCTTTGGTCACAAACCAAGTCCCGCCTGCTTTTGGATCCTTTGGAAAAATAAGATTTTGTCCATTTACAGTATAGCTTTTTGGAGGAATGGCGCTAGGCCTTATTGTTTTTTCGTCCCGGTTCGAAGTAATGATAACACTATCATTTGTTGCTACAAAACTTACTGTGCACATTGATTTCTATATTCTATGGTTGATCTTGCTACACCAAAATTTGGATCAATAGTAACGGTTTCACATTGTAATATTGCAACTTTTATAAGCGCCTGGTGGTGAATGCAATGTTCTAAATTATATAACAACTCTCTATTATAATTGCTTTCAATTCGGATTTCTTCGCCGTCAATAATTTGCAATAAGGTTATATTTTTATTTTCCTTCTCCAAATTTTTCTGAACAGCCTTAATATTTTCTATTGCAAAAGTGGTATCCGTTTGAATAAGGGTGTTACGCTCTCTTTTATCATAGTTTACAACTCCTAAATCATATTGATTTTCAAGACATTGAAACATTTCAATAATATGTCTCGTATGCTCACCAATAGTAGCATTGCTTAATTCTGCACAAGAATTTGAATATTCTGTTTGTGACAATTGATCTAGCAAATCTATCAATTCGTTTAAACTACTATGTATCGAAGGTATTAACATAAAAATGTATTAGTTGGGTATTGCAATGGTTAAAAAAAGAAATCCAAAATCACAACTCAACAAAGAAAAGCAATTAGTATCAAATTAAAAAGATTCCCGAAATCATTTTTAAACAATAAAAATATAAAAAAACCTTAAAATCCTAATAAAGACCATAAAAAAACCCTTTTCAATCGAAATTGAAAAGGGTTTAAACTAGATCTGTATAACTTTTAGGAAACCAATCCTCTTGAAATCACGATACGTTGAATCTCTGAAGTTCCTTCGTATATCTGTGTGATTTTAGAGTCACGCATCATACGCTCAACATGATATTCAGCTACGTAACCGTTACCTCCGTGAATTTGAACCGCTTCGTTAGCAACCTCAAGAGCAATTTCTGAAGCATATAATTTTGCCATTGCACCAGAATGTGCGATATCTTTACCTTCATCTTTTTCACAAGCAGCTTTCATTACTAATAATTTAGCAGCAGTCACTTTTACGTACATATCAGCTAATTTAAAGGCAATCGCTTGATGATTAAAAATCTCTTTCCCAAAAGCTTTTCTTTCTTTTGAATATTTCAAAGCTATTTCATAAGCTCCTGTAGCAATTCCTAATGCTTGAGATGCTATACCTATTCTACCACCATTTAAGACGTTCATAGCAAAAGCAAACCCAAAACCATCCTCACCAATTCTATTTTCTTTAGGAACCTTAACATCTGTAAACATTAAAGAGTGGGTATCACTACCACGAATTCCCATTTTCTTTTCTTTTGGTCCAATATCAAAACCAGCCCAACCTTTTTCAACAATAAAAGCATTAATACCCTTATGTCCTTTTTCAACATCTGTTTGTGCAATCACTAAATAGGTAGATGCTGTACTTCCATTTGTAATCCAGTTTTTGGTACCATTTAATAAATAATGGTCGCCTTTATCAATTGCAGTTGTTTTTTGAGAAGTTGCATCACTTCCTGCTTCTGGCTCAGACAAACAAAATGCACCAATAACTTCCCCTTTAGCTAGAGGTACAAGGTATTTCATTTTTTGTTCTTCTGAACAATACTTCTCCATACCTGCACAAACCAAAGAGTTGTTCACAGACATTATAACGGCAGCAGACGCATCTACTTTTGCTATTTCGGTCATTGCCAATACATATGAAATACTATCTAAACCTGACCCACCATACTTAGGATCTACCATCATTCCCATGAAACCCAATTCGGCCATCATCTTCACTTGCTCAGTAGGAAATTTTGAATGTTCATCGCGCTCAATCACTCCTGGTAATAATTCTGCAACAGCAAAATCTCTAGCAGCTTGCTGAATCATTAAATGCTCTTCGGTTAGATTAAAATCCATATTTTTATTGTAAATTAATTGTTCATAAATTTGCCTCCAAAAGTAATTATTAAATATCAGATTTCAAACGATTTCGCAATTTTAGCCAATGTTTAAAGAAAAATACAATATTATAGGTGTCATGTCAGGCACATCGCTAGATGGCATTGATTTGGCACACATTGTTTTTACTACAAAAGACAATAAATGGGAATTTGAAATTTTAGAAACCCAAACTGTTTCATACTCAACAGACTGGTTAAACAAATTAAAAAGTGCCGTTTCTTTCTCTTCTGAAAAATTAACTGAATTAAATGAAGCCTATACACAGTTACTAGGTGAGGTAATCTTAAACTTCATTTTAAAAAACAAGTTGAACACTATTGATGCCGTTTGTTCCCACGGGCATACTATTTTACATCAACCAGATAAGGGCATCACTTTACAAATTGGAAATTTACCACAAATAGCATCTATCGTAAAACAGAAAGTAGTTTGTGATTTTAGAGTTCAAGATGTAGCCCTTGGTGGTCAAGGCGCACCACTTGTACCTATAGGAGATCGGATTTTATTTAGTGAATACGACTATTGCATGAATTTAGGTGGATTTTCAAACTTATCGTTTGAAGTAAATCAAGAACGGATTGCTTTTGATATTTGTCCTGTAAACACGGTGTTCAACCATTATTCAAATTTGTTAGGATTGCCCTATGACAACAAAGGAGCTATCGCAAAGAATGGCTCTCTACAAATCAATTTGTTAAAAGAATTAAACGAATTAGACTATTACCAAAAAAAATATCCTAAATCACTGGGGTTTGAATTTGTAAAAGAAATAATTATTCCCTTGATAGACCACTATGAAATATCAATTGAAGATAAGCTTCACACCTTTACAAAGCATATTGCTATACAAATAGCAAATGTGTTGCCACACAAAACCGGAACATTATTTATTACCGGAGGCGGAGCTTACCATAATTTTTTAATTGAATCCATACAAAATGAATTACCACTTGCAACTATTATAATTCCTTCACCTAAAATTATCGAATTTAAAGAGGCACTGATCTTTGGAATACTTGGAATATTGCGATTAGAAAACAAAATCAATGTATTAAAAAGTGTGACGGGAGCTAAAATGAATCATAGTTCAGGAAAAATTTATGAATAAATAAATATTTTTCATTAATTTTAAGACAAATTAAGCTAGAAATCATAATTTTATAAAGACATTAATCTCAATATCATTACAATGCCTTTTTTGAGCTATATTTGCAGACTGTTTAAAATCCATTTTTTTAATTAAATACCACATTATGAAAAAAGTACTGATAGTATTCGCCTTAATGAGTGCTCTACAATTTAATACCGTAAATGCACAAAAAAACTTTACTGTAAACGGAGTTAACATTCCTAGAACAATTGAATTTAAAGGAACAACCCTAACACTTAATGGAGTGGGACAACGCTCTAAATTTTTTACTGATTTATACATTCAAGCTTTATACTTGACAAAGTTTAGTCAAGATGCTAAACAGATTCTTGAAAGCGGAAACGAAATGGCTGTTGCACTTCATATCACATCTGGATTGATAACCTCAAAAAAACTATCTAAAGCGCTTGCAAAAGGGATGGAAAAATCTGTAGGAGAATCTGGAGTTCTAAAATTTGCCAAAGAACTTCAAGAACTTGAAGACTTATTAAGTACCGAAGAGACTAAATCTGGTGATGTTTTTGAACTTACTTTTAATCCACAAGATGAATCATTATGGATTACAAAGAATAAAATCTACAGAGGTAAAATTAAAGGTATTGAATTCAAAAAAGCATTCTACGGAATTTGGCTATCTGAAAACCCAGTTGACAAAACATTGAAAGAAGATTTATTAGGAAAAGAATAGCAAAAAAAATCTTTACTCTTTTTTTTTTGCAGAATAAACAATTAGCAAAATTGCTTTTTTTATATTTGCAGAAATAAACATATCACAACAAATGAAAGATTTATTAAAGAAATTCGAAAATAAAGAGCCTGAAATTGTTTTTAACTGGAAAGATCCTGAAACCGAAGCCGAAGGCTGGACTGTAATTAATTCTCTTCGCGGAGGTGCTGCAGGTGGAGGGACAAGAATGAGAAAAGGACTTGACATGAACGAGGTTCTATCACTTGCCAAAACAATGGAAGTTAAATTTTCGGTTTCTGGACCTGCCATTGGCGGAGCTAAATCTGGAATAAATTTTGACCCAAATGACCCAAGAAAAAAAGGAGTATTGCAACGCTGGTATAAAGCCGTTTCTCCTTTATTGAAAAGTTATTACGGTACAGGTGGAGATTTGAACGTAGACGAAATTCACGAAGTTATTCCTATGACTGAGGAATGTGGTGTTTGGCACCCGCAAGAAGGTGTATTCAACGGTCATTTCAAACCTACTGAAGCGGATAAAATCAACAGAATAGGTCAGTTGCGTCAAGGTGTTGTAAAAGTAATAGAGAACCCAAAATTCTCTCCAGATGTTTCTAAAAAATATACTGTTGCTGATATGATTACTGGTTACGGCGTAGCGGAAGCTGTTCGTAACTTTTATGCCATTTATGGCGGTGATGTAAAAGGAAAGAAAGCTATTGTTCAAGGTTTTGGCAATGTTGGTTCTGCAGCTGCTTTTTATTTAGCAGAAATGGGTGCCAAAGTAATTGGAATTATTGATAGAGATGGAGGATTGATCAATGAAGAAGGATTCTCTTTTGAAGAAATAAGGGCTTTGTTTTTAGCCAAAGACGGAAATAAACTGGTTGCCGAAAACATGATCCCTTTTGAAGAAATCAACCAAAAGATTTGGACAATTGGTGCTGAGATATTCACTCCATGCGCTGCATCAAGATTGGTGACTCAATCTCAAATTGATAGTTTAATTTCTCATGGTCTTGAAGTAATTTCATGTGGTGCCAATGTACCTTTTGCTGACAAAGAAATATTTTTTGGTCCTATTATGGAAGATGTAGATCATAAAGTGAGCTTAATTCCTGACTTTATTTCTAATTGCGGTATGGCACGTGTATTTGCTTATTTTATGGAAAAGAAAGTTCAAATGACTGATGAAGCTATTTTTCAAGACACTTCTGAAATCATCAAAACGGCTATCGAGAAAGCATACGCAATCAACCCTAGCAAAACAAACATTAGCGCAACTGCATTTGAAATTGCATTGAAACAGCTTACTTAATACAAGCTATCATAATTACACTTATACAAATGGGAATTAGTAGTCATAAAAGCTACTAATTCCCATTTTACTTTTAAAAACCTCCAATTTATATTTGCACACTCGCTTTTTACTCTTGACAATTTTTAGTACTTTTCAACGTTTTTAATTTTACACTTTTACAAACAAAACAAAAATGAGTTCCACCATTTCATCTAATCAAAAGAAATCTTTAATCATCACTACTCTTTTGTATGCGACAATGTTGTTGATTTTATTTTTTATCCGATTTTGGCCTCCTGCAAATGCAGATGAACTTGCTGGCGGTGGTGGCGGTGGCGGAGTTACAGTCAATTTTGGAGATAGTGATCTTGGGTCTGGAGCTGATTATCAAAGTGAAGTACTAGAGGTAAACAACCAATCTAAGCAAACTCCAGTAAATACTACACCTGACGAAGCAATATTGTCACAAGAAAATAGTACTGACGAAAGTGTTGTTATTCCTACCAAAGAGAAAACAAAGAAACCCACAGTTGTAGTAAAAGAAGAAACAAAACCCGTAATAGCAAAACCCAAAGTTTCGAATACTACAAATGATGCATTATCTAGTATTCTTAAAGGATCCAACAAAGGTGGCGATGGTGATGACAAAACAGCTGAAAACAAAGGAAAAGCAAACGGAAGCTTAAACTCTGGTGAATATTATGGCTCTGGAGGTTCTGGTGGTGGAACAGGCGGAGGAAACGGAACTGGAACTGGCATAGGAACTGGGAGTGGTTATGGTTCTGGAAGTGGAGGCGGATCTGGAAGTGGTTCTGGTGGTGGTGTTGGCTATTCCCTAGGAAACAGAAAAGCGGTTGCTAAGCCTGCTCCTAAATATACGTGCAACGAACAAGGCAAAGTAGTAGTAGAAGTAGCCGTTGACCGCAACGGTAGAACAATGAGCGCCATTGCAGGCGTAAAAGGAACTACAAATACGGCAAAATGCCTGCTAGATCAAGCTAGAATTGCTGCCATGAACACCAAATGGGACGCAAGCAGTGACGCTCCTGAGAAACAAGTAGGTAAGATTGTTTATAATTTCAATTTGAATTAGTAGGTTAGTTTATACCAAAATTCCATTATAAAAATAGGATTCAAATATACGTGAGGCCGCGTGAGGGATAGCAGCAAGTACCGAAGTACTGCGAATAGCCCGACCAGAATAAAAAAAGGGGCCAATCACTATAATATACTGCACCCCAAAGTTTAGACAAATTTATAATTAATTTTGATAATAATGAGCTCGATATTGTATCGGGCTCATTCCTTTTAAATTGAGTTTTATTCTTTCATTATTGTAATATTTGATATATTGTATAATTTCAGTTTTTAAGTGGTTTATGTCTCTAAATTTCATAATATAAAACAGTTCTGATTTTAATATTCCAAAGAAGTTTTCAATAATTGCATTATCCAAACAGTTTCCTTTTCTAGACATACTTTGTACTAATCCTTTTTCTTTCAATAGTGTTTGATATTGTTTCATTTGATATTGCCAGCCCTGATCTGAGTGCAGTATTAGATTGGTATTATTAGGTATTCGTTTAAAAGACTTTTTAAGCATGTTGGTTATTTGATTAAAATTAGGTCTTTCAGATAATTCGTAACTTATTATTTCTCCATTATATAAATCAATAATAGGTGATAGATATAATTTGTTGCCTGAAACATTAAACTCTGTTACATCAGTTGCCCATTTTTCATAGGGATTTGCTGCTTTAAAATTGCGTTGTAAAATATTTGGAGTTATTTTTCCTTGTTCGCCTTTGTAGGATTTGTATTTTTTAACTCGTATTAAACTTTTCAATCCTAAACTTTTCATCAATCGTAATACTGTTTTGTGATTAATTATAATTCCCTTTTGTCTGATTACTAAAGTAATACGACGATAACCCAATCTGCCTTTATGGTGATTGTAAATCTGCTTAATCAATTCTTTAATATCCTTGTATTTGTCAACTAATTGACTTCTTTTTTCATAGTAATAATAACTACTTCTGACCATTTTCATACAATTGAGTAGAACCTCTAAATCGTATTTATGCCTTAATTCCATTATGGTTTGAGCCTTTTGTTTTGCTTGGCTTGTTCGGCTTGAACTAAGGCATTGAACTTTTTTAAAATTTCGTTCTCTGCTCGTAAATATTCAAGTTCTTTTAGAAGTTCTTCTTCTCTGGTTAATGGTTTATCTGTTTTTCGTTGCTTTCTCTTAAAATTCATAGTTACAGGTCTGCCTTTAGGTTTATCTTGTAAACCTGCTGCTCCTTCAATTTCGTATTTTCTTTGCCAACTTGTTATAGTTGACTCTCTTGGAATATTAAAAGTTAAACAAGCTTTACTCAAAGATATTGACTTATTTTCAATAGCTCGTAGTACTTTCAGTTTAAAGTTTATACTATAGTTTTTGTTTTTCTGTCTTGGTAAAAGACCCTCATTTCCAAATTCAATATAAAACTTAATCCAGCGATCAAGATTAGAACTTGATATACCATTTTCATAGGCTACCGAATAAACCGAACGATGTTTTCTTAGAACTTCTGCCACACAGCGAAGTTTAAATTCATAATTGTACTTGACTTTTCTTTCCATAAAAATGCCCCCAAATAGCGTCTAACTTTTTGGGGGCAGTTCAATAATTTTGATTAGCCCCTTTTATTTATTGTGGTCACGCCCAAAAATAACAACTTTTAAAAACGTGCCCTAGTATTTATTTAGGACTGGTAGCAATCACAAATTTTAGATTGTTCCTCACTCCTATTTGCAAGACATCGACTAAATCTTGTACTTGTAAGTTAAATGGAATCCTAACAATAACGGTTTGGTCTTTTGCTGAACCCATTTTTGACATTAGCGTAGTCTCGAGTTCTTCAAATGAAACTGGCTGTTTGTCAATATAGAATTTTTTATCCTCCGTGACTGACAAACTGATGTATTGCTTGTTTGTTTTTTCATTTGATTGTGCCTTTGGCAAGGTCATCTTGATTACATTTGGATTAGCAAGTGTTGAAATAATCAAGAAAAAAAGCAGTAAAAAAAACATAATGTCGCTTAACGAAGAAGTCGCGACCTCAGCATGGAACCTTCTTTTTCTTTTTATAGACATGTTATGATCTTTGAATAATATTTACAAACTCAAGAACTTGTTTTTGGATTTTTAATGCAAAATTATCAATTTTTCCGTTCAACAAGTGGTATCCACTGTAGGCAACAATCCCTACTATTAAACCCGCTCCACTACTAATCATTTTTTCGTACAATCCACCAGAAATGTTCCCGATACTAATATTCTCAGTTACTGATATGCTGTAGAAAATTTTAATAACTCCAGAAATTGTCCCAATAAAACCTAAGGTAGGCGCGATACCCGCAATAAGTCCCAAATGGCCCAAGTGCTTTTCCATTTCACCAATTTCAATGTCGGCAGCACGGTCCATATTCGATTCGATTTCACTAATTGGCCTACCAATAACAAGAATACCTTCTTTAATTATATTTCCTGATGCGGTACTGTTGCGCTCAGCAATAGATCTAGCCAAGTCTAAATTGCCCGAATTTAAATGATCCCTTACATCACGAAGCAACAAGCTATCTACCTTTGAAGCTTTACTGATGTATAAATAGCGTTCTACAATGAGATAAAAGGTATAGAACAATAAAATCCCAATAGGAATTAGCCATATTCCTCCTTTTAATAAAAATCCTAAAGTAGAAACCTCAGTATTAGGAGCAATTTTTTCAATAACTACATTTGATGCAGCATTAGTAAGGGTGTCCGCTTGTAATTGTATAAAACTAAACATATAATATTATTGTATTTTAATCATTAATTCTAAAATTTATTTCAATTTTGCAATAAAGATACTTTTCGATGTAATATTAAACTAAAAAAATTGAAAAATATTTTAAACAATTCCTATTTACCATCAAAATGAATTATCAAGACACTATAAACTGGATGTTTAATCAACTCCCAATGTACCAACTTCAGGGAGCACAAGCTTACAAGAAAGATTTAACTAATGCTCATAGACTTGCTGCACACCTTAATCATCCAGAGAAGCAGTTAAAATGCATACATGTGGCAGGAACCAATGGCAAAGGATCAACCTCTCACATGCTAGCATCGGTTTTACAAGAAGCTGGATATAAAGTAGGTTTGTACACTTCGCCACATTTAAAAGATTTTAGAGAACGCATTAAAATAAACGGAATCGAAATATCTGAAAAATTTGTTGAAGATTTCATAACGGAGCATCAGATTTTTTTTGAAGCAAATGACATGAGTTTTTTCGAAATGACAGTAGGATTAGCATTTGACTATTTTGCTACTTCAAAAGTTGACATTGCTATTATTGAAGTAGGAATGGGCGGAAGACTAGATGCAACCAATATTATCACCCCATTAGTTTCGGTTGTGACCAATATAGGACTGGATCACACCCAGTTTTTAGGCAATACACTTGAAGCAATTGCTTTTGAGAAAGCAGGAATTATAAAGCCAAATATTCCCGTGATTATTGGAGAATACACCTCTGAAACAAAACCCGTTTTCTTGACCAAAGCCAAAGAAGGCAATTCAGAAATTTATTTTGCCTCTGATTTAATTACAGAAAGCTATCCTTCAGACCTGATTGGTGATTATCAAATACACAATAAAAAGACGGTATTACAAACCATAGAGGTTTTGAATAAGCAAACTGAATTTGAAATTACTCCTCAAAATACGCAAGCTGGTTTGTTACACGTGGTAAAAAACACAGGACTTCAAGGCAGGTGGCAGCAAATACACACAGCTCCAAAAGTAATTTGCGATACTGCTCATAATAAAAACGGACTTGAAATCGTATTAAAGCAAATTCAAAACGAGAAATTTAACACATTACACTTTGTTTTAGGCGTAGTAAATGATAAAGATCTAGAAGAAATCTTGCCTTTGTTTCCAAAAAATGCAAAATATTATTTTTGTAAGCCCAATATTCCTCGTGGACTAGACGCTTCAATCTTACAACAAAAAGCCGCTTTATTTGCACTTCAAGGCGAAGTATATATTTCTTTTTCAGAAGCTTACCAAAACTCCTTGCAAAATGCAGTAGAGACCGACTTCATTTACATTGGTGGCAGTACCTTTGTAGTTGCAGAAATTTTGTAATTTTTTTTGTTTTTTAGTTGCATATCCAAAAAACAGTCTTATATTTGCACTCGCAATAAGGAAATGAAAATTATCGAATTGCACTAGGGCGATTAGCTCAGCTGGTTCAGAGCACCTCGTTTACACCGAGGGGGTCGGGGGTTCGAACCCCTCATCGCCCACAAAACTTCTCAAGAAATTGAGAAGTTTTTTTTTGCACAAAAATCAAGAGCTTTTTTATAAAATATCTTAATACCTTTTTTTTTCGTTATAGCCTACAGGAATTGCTTCTTTAGGTTTGAAACGAGTTTCGTCAGGATTTTGGTTATTCATCCTTTGCCATTCATTAATTTGGGTTTTCAACAAATCCAACATTTTATCCAAATTTTATCCTATTTATCACCCTCCTATTTCTACACTTTCACAAATATAAAAACCTCAAAAGGATTAGTTTTAGAAACGCCTAACGAAAAACCAAAGGTAAACATAATACTACTTCTAAAACTTGTGTGAAGCATTGCTGCAATTGTTGGCTTATATTTAGAGGCGCTATTTCCAACTATTTGAAATGTAGAATCTTTAACCTTTTATATTTCGTATTCTTGATTTTTATACCAAAATCAAACACGGGACCAAAACTTACACCCTATCTATGCCTTGTCTTACATATTCCATATAAGTATAATCTTTATCATTTTCTTTTATAACAGAGCTTCCTAGTTCGTTATTTTGCTTTATTTTTACTTTAAACTCTATGTAATCTTTGTATAGTTGTACTGGATTTGATACCACAGTAAAGGCTCTTTTTTTTTGATAAAATATTATTGATAATTTCAACATTGTTTAGTTTTTTTCTCAATCCAGTTATATCTACCAATAGATAAAGCACTTCAATATCTCTTTTTAATGTCTCAATTTGTGTCTTTACTAATTTCGCATAACTTCCATCTGAATTATTTATTTTATTAATATCTTTAATTTTTCCGTAAACACAGTTATATTTTGCCAGTAAAGAGTTGGTTTTAATTGTAAATTTCCCTAGATCATCACTTAGCTTTATTAGCTCATTTTTTTTATTTACAAGGGTAGATTGTTCTTCGAGAAAGTTATTTTTTAATGTGAGTATTTCATTTCCAATAGTTGTAATAGTGCTGAAATAGTTAGCGGTTGTTTGACTATCAGCAAGTTCTCCTTTTCTCTGTTCGTCGGCTTTCTTTATTTGATAGTCATTTAATATTTTTTGTTTTTGATCTAAAAGATTTGAATTCAATTGAATTTTATTTTCAAGGCCTGCTATTTCTATACTTAATTGCTTTAATTCTTTTATACTGATGTCAGGGCTGATACTATTTTTTCTATTTTCATCATCATTATCCTTTTTAACCTTATTGGCTACTTTATTTTCATCACCATTTAAAAAATCATGGTTTATTTTTACAACATTTGAAGTGATTTCCACTTTGTTGGCAATTTTATTGATGTTATCTATTTTGAATACAATTGGTTGTTTGTGTTTGGGTTTTAATTGATTTGAAGTATAAGCTTGTGTTTCAAAATCATTAATAACAGTTAGAACATTGCTCTTTTTATTTATTACTGCTATTTTCTGTATTAGTTCTTCGACTTTTTTTGAGTCATGTGGATTTTTATTTAATTCAGTCTTTAGTTCTTTCTCCAATTCTTCCTTTTTTGTCTGTTTATCCTCATGATTAGTTTGAGAATAATTACTTACCCCTGATAAGAGTAATAATGTGAGTAGTAGTTTTTTCATGTTTTTAGTTTTTAGAATTGTAATAATCACCAAATAGAGTTACCAAATCTAATCTTTATTAAAAAGCCAGACATGAGTATAAACACTTGTTTTTCAGATGTAAACGTAAAAATTATTGATAAATATAACTAGGGGAAAAATACCCTTTTTTATCAGTCAGATACATCCTTTAAACCCAAATGAACATTCCTCAGCGTCAAACTCGCAACCATGAAGTAAACTAAAGTATGGAACAAAAAAAAACGACTTCCTACCCACTGGAAGCCGTCTAATCAAATTTTTAATTTAAACTAAACAATTATTATCTCATTATATTTTAGACTATATTTTGAAAAAGTTAAGCCTTAAGCCATTTGAACATTTTGCAAGCTAAATGTAAATGGGGTAGAAGAAGAAACAGGACCGCCGCCAGTCATCACAATATCGGCACTAGAGATCCCTAACAAACTAATCTCAGTGTTTATTTGCGACATAATGGCTGAATTTATTACTTCACCTTCGGTTATTTGAGAAACAACACCAATCCAAATAGTAGGTTTAAATGAAAACACTGCTTTTTGACTTGGCGCTATATTATGAGTTGAAGCATATAAACTACCACTACGATATACATTTCCGCTAATAGAACCCGTAGGTAAATTATTAGCAATCTCTATTTCAGTAGAACTCATAGCAGGTTGCCCACTCAATTGCAAAACATCCCCAGAAGTGTTCTTAATCATCTCAAATTGCTGTCCGTACTGGGCTAATAACTCAGGGGTATAATTCCCATAAGAATCTCCAGCCGAAACATACACATTTAGATCATAATTTAAAGGATGATATTCTCCTATACCGCAATTTTCGATTACTATCCAGGCAATAGCCAGCTCGTCAAAAACCATACACTATTTTTAGAAAATATAACAATACTACTATTATTGATGTCATTTGAATGATTAATGAAATTTAATTTTATTCCCTTCATAAATTATGGTACTGTAAGACAGTGTCTTGGTTATTTCTAAAATTAATATTTTCTTTAGAAATTAATGTGTTTTAAAAGTTAAGTAAGCCCGTTGGGTATAGTTATGATTTCAAGCCCATTATTTCGACCTACTGTTACTCTCTTTACGCTGATTGTAATGTTTACAATCAATTTTAAAATGTTTATTTAATTGCACCCATAGGGTTTGAATAAGCTAAAAGTGTAAGGCTGCCCATAATCTATTGGGATCTATGGAAACCTTACACTTTTAAATTCTTATTCAATCTATTTCTGAATTAACTTAACCTTTCTACCTGAAATAGAATCGCCTCGTCTAATATCAGCATACACGTGACTTAAAAAATTAGGGTCTAAAGTAGGTTTAGACGACTTATAATCATGATGACAACTAAAACAAGAACCATTTGGGTTATAGGCCGTACTTTGATCATAGGTTTCCATTGTGCTATTTGCCAGCTGACTTGTACCTATAGCCACACCGCTTGTGGTATTGGTAGCGGAATAACTTTGACCATTAGGTGCTGCGCCACCATCCGTCCAAGTGGATCCTATAAAAAGATAATTTTTTCGTATATCATTACCAACCAATTGTGATAGCACCGAATTGTTAATCGATATGATCTGACTATTGGAAGCCGCTGCAGTAGCATTCTCAGGGTTTGGAACTCCTTTATTTGCTACACCCCAAGGCTTGGTTCTGGTAGTATTACTCGGGCTAATGGTATTATTTGCCGGTGGTAGAGGATTGGTAGTCCACTGTGCAGAAATAGTATCGTTTTTAAACTTCATGTGCGAGATATTAATGTTGGTCGTATCTGCTGGTACCGAATTCAAAACCCAAAGGCCTTTACTATCTGCCGCAATCTTCTGTTGCTTCTTTGAGGTATCTAAATAGGTGTAACTTAAATTAGGAGCATTGTTTTTATGTTCAAAAGTGGACCACACCATCTCTGGATGTCCAGCCGTACTTCCCACAATGTGTACACCCAACAGGGCTAATTTTATTTTTTGAGTTTTATTAGGAATGATAGTCCACTTTTTTGATGTTTTAATATAAGTAGGTACAAGTGCATCTATAGTAATATATTTACTTAGATCTTTCACAGTACTGGCATCAACCCACGAAGTTTTAAGTTCGATGGCTAAGGCCTTGGCATCTGGTAAAACAATATTTTGGCTTTTAGCATAAGCTACAATAGTATTTAGTTCAGCTTGTGTGGTTGGAAATTGCTTGCCTTTCATTTTGCCTGCATTTACAGCCGCTATAAACTGTGCATACACATCATTTACCATGGTAATATAATAGAGTAAGGCACCATCTTTTGACATCAAAGCATCGCCTGTGGCTTGTCCTTCCTCGCTATCAACACCTCTACTTTTTTCTATATTAGGTAGCGCACTCAACAATATACCAGGTCTATGCGGAATTAATTTTCTTTCATTTACACCAAATTCTGGTGAAACGGTATAGAAAACAGGAGATTCTAAAACCGTCTTACTTTTTCCATAAATACCTGAGCTTGGTGAAGTAATCCACAAAAACATTTGCTCAGACCATCGGTAAAAATCACCATTGTCTTCATGACCAAAAGTCACACTGTTAGCAGGTTCTACAGCTCCGTTCTCAGTAGGATTACCACCCACAAACCAAGTCTTAAACTCAGAAGGAGTGACTACGCAAGAAGGTAAAACATTGATTGGCAAGTAGCTTGAAGCTTCTGTTTTTTCTTGGGTTTTACAAGCTATAAAAATGGTGAGCCCTAAAAAGGCTACGACACTTAATTTGGTAATTGTTTTTTTCATGGGGAGTAATGGTTTCGTTACTATTAGTTTTTGTTAGTAATTGTTTAACCAAAAATATGACAAGCCAAGCAGATAATTTAACGTATAAATACCTGCTTTTTATTTTTTTTTGGTTTGTTCCCGCTATGCCCATTACCTGAGGCTTAACCTTTTTTAAATCAATAGTCTTACTAAAACTGTGCTAGATTAGTATGTGCGTTACAAGTCGGGGAACTTCCTGTGTCATGCCACGAGCTTTCCATTACCATCCTTCACCAAGCAGAAGTAATTAAATTACAGCATTATAATAAGAGATAATCCTTATACAAAATAAGGATGTTAAATTTATTTGACTAAACAAGATGAAAAAGAGTGAAGCCATTAATAGATTTTACTGACTAATACTACTGGTTTTACATTAGTCCCTTTTTGTCTGTTCCAATAAATAGTATTGGCGCCAGATCTTGAAATAAAGAAATGGCTATTTCAATTTGCATTAAAAGTCTACACAGTTTTTGAAGTTCTGAGTTATTTTATAGAGAAATGTATTTATAAAGCAAAGAGCGCTTTTGTACTTGATAAGTTACGACGCTTAACTTAAACTCTAATTTTTATTCATATCTAAATTAAGATCAATTTTCAATCAAACAAATCACAAAAGTAGTTATTCCTTCATCATTTCTATATGCCAAGTAGCCGCCATGCGCCTCTACGATGCTTTTAGATAAAGTTAAACCAATTCCGGCTCCTTCTTTTCGGGTGGTGAAGAAAGGTAAGAATATTTTGTTTTCTATTTCTTTTTCAATTCCGTTCCCTGTATCTGTAATCGTGATAAAAATTCGCTTTTCTTTGACTTCTGCCGATATGATAATTTGTTTTTTTTCTGAATTAGATAAAGCGTATATGCAATTTGTCAAAAGATTGATAAATACTTGCTCCATCTGTTGTGGGTCAATATGGAGTATGCGGTCAAAAGCAATAGTATTTATGACTTCTATGTGTTCCTTTTTAAACAATGGATTCATGATTTGACAACTGTTGTCAATCAATTTTGACAGTTCCATTATTTGTTTTTTGGGCGATGGCAACATGGCCAGTTTTCGGTAACTTTCTACAAATTGCTGCAAGTGGTCACTTCGTCTCAACATTGTGGTAACACTACTTTTCATATCGTCTAAATCTTCTGCCGAAATGGTTTCCTGCTGCACTAGGTCTTGTAAATTCTGAGAAAGCGACCGAATGGGAGTTATCGAATTCAAGAGCTCGTGCGAGATGACTTTCATTAAATTGACCCAAGCTTCTTTCTCTTTTTTCTCAATTACATTTTGAATTGAATCCAGTACAACAATAAAATAATCCCGATTGTAAATTTCGCTTCTAGAAGACTGCATCACAAATATTTGCGTGTCTTGCTGATTGACACGAATTTCTAAAGATGTTTTAATTTCCTGAAAATCCTGTTTTTCGATAATTTCACACAACGCAGGCAAATGATTTTTTAGATACTTCCATTTTGATACTTTTGGGACATCAAAATGTTTCGAAAAAAAATCATTCATCAAAAAAATGTTCCAGTCACTTCCTTCCTTTTGTAAGATAATAATTCCTGTTTCGATAGTATTTAAAATAGAACGGTAAACAATATCTTTTGAAACCTGCTCGTTTTCTTTGTTTTTTAGTGATTCATACAGCTTGAATAAATTAGAATAATTTTGATATGATTTATGTTTCGAAAAATCGGAGGTGAAATCATTTTGCAGAATTGAAGTGATTGTTCTGTCATACAGCTGAAACGTGTTTTTAATGTAAAAATACATTTCGATTAAGAGAATGAAAAGTACGAGTAGCCCAAATAGCGCTGTAAAGACCAATCCTTTTTGAAAAATAAATAAGGAAACTGCAGAAAGGCAAAGAATAAAAATTAATCTAAGAAAAAGGAGTTGGTATATTTTTAAAGATGTAAACATATTAGTTAATGTTATATTTTTCTAAACGTCGGTATAATGCACCTCTAGATAATCCTAGTTCCTCGGCAGTTTTACTAATATTGTTGTTGTTTTTCAATAGGATTTTTTCAATAGCCGTTTTTTCTAATGCCGAAAGTTGAATGTCATCTTGATTATCCTCATAGGTTGTGATTTGTTCCAAATCTAAATCCGAAACGGTAATATAATTGTTCTCACAAAGAATCACAGCACGTTCTATTCGGTTTTCCATTTCACGAATATTTCCATTCCAAGCGTGATTTGCTATTTGTTCCAATGCTTTTTCGTCAAAAGTAATTGTGTCTCGTCCGTATTTTGTAATCATTTTTTGCAAAAGATACTGCGCCAAAGGAATTTTATCTTCGATTCGCTCGCGCAAAGGAGGCAACACAATTTCCATAGTATTGATACGATAATACAAATCTTCACGGAAATTCTTATCTGTAACTTCCTGTTTTAAATTCAGGTTGGTGGCTGTAATAATGCGAACATTCAGCGGCCTTGCTTTTGATTCTCCTAAACGGGTTACCATTTTGGTTTGAATTATCTGCAAGAGTTTAGATTGTAAATGCAATGGGACGTTTCCTATTTCATCCAAAAAAATAGTGCCGTTTTGAGCCATTTCAAAACGTCCTGGCGTATCAACCTTCGCATCTGTAAAAGCTCCTTTAGCATAACCAAATAATTCGCTTTCGAAAATATTAGAATTTAAAGAACCCAAATCAACGTGAATAAAAGGACTATTTTTTCGCTCTGATTGCAGATGGATATGATGTGACAATACAAATTTACCGGTTCCGTTCTCGCCAAGTATTAAAACATTGGCATCGGTTTTGGCCACTTTATCGGCCAGAGAATAAGCTTTTTTTATAACCTCTGAATTACCAACAAAAAATTCGTCTACAATCTCGATATTATTAGATTTCTTTTGCTCTTTCCGGCTTTTGTCAACTGCCTGTTTTACAACGCTAAGTAATTTTTCATTTTCCCAAGGTTTCAAAATATAATCAAAAGCACCTGCTTTTAAACCTTCTACAGCAGTTTCTACTTTACCAAATGCGGTCATCAAAATAACGACCGTTTTTGGCGAAAGCGTTTTTATTTCTTTTAATAAATACAAACCTTCTCTGCCGTCTTCAAATCCTATTCTGTAATTCATATCGAGCAAAACCACATCAATGTTGTTTTGTGATAATAGTTCCACAACATTTTTAGGGTTATTAAGGGTATAAATATTTTCAAAATGCTTTTTAAGTAGCATTTTTGAAGCAAAAAGAATATCTTCTTGGTCGTCTATGACTAATATGGAGGCGCTGGTCTTTTTCATTCTAATGCAATAGCTGTATTTTTTTATTCAGAAAATGGAATCATTGTTCGGTTTCGGACAAATAGTGTTCAATTATGGACACCATGTAAATTTTATTGAAATTAAAAACCTGATAATAAGATTATTATAGTTTTTAATTTTCTGGTACGATTATCCTAATAGACTATACAAACAATAAGCAATGGACACCAAAATCGTACGTAAAACTAACAAAAATAAGTATCTTTTAATCGTTTTGCCAATTATCTTACTCTTTGGGTATTTTGTTTTTACATCAGCTACCAAAAAAAGAAGTTTGAACGTAAAAAAAGTTGAAATTACGATTAAGACCGTTGAAAATAATTTTTTCGAAGATTTTATGTCATTTCAGGCAAAAGTAGTTCCTTTAAATTCCATGTTAGTGAATATCATTGAAGGCGGAGCCATTCAGGAAATATTTGTCGAAAACGGTGACATGGTTATAAAAGGACAACCGTTGGCACGATTGTACAATCCCAATGCAGAACTGTCGTACATGCAACAAGAAACGGCCATTATCGAACAAATTAATAATTTAGATAAAGCCAAACTCGATTTGAGAAATCAGGAATTGAATTTAGAAAAAGACTTGATTGCCATTGAACACGATTATCTAGATTCCAAAAACTCATTTGAATTGAACCAAAAACTTTTTGAACAGGAAATACTTTCTAAAAATGAATGGGAAAAAACCCAAGAGAATTATCGATTTCAAAAAGAACGTATGAACATGATCAAAAAAAGTGTCAAAAAAGAAAAATTAGCAAATCAAGTCCAGATTGGACAATTGAATCAATCCATTGGTTTCATGAATAAAAGTTTGGATATTTTGAGAATGAATAAAAAAAATTTCCTTATTACAGCGCCAATTTCTGGAAGACTTTCTTCCTTTGAACCTATTCTTGGGAAAACCTATGCGCAAAATACAAGTATTGGTTCTATTGATGATAGGAAAGGCTATAAATTGATAGCCGACATCGATGAATTTTATTTGGATAAAATTGCAGCGCAACAAAAAGGAGCAGTAGATTTTGAAAACAAATCCATCGAAGTGCAAATAACCAAAGTGATTCCGGAAATTAAAAACGGAAGGTTTCAATTAGAATTGGATTTTGTTTCAACTGAAAAATTAGATTTAAAACAAGGATTGAGTTTTGGCGTAAAATTAAACCTGTCAGAAAAAACCAAGACGGTAGTCCTTTCTAAAGGAAGCTTTAACGAAGAAACGAGCGGGAAATGGATTTTTGTAGTCAATGGCAACAAAGCAGAGAGAAGAACAATCAAACTGGGAAGAGAAAATCCATTATATTATGAAATACTCGGCGGATTGAAAGCAGGTGAAAAAGTAATTACCTCATCGTATAAAGACTATAAAGAAGTCGAAGTTTTGAATTTGGAATAAGAAAAAGAGTATAGAGGAAAGAGCATAGAAGTAAGACTAAAGAATAAAGAGAAATAAAATAAACATCAATCAAAAAACGAATAGTATGATCACAATTAAAAATCTTTCAAGAGTATTTAGAACCGAAGAAGTGGAGACCATGGCATTAAGCGAAATTTCATTAACCATTAATCAAGGTGATTTTGTTTCGATTATGGGACCATCGGGAAGCGGGAAATCCACTTTATTGAATATTGTTGGGTTGCTAGACAGCGCTTCAAGCGGAAGTTATCAATTACTGAACCAGGAAATGATTGGGCTGAAAGAGAAAGAAAAATCGAAAGCCAGAAAAGAAAATATTGGCTTTATTTTTCAGAATTTCAACCTGATAGACGAATTATCAGTTTATGACAATATCGAATTGCCGCTGATTTACAATAAAGTTCCATCCTCTGACAGAAAGAAAAAAGTAGAAGCAATCGCTGATAAATTAGGAATTTCCCACCGATTGAAACATTTTCCGCAACAGCTTTCTGGAGGACAGCAACAGCGTGTAGCGGTAGCAAGAGCCTTGATTAACGATCCAAAAATTATTCTTGCCGATGAGCCTACAGGAAATCTAGACAGTAAAAACGGAAATGAAGTAATGGAACTTTTAACTGATTTACATGCCAATGGCACCACAATCCTGATGGTGACCCACTCTGATTATGATGCTTCTTTTTCCCAAAAAACCATTTTGATGAAAGATGGAGTTGTCATTTCTGAAAAAACAAATCAAAGAAATGTTGATGTTTTTAAAGTATAAAAATGATAACCATCCTCATATCAATCGCCACAATCATTTTTGAGCTGCTTTGTAAAATACTTTTGTAAATATCTTGAATTTTTCATCAATCAAATCAAAATTAAATCAATCAAAAAAGTTATGATTCTCAACTGGATTAAAATATTTATTTACCACTTAAGGCAAAACAAACTGTTTTCTTTTCTCAACGTTTTGGGTTTGAGCATTGGTATTGCGGGAGTGATTTTCGCCATTTTATATTGGAATGACGAACAAAGTTATGATGCTTGGAATCCTGAAAAAGAAAATGTGTTTTTGGTCGCTAATCAAATGAGCGAAAATACATTTTGGGCATCGAGTTCAGCTCCAATAGGGGCTGCGATAAAAGAGAAATGCTCAGAAGTAGCATCGTATTGTTATTTAAGTGGAAATTATGAAAGCGATCTAATTCAGTTTGAAAACAAAAAAGTGCAATCGAGCAAAATCGTATTAGCTCAAAAGAATTTTTTTGAATTTTTCCCTTTTGAATTTGTAGAAGGAAACCAAAAATCAGCGTTACCAGATGAAAATAGTATCAGTTTATCAGAAGATTTAGCTTTGCAGCTTTTTGGAAAAGAAACCGCTTTGGGAAAAGAAGTTCTTTTTCAGAATAAAAAACTCACTGTAAGAGGCGTTTATAAAATGGATAAAAAATCTTCGTATAATCCCTCCGCTGTCGTTAATTTCATTGATTTAAGAATTAGAAAAACTATTGATCAATGGGGAAACTTTCAGTTTGTATTATTTCTTAAAGTTAAAAATCCTAGTAAAGTTTCATTAGTCGAAAATGATTTGCAAAAACTTTATTACGATAACATGACAGTTCGTTATGCTAAAGAAAATGGAATTTCTCCTGAGCAGTTTATTAAAAAATATGGAGCCACGAAACCCTCTTTAGAACCTTTGTCTACTATTAGGTTACACACTAAAACGAGTGGTCTAATTGAGGAAAATGGTAATTTTCAGTTTTTAATGATTATGGTTGGATTATCTGTTTTAATTCTGCTACTTTCAATTGTAAATTACATCAATTCTGCAACAGCAAATGCTATTAAACGTGCCAAAGAAGTTGGGGTAAGAAAAGTTATAGGTTCTTCAAAAATTAATATAATACAGCAATTTGTTTTTGAAACAGCAATACTATCGTTGTTTTCAATTTTAATTGCTCTTGTAATTGTGGAACTGTCATTACCTTACTACAATGATTTTTTAAGTAAAACCATCGTTGTACAAGGCAGTCAATTTTATTTACAACTTACCATAATATTTATTATTACGGTTTGTCTGGCAGGAGTTTTTCCAGCAATATATGTTTCTAATTTTGAAACATTAAAGGTATTGAAAGGCAATTTTGGAAGAAGTAAAAGTGGCGTATGGTTACGCAACGGAATGTTGATTTTTCAATTTTCAATTGCGACTTTTTTTATCATCGGATCCTATATTGTTTATCAGCAAATTGACCATATCAATAAAAAGGATTTAGGCTTCAAGGCCAATCAAATTTTAAGTATTTCTTATCGCAATGTATATGGAGAAGAGATAACAGATAAATTTAGATTTGATCGCTACTTAACTATCAAAAATGAATTATTGCGGATACCAGGTGTAAAACAAGTGGCAGCGGGTGGCTTTGCTTTTGGAGGGTCTGCTAAATCAACAATAACGCTTCAATATAAAGATATAAGTGTGGATGGAGACAATATTCCAATTGATTTTGGGATGTTAGAAATGATGCAAATAAAACTTGTGAAAGGAAGATTCTTGAGTCCAAAATTTGCCCAGGATACTATTAATTCGATGTTAATAAATGAAACTGCCGCGGGACTACTAAAAGATAAAAACCCAATTGGGAAAAAGGTAAATTGGAATGGTAAAGAGTTAATTATCGTTGGGGTTGTAAAAGATTTCAACATAGGTAATCCAGCCGAAGCTATTCCTCCGATGTCAATATTCCATTTTAAAACAAATTCGTGGTTGACATTTGCTTTAAACAATATTTACATTGATGCCGATACAAAAACTATGGATCAAACAGTAGCTGATCTGGAAAAATTTTGGCTAAAAAAAGTAGATCCTAATTATCCATTTGCATATGATTTTGTAGATAAAGATTACAAAAGATCGTATAGCAGTTATGTGAAGCAAAAAAACCTGTTCACAATACTCAATATTGTAGTGATCCTTATTGCACTTTTTGGTTTATTCTGTCTAGCCTCGTTTTCTATCGAAAGACGCATGAAAGAAATTGCAGTAAGAAAAACACTCGGCGCCGAAACTAATGTTTTACTAAAGGAATTATCCCAACAATACATTATTTATTGTGTTATAGGATTTTTGATCGCAGTCTTTCCAGCATATTATTTACTTAATAAATGGTTAGAGAATTTCGCTTATCGAATTGATATTTCAATCTATCCTTTTCTAATTGGCTTTATTGCCTTATTGTCACTAACATTATTGGTAGTGCTTTCAAAAGCTTATCAGGCCACAAGAGTTGACGTTTTACAATACTTAAAATACGAGTAATCATGTTATTAAACTATATCAAAATATTCCTTTATCATTTAAAGCAAAACAAACTGTTTTCATTTCTCAACGTTTTGGGTTTGAGCATTGGTATTGCAGGCTTGATTTTCGCTATTTTATATTGGAATGACGAACAAAGTTACAACTCTTGGAATCCTGATAAAGATAAAGTTTTTCAATCCATAAGTAAAGTAAGTCGAACTGATTATTGGGCTAGTAACATTTCTCCTTTAGAAGAATATTTTAAAAAAGATTTCAAAGAAATTGAATCCCATTGTTATTTTGAGAATTGGTATTTTGAGGAAATTATTCAATACAAAAAGAAAAAAGGGATCTTTAAAATTACTGACGCACAAAAGACTTTTTTTGAAATGTTTCCATTCAAATTCATAAAGGGAAATGGTAAAACGGCATTAAAAGATAACTCAAGTATTGCAGTCTCTCTTGAAACGGCAATGAAATTATTTGGTCGCGAAGACGTATTGGGAGAAATAGTTACTTATTCAGGAAGAAAACTTATCGTTAGAGGTGTTTATACCATTCCGGGAAAATCATCAATGCAGCCTGAAGCCGTTACAAATCTAATTGATAATAGACTCACCGCAGAAAAGGATAATTGGGGAAATTTTAGTTTTGGTTTACTCATTAAATTAAAAGATGCCAATGATAAAGAGAAAGTAATTGCAAGAATAGAACAGTTGATGCATCAAAATCGAGAGGTAAAATGGGCAAAAGCTGAAGGATTAAGTGTGGAAGAATATTTAAAAAAAAATGGAGGAGTCAGTTATAAAAGTATTTTGGAGCCGTTAAAAGATGCCAGACTTCATTCTATAACTGAGGGGTTTGCAGAAGGTAGAGGGAATTATCAGTTTTTGATGATAATGGTTTCGCTTTCTATTTTAATTTTAATATTGTCTATTGTAAATTATATCAACTTAACGACTGCAAATGCAATAAAAAGAGCCAAAGAAGTTGGAGTAAGAAAGATTATTGGGGCTTCAAAATCAAATGTAGTCAAGCAATTTCTTCTTGAGACATTTTTAATTACGACATTTTCAATTCTTCTTTCTTTGGTTATAGTAGAATTATCCTTGCCATACTACAATGATTTTTTAGATAAAAATCTAATCATTTCCGGAAATCAGTTTTGCCTGTATTTATTACTTGTTTTTGTGGTAACAATTTTAGTTGCCGGCATATTTCCTGCAGTTTATGTATCTAATTTTGAAACTTTAAAAGTACTGAAAGGTAATTTTGGACGAAGTAAAAGGGGAGTTTTGTTACGCAACGGAATGCTCATAATTCAATTTTCAATAGCCACGTTCTTTATTATTGGATCTTATATTGTTAACGAACAAATAAAATATATCAGTACTAAAGATTTAGGTTTTAAAGGAGAACAAATACTTTCTATAGATTATAAAAATAATTACGATTGGAATGAAGAAGGCTATAAGAGCAAAATATATAACAGGTACAACTTGATAAAACAGGAAATTTCTAAAATTAAAGGTGTAGAACAAATAGCTACTGGAGCTTTTAGTTTTGGTTCTGGAAATGGCTCAACTACCGGATTCTCCTACCATAATAGTGAGAACATCCAAAGCAGAAATATGGGTATCGATTTTGGAATGTTGGAAATGATGCAAATCAAAATTAAAGAAGGTAGGTTTCTCTCCGAAAAATTTGCTTCGGATACTATAAATACAATGTTAGTTAATGAAACGGCATTGAAAATGATGAACGAAAAAAATCCAATTGGGAAAGAAATAGATTGGAACGATCGCAAACTAAAAATTGTTGGAGTTGTCAAAGATTTTAATCTGTTCGGGCCACAGGAAAAAATTCCTCCAATGGTGTTTTTTCACTTCAAAACAGTGGATTGGATGCTTCAAAATGTAAGTAAAATTCACGTTAAAATAAATTCTGACAACCCACAACAGACTATTGCTGATATTGAAAAGCTATGGATCAAAAAAGTTGATTCAGAAAATCCTTTTAGTTATGATTTTGTTGATAGACAATACGCTAGAACTTATGAAAATTACGTGAAGCAGAGAAATCTGTTTTCATTATTAAACCTCATAGTAATTCTAATTGCGCTTTTCGGGCTTTTCGCACTGGCATCTTTCTCTATTGAAAGACGCATGAAAGAAATTGCTATTAGAAAAACACTCGGCGCCGAGACTAATGTTTTACTAAAAGAATTATCCAAACAATACATCATTTATTGTGTTATTGGGTTTTTGACTGCGGTATTCCCAGTTTATTATTTACTCAACAAATGGTTAGAAAACTTTGTTTACCGAATTGATATATCCATTTATCCATTTCTAATTGGCTTCATTGCCTTATTGTCACTAACATTATTGGTAGTGCTTTCAAAAGCATATCAGGCCACAAGAGTTGACGTTTTAAAATATTTAAAATATGAATAATTAAAAAGATTTAAACCCTTTTTATAACTAACCAAAACCCAAATCATGTTATTAAACTATATAAAAATATTCCTCTATCATTTAAAGCAAAACAAACTGTTTTCATTTCTCAATGTTTTCGGACTAGCCATAGGAATTGCAGGATTAATTTTCGCTCTACTATATTGGAACGACGAACAAAGTTATGATGAGTGGAATCCTGAAAAGGACAACGTATATCAAGTTTTGATACAATTGAGTGATATGCCTATTTGGTCTGAATGTTCTTTGTTTTTAAAACCTGTATTAGCCAAAGACCCAAATGTTGAAGGTATATTGTATGCTGACAGTTGGTATCAAAAGGATAAAATCATCTACAATGGAAAGAAAATAGTTGAAACTAAAATCATTAATGTTGAAAACAATTTCTTTTCGTTTTTCCCTTTCAAAATAATTAGCGGAGATGCTATCTCAGGATTGAAAGATGATTCTAGTGTCGCTATTTCAGACCTTATCGCTAAACGCATTTTTGGGAACGAAAATCCAATTGGGAAACAAATAAAATGTTTAAATCACATGTTTGTAGTTCGTGCGGTATATCAAATTCCGGGAAACTCATCAATTGCTCCTAATGTTATAGTAAACAGAATGAAGGAATTGACAACAACAAATGTAACAGCTCCTTTTGTATTAAAATTAGTAGTAAAAGTCAAAGATCCATCAAAAATTGAACTTACGAGAAAGAGTCTTGAAAAAGAGTACAATACAAGCTTTGTTGGAAGAATAGCTAAACTTGAAGGATTTACTCAAGAAGAAATGGCTAAGAAAATAGGATACTTTAATGTTGTTATGGAGCCACTTTCAAAAGCAAGATTACATTCTATTACAGATGGTTATCCTGAAGGCAGAGGGAATTATCAATTTTTAGTAATTATGGCTGGATTGTCCGTTTTAATTCTCATTTTATCTCTTGTGAATTATATCAATTTGGCTACTGCCAATGCTATACAGCGTGCCAAAGAAGTGGGTATCCGTAAAGTTGTAGGTGCTTCAAAAAGTACCATTGTAATTCAATTTATTTTTGAAAGTATCCTATTATGTTTGTTTTCTATTTTATTGGCTTTAATGATTGTGGAGTTGTCATTGCCCTACTACAATGATTTTTTAAACAAGAATTTACATATTATTGGGAGTCAATTTTATCTTCAATTGCTACTCATTTTTATTGTTTCCGTTTTGTTAGCAGGAATATTCCCAGCGGTTTATGTCGCTAATTTTGAAACTTTAAAGGTATTAAAAGGAAATTTTGGCAGAAGTAAAAGCGGAATTTGGCTGCGCAATGGAATGCTAATTTTTCAATATGCAATTGCCACTTTTTTTATTGTAGGCTCTTACATTGTCTATCAACAAATCAACTACTTAACTCATAAAGATTTAGGTTTTAAAGGTGACCAAGTGATTACTGTGCCATTGAATTTTTCTAACTCTGACTATGAAGTACAAAATCCAGGGCAACACATTTATAACAAATACAGTACAATCAAGCAAGAATTATCAAAAATAAATGGAGTCAATGCAATATCTACTGGTCTTATTTCATTTGACGGCTCAAATAATGCTATAGTTCCTGTTTTATATAATGACGAACTTTTCAAGGAGCGAGGTATTCCTGTAGATTTTGGGATTTTTGAAATGCTAAATGTTAAGGTAACAAACGGAAGAAATTTTGATTTAAAAATTGCGTCAGACACAATTAATTCAGTTGTACTTAACGAAACTGCTGTGCAATTAATGAAGATAAAAAAACCAATTGGTGAGAGTGTCAGAATCAATAATCAAATTTTAAGAATTATAGGAGTTGTTAAGGATTTTAATATTTTGAGTCCCGAAGAAAAAGTGCCTCCCATCGTTTTTTACCATCTTAAAACAACTGGTAGTACTCAATACATAGATAAAGTATATATAAAACTAAAAGCAGATAACATTGAAAATACGATTGCCGATATTGAAAAACTATGGAGCAAAGTAGATACTGAAAATCCGTTTAAATACGATTTTGTAGACAAACAATACGCTAGAACCTATGAAAATTATGTGAAGCAAAAGAATCTTTTTTCATTGTTAAATATTGTTGTAATTGGTATTGCGCTTTTTGGATTATTTGCCTTGGCCTCGTATTCAATACAAAGGCGCATGAAAGAAATTGCTATTAGAAAAACTTTGGGTGCAGCAACCAATTCTTTGTTGATAGAATTATCCAAACAGTATATTTTGTATTGCACAATCGGATATTTAATCGCTTTGTTTCCTGTGTATTATTTATTGAACAAATGGCTCGAAAATTTTGCTTTTAGGATTCACATGACAGTATTTCCATTCGTATTTGGGTTTATTGTTTTGCTACTTCTAACACTTTTGATAGTGCTTTCAAAAGCCTTTCAAGCAACTAAAACGGATGTTTTAAAATATTTAAAATATGAATAAGAATGCAATTTTTACGGTAGTCTTTTTTTTAATTTTTGCTTTGGTAAGTGCTCAGGAAAATTCTTGGACACTTACTAAATGCATGGAAACAGCTTTGCAAAATAATATCGAAATAAAAATCAGACAACTTGAAATAAAAAAAACAGAAAAGGCCCAAAACTCAGTTTTGAATCGAATGTTACCCAGTATCAATTTATACGGTGAACAAGGCTATAATTTTGGTTCTACCATTGATCCGTCTACTAACGGAAGGGTGAGCTCTAACATTCAGAACAATAACTTTTATCTCAATGCCAGAACAAATTTAATTGATTTCAGTGCTTTTGCAAATGCACAAAAAGACAAATTAAATATTGCACTCGCCAAAGCGGATGTAGAAGTCATAGAAAATGAATACAAACTTCAAATTTTAGAAAGTTATTATCAAGTGCTATACATACAGGAGTTATTAAAAATCCAAAAAGAACAACTCAAGCAGGCTTCATTCAACTTGGACAGGATAACTAAAGAAGTTGCTATTGGGAGTAAACCCCAAAGTGATTTGTATGACATGCAATTGAGCTTTTCGACAGAAGAAATCCGAAATCAGGAAACAGAACAATTGTATGCTATAAAAAAGACAGAATTGTTTCAGTTGATGAATAGTATGGATGTGAAAACTGATGAAGTTGTATTAGAACCTTATTTTAAGGGAGCAACAAAAAATTCTGACTATGCGCTTTTTAACCCTAAAATTAAACTTGCCGAACTCAATTATCAAAATAGTTTGAAGTCAATTCGATTGGAAAGAGCCAGTAATTATCCAGTATTGTCGGCTTATTATGGATATTCTACTTTTTATTATAAAAATCTGAAACAAGTAAATACCAACGCAGATTCTTTTTTCCATCAATTAGAAGATAATAAAAACCAACAAGTTGGAATGCAATTGAGTATCCCTGTTTTCAATGGCTTTAGGAATAACAAAAAAATCAGTGCATCAAAAATAGTGGGGGAAAAGGCAAAACTGCTAATAGAAAAGGAAAAACAACAAGTAGAAAAACAAGTCGTCTTAGAAGAACAAAACAAGAGAAATTATTCACAACTTCAATATAAATTGATCGAGAAGCAAAAGTTTGCTAGAGCTTCTTTTGCTACTACACAATCTAAATTTACAAGCGGTAAAGTGGAAGCTATTGTATATTCCTCAGTGAAAAATCAATCACTTGCTGCTGATTTTGAAGTATTAAAAAATAATCTTCAATTGCAATATATTGATTTGAAAATAAACCTGTTGAGAAGGAATCAGTTGTAAAAATTAACCTAATTATGCAAAGGTGTGTACCCTGCAAACGATTATTTCTTTTAATCTTGCACAAAATGATTCATGTAGAAATTAATTCGGCCCACAAAACTTCTCAAAAAATGGAGAAGTTTTTTTTTTGCACTAAACTTAACACTAACTTTCGGTTTAGCCATGAATGGTTTCACTTGTTCCATAGTTCACAATTATCGAAGTTTCAAAGGCAATCCATTCCTTCCAGCGTTTATCCACATCTACATGATCCGCATATTTTTTGGCAAATCCTAAAAAAGTCGTGTAATGTCCCGCTTCACTAATCATTAAATCTCTATAAAATTTAGCTAATTCCGGATCGGCAATATTTTCCGAAAGCACTTTGAAACGCTCACAACTTCTTGCTTCAATCATAGCCGAAAACAACAAACGTTCACACAAGGCATCATTTCTACTTCCATCTTTTTTCATGAATTTAAACAATTCATTCACATAATGATCCTTGCGCTCGCGCCCTAACGAGAGCCCTTTCTTTTTAATCAAGTCGTGCACCATTTGCAAATGCTCTAATTCTTCCCTAGCAATAATCATCAATTCAGTTACCAGTTCTTCTTTTTCTGAATTTTGAGTAATCAAACTTATTGCGTTCGATGCTGCTTTTTGTTCACACCAAGCGTGGTCAGTCAATATTTCCTCAATATTTGACTCTACTATATTCACCCATCTTGGGTCCGTAACTAATTTTAATCCTAACATTTCAATATCATTTAATGTACTACAAAATTAGTGATTTATTGCATAGACACATCCATCAAGATCAAATTGAACCCTTAATATAAAAAATAATTAGGGCGTGCCACCAAAAAAAATGGCCTAGCAACATTCCACTAAGCCATTTTTTTGCTGTCGGGCTATCCGCTTCAAGTCCTCATTGCGTTTTTGCTACGCGACAACGCCATTGCGGGCTATACGCTACTATCCCTCACGCGGCATCTAACCTGAAATGAAAGCCTTTATTTTCATCAGAATTTACAAGTCCCTAAAGCTACAATACCACATTAAATTAGTATTTTGCAACCGTAATTTTCATCTCTCAAAAAAGTGCAATCACTCTTAATTATTGGTTTTGTTTGGCCTGAACCCAACTCCTCAGCTGCAGGTGGTAGAATGCTACAATTAATTTCGCTGTATCAAAAACAAGGATTTAAAATCACCTTTGCCTCTCCAGCACAAGACAGCGCTTTTAGTACGGATCTTGCGTCCCTAAACGTTGAAAAGAAAACAGTCCTTCTCAACTCGTCTACTTTTGATGCGTTTATCAAAGAGCTAAATCCGGCTGTAGTGCTCTTTGATCGCTTTATGATTGAAGAACAATTTGGCTGGCGTGTTACCGAAAATTGCCCTACTGCAATCCGAATATTAGATACCGAGGATTTACATTGTTTACGTCTTGCCAGACAAAAAGCTTTCAAAGAAAACCGAGTATACACAACCCAAGACTTAGTTGTTGAAGAAGTTGCAAAACGAGAAATTGCTAGTATTTTGCGCTGCGATATCTCCTTAATGATTTCTCAATATGAAATTGAAATTCTAACCACCACATTCAAAATTGATCAATCGCTACTACTCTACTTACCTCTTTTACTTGAACCTGAGGTAATTTTAAATACAGCCACAACACCATCCTTTGAGAACAGAAGCGACTTTACTTTTATTGGTAATTTTCTACACGAACCCAATTGGAATGCGGTTCAGTATTTAAAACAAACCATTTGGCCCTTGATTAAAAAACAAGTACCTGAAGCCGTTTGCAAAATTTACGGTGCCTATCCTTCCCAAAAAGTGCTGCAACTGAACAACACAAAAGAAGGATTCTTAATTTTAGGTCGCGCAGAGGATGCGCAAGAAGTAGTAAAACAAGCCCGAGTTGTTCTAGCACCCTTGCGTTTTGGCGCAGGAATAAAAGGAAAATTGCTCGAAGCCATGCAATGCGGTACACCTAGCGTAACTACTACAATTGGCGCCGAATCAATGCATGGTGATTTGCCATGGAATGGTTTTATCCAGGACAATCCCGAACTTTTTGCCAACCAAGCAGTATCGCTATATCAAAATGAAAAAACGTGGCTAACTTGTCAAGAAAATGGATTTGAAATAATTAAGCAACGCTATGCAAGAACATTATTTGAAACTGAATTCAACGAGCAGATGCAAAGCATACAGAAAAATCTAGTACAACACCGTTTGAACAATTTTATGGGGGCATTGCTACAGCATCACACCTTAAAAAGTACCATGTACATGTCAAAATGGATTACTGAGAAAAATAAAAACTAGAACGAAATTTACTTCTAAACTGATTTATTTCAAGCTGTATTTATTCAATAACAGCGATCGCTTCAATTTCAATGAGCCAATCTCTATTACCCAATACAGAGACGCCAACAAGAGTACTTGCTGGATAATTCTCATTTCCTAAAAATTCATTTCTAATTTTTCTAAAAATCGGTAAATCGGTTTCTGGATTAAAATTTACGATATAGGTATTCATTTTAACCACATCCTTAAATGTAGCATTGCATTTTCGCAATTGCTGTTCAAGGTTTTGAAAAGTAGCAATTACTTGGGCTTCTAGTGTATCCCCAATGCCAATTTGCCCTGAAATATAAAGAGTTTTGAAATCACCCGTTTTTACCAGTACTGTTTGCGAAAAACCTTCACTGGGATCAATGTATTCTTTTTGAATCATTTTGTAGCATATTAGGTCGGTACAAAATTAATAGTTTATCTATTGAAAGTCCTTTAATAAAAACATTTTTTAAACAAGTGATACCGCAACATGAAAACTACTTTGTTTGTCTTTCGTTTTCAAAAACACGTAGACTGCTACACAATTTTCTCTATTAAGATCTCGTGCGCATGAAGGATAGGAGCGGCATACTTTTATGAAGCGGCAGCGTAATAAAAGATATAGCGTATAGCCTGACGCAGCTGTAACGCTAGTGGAAGCTGGGACATGCCCAAAAACACAAAACCCATCAGCTTAAAAAAAAGTGATGGGTTTTGTTATTAGATTGAATCCGTAGTTATGCAAGCATGGTCACTGGATTTTCAATGTATTGTTTTAAGGTTTGCAAGAACTGTGCTCCAGTTGCTCCATCGATGGTACGGTGATCACACGCAAGAGATAACATCATGGTGTTTCCTACTACAATTTGTCCGTTTTTAACAACCGGTTTCTCTACAATTGCTCCTACAGATAGGATTGCAGAATTAGGCTGATTGATAATTGAATTGAATTCAACAATACCAAACATTCCTAAATTAGAAACTGTAAAAGTACTTCCTTCCATTTCTGCGGGTAATAGCTTTTTGTTTTTTGCTCTGCCAGCAAGATCTCTTACACTACCTCCAATTTGAGACAAACTCATAGCATCTGTAAATTTCAATACAGGAACTACCAGACCATCCTCAACTGCTACAGCAACTCCAATATTTACATGGTGATTGATTGTAATAGCATCCTCTTTCCATTGTGAATTTATTTTTGGATGCTTTTTCAAAGCCATTGCACAAGCTTTAATTACCATATCGTTAAAAGACACTTTTGTATCAGGCACTGTGTTAATCACTGCTCTTGAAGCCATTGCATCATCCATAGCTACTTCGATTACTAAGTTGTAATGCGGAGCAGTAAATAAAGATTCAGCCAATCGTTTTGCAATAATCTTGCGCATTTGAGAATTCTTAATTTCCTCTGTAAGTGTTTCTCCTGTAGGAACAAATACCTTTGGTGCAGCAGGTGCAGCAGGTGCCTGAGCAGTTTCAGTTTTAGCAGCTGGTGCATCAGCGGTTGGTTTAGCAACAGCTGGTGTAAAGTTTTCGATATCGCTTTTTACGATTCTACCATTTTCACCAGAACCTTTAACTTGATTCAACTGAATTCCCTTATCACTTGCTATTTTCTTTGCTAATGGCGAAGCCAAAATGCGTTGTCCATCAGCTGCAGCTTCTTGAGCAACTGGCTCAGTCGCTGCCGTTGTTGTTGCAACTTCTTCTTTAACATCTGCAACAGGAGCAGCTGTAGTTGCTCCGCCTGCTTTATAAATTGTAGCAATTCCAGCAACATCGGTTCCTGCGGGACCAATAATTGCTAAAAGACTGTCAACCGGAGCTGTGTTTCCTTCTTCAATACCTACGTATAATAATGTACCCGCATTGAAAGACTCAAACTCCATTGTTGCTTTATCTGTTTCAATTTCAGCAAGAATATCACCTTCGGCAACTGTATCTCCAACTTTTTTCAACCAGGTTGCAACAGTTCCTTCGGTCATTGTATCACTTAAACGAGGCATTGTTATTACCACTACTCCTTTTGGTAAAGAAGCCGCTACTGCAGATGACTCTTTAGTAGTTTCTGGAACAGCCGCCGCTTCTGAAGCAGGTTTTGCTTCGTCTGCAACTGGAGTTGCCTCTGCTGTTTTTCCTGCAAGTAATGCTGAAATATCTTCGCCTTCTTTTCCTATGATGGCTAATAATGAATCTACTGCTGCTGTTTCACCAGCAGGTATACCTATATGCAAAAGAGTTCCTTCGTTAAAAGACTCAAATTCCATTGTTGCTTTATCGGTTTCAATTTCGGCAAGAATATCTCCTTCGCTTACTTTATCACCTACTTTTTTTAGCCAAGTCGCTACCGTTCCTTCCGTCATCGTATCGCTCAAACGAGGCATTGTAATAATTGTTGCCATAATTGATTTATAGTTTATGAGGTATAAAAGGATAGTTTTCTTGTTCGTAGACTACGTCGTACAATTGTTGAATTGGTGGGTAATCAGACTCTTCGGCAAATGTAGCACACTCTTCAACCAAATCTTTAACTCTTTGATCTATAGCTTCTATTTCTTCGCTTGTAGCGTAGTTTTGATCTTTAATTACATCTAAAACTTGTGTAATTGGATCTATTTTTTTGTATTCTTCAACTTCTTCTTTAGAACGGTATAATTGTGCATCCGACATAGAGTGACCTCTATAACGGTATGTTTTCATTTCTAAGAACGTTGGTCCATCTCCGCGACGTGCTCTATCAATTGCTTCTGTCATTGCTTCAGCAACTTTTACTGGATTCATTCCGTCTACAGGTCCGCATGGCATTTCATATCCCAAACCTAGTTTCCAGATATCAGTATGATTTGCTGTTCTTTCTACAGATGTCCCCATAGCGTATCCATTGTTTTCAACAATAAAAACTACAGGTAATTTCCATAACATAGCCATATTAAAAGCTTCGTGTAAAGAACCTTGACGTGCTGCTCCATCCCCAAAATAGGTCATCGTAACACCGCCAGTATTAAAATATTTATCTGCAAATGCTAAACCAGCACCTACTGGAATTTGACCTCCTACAATACCGTGACCTCCATAAAAACGGTGTTCTTTTGAGAAAATGTGCATAGATCCACCCATTCCCTTTGAAGTACCCGTCACTTTGCCAAGTAATTCTGCCATTACACGCTTAGGATCTACACCCATACCTATTGGCTGTACGTGATTTCTATAAGCGGTAATCATTTTGTCTTTAGTCAAATCCATAGCGTGAAGCGCTCCTGCTAATACTGCTTCTTGACCATTGTATAAATGTAAAAAACCTCTAACTTTTTGTTGAATGTATAATGCCGCTAGTTTATCCTCAAACTTTCTCCAAAATAGCATGTCTTCATACCATTTTACATATACTTCTTTTGTAACTTCTTTCATCTGAATTTTTCTTTTGCTTAAGTGTTATTGTTGAATCAATTTGAACCTATAACGCAAAATAGTTTCCTCCCACAAATTTGCGAAACGCAAAAATAAGACATTCCGCGTAAGAACTAAAATATAATGGCTAGTTTTTGGGAATTTTAAAGGAATTTTTTATCGAACATAAATGGCAATAAATTTTTCAAGGAGTCTGATTTGTAAACCAAACCTATTTCACCCATAAAATAAATTTCTATAGGCATTTCTTGTTTGATTTCATATTCTGCAATTGATTGCCTGCAAGATCCACAAGGCGGAATTGGTGCAGTAGTTTGATTGGTATCTGAAGCTGCTGTTATTACCATTTTTAAAACTTTAGCATCGGGATACTTTGCACCAGCATAAAAAATAGCTACACGCTCAGCACACAATCCTGATGGATAAGCTGCATTTTCTTGATTCGAACCTACAATCACCTCTCCATTATCTAATAAAATTGCTACTCCAACTCTAAATTTTGAATAGGGTGCATAAGCATTTTTCCGAACCTCTACGGCCTGTTGCATTAAATCTTGAACATCCGTTGGCATATCTTGCGCAGCTTCGAAAACGGTAAATTGTGTTGAAATTATTATCTCTTTCATATTTGTAAGGGAAAAAAAATCCAAATTACACTTTTAACAAAGGTGCAATTTGGATTATCTATAAGTAATTAATCTAATTTTTAATATTCATCGTATTGATCTCCAAAATTAAATGTCAAGGAGAATCGTAATGTGTTTTCTAGTGGGTTCCTAACCTTGGATGCCGAAAATAAATAAGAGACATCTACTTTGATTGTAGTGTACTTAAATCCTGCTCCTAATGAAAAAAATTGTCGAGCACCTTTTTGTGGACTTTCATGAAAATATCCCATTCGCATGGCAAATGAATCTTGATATAAATACTCTGCACCCACGGCATAGGTCACTTCTTTTAACTCTTCACTGATTCCATCTGGCGCATCACCAAATGATTTAAAAATTCCCGAAGTCCATCCTATGGATCTATAATTTTCTAAATTTTGATTGGCTTCCTCAGGTGTAGTCAGTCCATCACCATTCAAGTCGTTTTTTTGAAAAGTAGGAACTAGCAATTTATTGAACTCCACGTTAAGTGCTACTTTATTAAAATCGTCCAATATAAAATCAAATCCAGTACCTAACTTTAGATTAGCGGGGATAAAATTATTATTAATATCATCGTTATCATAACTAATTTTTGGACCTAAATTCTGAAAATTAAATCCAGCTCTCCATCGTCCGTTAAAATCAGAATAGGCAATTTCTTCTGATTGAAAAAACCCTGCTACATCTACCGCAAAGGTACTTGCAGCGGTTGCATCATTAGCATCCGAAGCTACCTTTAGGTTAGAATTGATAAATCGTCCTCCTACAGCCATCGAAAATTTCTCACTCAATTTTAAGGAGTACGATAAGTCCACTGCAAATTCATTTGGCGAAACTACACGAGCAGCCTCATTAGGATCTCCAGTTTCACGTAATTCAATTTCGCCAAGACCAAAATAACGAATGCTTCCAGCAAACGCACTTTTTTCGTTTAGTTTGTTATAATACGTTAACTGACCTAAGGAAATATCATTTACCAAATCAGTTAAATAAGGTGTATAACTTACCGAGAATCCCTGAGCATCTTTAGAAAATGCATACTTTGCAGGATTCCATTGTTGCGAGAAAGCATCAGCAGATGTCGCTACTCCCATATCAGCCATACCAGCTGCTCTAGCATCAGCAGCGACCAATAAAAATGGTACACCTGGATTTATTGTTCTGTCTTGTGCGGATGTGATGTTCATGCAAAAAAGCAATGCAAGAATTGGTATTATGTTTTTCATTACGAGGCTTCTATTTATTAAACAAATATAGTACATTATTAAAGTATTACAAGTTTTTCGAATTTTTCTGCTTTTTTATTAGTCGCATTCGATTTTACAGTTAGTTTGTACACATAAACTCCTTTTCCTAGCTTATCGCCAAAATCATCTCTTCCATTCCAAGTGAGTTCTTTTGATAAGAAACCGTCCGTTGTTATAATTTGATTTTTTGTCCAAACAATTTTTCCAGTCACTGTCATCACTTGAACTTGAACCTCTAGCGGTTCAAATGGCTTGTTATGTGTAAACCAAAACTCAGTATAATTCACAAATGGGTTAGGATAGTTAAGTACATTACTCAAAGTAAGCGTGTCATTACCTACTACCACAAACTGGATTTCGGCAGTGATTGGGTTGTTGTACACATCCCATGCTTTAAAACTTATGGTGTGTAAACCCGGAGCTAAATTACGCAACGGAAACCTTAATGTTCCATTTGTAAAGTCATCTAAATCAGCTTGGTAATAATCGTTTAATATAAAAGGATTGTTTACATCACCATCTAAAACAGCAACTATATCATGACCTATTCCGCTTGCCGTGTTGATTCCGCTTTCATCACTTAATTTTGCAAGTAAAAAAGGAGATTCATTCGTATTTCCACCAGACACAAAATTTTCATCGTTCATATGCAACTGTACTCTAGGACTTGTTGTATCAAGTGGCGCATTTTCATTAATCCCTCCTATTTTAATGTTGCTATCAAAACCATTTTCGTTTTGTAAAGCGTCTTTCTTTTTTGCATAAAAACTAATTCTTCCGTTTGCAAGTGGTATTCTAATATCTCTAGGCACAATAAAACTGTATTCAAACTGACCGTTTACAACACTAGCGCTTCCGCGAAAAATAGTTTCGCCCAATACATTAAAGTTAATTGGCGGACTATTGCCGTCATTATTAAGCGTTGTTCTGTTGAGCATTTTATCAAAAATCATCGAGGTAACTTCACCATTGTAATTTGAAATAATATTGTTATTTTCATCACTAACTTCACCGGTAATTTTTATTTTTGACAAAGACTTAAAATCTTCTATCGCCTGACTTACAGGAACATCATTAACTTTTGTCAATCTAATTTTAGGCCGAGGAATAGCCAGCATTAAAGCAGGGTCACCAATGTAAAAAACAACATTTGTTGCCGAGTTAGGATTACTATTTTTCGAAATCCTAAGAGCCTCAGCTATAGATGTGTATTGATTAGAACCGTAAGAAAGCAAATTTCTTGTAAAAGTGTCATTAAATGTTTCAGCACTAAACTGCCCAATAGATCTTATGGTGGTAATCATAGCTATCGCACCTCCTTTTGGATTCCAATACGTAAATTCCCCGGCAGTAGGCCGCGAAGGGTTGTCAAATCTTGAAAACTCACAAGTGATAGTTATGAATAAAGGATATTTGAATTGATTACTTAAATTTTGACCATCTGATTTTTCCCAAATACGCTCAACTGATAATCCGTCCTCGCCACCATGACCTAAGTAATTAAAAACTAACGCTCCTTTTTCAAAAGCGTTAAAAAAATCTGTTCTAGCTTTTGGATATCGAGCACCGCCTGCAGCTGCCTCTTGAATATATGAATCCAAAAGAATTTTATTGACATTAAAAAAAGGTTTCTCAGTAGCTATAGTATTCGCAAGATTGTTTTGTTTGTTTTGCAAATTGGCATCGGATAACACATCTGAATCATCTGAAATGAGTACGAAATTATTTCGCCAGCTACCAAAGGATTCTGAGTTATGATATTCCAAAACTTTATTAATCATTTCATTTGCCTGTTTAGCATCGTTAACAAGCATTCTTCCCACAGCAATATCAATACCTCCAAAAGAAGAAGTAATATTACCTTCGTTAGCATCCATCAAGCCGTAAAAATCATCCGACGCATAAGAAGATTCTCCAGAACTACTGCTATTTAAAGCATGATATATAGGTACTACATTAGTATTGTTTGGGATTCTACTTTTGTAGTCATACGAAGAATCTCCAAAAAGATTAACATATTTAAGCCTTTTGTCGGCGCTTGAGGCATTCTGATAAATATATTTAATGCAATTTCTAATAGCCGCAATGTCTTGCTTTCCGGACGAAAACTCGTTATAAATTAACTCCAGCGGAATTACTTTTACATTTAAGCCCGAATTAGTGCGATGAAAATTAGCCAATGTCTCTGCTTGCGGCACGAGTACAGTTGGCGAAATAATTACATAATCTATATCTTGAAAATTCCCTGATCTGTTTAAAAAAAGCGTTCCTTTTAAATTTTGATTAGAAACTCGCGTTTGAGCATCTTTCAATGGCGTAAAAAAATCGGTATCTACAAGCGCAACATATTTTCTAATTTCACCTAAATTGGCTTTAAAATCAATCGTATTTTGATTGGAATTCACAACCGTTTTGACATTATAAATATCCGTTACATCCCAAATCTGCGAAATACCGACTGCATTAGAAACCGTGTAGTTCACAACTCCATTGGCGGCGTTACCGGCATCGTATTGAAATCGGAATTGCTTCCCGTACCCCTGAAGTTTCCTTTTTGCTATAAGTCGAATTTGATCCAAAAAACCTTTAGAACCAGGAACACCATTGTTATTATAATTGAGTTTTATTTTAACATTTTCAGAACCATTTATTGTGGTGTTATTAGGTAAATTACTAACGAAAAACTCCGTACTTGATGTATTACTAAGCGCAGGAAAAGTAAGTGCTGCAAGAGCACTTCCATTTGAAGTCACACTAAATGAAGTTGCTGTAAACGCAGCCGATGCTGCATTCAGCATTATTTTTATAGGAACTGAGGCATCAACATTTGGGAAGTTAAAATCGAATTCTTGCTCGTTTTTAATTTCAAATGACTCCCCAAACCATTGCCTGCCCAATTTACCAATGTTTGTTATATCCTTTTCATAGAATTGGTAATCATCAAATGTATTTAATAATAATGTAGGATTTGCTGTAGGTTGTACCAAGGGAATAATTCTTTTACCATTTTCACCTTGAATATTGACGTAATAATAGGATTTGGAATCATATAAATTAATATTGGTCCGACTTTCTTCGTTCCATGTATCTGTTCCTTCACCATAAAAAAGTACATAGTCCAAGTCATCAAACGTGCCATCATTTTCTCCAATAACTTGGATGGTATTTTCTATTAAATCATTTGGGTATGCAATGTTATTACTAAGAGGTAACATCCTACCGCCATTTCCGAATATTTTAATTTTCCTAGCGTCAACATTTTTAAAATCAATACCAAGTTGCTCTAAAAACCTTTTTGACAATTTATATACTCCCGATTTTTCAATATAAAATTTATACCAATTCCCTGTAGCCAATAAAGAATTAGAGATCCCTGCTGAAGTTTTAAAACTACGCTCGGATAAAGAGGTGCTAGCAATTATAGAATAATTAAAAGAAATAATTTTCTTAAATCCAAAATCATCTTTAATTATAGGTGAAAAAATAATTTGACCAGTTACTAAATCTCTTGCAGTTGAAAGAACAAGATTAAAATCAGCTTTAGTTGGTAAATTATTAAGATTTAAATCTCCCAAGAGTTCTTTATCTATGGATTCATAAACAATAGAATTAACTTGCAAGTCACCATCTTGAAAACCTCTATAACTAGGCACTATATAATGCGCCTTTATAGATTGACTAGAATCATCATAATGAAACTCATCACCAGAAAAATAGGGAATCACTATTTGATTTGTGCCATAATACATCTCTTTTTTTTCAAACCAATTCAATTTTATTTCACCCTTAATTTGTGAAAAACTGACTGCAGGAATGAAGGCCAAAAAAAACAAAATTAATTTTCTCATTCTTTTTTTAACGTGATTTGTGTATTCCTAGTATTAATTGGTAAAAATAAATCAAAACATATCGTTTTAAATAATAATTATTATAAATTTGCGTTGTGATATATAAATTAATGTTAAAACTGAGTTTTACGTTATAACAAATTTTTTACGCTGTTTATCATTTAAACATATATTGCAGCACTAAATTATTACCTACTAAATAATATGAAAGCAAACAGAATTATGGGCCTACAAGTGTTACTCTCAATCATGTTGATTGTGGGTTTCTCTAGTTGTAGTAAAAAATCCAGCTCTAAAAACACATCAAGAGCAACCGGTTGGAACATGGATAGCAAGAAAGGAGCCAGTAAAAAGAAGCAAGAAGCTGGACCAGGATTGGTTTTTGTTGAAGGAGGTACATTTACCATGGGTAAAGTTGAAGATGACGTTATGCACGACTGGAACAACTCACCTACTCAACAACACGTTCAATCCTTTTACATGGACGAAACCGAAGTTACAAACTCTATGTATCTTGATTACTTAGAGTGGTTAAAAAGTGTATACCCTCCAACGGAAGAGAATTACAAAAACATATACGAAGGTGCTTCCCCTGACACATTAGTATGGAGAAATAGATTAGGTTACAATGAGACCATGACCAATAACTACTTGAGACACCCATCATATGCTGAGTATCCAGTTGTTGGTGTAAATTGGATTCAAGCGGTAGAATTTAGCAACTGGAGAACACAACGTGTTAACGAAGCATTGTTAGAGAAAAATGGCTATTTGAAGAAAAATGCCAAAACAAATGACGTATCAGCCGAAAGTAATTTTGACACTGAAACTTATTTGAACTCTCCAACATCTGCATACGGAGGAGACGAGACAATTGTTCTTAAAGGTAGAAATGCTAAAAAACCATCAAAAGGTGGTAAAAATGGTACGGCTATTGAACCAAAAAATGTTTACGCACAAAGATCATCCGGTATTTTACTACCAGAATATAGATTACCAACTGAAGCAGAATGGGAATATGCTGCTGCAGCAGATGCTGGACAAAGAGAATACAACATCTACAAAGGTCAAAAGAAATACCCATGGTCTGGAGGTTACACCCGTTCAGGAAAAAGACAATCAAAAGGTGATCAACTTGCTAATTTCAAACAAGGTAATGGAGATTACGGTGGAATTGCAGGATGGTCAGATGATGGTGCAGACATCACAAATGAGGTAAAAAAGTACCCAGCAAATGATTTTGGTTTATATGATATGGCTGGAAACGTTGCTGAATGGGTACAAGATGTTTACAGACCTATAGTAGATAATGAAGCAAATGATTTTAACTACTTTAGAGGTAACTTATATACCAAAAATATGATTGGTGCCGATGGTAAAATAGTTATTGTAACGAAAGACAATATCAAATATGACACCCTGAGTAATGGTAAAATTGTAGCGAGAAATTTACCAGGTCAAATTACACAAGTTCCTGTAGATGAGCAAGAAACTTATTTGAGACAAAACTTTGATAAAAGCAACAACATCAACTACAGAGATGGAGATAAGCAGTCTACAAGATATTATGATTTTGGAGACTCAGATGATGACAAAGCAAAATCAGAAAGAACAATGTACAATTCTCCTAAACACAATGTAACTACTGACAGTTTAGGTAAAATGGTTCGTAAATTTGATAAATCTAGCAAAAGAACTACTTTAATTAATGATCAATCTAGAGTATATAAAGGTGGTTCTTGGAGAGATAGAGCATATTGGTTAGACCCAGCTCAAAGACGTTATTTCCCACAAGATATGGCTACTGATTATATCGGATTTAGATGTGCTATGTCAAGGGTTGGACCAAAAGCAGATAAGAAAAGATCTGTTAGAAATAAATAAACACATTCAATAATACATATAATAATAGCCCTTTTTAGGGCTATTATTATTTTAAATTATTTCGTATGGATATACAGGAAATTCATAGTTTGTTTTTAAAATGCAGTTCCATTTCAATTGACACTCGAAAAATTGAAGAAAACTCCATGTTTGTAGCTTTAAAAGGAGATCGTTTTGATGCTAATACATTCACTAAAGAAGCATTACAGAAAGGCGCTGCATTTGTCATAATTGACAATTCTGACTACTTTATAGATAATAGAACTATACTAGTTCCGGAAAGTTTAAAAGCACTACAACAACTATCACAATACCACAGAACTTTTTTAGGCTTACCCATTATTGCTCTTACAGGAAGTAATGGCAAAACAACTACAAAAGAACTTATATCAAAAGTTCTTGCCATGAAATTTAATGTAAAATCAACAATTGGGAACTTAAATAACCATATTGGAGTACCTCTAACTTTACTTTCATTTACAAGTAAAACCGAAATAGGTATTGTTGAAATGGGTGCAAATCATCAACAAGAAATTGCTTTTCTTTGCGAGATAGCTAAACCAGATTACGGCTATATCACTAATTTTGGGAAAGCCCATCTTGAAGGATTTGGTGGTATCGAAGGTGTTATTAAAGGTAAAAGCGAAATGTATGATTTTTTACGAAAGAACAATAAAGTTATTTTTGTAAATCTTGATGACACTATTCAAGTAAAACAATCTCACGCAATTACAAATTATACATTTGGAATACAAAACCCTCTAGCCAATGTATCAATTGATGCAGTTACGGCAAATCCACTAGTTACAGTTGTATATAAGAATAAGGTTATAAATTCTCAATTAATAGGTTTGTATAACGCTAACAATATAAATGCAGCATTAACAATTGGAACCTTTTTTAAGATAACAGATGCACAAATTAAGGTAGCACTCGAAAATTACATACCTGAGAACAATAGGTCCCAATTGATTACAAAGAATACAAATTCGATTATTTTGGATGCTTATAACGCTAATCCAAGTAGTATGAAGGTAGCAATTGAAAACTTTTTACAGTTAGAAAACCCAAATAAAATTCTAGTATTAGGTGACATGTTTGAACTAGGTACAGATAGCATGAAGGAACACGAAGGAATTGTTAAAATGCTGTCAAATACTAATAATGTGCATTGTTACTTTGTAGGCAAGGCATTTTACGAAACAAAAATAGATAAGACAAATTTTCTTTTTTATGAAACATTTGAAAATTTTTCTAGCGCTTTTTTAAATGCAAAATTAAAAAATACTTCAATTTTAATAAAAGGGTCCCGAGGAATGGCATTAGAACGTACCTTAGATTTAATATAAATTTAAGATCAGTATTTAGAAAATAGTGAAAGATATTATTTATATCATTCTCTGTTTTCACAAACTAGATGAATAAATACAATTTTAATCTAGTATAGGATTTTACTGCAAGTGTAGTGGTTAGTACTAACTTTTACATAAAATTGTTTTAATTAATTATTTATGGATCACAATGAGTGTTAAATGAAGTAAGAAAAAAGACTAAAAGTTGTGGAGAAATATTAAAAACGGGTTGTTTGTATTTTAAAAAATACAGAAATGCAGGATTCTTTTAAAGAACTTTTCAAGTTGTTATTACCAGAGATTATTGTAGATTATTTTGAATTGACTTCTTATGAAAAAGACCAAGAAATACTTCATCTATACTTAAAAGAAATCAATTCTATTCCTAAAGAATACCGTGAGAGCAAATTAAGTTCAAAAGAATTTTTTGATCAGATAACAGTTCAAGACTTTCCTATTCGAGGTCATCAAGTTTATCTGCATATCACACGCCGAATATGGCTCAACGAAGATACTGGACAAGTAGTTTTTAGAGATTAGAATTTAGTAGCAGACAGGACTCGGATAACACATGAGTTTGCGTCTTTTTTAAAAGAAATCAATAGATTCCAGACAAACCGATTGTAATGCAATTGCTTCTTTCTATGGAGTTAGCGGCAAAAATCTGCAAGATCAATACAAAGATTTTCTCAGTGATTTTAAAACCTGAGATCAACTGCTTCACGCCAAGCAATGGCTAATTTTTCCACAAAACTTAGACAAACATTTATCTATTGACGAAACTTCATTCTCCAATGGGGAACTCTATACTATCTTAACCAACAAAGCAGGTAAAGGGAGAAAAGGAACTATCGTAGCTATGATTGCAGGAACTAAAGCCGATACTATAATTGCTATTCTTGAAAAAATCCCTCTCAAGGCACGTAATCAAGTCACAATAATTACCCTAGATATGGCAGCAAATATGAGACTCGTTGCTAAGAAATGTTTCCCAAATGCTACGCGGGTTACAGGCCGCTTTACTCATATCTTGCATTTTAATTTGGTATTCCTGATACCGCTACGCTAAATTCATGTTCAAAAACTAGCATTGGATGCTTTACAAGAAATCAGTATCAAACACCGATGGAAAGTGATGGAAGAGGAAAATAAAGACATAATAAAAGCTAAATTAGAAAACAAAACGCATTCACCCCGGATTTTAGTTAATGGAGACACACTTAAACAACTACTAGCCCGCAGCCGCTATTTACTCTACAAAAACAAATCTAAATGGTCCGAAAACCAAATAGAACGTGCCACGCTATTATTTGAATTATATCCCGATATCGAAAAAGCATATAATTTAGCACAAGAATTGAGAAATATATTTGAGAAAACAACTGATAAAATCATTGGACTATCAAGATTAGCTAAATGGCATGAAAAAGTAAGTCAATCTGGATTTAAGTCTTTCAATACAATCTCAAGGTCTATAATAAATCAACACTAAACTATTTTGACAATAGAAGTACAAATGCAGTTTTGCAATCTTTTAATGCAAAAATAAAAAACCTTAGAAGTCAGTTTAGAGAAGAAAAGAAAATTGATTTTTTCCTATTCAAATTATCCAATCTTTTTTGCATGATCCCCAACTTTTGAAATTGATGATATTTTAGAACAAGACAACCTTTAAACAAAAAACTCCAACACGAATGTGTTGGAGTTTCAAGAGTACTCAGAGCGGGACTTGAACCCGCACGAACATTGCTGTTCACTGGATTTTAAGTCCAGCGTGTCTACCAATTTCACCATCCGAGCTTTGGTTGTGGTACCTCCAGGGATCGAACCAGGGACACATGGATTTTCAGTCCATTGCTCTACCATCTGAGCTAAGGTACCTTACTTAAATAAGTAAATTAAAAAAAAAGCCCATCTTTTCAGATAGGCTTCTCAAAGAAAGGCGACGACATACTCTCCCACATAACTGCAGTACCATCTGCGCTGGCGGGCTTAACTACTCTGTTCGGGATGGGAAGAGGTGAGCCCCGCCGCAATAACCACCTTAAGGTTGTTAGTCTAAAGTCGAAGATCTTAAAGTCTAAAGTTACCTTTTGGACTTGTGACTTTCGTCTTTGGACTGCTCTTGCGTCGAGCAAATATCTTAACATACTGAGATAAAGAATATAAAAAGTGTATTAGAAAGTTTCTCCCTCCCGATTACTCGGGAGGAAAAGGGTGTACATAAGCTTACGGGTTATTAGTACTACTCGACTATGACATTACTGCCTTTACATCTATAGCCTATCAACGTGGTCATCTCCCACGACCCTTAAAAGAAATCTCATCTTGTGGTGGGTTTCGCGCTTATATGCTTTCAGCGCTTATCCCTTCCAAACGTAGCTACTCTGCGGTGCCACTGGCGTGACAACAGATACACTAGAGGTTTGTCCAATTCGGTCCTCTCGTACTAGAATCAGATCCACTCAAATTTCTTGCGCCCACAGTAGATAGAGACCGAACTGTCTCACGACGTTCTGAACCCAGCTCGCGTGCCACTTTAATGGGCGAACAGCCCAACCCTTGGGACCTTCTCCAGCCCCAGGATGTGACGAGCCGACATCGAGGTGCCAAACCCCCCCGTCGATATGAGCTCTTGGGGGAGATCAGCCTGTTATCCCCGGCGTACCTTTTATCCTTTGAGCGATGGCCCTTCCATGCGGAACCACCGGATCACTATGCTCTACTTTCGTACCTGATCGACCTGTATGTCTCTCAGTCAAGCTCCCTTATGCCATTGCACTCTACGCACGGTTACCAAGCGTACTGAGGGAACCTTTAGAAGCCTCCGTTACTCTTTTGGAGGCGACCACCCCAGTCAAACTACCCACCAAGCAATGTCCCCCACATTATGGGGTTAGGCCTCAGATAAACAAAGGGTTGTATTTCAACAATGACTCCACAACGCCTAGCGACGCCACTTCACAGTCTCCAACCTATCCTACACATCATTTATCCAAGGTCAATACTAAGCTATAGTAAAGGTGCACAGGGTCTTTTCGTCCCACTGCGGGTAAGCGGCATCTTCACCGCTACTACAATTTCACCGAGCTCATGGCTGAGACAGTGTCCAGATCGTTACACCATTCGTGCAGGTCGGAACTTACCCGACAAGGAATTTCGCTACCTTAGGACCGTTATAGTTACGGCCGCCGTTTACTGGGGCTTCAATTCAATGCTTCTCCGAAGATAACATCTCCTCTTAACCTTCCAGCACCGGGCAGGTGTCAGGCCCTATACTTCATCTTACGATTTTGCAGAGCCCTGTGTTTTTGATAAACAGTCGCCTGGACCTCTTCACTGCGGCCCCGATTGCTCGGGGCGACCCTTCTCCCGAAGTTACGGGTCTATTTTGCCTAATTCCTTAGCCATGAATCTCTCGAGCACCTTAGGATTCTCTCCTCGACTACCTGTGTCGGTTTGCGGTACGGGTACTTATTACCTGAAGTTTAGAGGTTTTTCTTGGAAGCCCTTAGGCGCACTATCTCTTCTACCGAAGTATCCGAGTACTATCGTATTTCCCCAAAACCCGTGGATTTGCCTGCGGGTCTTATAGGTAGGTACTTCAACGAACTATTCCGTCAGTTCGCGGCGCTTTCATCACTCCGTCACCCCATCACAGTAATAACTAGTACGGGAATATTAACCCGTTGTCCATCGACTGTCCCTTTCGGGTTCGCCTTAGGTCCCGACTAACCCACAGCTGATTAGCATAGCTGTGGAAACCTTAGTCTTTCGGTGTGCGGGTTTCTCGCCCGCATTATCGTTACTTATGCCTACATTTTCTTTTCTAACCAGTCCAGCATGCCTTACGACACACCTTCAACCCTGTTAGAATGCTCCCCTACCACTCCATAATTTAATATGAAATCCATAGCTTCGGTAATACGCTTATGCCCGATTATTATCCATGCTCGTCCGCTCGACTAGTGAGCTGTTACGCACTCTTTAAATGAATGGCTGCTTCCAAGCCAACATCCTAGCTGTCTGGGCAGACAAACCTCGTTCTTTCAACTTAGCGTATATTTGGGGACCTTAGCTGATGGTCTGGGTTCTTTCCCTCTCGGACTTGGACCTTAGCACCCAAGCCCTCACTGCACGGAAACATTATATAGCATTCGGAGTTTGTCAGGAATTGGTAGGCGGTGAAGCCCCCGCATCCAATCAGTAGCTCTACCTCTATATAACTTTATGCCGTGCGCTGCACCTAAATGCATTTCGGGGAGTACGAGCTATTTCCGAGTTTGATTGGCCTTTCACCCCTACCCACAGGTCATCCGAAGACTTTTCAACGTCAACCGGTTCGGACCTCCACACTGTGTTACCAGCGCTTCATCCTGCCCATGGGTAGATCACACGGTTTCGCGTCTAACACTACTGACTAAAGCGCCCTATTCAGACTCGCTTTCGCTACGGATCCGTGGCTTAACCACTTATCCTTGCCAGCAACGTTAACTCGTAGGCTCATTATGCAAAAGGCACGCCGTCACCCAACGAATGGGCTCCGACCGCTTGTAAGCGTATGGTTTCAGGATCTATTTCACTCCGTTATTCACGGTTCTTTTCACCTTTCCCTCACGGTACTGGTTCACTATCGGTCTCTCAGGAGTATTTAGCCTTAGCGGATGGTCCCGCCAAATTCAGACAGGGTTTCACGTGCCCCGCCCTACTCAGGATACCACTATTTATTATACTCGTTACCCATACGGGACTATCACCCTCTATGGTGTCACTTTCCAGTAACTTCCGGTTCCTTGTACATAAAATGTCGTGGTCCTACAACCCCAACATTGCCGTAACAACATTGGTTTGGGCTAATCCGCGTTCGCTCGCCACTACTTACGGAATCACTTTTGTTTTCTTCTCCTCCGCCTACTTAGATGTTTCAGTTCAGCGGGTTTGCCCACCTATCGGTGTACTATGTCTTCAACATAGTGGGTTGCCCCATTCAGGTATCTACGGATCGTACGATGTGTGCTCGTCCCCGTAGCTTTTCGCAGCTTATCACGCCTTTCATCGCCTCTGAGAGCCTAGGCATCCCCCATACGCCCTTAGTTTGCTTATTGTACAGACACGATTAATCGTGTCTCTACGTTTATGATAAATCACAAACGTGTTCTTTCTACTTTTTATTATTTCTTATCTCAATATGTCAATGAACTTTATTTAGGTCGAAAGTTATAAAGTCTAAGGTCATAAAGTCATACTTTTGACTTTCAGACTTTAGTCTTTCGACTAAATTTGTGGAGAATAACGGAGTCGAACCGTTGACCTCCTGCGTGCAAGGCAGGCGCTCTAGCCAGCTGAGCTAATCCCCCTTTTTAATTAAAAATTAAAAATTACGAATTAAAAATTATGAACTTCTTGATCCTTAATCTCTCAACTTCTAAAATTTCCTTCTCTAAGAGTAAATAGTTGTCTCGGACAGACTCGAACTGTCGACCCCTACATTATCAGTGTAGTACTCTAACCAGCTGAGCTACGAGACACTCTTTATTTTGAGTAAAGAATAAAGATTTAAGATTATAGACTACATCTATACTCCATTTTCTATCTTCTTTCCTCTCTTTTTTTTTAAATTAACAGCAAGAGTAATAAAATGTTGGTATCTGTTTCCAACTTGAACTTTCGTCTTCTTTCCCTAGCGTGTATTACTACTAACACTAAGGCTCTAGAAAGGAGGTGTTCCAGCCGCACCTTCCGGTACGGCTACCTTGTTACGACTTAGCCCTAGTTACCAGTTTTACCCTAGGCAGCTCCTTGCGGTCACCGACTTCAGGCACCCCCAGCTTCCATGGCTTGACGGGCGGTGTGTACAAGGCCCGGGAACGTATTCACCGGATCATGGCTGATATCCGATTACTAGCGATTCCAGCTTCACGGAGTCGAGTTGCAGACTCCGATCCGAACTGTGACCGGTTTTATAGATTCGCTCCTGGTCGCCCAGTGGCTGCTCTCTGTACCGGCCATTGTAGCACGTGTGTAGCCCAAGGCGTAAGGGCCGTGATGATTTGACGTCATCCCCACCTTCCTCACAGTTTGCACTGGCAGTCTTGTTAGAGTTCCCGACTTGACTCGCTGGCAACTAACAACAGGGGTTGCGCTCGTTATAGGACTTAACCTGACACCTCACGGCACGAGCTGACGACAACCATGCAGCACCTTGTAAATTGTCTTGCGAAAAGTCTGTTTCCAAACCGGTCAATCTACATTTAAGCCTTGGTAAGGTTCCTCGCGTATCATCGAATTAAACCACATGCTCCACCGCTTGTGCGGGCCCCCGTCAATTCCTTTGAGTTTCATTCTTGCGAACGTACTCCCCAGGTGGGATACTTATCACTTTCGCTTAGCCACTGAAATTGCTCCCAACAGCTAGTATCCATCGTTTACGGCGTGGACTACCAGGGTATCTAATCCTGTTCGCTACCCACGCTTTCGTCCATCAGCGTCAATCCATTAGTAGTAACCTGCCTTCGCAATTGGTATTCCATGTAATCTCTAAGCATTTCACCGCTACACTACATATTCTAGTTACTTCCTAATAATTCAAGTTTAGCAGTATCAATGGCCGTTCCACCGTTGAGCGATGGGCTTTCACCACTGACTTACTAAACCGCCTACGGACCCTTTAAACCCAATGATTCCGGATAACGCTTGGATCCTCCGTATTACCGCGGCTGCTGGCACGGAGTTAGCCGATCCTTATTCTTACAGTACCGTCAAGCTCCCTCACGAGGGAGTGTTTCTTCCTGTACAAAAGCAGTTTACAATCCATAGGACCGTCATCCTGCACGCGGCATGGCTGGATCAGGCTTGCGCCCATTGTCCAATATTCCTCACTGCTGCCTCCCGTAGGAGTCTGGTCCGTGTCTCAGTACCAGTGTGGGGGATCTCCCTCTCAGGACCCCTACCCATCGTTGCCTTGGTAAGCCGTTACCTTACCAACTAGCTAATGGGACGCATGCTCATCTTTCACCGTTGTGACTTTAATAGTGGTTTCATGCGAAACTGCTATACTATGAGGTATTAATCCAAATTTCTCTGGGCTATCCCTCTGTGAAAGGTAGATTGCATACGCGTTACGCACCCGTGCGCCGGTCTCTAGATCCGAAAACCTATACCCCTCGACTTGCATGTGTTAAGCCTGCCGCTAGCGTTCATCCTGAGCCAGGATCAAACTCTTCATCGTATATTGTTTGTTCGCCGTGGCGAACTATTGTTATTCGACTCTGTTCTAGTGGTTTTTTCAAATCTTCCGATTCTATTACTCTTATTCTTTATGTTCTGTTCTTGCGAACAAAACGGCTGTCAATTCAATATGTCTAGGAACGTGTCTTACTATTTTTTCGCCTTTCGTTTGTTTCTCAAAGCGGATGCAAAAGTAGTTATTCTTTTTTTAACTGGCAAGAAAATTTTAAAGTTTTTTTGAGATAATTTTTATCTCGTTTACTTCTCTTTTTCTCATCAATCTTTCAAGGAACTTCCAGCGTTTTGCGGGGTGCAAAGATAACTTTCGTTTTTAAATCTCACAAGCTTTTTTTAAAGTTTTTTTTAAAGAGTAAATCTCTATTCACTTTGTTTTTCTTGCCAGTATTTTAAAGAACGTCTGCGCTATTGCGGGTGCAAAACTACAACCTTTATTCGCTTTTACAAGCTTTTTTTGAACCTTTTTTTAATCTTTTCTTAACTTTTAAACTAAAGCGTTGATTAAACGACTCTTAAAACTTAAACTTTTTTTCAGCTAATTTGAATTAAGATAGTTATTCAGTGAAATGATAACATTATTGGGCAGTTCATACCATTCTTTCTACAATGACTCCTAGTTTTTCTAGTATTGATATTAGTAAACCCTACTCTATTATATATAGGTAGTGTTCTTTTTGCTACTATAACAACACAATACACCTTTATATAATAGGTAATGTTTTTACTTCTCTAACAAAAAGCGTCTTCTACATTCTCAAACCGCGTTAGGGATAGCAGCGGAAAGCCCACAGTGACGACCGAAAGGAAGGAACGAGGACTTGCAGCGAAGAGCCCGACCTTATCTAAAACAACAAGAGTAGCAGGATCAACTGCTACTCTTGTTGTTTTAGATAAGGGAACGCCCAAATAAAATTTAATATTCCCATCTACGGGTTTTGTTTAATTCCTCTTGCTCTTGGATGATCTCTGCTGGTATTACTTTTAAGAACGATGCATGTTGTTCTATTGTATATTCTACTTTTTCTACAATTTCATCGATGGTGTCATTTTCATAATCGATATCAAGTGGTTCTTTGATTATAAACGATTGAAGAATGCCTTTCTTTTTTATGCGTTATCCTTTATTTTAAAATTGACACCAAGATTTGATTAAAATAAATATGTAAATCAATCATAACGAATTGCACGTACTGGAGATATCTTTGTAATTATATAGGACGGAATTACAAGTACAATTAAACAAACTATGACAGTAAGAACATTTAAAGCCATTATATAGGTCCAGTTGATATATACGGGTGCTTGATTGACATAATAGTTTTCAGGTGGAAGTTGAATTACACCAAAGTGTTGCTGAATTAACAACAACGTAATCCCTATGAAATTACCCCAAAACAAACCTTTTACAATAAGGTATGAAGCATTGTACAAAAATATTTTTCTAACTGACCAGTTATTTGCTCCAAGCGCTTTAAGAATACCTATCATTTGCATTCGCTCTAAAATTAAAACTAAAAGAGCAACAACCATGTTTATGGTAGCAACAAGAATCATGACAATAAGTATGACAATGATATTAAAATCAAATAATTTAAGCCATTCAAATATATAACTGTATTTCTCAGTAATGGTTTTTGAATCGAGCGTAGAACCTGTTTGTTCGTAAACTTGCTCGCCAATTGTTTCAATAGCATCAAAATCATCCACAAAAACTTCAAATGAACCAACTTGACTTGACTTCCATTTGTTGATTTTTTGCATGTGCCTTATATCTCCCAAAATATAAGTGGCATCAAATTCCTGAAATCCCGAATTAAATATTCCAACAATATTAAAGTTCCGTAAGTTATACCCATTGTCTTTCATGAAAAAGGTATTAAAAGAATCCCCTACTTTTAAATTTAACCGGTTGGCTATAAATTGAGAGATCACAACCTCTTCATTTAAAGCTGCAATTGTATTCGGTATTCTTCCTTGAACCAAATACTCTTTTATATTATCCCACTTATAATCTTTTCCTACCCCTTTGAAAATAACACCCTCAAAAGCACTCTCAGTCCTAATGATTCCTGCTTTACTTACTACAGCTTGAATGTGTGTAACAGCGGGAACTGCTGAGAAATTTGGATAAAAGTCGTGTTTATTGGTAATAGGTACCAAAGTCATATCAGATTGATTGCTATCATAATTAGAAATCACGATATGACCATTAAAAGCGGCTACTTTCTCACGGATTTTTTGTTGCAACCCAATACCTGTGGCTACAGATACAATCATCATAATCATACCAATTGCAATTGCCGAAATAGCAATTTTTATGATAGGCGATGAAATGCTACTTTTATAATCCTTAGATAAAACGAGACGCTTAGCGATGAAATATTCTAAATTCAAAGTAAAATGGACTTTTATGGGTTGAGAAACTAGTTTGGAATAAAATTATTACCTAGGACTATACTATAAAGGTAATTTTTTTTTCATCTCTTCTACAATATTGAAGGCAGCTGGACAAATAGTAACATTCACTAAAGTAAGATCGGTGATTTGCTGAAATTTTTTTCGATCAGTGTGCGGAAACTCCCTGCATGCTTTAGGACGAACATCATAAATCATACAAGCATTATCATTATCTAAAAATGTACAAGGAACGCTTTGTAAAACATAATCTTTATCCTCATCTATTCGCAGATATTGATCAATGAACTGTTGTGGTTTTTGCCGTAAATATTTTGAAACTCGTTCAATATCGGCATCTGTAAATAATGGCCCCGTGGTTTTACAGCAATTAGCACATTTTAAACAGTCCGTTTTTTTAAATTCAGCGTTGTGCAGGTCTTGCATTAAATAATCTAAATTCTTTGGAATCTTCTTTTTTAACTTATCAAAATACTTTTTGTTTTCGATATGCTTATCTTTGGCCTCTTTGGGAAGATTGATTATTATATTTTTCAAGTTGCAGATTTATAATTTGAATTACAAAAGTAACAAACTTGACATCTGAAAATGATAAAGATTTAAAAAAATGATGAAAGACCTTTTTGGCAGAGCCATTCTCGATTATGTTACAAATAATTCACCTGAAGATTTAATTACGGAAACTTCAATATCCGAAGAAGATGAAATGAATATTGCTTACCTGTTTCGTTCTCATGATGAGCTGCCTCTTATTGAACAAAAAGCAATGCAATTATCCAAAGGTTTGGTACTAGATGTGGGCTGCGGTGCCGGAAGTCATAGTTTGTATCTACAAAACGAATGTAAACTCAATGTACAATCAATTGATATTTCAAATAACGCCATTGAGGCCTGCAAGTTAAGAGGTCTACATAATGCAAGCGTACAGAATATATTAGATTTAAACATCTATGAAAATGAAACACTGTACGATACCATTTTATTATTAATGAATGGAACAGGTATTTTTGGAACTATAAAAGAAATCCCTAAATACCTAAAGCAACTAAAAAGATTACTGAGCCATAATGGTCAAATTTTAATAGATTCTTCAGATATCATTTATATGTTTGATAACGATGAAGACGGAGGGAAATGGATACCTAGCAATGGCTATTATGGCGAAATTACATTTAAAATAAAATATAAAAACGAGATAGAGAACCCATTTCCTTGGCTCTATTTAGATTACAATACGTTACAAAATGCTGCGTACGCAAATGGATTTAAATGTGAATTAATTCAAGAAGGAGAACATTTTGATTATTTAGCAAAACTCACACATTTACCTTAAAAAAAAATCTAATCAAACTAAAAAAACTGCATTATCAAATGCATGTTCTTATGGGATATTCAAATATTTATGTGTTTGCAAAGAAACGCGCCATTTTGGATTTTGCATCACATAATCTACGATTAATGGAGTCATTTCTTCTTTTTTACTCCATTCTGGTTGAAGAAATAAAATAGCATTAGCCGACACTTTTTCTGCTTGTTCTTCAGCAAAAATAAAATCATGCTTGTTATAAATTATTACTTTTAACTCATGAGCAGCCTCATAGACTGTTGAAGTCGGTAGTTTATTCTTCTTTGGCGATAAGCAAATCCAATCCCAAGAACCTGTTAAAGGATACGCACCAGAAGTTTCAATATGAACTTTTCTATTATTGTCATGCAATTTTTGCGTCAATAAAGTCATGTCCCACATTAAAGGTTCACCCCCTGTAACCACAACAGTTTCTGCATATTTACTAGCATTACTTACAATTAAATCTACTGAAGTAGGCGGATGCAACTCTGCATTCCAACTTTCCTTAACATCACACCAATGACAACCTACATCACAACCGCCAATTCTAATAAAATAGGCAGCAGTTCCTGTATGAGAGCCCTCTCCTTGAATGGTGTAAAATTCTTCCATCAACGGGAGCATTGCCCCTTTATTAACCTCTAACTGTATTTCTTTTGATAACATTCTGATTTTTTAAAGTGCAAAGATAACGAATTTGAAAAGAGAAGTTTTAAAAACAATTGTCTAATATAAATTGTAATTAATGAAACCTAATCATTGTTAATGAACAAAGATAAAGGCATAAAAAAACCGGTAGCAATTGCTACCGGTTTATACCATTATTTTGAAAAATTATTTTAAAATTTTCAAAGACTCAGATGCGTAACTATTTGCAGCATCAAGAGCAAGTGTTTTGTTGAAATATTCAATAGCTTTAGCTTTATCAGTATTTGCAAAACTTGCAGCTATATTATTGTAAGCTTCAATAAACTTAGTCTTAACAGCTGGTTTTGCAAGTTCAGCATCACCAAGAGCAGTTGTTTTAGCTACATAATCCTCGTAGTTTTTAACCATGACATCATCTTTTTCAAGCAATCTATTTGCTCTAGCTCTGTAAAGGTAAGCTTCCAAATACGTTGGTGAAGCTACTAAAACTCTTTCAAATGCAGCATCAGCTTTTTGTAATGAAGCAGCATCAGCTTTACCTTCTTTTGCTTTGTTGATGTTTGCATAATAAATAGCTAAACCATAATACACGTTGTCATCAAGATAAGTAGTAGACTCTTTAGTATTTGCTCCAAACTCAAAGATACCAGAAGCTTCATTATACAATTTTTGAGAGAACATTTTTTTACCTACTTCACTTAAACTTTGAACAGCAAGCGGTTCCATTTCAACACCTTTTTTAATATCGGCTAAACCTTGAGTATATCCTGCTGGATCAACTGAAAGCCCGTCAGCACTAGTTGCTTTTTTAATTCTACTTAAACCTAAATTCAAATAATCTAAAGCAATAATTTTATTACCTGGTGTTCCAATAAAATCCTCTAAAGCTTTAATTGCAACATCTAAATTACCATTCTTATAAGCCGCATAACCTAAATAACGGTAAATTCTTGGATTCACTTTATCCAATTCAATCATTTTATTCGCTTCCACTTCAAGTGCAGCATAATCCTCAATTAAGATTAAGAAATCTGCTCGACGCATTCTTGAGTTAAGTGAATAATCTGTCAAAGACATATACTTATCATAGTGACCTAATGCAATTTTATAATTTGCAGCAGCTTGTGATGGCTTATTACGTGCAATTTTATAATACGTTTCAGCTAATTCTCTGTAAACTGGACCGTAATTTGGGTTTAAAGCAATTACTTCATCATACGCTTTTAAAGCTTCGTCATAAGACTTTGCACCTTTTAACAAAACACCTAACTGCATTTTTGCTTTTAATAGTGTATTATCTAACTGAAAAGCGCTTCTGTAAGCAACATAAGCCTCATTTTGCTTTCCATCACCATAATAAGCATCTCCAAGAGCTAATTGCAATTGCGCATCCTGATTATTTTTAATAGCTGGATTGGTCAAAGTTGTAATAGCTGTTTTATAATCTGGTTTTTCAGCATTCATATATGCTCTTGCCACATAAATAAACTCCTGAATATCCTTCTTTTTCATATCCTTTAATGCAAGAGCAAACTTTGCTTGCGCTGCAGTTAAATCATTTTTATCCAAATCCATTTGGCCAAGACCAATATTATTTAGTCTTCCATCTTCTGAGGCAGTTAACCCTTTGTCAAAAAATATTTTTGCAGAATCCTGAATATTTTGTTCTAAATATACATTACCAAGAGTAAAAAACGCAGAACCATTTGTTGGTTTTGCTTTGATAATTGATTTCAAGATAGACTTAGCACTTTCGAATTGCTCTGCATCGATAGCTTTTTTTGCTTGATTAATATCTTGAGCTTGTGTAGTAAAAGCTGTTGCTAAAATAGCCACGCTCAATGTTGAGAATTTATTCATCTTAATTGTAGTTAATTTATTTTTCATCTTTTTGACTATTAGTTATTGTAAATTTCCTTGTGGGAATACGTACAGGTAACAAACCTGATTTTAATACTATTCTTTGTCCAATATCTCCACCAACGAAGGATGCAAATCCCATACCCAAACCAGAGAATCCCTGACAATTTATTATATACAAATCACGTGCCAAAGGATACTTCTTCTCTGCTATATCATTTTGAGAAGGATAAAAATACCCATTACTTTTTAATCCTTTTACACTAAGGATACGTACCTTATCTATAAAATCAACCATGGCAGGTTTAGGCTGCGTGAGCCAGTTAACACCTACAACACCTATCAAGCCATCGTTTGAAGCAACATGTTTAATTACTTCATCGTTTGTTTTAAATGAAAAAACACCATTTTCAGGAATTGATTTAATTCCTGCTAAATCGCTTAAATACCTAACCGTACTTGAATTTAAATTATCAAATACCAAACCCTTAATTTTAGTCCCTGTTTTACCTTGCATAAAATGCAATACATCTTGTAACACTACAAGAGAATCTTTATTATTTGCATTTGAAATAAAAGCAATTGCATCAGTAGCAAAGGGAGTAATTTTAGGATTGATTTTCCTTTGTTTAAATATCTTAATTTCTTCAGGAGTAAGATTCCTTGAAAGAATTGCAATAGTAGAAGTTTTATTGAAAAGTGTATTCAAAGTTTCAGCTTCAGATTTTGAAACCAAATTAATTTTTGCATCATACTCGCTTTCAAAAACAGCCACTTGGTCTTCAACAATAGGAGTTAATGTCTCATCTACATAAATTGTGGCATTACCCTTTAAGATAGTCTCTTCTTTATTTGACTTATTACACGAATAAAGCACCGCTACAAGAACCACTAAAGACAATAATAAAATAGATAATTTTTTCATAGACTAATTGTTGCTGTTTATAATTCTAAAAAACCTAAAGGATGCATACGCTATCAATATAACACCAAATGCAACCCGATAAATCCTATCCATAGCTAACGGAAAGTTATTCATGAATATTATAAACAAACCTAAAATTAGATAAAGTAGAAAAAACAAAATTCCTAAAACAAGAAGAAATCGCTCTCTAAGCGATTTCTTCTTAATATTGTTTACTATGTTATTCAACATTATTCTGCAGATTGAATAGTAATAGGTAAAGAATATAAAACCCTTACTGGCTTACCATTTTGAACACCTGGAGACCATCTTGGTGATTTTTTCAATACACGAATTGCTTCTTTTCCAGTACCATAACCAATATCTCTAATAACTTTGATATCAGTTAAAGACCCATCTTTTTCAACAACAAATGATACGAAAACTTTACCTTTTAAACCTTCTTCTTCCGGTGTTACGTAATTTGTACCAACAAATTTGTAAAACTTATCCATCCCACCAGGAAAGTCAGGTTTCACTTCGATACCTGCAGTGCTATATACAGTGTTATCTGGAGCTTCCTCAACTACTGCAGCAGTACCTGTACCTACAGGCTCAACACTAAGAACAGCATCTGGATCTCCTTTGATTGTCTCAGCACCTAGCTTTTTATCTTTAATTTCCTCTGTTTTTGGTGGCTCCTCAGTAACTTCTTCTGCTTTAGCCACAACTGGCTTAACAAACTTCACTTGATCCACTTTTGGTGGAGGTGGTGGAGGTGGCGGAAGGTTTTTCTTTACTTCTTCTTTTTTAGGAGGCAACTTGATACTAACAATTTTAGTATCTAAAGTGTCATCACCATCTGAAGAATCAGGAAGTAAACCTAAAATAAGTGGCATACTAACCGCAAAAGAAAATACTATTGCTCCTATTATAAGTGCTTTAGTAGCAGTACTGTTATTTGTTTTTCTAAGTTCGTAAGCACCGTATGCTTTGTTACGACCTTCGAAAACAATATCAAGCCATTGGTTTGTGAATATATCTAATTTCATTTTTCTTACTTATTAGGTTATTGAGTAATTGAAAATATTAATTACTTTCTAACAATTTTAATTCTTCTGGAGAGAAATCATTAACGATAGCGTTTGTAGGTACACCTACAATAGCCATTTCATCAAGTATATCTACTAAATTACGGTAATTTGATTTTTTACCCGGCTTAATGATAACGATTAAACCTTTGTCTTTATCTCCTGTATATTCAACTACTGATTTTTTTCTTTTTAATAACTCAGCACGAATACCTTCTTTACCGTAAGCAATCTCTTTAGGACCAGCTATAGGTGTAGCTAACAATCCCATGTAATACACCATTTTATTGTTGTCACCTAACATTACTGTTAACGTACGATTTTCATCTACTTTAATTGGTTTTTCCTTGGTTTTATCCTCTTCTTTATCTGGTAAACCCAGAGGCATCGATTGTGGTTTTGACAGAGTAGTTGTCAACATAAAGAACGTAATTAATAAGAAAGCTAAATCCACCATAGCAGTTAAATCTACTTTTGAATTGGATTTTTTACTTCTTACTTTACCACCTTTTTTGCCATCACCGTCGCCAGTATTTAATTCAGCCATTTTAGTGTATTTTTTTAATTATTTCTCAGTTGCTCTCAAACCAGTAACCAAATTGAAGTTATTGATTTTTTGTTCTTGTAAAATATCCATTACTTTTTTAATAGCAGGATATTCTTCTTTTGAATCACCTTTTATAGCTATTTGCAATTCTTTGTCATTCACTTTGATATTTGCAATTCTAGAATTGTAAATCCATTCTTTTAATTGATTATCAAGAGAATCTTTAGGCACACCTGGCTGAACACCTGGTTTGTTTCTATCCGCAGTTTTCATTGCAATAAGCTGTTTCAAGTTAGCGATTGGAACTCCAATACCTTCCATCAAAGCAAATGTTTCAGTTTCACTATCAGTAAATTCAACACCATATTTTTGACCCATCAATTGCAAAGCTTCTTTACGAACTTCTCTACCTTTTAAATCATAAAATACTTTTCCTTTACCTATGGTAACGGTTGCTAAATTATCTTCTGGCAATTTAGACTGAACTGTTGATGCAGGGGTATCAACTGGCAATGCTTCAGGGATTTTTGCAGTTGCAGTCATTACGAAGAAAGACAACAATAAAAAAGCCACATCACACATAGCAGTCATGTCCGTAGACCCTGCTTTTTTCTTCATTTTTATAGCCATTAATATATTTTTTAAAATTTACAAGAAAGCAGCAGCAAAAATCGAGCTACTTTCTTGTAAAATAAATTATTAATTATTTTTGAGCACTTCTGAAGTGTCTGTATGTGTTCACAATTGTATTACCAGCCTCATCAATAGAATAAGTCAAAGTATCAATTTTTGAAGTAAAGAAGTTGTAAGCAATAATTGCCAAAGCAGAAGTAGAGATACCTGTAGCCGTGTTAATCAAGGCCTCAGAGATACCATTTGCAAGAGCAGCTTGATCAGGAGTACCTGCAGCAGATAATGCACTAAATGCTTTGATCATCCCCGTTACTGTTCCTAACAATCCTGCAAGAGTTCCTAAAGATACCATTGTAGAAAGTACAGTCATGTGTTTCTCTAACATTGGCATTTCTAATGAAGTAACTTCTTCAATTTCTTTGTGAATTGTTTCAGCAGCAGCTTCACTATCAAAACCTTCTCTTTTAACCTCTTGGTATTTCAATAAAGCAGATTTTATTGGGTTAGCAACAGAACCTTTTTGTTTGTCACAAGCAGCAATAGCTCCTTCAATATTTCCAGCTTTAATATCTTTTTGTAAATTAGTCATGAACTGATCAAGATTTCCTTTACCAGCTGCTTTTGAAATTACAGCATAACGCTCAAATGAGAATACAACAACCATTAAAAGTAATCCTAACAAAACTGGTACAATTGGACCTCCTTTGTATACCATTGCTAACATGTTTCCTGGCAGTGGATGACCTGTATTAACACCACCTTCAAAGTTAGAGCCATCACCCATTATGAAATTCCAAATTAACCATCCAACAAAGATACATGCTACAATAATGATTCCTGAAATCATTCCTCCTCCGTTCGCCGCTTTTTCTTTTTTAACGTTTGCCATTTTTTTTTAATTTTAATAGTTTTAAATAAATTTATCTTAGTTATATTAAACTTGTAGTTAGGCAAATTTATATTTTTAGTTCAAATAAAAAAACTTTTTTTTATTTAATTGTAATTAAATTTATTTCAATAACACATTCTAAAGCCTAATATCTTCATTTCACTCCATATTCATATACAATTGAATGTTTTTATGAAAAATAATTTACTTTTTTAAGAAAATTTATTACAATATTTCAAAAATATCACATTCAATAAAAAAAATATATTTTACCTTTTTTATAACAAAATACCTTTAACACTGCAGTAAACACTAAAATTGTTCGTTTTATAAAAAAATAATACCTTGCATTAGAATTAAATTCAGATACATTATGAGCAAAAAAGATGATTTTACATCGTACATATCCCAAGGTTTTCAATCAAAAGGCGAAAGCATCACTCTAGGTGGCGCTATTTTAGATGGAGAAGCAGTACCTAATACTTATGTAAAAATACCGTTAAAAACACTTAACCGCCACGGATTAATTGCTGGCGCTACGGGTACTGGGAAAACTAAAACAATACAAGTTCTATCTGAACAACTTTCCTCTTTTGGTATTCCCGTATTAATGATGGATATAAAAGGCGATTTTAGTGGAATTGCTAGAGAAGGAGAAGAAAAAGATTTTATAACTGATCGACATACTAAAATAAACATTCCTTACAATACAGAAAGTTTTCCAGTTGAACTATTAACCTTGTCTGAGCAAAACGGAGTGCGATTGCGAGCCACTGTATCAGAATTTGGCCCAGTACTTTTTTCTAGAATACTCAATTTAAATGATACGCAAGCTGGAGTTGTAGCTGTAATTTTTAAATATTGTGATGATAATAAAATGCCATTACTTGATTTAAAAGACATCAAAAAGGTTATCAACTACATCACCGAAGAAGGGAAAGAAGAGATTGAGGAATTATACGGAAAGATATCTACTGCAACAACGGGGACTATCCTGCGAAAAATAATTGAACTTGAACAACAAGGAGCCGATTTGTTTTTTGGTGAAATGTCGTTTGACATCAATGATTTGATGCGCATAGATGAAAAAGGCAAAGGCTACGTGAATATATTACGCCTTACAGACATACAAGACAAACCGAAATTGTTTTCGACTTTTATGTTAAGTTTATTAGCCGAGATCTACCAACAAATGCCTGAACAAGGAGATGCTGAACAACCTGAACTTGTCATTTTTATAGACGAAGCGCATTTGATATTTAACGAAGCTAGCAAAACATTATTAGAACAAATTGAAACTATTGTAAAACTAGTTCGATCAAAAGGTATTGGAGTTTATTTCATAACTCAAAACCCTATGGACATCCCTAGTGGTGTTCTTGCTCAATTAGGTTTAAAAATACAACATGCATTAAGAGCTTTTACTGCCAATGATAGAAAGGCCATCAAACAAACTGCTGATAATTATCCTACCTCTGAATATTACACCACTGAAGATGTCCTTACAAGTTTGGGTATTGGAGAAGCGCTTGTTACAGCCTTAAATGAAAAGGGTATCCCTACTCCTCTTGCTGCAACCATGATGCGAGCACCTATGAGTCGAATGAATATTTTGACCGATAGTGAAATTGAAACTATCAACAACAACTCTAAACTTGTAAATAAGTACAATAGTGTAATAGACAGAGAAAGCGCCTATGAAATGCTACAAAAAAAGATTACCGAGGTTAATGAAAGTGTAGCTAAAAACACAGAGGAAGAAACAGTTGAAAAAGAGAAAAATGAAGGGCCAAGTACTGCCAGCGTTGTGGGTAAATCTGTTTTAAAAGTGCTTACAAGTGCCACTTTCATCAGAGGAGTTTTTGGAGTTTTGACCAAGATATTTAAAAAGTAATGCTATAAAATCTATTTATGAAAAAATATTTAGTCCAAAAAAATCCTTTTGTAGTCCCAACAACCGATGGTAAATTGATTGAAGAACACCATGGCCTGATTGCAACTCAAAACAATGAGATCTCAATTGCACACATGGTTGCTCCCCCTAAGTGGAGTGAACCATTTCAAACCCCAAAATTTGATGAGTATACCTATATTATACATGGTAAAAAACAATTCATTATAGAAGACGAAGTTGTTATTCTTGAAGCGGGTCAATCTATAAAAATTGAAAAAAATACACGAGTGCAATATTCCAACCCTTTTGACGAGCCTTGTGAATATATGGCTATTTGCAAACCTGCTTTTTCAATAGAAAACGTTAATAGAGAAGAATAAACCGTATACTATTATTATCTTTAAGTCTTAAAATACGATATTTATGTCCACTCCAAAAAAAATTGTTATTGTAGGCGCAGGATTTGCAGGTTTGCGTCTAGCCCAAGATTTAGAAAACACCAATTATGATGTATTATTAATAGACAAGAACAATTACCATCAATTTCAACCTTTGATGTATCAAGTAGCCACTGCTAGACTGGAGCCTGCAAGTATTTCTTTTCCGTTGAGAAAAGTATTTCAACATTCAAAAAATGTTCGTATCCGAATTGCTGATGTTATTAGTGTGGATACTCAAAATAGAACTCTCCAAACCTCCATTGCTGATTTTGATTATGATTACTTAGTGGTTGCTTTTGGTTGTACCACAAATTATTTTGGCAATACTGAAATTGAGAAACATGCATTCCCAATGAAATCAGTACCTGAAGCTATACAATTGAGAAACCAAATTTTGCAAACCTTTGAGGACGCCTTGATTGCACCTGCTGAAGAATTACAATCTTTAATGAATTTTATTGTAGTAGGTGGTGGACCGACTGGCGTTGAGCTAGCTGGAGCTCTTGCTGAGATGAAAAAAAACATACTCCCAAAGGATTATCCTGATAAAGATTTTTCAAAACTTACCATTTATTTACTGGAGGGTTCACCCAATGTTTTGAATCCAATGAGTGTTGACTCCCAAAAAATGTCTAAGAAATATCTTGAGGATTTAGGAGTAATTGTAATGACCAATACCCTTGTAAGTCATTATGACGGGGAAACGGTAAGCTTACAAAATGGAGAAATCATCCGTTCAAAAAATGTAATATGGGCTGCAGGTATTACTGGAAATACTCTAGAAGGAATACCAACAAGTGCATTAACAAGAGGTAATCGTTTTCTAGTGGACCGTTTTAATGGTATCACTGGATTAAATTCTGTTTATGCCCTAGGGGATATTGCGTTTATGACTACACCTAAATATCCCAACGGCCACCCACAAGTAGCAAGTGTAGCGATAGAACAAGCTAAAATTCTCGCTAAAAATTTTAAATTAGACTTAAAGAATACGTCAAGAATTGAATATGAATACCACGACAAAGGCTCCATGGCTACCGTAGGTAAAAGAAAAGCAGTTGTAGATTTACCAAAATTTAGTTTTCAAGGACGATTGGCCTGGTTCACTTGGATGTTTATTCACCTCATGCTAATATTGAGTGTAAAGAATAAACTCTCTATTTTTGTAAACTGGATGTTTAGTTACTTTAATAATGACAGTACGTTGCGTGTGTTACTAAAACCCGCCACAAAAAAATAACTAAAAAAACAACAAAGGACTCTAAAAAAGAGTCCTTTGTTTTATTGTAAAAGTTCCAGTATTTTATCTTCTACTTTTTTGGAATCCCATATAGTAGCAATTTCATCCATCTTTAAAATTTCTTCCATTATTTTGTTTTGGTATTCACCAAGAGCCAGCGCTTCGGCATAAGGCGTAAGACTAAAAGTAACCAAACTATAAAGAGGTGTCCATTTATCAGGATGTTTGTCTGAGAACCATTTTTCAATTTTCTTTTGCAATAAAAAATTCTCGTCAGCAGTTTTTGAGCTCATTTCCATGAAGTTTCTTTCTGCTAATTCTGCAATTGCATCCGCATTTGGTTTGCGAAGTTGCTCATACTCTAAGAAAATTGCTCGCCAGTTGTCTCCATGTTTATCAATACAGTCTTGTAAAATCGTAATATCTTCAAAACCTGCATTCATCCCTTGACCATAAAAAGGTACAATTGCATGAGCAGCATCACCTATTAAAGCAACTTTATCATCATAGGTCCAAGGATAGCATTTCATTTTAACCAAATAACTGGTTGGGTTTTTAAAAAAATCTTCCACCAGATTTGGGATTACAGCCTTAGTATCAGGGAAAAATTTAGCAAAAAAATCAACCAAGTCTTTCTCCGTTTTTAGCTTTTCGAATGAATTATCTCCCTCAAAAGGCATAAAAAGAGTACATGTAAAACTACCATCAAGATTCGATAAACCCATTAACATAAAATCTCCTCTTGGCCAAATGTGTAATGAGTTGGCATCTATTTTATGTGAACCATCAGGATTTGCAGGAATATGTAATTCCTTGTATCCTATTTTCATGAACTCTTGAGAATAATTGAACATCGATTGACGTTGCATTTTATGCCTAATGCGTGAAAAAGCACCATCAGCTCCAAAAACTTTATCAAATTTAACTTCTGTCCACTCCCCACGCTCCGTTTCACCTATGTGTAACGTAGCGTCACTCAAGGTAACGTCCCATATTTTTTGGTTAAAAAAGAATTCAACGCCTTCTTTTTCAGCAAGATCAATCATTTTACGATTTAAGATTCCTCTTGAAAGTGAAAAAATGGCCTCCCCTTCTTTTCCGTAATTTTGGGTCACATAAGTTCCGTCTTGCAAATGTATCCCGCGTTTGTCTACGGGAATACCAATAGCACGAATTTCATCATCAAGCCCTATATCTTCTAATGTTTTCCATCCTCTATTAGACATTACCAAGTTGATAGATCGACCTGAAAATTGAATATTTCGAATATCAGGACTTCTATCGTACACGTGAACCGTATGACCTAATTTTTTTAGATATATCGCCAATAGTGTTCCTACTAAACCTGAACCTACTACGGCAATTTTTTGAGGTGTTTGCATTATTTTCATGATATGTTAAGCAAAACTAGTCATTAATTAGCGGAAGCTCTTTAAAAAGTGACATTATTTACTGGGCTTGAAAGTTAATTTAGTAGAAGTCCTTTGAATTTCCTCTTTATTTAAAAGCATCCTCCTAAATTTACCTGTATTGTACAACTCTGCTTGGTCATCATAATGGGCACTCATGGGATTCCCTGATTGTCCAGTAGGCAAAATGCTCAAACTGTTTTCAATATCCGAAAAATCAATTACTCTTCGTGTAGAAGGCCCGCCTTTTACTTGATATTCACCGCTACCACTAAAACTAAAGAACAAATTATTTATAACTTCACTAGAACCTGATACCTCAAAAGGACCCACATTGAAAATATTTTTCAAAATTGCGACTTTACTCAAAGGATGTTGATGTTCTAAAGTATGTACTCTGTTCCAAGTCCAAGCCAATACATCTGGGCCTAATTGTTTTTCAAGCTCTGATATAGCCTCCTTAAATGACTGCAACACTATATTTGCTCTGGTTTCTTTATTGTTTTTAGTATTGATGTTATCCCACCAAACAGAATTTTTATTTTGTATTTGATTCGCAATAGTCTGTTTCATGACATGGGTGCCTAGGAACATTTCAAACTTTTCCTTTCCTAACTCATCTTCAAAAGTGTTTTTCATATATTGAAAGATCCATTTGTTGTAGATTGTAGGAGCTACATCATCCAGATTATTAGAGCCTTTCCAATCTTTTAAAATAGAAATTACTTGTTTTTGAGTACCCGAAAGTGCTTTAGAACTACAATTTGCAATCAACTCCTTGACTACATTTGGCGCAACCGATGAAACGTTATCAAAAATCATATTTCCAACAGCTTCCTTATCCCAAGAGGAATTAGCATCTAATAATTGAGAAATTCTTTTGGCGCGATCTTCTGGTAAATAATATCCAGGATAATTAAATCCATCTATAGGTTCCGGCTGATTATTTGCTGAATAAACGTAATTCCATCTTGGGTTTACTGCCGAAGGATTTTTGGAAAAATCCAAAAAAGAAACAATATCATCTTTTCCAGAAGCTCCGTCTAAGATGAAGTTTGGATTTACTCCTTTATTATGCTTGTACAACTTACCCGTAGCCCACCATGCCACATTTCCTTTAGCATCGCCGTACATTACATTTAATCCTGGAGCTGCTATTAATGCTACCCCTTTTCTAAAATCAGCTTTGCTTTTTGCATGTGAAAGAGAATAAACCGCGTCTAGAATATTGATGGGTTGTTGGATATAAATCCAAGACAAAGCAACAGGCTTATTAGGCTCTAAGCCATCCATCAAGTTATTCATTATAGGTCCATGTCGTGATATTTTTACGCTCAAAACACAATCTGTGGAGTCTTTAATTTTTATTGTTTTTTTTCTAATTTCATATGTCCCATAACCACTAGGAGTTTTATACTCTTTATCATTCTTAGGATTAGATTGTTCTTGATACAAATCGATATCATCATTTTCAAACATGGTTAATCCATAAGCATAATCTCTATTGTGTCCTAATAAAGGATAGGGTGTTCCTGCTAGATAACAACCATACAATTCAAAATCTGGCACTACAATATGAGCTTCATACCACGTGCCCGGTTGCGAAAACCCAATATGAGGATCATTAGCAAAAATAACTTTTCCGTTTTTAGTTTTCTTAGGTGCAATCACCCAACTGTTACTTCCTATAAAAGGAGACACAGGTGATTTGTCTAAAAGTTGCGCAATAGATTTAGATATAGCGGCATACTCTTGAGGATTTTCGGATGCGTTTTTTATTTTGGTAGTATTGAATTCACCATTTATCCCTAAATCCTTAAGATATTCGGCACCATATTTATTGCGAATATCTGTTAACAAAGGATCTGATTTTTGAGCCATTGCAAAACTAAAAGACATGTATCCAAAAATATTATAGACATCTTTTATAGTAAACTTCTCTTTCTTAACACCTATCAAACTAAACTCTATTGGCGTTTTACCCTCGTCTAAATACTGATTGATCCCATCAAGATAAGACATTGTCAGTTGGTAACTTGGACTATTTTTATCTAATGCTGCTATTGCTTTGGCTGAAGCTTCTTCAATCCCTAAGCCGGCAAAAAATTTATCATTTTTTAACGCTACTGATCCAAAGATTTCTGACAACCTGCCTGGAGCTATGCGGCGCATTAATTCCATTTGCCATAATCGATCTTGTGCATGTAGATAACCTAACGCAACCATGGCATCTTTTGAATTTTCAGCATAGATATGAGGAATACCAAATTCATCAAAATGAACTGTTGTTTCTTTTTGAATGTTTTTTAACGCTAGCTCACCCTCATATGTAGGCTTTAAATAGAGTGCATAGATAAAAATAGAACCTGCTAAAACAGCTATTAGAGCAAGTAAAATAAAAAGAGTTTTCTTTAGTGTTTTCATCATGGGATAAATTGAAAAACAAATATATAGGATTTGGAAGTGATATGAAACAAATAATTATAACAGGAGTACTCTCGAATTTAACAACACAACCTATTTATATTTTGTTTAATTTATTTCGTAATTAATTAAACAAAAAGTATCTTTGTGTGAAAATAAAGCAACTTATGAAACATATTTCAAGAGATATCATCTCTCAAATGGAAAAAATAGAAAGATTAAACTTAATCAATTCGTGTACAGGATATAAATCAGCAAATTTATTGGGGACAAAATCTATTGACGGAAAATCAAATGTTGCTATTTTTAGTAGCGTAACCCACTTGGGGAGTAATCCAGCGATGATTGGATTTATTATGCGCCCCACTACGGTTCCAAGAGATACGTACAAAAACATTAAAGATACTGGCTACTTTACAGTAAATCACATCACAGCAGATATGATTGAAGCTGCGCATCATACCTCAGCTAATTATGAATTAGGAGTTTCTGAGTTTGACAAAACAACACTTGAAGAGGAATTCAAAGAAGGTATCTCTACGCCTTTTGTTAAGGGAAGTCCAGTACAATTATTGTGTAAATATGTTAATGAATATCATATTGTAGAAAATGACACCATACATGTTATTGCTTCTATTGAACATATCTTCTATCAAGAAGAATTAGAACATAAAGATGGCTGGTTGCAAATAGATTGTGGAAATGTTGTGGCTATAAATGGTTTAGACGGATATTGTTTACCCAAATTATTGGACCGTTTCCAGTACGCACGTAAAGAAATTCCAACTACTTCCTTTTTCAAAAAATAAAAATGAATAAACTACGGTTAATCCTTGGTGATCAATTGAATGCGACGCACTCTTGGTTTCAAGAAAAAGATGATACTACCATTTATTTACTTGCCGAAATGCGTCAAGAAACAGATTATGTGAAGCACCACATACAGAAGGTTGTGGCATTTTTTCAATCCATGAGGCATTTTTACACAGACCTTAAAGACAAAGGGCATCAAGTGATTTATTTTGAAATTACAGCCTTGGACAATCCTCAAAATTTAGATCAACTGATTGCCTCTTGTATTGAAAAATATGGCATTACCAAATTTGAATACCAACTACCTGACGAATACCGTCTGGATCAGCAATTAAAATTGATTTGCTCAAAACTTACCATTGAGACCCAAGCATTCGATACGGAACATTTTTACACCAAGCGAGAGGAGTTGACTGATTTTTTTGAAGGTAAGAAGTTATTGTTGATGGAAAATTTTTACCGACACATGCGCAAGCAACACCATGTTCTAATGGATGGCTCAACACCAGTTGGTAATCAATGGAACTTTGATGCTGATAATCGAAAAAAATACAAAGGAGAAGTTCCAGTTCCTGCAGCAAAAAAATTTGGGACCGATATTGAAGCGCTTCTCTCTCAAATTGAAAAAGCTGGCATCAATACATTTGGTACAATTGACCCGAAAAACTTTGACTGGCCTACCAGCCGAGTGCAAGCATTAGAGCAACTTGATTATTTTTGTGATAATTTGCTTCGCCACTTTGGAGATTACGAAGACGCCATGCATACAGATGAAAAATATCTGTTTCATTCGCGTTTATCGTTTGCTATGAACAGCAAAATGCTTTCGCCAAAAGAAGTTATCGAAACTGTAGTTGCATATTATCATGAACATGAATCCAGCATTTCCATTTCACAGGTTGAAGGTTTTGTTCGGCAAATTTTAGGTTGGCGTGAATACATAAGAGGAATTTACTGGAAAGAAATGCCGAACTATTCTAAAATGAATGCTTTAAACAACACCAATATACTTCCGAATTTTTTCTGGACCGGTCAAACTAAAATGAATTGCATGAGTCATGCCATTAATCAAAGTTTGAAGGATGCCTATGCACATCATATACAGCGCCTCATGGTGATTGGGAATTTTACTTTGTTAACGCAAATTCATCCTGACGAAGTAGACAATTGGTATCTAGGTGTGTATATTGATGCAATCGAATGGGTAGAAATGCCTAATACAAGAGGTATGTCACAATACGCAGATGGAGGAATTATTGCAACAAAACCTTACGTTTCCTCAGGGAGTTATATCAATAAAATGAGTAACAATTGTGCAAAATGCCATTATAATGTAAAAGAAAAATTTGGAGATAAAGGCTGCCCATTTAATACGCTGTACTGGAATTTTCTGGACGAAAAGAAAGAATACTTTAAAGGAAATCAGCGTATGGGAATGATGCTCAACCTTCTTAAAAAAATTGATCCCGAAGATTTATACAAAATTAAGCTCAAAGCAAATGAGATTATAAACAATATGGATGCTTATTAAAAAAAGGATTCTTTTCAATTGAAAAGAATCCTTTTTTTTAAATCTAAAAATACATTTAGTTTTTCTTACTACCGTCAATAATGGCACCTGTTCCTGCACCCACTCCGGCACCTGCAACACCGCCAATAATAGCTCCTTGAACTTTTTTCTTACTGATAATTGCTCCGGTTGCTGCTCCAACTCCTGCACCAATAACTGCTCCTTTCGCAGTGCTACTCCAACCTTTCTTTTTAGTTGTGGTAGTTGTAGTTGTAGTCCCTTGAGGAGCTTGCTGATTAACTACAACAACTTCTTTTTGGGTTTCGACTTTAGCCTCTTCCATTTTCACCATTACTTGCTGCATAGAGTCAATTACTCTTTGCTTTTCTATTTCTACTTTCATAGAATCAACTGTTGCTGCTTTAGCTTTTGCAACATCCATTTTACCTTGATTTTGACAAGAAACTACCGCCATAGCAAGTAGCATAAAGTATACTATTTTCATAATTTTGATATATTAAATTTATAGTACAAAGATGAGATGTACCAAACTTAAATTTATTATGAAATTCAAATTAATAGTTACATAATTATGAGTTCGTATTTTCTAGAATTCCTTTTTTTAAAACTTGACCAAAGTCATACATATCTACGTAAGAGGTATACAAAGGCACTGGTGCTAAACGAATCACATTAGGTTCGCGCCAATCTGTAATCACTCCATTTTTCATTAAATAATCAAACAAACTGCGTCCTTCACCATGCAGTAAGACAGAAAGTTGAGAAGCTCTTTCTAAAGGATTTTGAGGAGTTATGATTTCAAAAGTACTCTCAACTTCTTTATCGATTTCATGTAAAATAAACTCTAAATACGATGTGATACTATCTCTTTTTTGAATTAGAGCATCCATTCCTACTTCGTCAAACATAGTCACTGATGCCAAATAAGGAGCTAATGACAATATGGGTAAATTACTTATTTGCCAACCATCGGCACCATGAACGGGATCAAAAGTTTGTTCCATCTTAAAACGACGTTCTTTGTTATGTCCCCACCATCCTGCAAATCTAGGAAGCTCACTATTGTTATGATGTTTTTCATGAATAAAACAACCTGATGCATTCCCTGGTCCTGAATTCATGTATTTATAACTGCACCATGAAGCAAAGTCTACATTCCAATTGTGCAATTCTAGCTTTACATTTCCTGCAGCATGTGCCAAATCCCATCCTACATAAGCACCTGCTTTGTGCCCTGCAGCAGTTATCGTTTTCATGTCAAAAACTTGGCCGGTGTAATAATTGACTCCACCAATGAGAACCAAAGCCAACTCATCGCCTACTTCTTCTATTTTTGCTAACACATCTTCAAGACGGATGTTATGTTCGCCTTCGCGTCTTTTAATTTCTACTAATGCTTCATTGGGATCAAAGCCTACCGATCTTGAATGAAAATCAACTTGGCTTTGAAACATATATTGATCTGAAGGAAATGCTTTCTCCTCACAAATAATTTTGAATCTGGTTTTTGTAGGTTGGTAAAAAGAAACCATCAATAAATGAAGGTTCACGGTCAAGGTATTCATCACGGTGACCTCTGTAGGAAGTGCTCCAACAATTTTACTCAACGGACTAGCAAAACGTTCGTGGTAATCCCACCAAGGTTTATCACTATAAAAATGTCCTTCTACAGCTAGGTTTGCCCAATCATCCATTACTTCGTCTACAAAAGCTTTGGTGCGTTTGGGTTGTAAACCAAGTGAATTTCCGGTAAAATAAATTACTTTTTTTCCGTTTACTTGAGGAAAAATAAATTCCTCTTGGTATTTATTTAAAGGATCTTGAATATCTAGTTGCCTTGCAAATTCAAGGGTATTTTGAAATTTCATACGTTCAGTTTAGATTTGTAAATGTACAAAAAATGCAGCGATAGTAGCAAGTGTTTAAACGAATTAGGAACTTCTTGAAATCCCAAAAACGAGATAATGAACCGGGCTTTATCCTTAAAAATCCTGATAGAAGAGGATCGAGATTGACGGACGAGTTTGTGTGAGGGGTTGTAGCGGCATCCTTTATTTTCTTTCTTTAAGAAAATAAAGATATAGCGTAAAACCCGACCCGACCTTTTTCTGGGAGGGTCACACCAAAAAAAATCTCGCCACGAATGACGAGATTTAATACTTATGATATGATTTTGTTGTATTATAAAATCAACATGGCGTCACCGTAAGAGTAAAATTTATATTTCTCCTCGATTGCTTCAGCATACGCTCTCTTCATTAAATCGTGACCACAAAAAGCAGAAATCATCATTAATAAAGTTGATTTTGGAGTATGAAAATTAGTGATCATACACGTTGGGATAGCAAAATCGTGCGGTGGAAAAACAAATTTATTTGTCCATCCGTCAAACGGATTAAGTGTGTTTTGTGATGAAACAGAACTTTCTACAGCGCGCATAGAAGTTGTCCCTACGCAACATATACGTTTCCTTTTAGCTTTGGCTGCGTTTACGATATCACAGGCTCCTTGAGTAATTTTTAATTCTTCAGAATCCATTTTGTGTTTCGATAAATCTTCAACCTCAACAGGATTAAAAGTTCCTAAGCCTACGTGAAGCGTAACCTCAGCAAAATTAATTCCTTTTATTTCTAGTTTTTTCAATAAATGTTTAGAGAAATGCAAACCAGCTGTAGGTGCTGCAACAGAACCTTCTTCTTTTGCATAAATAGTTTGATAACGCTCTGCATCCTCTGGAGTTACATCTCTAGAAATGTATTTAGGGATTGGAGTTTCACCAAGTTCTGTTAATTTATTACGGAATTCCTCGTATGAACCGTCATATAAAAAACGTAGGGTTCTACCACGAGAAGTAGTATTGTCAATAACCTCAGCAACTAGAGAGTCATCGTCACCAAAATATAGTTTGTTTCCAATTCTAATTTTACGCGCTGGATCAACAAGAACATCCCAAAGTCTTTGCTCAGAGTTTAATTCTCTCAATAAAAACACTTCAATTCTTGCTCCAGTTTTTTCTTTATTTCCGTATAAACGAGCTGGAAAAACTTTAGTATTATTTAAAATTAAGACATCGCCTTCGTCAAAATAATCAATAACATCTTTGAACATTTTGTGTTCTATGGTTTGTTTTTTACGGTCAATAACCATTAAACGTGCTTCGTCTCTGTTTTCGGCAGGATATTCTGCAAGAAGTTCTTTTGGTAAATCGAATTGAAAATGTGATAATTTCATTTGAAAAAGTTATATGTTATGATTTATAGCGTTTCTCTTTGTGAGATGCTGTTTATAAATCGTGTGCAAATATACGATTGTGAGAGAGGCGTTGTCAAGTGTTTTAGGGTTTATTTTTAAAAGTCGTTGTTTAGCGGGCACTTAGAGGGCTATTTCATCTTGACACTGCAACCCAATGGTTCTTAAATCATCCCAAAAATCAGGATATGATTTTGAAACTACTTCGGCATTTTCAATAATTATGGGAACCTTTATGGCAAGCGGAGCAAATGCCATTGCCATGCGGTGATCATTATAAGTGGCTATAGCTACATTTGGGATACATTCCTTTGTTGCTATAAGCGTTAAACTATCTTGTGTTACTGAAATAGTTGCTCCTAATTTTGTTAATTCAATTCGCAGTGCTTCTAGCCTATCTGTTTCTTTAATTTTTAAGGTATGAAGCCCCGTAAGGTGACAGCCAATTCCTAAACCAAGACAGGTAACAACAATGGTTTGAGCTATATCAGGAGTGTTGTTTAATTCGAAATTGATTTGTTCTGACAACTTAAAATCAGGTTGCTTGCTCAAGGTCATCTGGTCCCCGTTAAAATGGGTAACAACTCCAAGTTCTTTGTAAATTTCGACCAAAGCTGAATCACCTTGAAGACTATCTTGTTTGTAACTTTTTAAGGTTATTGAAGCCTTACTGGAAAGTGCTACTAGACTGAAGAAATAGGATGCCGAACTCCAATCAGATTCGACTGTCATAGACTTTACAGCTACTTCTTTCTTAGGATAAACGGTAATTACATTGCCTTCGAACTTAGTTTTGACCTCTAAATCATGCAATAACGCTAATGTCATTTTGATGTAGGGAACGGAGGTGATTTCACCTACCAATGTAATTTCGATTCCGTTCTCTAGTTTTGGTGCCACCAATAACAAAGCAGAAATATACTGACTACTTACATTAGCCGGGATAGACACTTTTGAGACCGTTATTTTTTGACCACTGATTTTGATGGGCGGATAACCTACTTCTTTCTCGTATGTTATTTCGGCTCCTAACTGTTGTAGCGCTTCGACCAAAACTTGTATTGGCCGTTCCGTCATGCGTTGAGAACCGGTCAGTATTACCTCATGACCTTCATGTACTGCATAATAAGCCGTCAAGAATCTCATGGCCGTTCCTGCATGATGAATATCAACTATTTCTGCATTGCCTTTCAAGGCTTTTTGCATCACCTCGCTATCATCAGAATTAGAGGTGTTGTTGAGCGTAATAGTAGGAAACAAAGCCTGCAACAATAGTAGGCGGTTCGTTTCGCTTTTGGAACCTGTTATGTTTAATTGTACATCGTCAATCGTGAAAGGTGAATTCGTAGTTACTTTTAAATTCATTTTTGTAATTATAAGTTGTAAATTATGAGTTATGAATTAAATAACCCAAATGCGCAATTTACTACTACTCATTCACAATTCATAATTTACAATTGACAATTTATTTTAGTTTTTCATTGTTTTTGTGACGGTCTTTATCTCTAACAGATTTTAGATCCATTTTTTTATCAAAGGCGGCTTGTAAATCGATCCCCGTTTGATTGGCTAAACACAACACTACAAACACCACATCTGCTAATTCTTCGCCTAGGTCTTTGTTCTTATCACTTTCTTTTTCGGACTGTTCCCCGTAACGGCGGGCAATAATTCGGGCTACTTCACCTACTTCTTCGGTAAGTTGAGCCATATTAGTTAATTCGTTAAAGTAACGAACACCATGTTCTTTTATCCATGTGTCTACTTCGAGTTGTGCGTTTTTTATGTTCATGATTAGCTTATTTTGTTCCAAAGGTAAATAAACTCAATAAAAGATTAGAACGAATAATTATGGTAACAAAAATCATTAAACTTTTTTCAAAACTATTTTTTCGTTTTGTTTATCTATCATCTTTTGAAAGAACTCTTTTAAGGCAGGATAGTAGTCAGCTCCTATTATTGAAGCGTTTATCTGGTATAAAAATGATATTTGAACTGAGTTGTCTGTCGCACTCGTTAAAAATTTAAAGGTGGCTAGTCCATCTTGCATAGAAACAACCTCGGTTTTAGGATAGGAATCTATCTTAAATCCATCAGGAACTTGAATATTTACAACATATTTATCCATGAGTGGAAAAGCAAAATCAACTGGATATTCTCTAATTTCTTGCTTAAAAGGATTTACACTTGTGGTAAAAGACAACAATGGTTTAATGTAAATGGCATCACCTACTTTTTCGCTAAAATTGCCCCCTTTAAAAGAAAGTGTTTCAACTACAGGTAACTTAATATCTGTTTCGTTTGTTCTTATATATTCACTTACTTCAATATTATTGTTATCATTTTCAAATTTTTCCAAGTAAGCATCTTCTTTAGTTCCCTTAAATGAAGATCGAAATAACATTGCATGATGATTTGTTCTTTGACGTCTCAACTTGCCTAAAACCTCCCCTTTTTCATCGACACTATAATTCATAGAAATAAGATCATTTGCTGTTTGCTGTGGCATCAAATCTACTTCTATGGAACTTCCATCTTTTCGAATTAGCCTACCCACCCAATTTAAATCGCGTATAGGCAATATATTAGGAGCAGAAAAAGCATCTGTAGCATCTAAAAGAATTAGGTTCTGACCATCTTCAACGGCAGCAATAACATAATTAAAGGCAGTTCTATTTGGAAATAGAGCTATCCCATTAGAACGCGTACTAACTAAAACAGGATTTGCAGTTAAACCGGCATATCGCAGCATAGCTGTTAACATTAAGTTTATTTCGGCAACATTACCTGATTTCTTATTATAAGCCTGCCTTACACCATCATTACAAGAATACCCATAATACTCGTCCCATTTTACAGTAGCTTTAACAAATTGTAGAATTGCAGTGATTTTATCCTCGGGAGCGTTTAAACCCGCTATTACACCTTGTAAATCTTGTTCAAAATAACCTGTTTTATTTAATTCTGGTCCAAAATCATCATAATTATAAATCGTCTTTACAACCGAATTCCAATCTGTAGAATACATTTCAGGAATAGAATTTGGAAATTTAGTCATAGCCAATTCATGTGTAACACTTGCCGTATAATTTTCAATATTATTCACAAAAGACTCTTCTTTCATTGCGGGCAAATTTTTAGCTAAATAAGTCGTCTTTGTTTCCTGATAATCTATTTTATCTTGAGAAAAGGTAGTTTTCGTAGTATAAATCCCTGACCTTTCTTTACTACTTATTATTATGGATTTTTGACTTTTTTCCACGGTAACCTTAGGAAATATATAGCCTTTTGGATTCGGATTATAAACGTAAAACTCCGGGACATAAGTTATAAATTCCGAATAATTGACAGGAATACTGGTTTGAAAGAACCATTCTTTCAATTCACTTGCACGTGGCGATCTAATTGTATATTCGTATTCTATAACCGAACCCTCCTTAACATTAGGCATTGTTATCTTCTTTCTGCCCCAATATTTATTAATTTTTTCATCAAATTCACCCTCAGTTTTTAATTTAGTTTTCTCTATTTTACCTCCTATTAAATTAAACGTCACTGCGTCAGAAAAAAAAACGCTTTCCTTTACATTACTTGCTAAATAATATTGTACCGCTTGATTTGCCCAATCGGAACCTTCTTTTTTATAAATCTTGACGCGTGTTTTGACTACAGTAACCATCTCAAAACCTTTATCTTGACTGTATTCAAATCGAACATCCCCTTTTTTAAACAAAATAGCCGCAGCTGCGGAAGGATCTTGAGGATGTGACTTTTCCTCCAATTCTGCCACGGAGACTTTTCCTAATTTAAATTCCTGAGCATTTGTTTTTAAAACAATTGCAATCAGAAACAATGCACTGATAAGTTGGTTAAATTTCATTTTATGATTAGTTTTTAGTTAGTATAATTTTAGCATTGTCATTTCTGGAAATTTGCTCCATAAACAATCGGTAATCCTCGTATTCCTTGTTGGAATACAAACCTTTTTTCAAGAACAAAGAGCGTTTGTAAATCAATTTAGAAACATCTTTTATTATTATTTCCGTTTTATATTCGCCAAACTTAGTATTTAATTCAAAACCATTTGGTAAAAAATCAACCGAAAAGCCAGGCGGTAAATGAACTTCTATTTCATCTACATCTATATATCCTCTTGGAATTTCAAAGGGATGTTTACGATTTCTAATCCGTTTAACACTTCCTGAATATTGATTATAAGCGTTTAACACCATCATCATTTTGCCACCAATTACACTAGTATAATTGCTTGAACTAAAAGCTACATTTTCAGTAAATTGAACGCTATCCTTATTGTTTACAAGATCTATTGTCTCTATTTTCAAATTATTTATAACACTCCAATAATTTTTATAATGTGCATCTTTTTCAATAGCTGACAACTTTTCAATTCCTTGTTTTTGGTGGTATTGTGTACCTCTAGATACAATTTCTACTTTACCGAAAAAATCACCATTAGCATCAATACTGTAACTTCCTTTAGAGATCTGACTGTTGTCCTTATCTTGATATTTTTTAGTATGAATGATATGACCTCCATCTGGTTTCATAACTACTACGTCTCTGTCATCGGTAAAATTAGCTTGAAAACCAAAAGGATCTGTTTGACTTGTACATTCAAGAAATATATTTTCAGGGCCGTTAGGAATACACAAAATTGCATGATTGCCTTGAATAGAGAAAAAATCTGCTTCAATGTCTCGAATATTGCTATCTCCATAAAGTTCAGTGTAGTAAGACGGTACTCCAACTACCTCAAGTAAAGCCCTTGTATAATTAGACAGAGCTTTGCAATCTCCATATCCTAAACGGTCTACATCATTAGCAGGCATTGGTTTAAACCCACCTATTCCCACTTGAACACTTACATATCTTGATTTTTCTTGAACAAATTTATATACTATTTTAGCCTTTTTAATAGGATCGGATTCAGCACCTACTAATGTTTTTATTTTGGACTTAGTATCCTCATTAAGAATATCTGTTCCTTTTAAAATATTTTCTGAAAACCACTTTCCATACTCATTCCAGTTTTTAGCACTACCATCAACGCCTTCTAAATTAAAATGTTCCAGCCCCATCATCACCTTTGGAAATATTCTTGAAACAGGGGTATAGTCTTCGTGTTTTTGTGCTAGAATATTTCGGACTACATAAGATAGTTGAGTATCTGTCTCTTTCTCTTTACTGATCTTGAAATTTTCGAAATTAAATTCTTTCTTTCTAAAACCAAGATCAGCGGGAAACGTTACGTTTAAAATACTTTTTTCAACACTTACATAAAAATCCGTTATCAAAAACCAGGAAGGAATAAAAGCAGTATTTGATGTCTCAATTTCACTTTCATAAACTATTGTAAATGGGTATTGTGAAGGAGTATAATCAAGGGTTAAGTACCTGCCATCAGAAAAAAGTGTACCTCCACCAGAGGCGCTTTCATCTTTAAAATCTTTTCGTTTTATTTTTTTAATTTCATTACCAAAAGCATCATATACAACTGCTTCAATAGATTTTACTGTTTTTCTTTTATCATAACTTTCAATTGCATGTATTGCATTTAGCCCGTTCTGGTTACATACTGTTACCACTCTTTTTTCCTTTACGGTCATGTTTCGTTGTGAAGAGATAGCAATGTCTATTTGATTTAAGCGAATCACGGCATTAGCATTTTCTTTTAAGCTATCTGAAATAATGAGGGAAACATACTCTCTTTTTTGAGCTGAAACTTGAAATGTTAATGCAATAAATAAAAGACAAACAAGCGATGTTATTTTCATTGTGATGAATAAATGTTGGGGGAAAGTGAACCAAAATTAGATAAATAAGAGACCTTAACAAAAAAAGTCTTTTTTTTTTGGTTTTGAAAATAATATTCGTGGTGCTCAAAAATATATTAAATCTAAGAAGTAGCAAAGTAATTACTCTTTATTTTTACTATCAATTACAATAGTTACAGGGCCATCATTTAGGAGTTGTACCTTCATGTCGGCACCAAAAACTCCGGTTTGTATTTTTTTACCGAGATCTTGTTCTATTTGGGCTACAAATTGTTCATACAGAGGAACTGCTATTTCTGGCTTTGATGCTTTAATATAGGATGGGCGATTGCCTTTTTTGGTCAAGGCATGAAGGGTAAATTGAGAGACCACAATAAGATCTCCACTGATATCTTTTATAGAAAGATTCATAACATCGTTTTCATCTCCAAAAATACGGAGATTGACGATTTTAGAACTCAGCCAGCTGCTATCTTCACGCGTATCCGCATCTTCAATACCAACCAAGACCAACAATCCTTTTTGAATATTGGCTACAATTTGATTTTCAATTGTAACTGAAGCTTGAGAAACTCTTTGGATTACTACTTTCATAGCCCCCTAGCCCCCGAAGGGGGAACCTTAAATATTTTAAAAAGAAACTCTGATCTCATATCCCGATAAATTTATATTTGAATCTTTATAATTCCCCATTTGGGGGTCAGGGCGCTTTTACTCCCTCGTTTTATCACTTGCTTTTCTATCTTCGTCGTACATATCGGTGCGGTAATGTTCATCGTCACCTTCTAAAATTTTAAGATAACTATTGTAGCGTGACCAAGCAATTTCATCTCTATCTAAAGCTTCTTTTATGGCGCACTTAGGCTCTTCTTTGTGCAAACAATTATTGAACTTGCATTGCTCTTTCAATTTAAAAAACTCGGGAAAATAACCACTAATTTCAGCCGGCTCCATATCTACCATCCCAAATCCTTTGATTCCGGGTGTGTCTATAATACTGGCGCCAAAAGACAAGTCATACATTTCAGCAAAAGTTGTGGTATGCTGTCCTTGCTTGCTGGCATCTGAAATAGTTTTTGTTTTCAAATGCAACGCAGGTTCCATAGCATTTACCAATGTAGATTTCCCCACGCCGGAGTGTCCAGAGAACATACTAACTTTACCAATCATCAAGGCTTTTAATTCCTCAATTCCTTTCATTTCAGTTGAGGATACGCGCAAACAAGTATATCCTATTTGCTGGTACACATGCTGCATGTACAATTGCTCGTCTAAGGTTTCCTCATCAAAAGTGTCAATTTTATTAAACACCAAGACCGTTTCTATTCCGTACGCCTCTGCAGTTACAAGAAATCGATCAATAAAGTTAAATGTTGTTGGCGGATTGTTCACAGTGATCAATAAAAAAACACGATCAATATTTGACGCGATAATATGCATTTGATGCGATAAATTAACCGACTTGCGTACGATGTAATTCTTTCTGTCATGAATATTAAAAATGGTACCCGTAACTGCATCTGAAGTTTCCTCAAGCTCATAATCTACCACATCGCCTACTGCAATGGGATTGGTACTTTTTATTCCCTTAATCCGAAATTTCCCTTTCATACGGCATTCTATAAAATCTCCTTGTTCAGATTTTACGGTGTACCAACTTCCTGTAGATTTATAAACGATTCCTGTCATAGGGCAAAGGTAAAATTTTGTTTCAAGTTTATCCCGACACTTCGGGATAAAATTTGGCGTTTTTTTGTACTATCCTAAAAGAAAAATCCCTTTAACTATATTATGTCAAAGGGATATAAATTTTAAAAAACTGATTTTACTTTTGATAAGGAAAATTCCTCCCCACTTTTCGCATCATTCTTTCCATCATAGCTGCTGGTGAACTCATAACATCTTCAGCCATTTGTTTATAAAATCTCCACACTAATCCTCCATCAGTTCCATTATTAATTTGCATTGTTAATCCTCCTGTAGCAACCTTTCCAGTACCAAAACCTATTAGTAGTGTTTTTACAATTGCTACGCCTTCACTTCCAGTTTTTTCATATGCGTAAGAACATTTAATAACAGCATCAACACCTAATGTTTTTGCTAAATCCTCAGGAGCAATTTCTGAAAAATTTTCATATTGATTTGCTTTTTTTAATAACATATTTGTTCTTTCAACATCTTGAACTTCTACGGTAAAATCTGAAGATTTTCTTAACAAATAAGTATAAAGTCCACTTTGCATTTGAAAACTCATACTTTTTTCTTCCTCTTTTCTTGATTCTTCAGTATATCCCTTTGGCAATTTTTTGTAGGCAATTGTTGCGTTTACAGGCAAAATAGCCACTGTTTTGTGGTTTGCAATAAGTGCTGCCATGTTAGGGGATTCATAAATTTGTTTTTCCTGTGAGAAACTCTGTGCAGTAAGTATTAAACAAATAAAAACAAAAAGAGTTTTAAAACTAAGGTTCAAAGGCAATAATGAAAGCTTCATAAATTATATTTTTTTAATTTAATATTGGTGCACCAATATTACAAAAAAAACCTACAAGTAAATTGTAGGTTTTTATTATTTATACTAAAAAAAATTAAGCATTCAACACCTTATCTTGATGGCTGATACTTTCTTGGTGAATGGCCTTGAATAATTTTAAAACAAATTCTTCTGAAAGTCCTTTGGTTTCTCCATCTAAAATCATTTTACCTAAAATTTCGTTCCAACGGTTGTTTTGCAAAACAGCTACGTTAGCTGCTTTTTTCACCACACCAATTTCATCAGCTACTTTCATACGTTTGCCTAAAAGCTCTAGCAAAGTGGCATCTAAAACGTCAATGTTAGCACGTAGTTTTTTCATTTTTTGAGTGAAATCATCTGATACATCATCAATTTTACGAACTTTCAAATCAATAAAAATTTGTTTCAATGCATCTGGTGTTACTTGCTGTGCGGCATCACTCCAAGCATTATCTGGATCAATGTGCGTTTCAATAATCATTCCGTCATAATTCAAATCTAAGGCTTCTTGCGTTACCTCTAAAATCATTTTGCGATCACCAGTAATGTGCGAAGGATCTATAATTAATGGCAAATCAGGGAATTTATTTTGCAATTCAATAGCAATTTGCCATTCTGGAATATTGCGGTATTTTGTTTTCTCATACGTCGAGAAACCTCTGTGAATTACTCCTAATTTCTCAATTCCTGCATTGTACAAACGTTCTACTCCACCTAACCACAAAGATAAATCTGGATTTACAGGATTTTTTACCAAAACAATTTTATCTGTTCCTGCTAATGCATCAGCAATTTCCTGAACTGCAAAAGGGTTTACCGTTGTTCTAGCTCCTATCCACAGCACATCAATGTCATATTCTAAAGCTAATTTCACGTGAGCAGCATTGGCTACTTCAGTTCCCATTAGCAAACCTGTTTCTTCTTTGGCTTTCTTCAACCACTTCAAACCTATTTCGCCCACTCCTTCAAATCCTCCCGGACGCGTTCTTGGTTTCCAGATTCCTGCTCTAAAAACACTTACATCTGAATCCTTTAACTCATGTGCAATTTTCAATACTTGGTCTTCGGTTTCAGCACTGCATGGCCCTGCTATCACTAATGGGTGGGTCAAATTAAATGCTTCCAACCAGTTTCTCATTTCTTTTTTATTTTCCATCTTTTCTAAATTTTTCCCCACCCCAGCCCTTTCGCCGTGGCGAATAAGGGAGCCGAAAATGGATGATTGTTGTTAATTATTTTTAGTTGTTTTCTAGTTCCCCCTTCGGGGGTTAGGGGGCTTTCATGCCATTCAATATTTCTTTAATCTTATTTACGCTTTCCATTTCATTGTAAATCGCCTCGTAATCCTCATTCTCTAAAAGCTCCTTAAATTTAGATAAATTCAAGATATATTCATTCAAAGTTTTTACGACTTGCTTTCTATTTTGCTTAAAAATGGGTGTCCACATCGCTGGCGAACTTTTAGCGAGACGCACGGTACTTTCAAAACCAGAACCTGCCATATCAAAAATATCCTGCTCGTGTTTTTCCTTGTCAATGACTGTTTTTCCTAACATAAAAGCACTGATGTGGGACAAATGCGACACATACGCAATGTGTTTATCGTGTGATTTTGGATCCATGTACCGAATGCGCATTCCCATTTCTTGAAACAAGGCCAAGGCGCGCTCTTGTAATTTAAAAGTCGTTTTCTCTACCTCACAAATAATGTTTGTTTTGCCTTGAAACAACCCTTTTATCGCTGCCGATGGTCCCGAAAACTCCGTTCCAGCAATAGGATGCGTAGCTATAAAATTTCTCCTTTTGGCGTGGTTGGCTATAGCTTCACAAATAGGTAATTTTGTCGAACCCACCTCAAAAACAATCGTTTGGTCTCCTATTGACTCCAAAACTTGTGGTACAACCGTGAGCGCTATATCTACAGGAACCGAAACAATCACAAAATCAGCATGTATTAAATCTGTAAATGTTGCCATTTCATCAATAACACCCAATTCAATTGCCTGATCCAAATGCTTTTCATTGGTGTCAATCCCATAAATTGTGGCATTAGGATACAAATCTTTAATATCCAACACCATCGAACCACCTATCAAGCCTATGCCTATTACAAATACTTTCATTTTTCTGTTTTTTATCCGAAGCTTATCCTGCTATCCGTTGCAATCTTTCCTGCCGAACACCGGCAGCAAAGGATTTCCACTACTATCAGGGCTAAGGAATTTCGTTCTCGAGAACATTTTTTTCTTAAAATGATCTTTATTTTCAACTCTACGACATGAAAGATTAATCAAGTCCTTACTAAAATCGACTGATAGCTTCCCTAATTTTTTCTTCTTCAACACACAAAGCAAACCGAATGTACCCTTCTCCATTACTCCCAAAAATAGTTCCCGGTGTAATAAAAATTGATTTCTCATGCAAGATTTTATCAATAAACACCTCTGCTGATGTAACTCCAGCGGGTAACTTTGCCCAAACAAATAAACCAACACCTTCTTTATACACTTTACAACCCAATTTTTCAGCGAGTTCCTCTGTTACAATTCGTCTTTTTTTATAGATTTCATTCATAGCATCAAACCAAGCCTTATCACTTTTTAAAGCTTCAACAGCTCCTTTTTGAATTCCGTAAAACATGCCGCTATCCATATTGCTTTTTACTTTCAAAACCGCATCAATAGCATTGGCGTTTCCTAACACCATTCCTACTCTCCAACCCGCCATGTTAAAAGTTTTACTCAAAGAATTCAGTTCTAAAGCTACATCCTTTGCTCCTTCTACTTGCAACAAACTCATCGGCTTGTCATTCAAAACAAAACTATATGGATTGTCGTTCACCAATAAAATTTCATGTTTTACAGCAAAAGCGACTAATTTTTCAAACAATTCTAAGCTACCACGAGCTCCCGTTGGCATGTGCGGATAGCCAATCCACATGATTTTTACCTTGGTTAAATCCAATTGCTCCAAAGCTTCAAAGTCCGGCTCCCACTGGTTTCCTTCTTTCAAATCATAATATACTGGAACCGCTCCAACTAAATTGGTCACTGATGTGTACGTAGGATAACCTGGATTCGGAATCAAAACATGATCGCCTTCATTCAAAAATGCCAGCGAAATGTGCATAATTCCTTCCTTAGAACCCATCAAAGGCAAAATTTCTGTTATAGGGTTGAGTGTTACACCATAATTTTTGGCATAAAAAGCAGCCATGCCCTCGCGCAACTCTGGTAAACCTTGATAACTCTGGTATTGATGTGCGTTTTCATCTCGCATCGCAGCTACAATTGCAGCTACAATTGCAGGCGCCGGTTGTAAATCTGGACTGCCAATTCCCATATTAATGATGGGTTTGCCTTCGGCTGCAAGTTGCCTTACTTCTCTCAATTTGGAGGAGAAATAGTATTCTTCAATAATATGGAGACGCTTTGCTGTGGTAATCATGTGTAAATTTTTATATCTGTGTAACTTGGTAACTCGAGGCTCTTTATATTTTAGTATTCTTGTATTCGCCCAAGACTTTAAAGTATTCGGCCATAATATTCAATAACGATTTTGCTTTAGCATAATCTTCGTATTTCTCAAATGTGACATCCACAAAAAAGGAATATTTCCATGGTGTTTCAATTTTGGGCAAAGATTGAATCTTAGTTAAATTCAATTTACAATCACTCATTACGTTTAAAACTGCTGCTAAACTCCCGCGTTTGTGATCCAGTTCAAATTTTATCGATGCTCTGTTAATTTCACTTTCAGGAACAAATGAATTTTCTTTTTTGATAATCACAAAGCGCGTCATGTTGTTCTTAATCGTCTGGATTTCTGGTGCAATAATTTCCAAATCATACATTTCCGAAGCTGTTTTACTTGCAATTGCCGCTATTCCTTTCAGTTGTTTTTCTTGAATTCTTCGTGCTGTCTCAGCAGTATCTTTATCCTCAACCAATTTGATATTGGGATATTTTTTCAAGAAATCCATACATTGTAATAATGCCATCGGATGCGAATGTACTTCGAGAATATCTTCAATTTTTTGACCTTTCAACGCCATTAAATTTTGATGAATATTCAAATAATGCTCACCAATTATGTGTAAATTATTCTTGTCAATTAAGGCATAATTGGGAATAATTGGACCCGCAATAGAGTTTTCGATGGCCATAATTGCTTGCTCTGACTTGCCTGCTAACAAGCTGTCTACCAATTCCTCAAAAGACAAACACTCGTCAAGAACAAATTCATGATTGAAATATTCTTGTGCCACTTGATGATGAAACGAGCCCGTAATGCCTTGTATTCCTATTATTGTATTCATTTTACACACTTTTAAGCAAAAAAAAATCCCGATTTGCATCGGGATTGTATATCTATAATATTAATTTAATTTTTAATTAAATAACCATACAACAATCCCTTTCTACCTTCCAGAAGAAAAAATAAGAGTTGCTAAAATAAAATCGGTTATTCAACATGATGTTGTCTTTTTTTGTATTTATTACTTTGCGAATATATACATATTTTTTTACTGCACCCAAAAAAAAGTTGATTTTATGTCACAAAAAAGAGATTCGCTAAAAAGTTGGTTATTAATTATGTAATGTTTAAAAAAAGGCTTTAAAAATACCATTCATACAACGGTAATTCTTGCATTGTAAGGTAAAAACAAGCCTTAGTAATGCTGCAACACACAATATTGAAAGTGATTTACACTAGAACTTTTTCAGAAAGCCACTTTTTCCCTTCAGCAATTCTTGCCACTAACATTGCCGAAATCAAATCTCCATTAGCATTTAATAAAGTTGCCATTGGATCCACCAAAGTTCCAATAATCATTGCTGCTGGCAAAGCTTGTTCCATAGGGAAACCATAAACTGTTATGGCTAGGATTTCGCCTATGTAGCCGCCATTAGGAATTCCGCCCTCTACAACAGAAACCACAACTGTAATTCCCAAAGCGGTGAGAATCGTAATTGGATCCGTAAAATCCTTACCAAACATGGCAAAAATAACGGCTATCTTGATAATGGAGGACATACTCGAACCATCTTTATGCAAGGGTGCACCCAATGGAATAACGACATTCCTAATGTGAGCAGGAATATTCATTTTTTCGGCACCGTCAAGATTGGCAGGAATGGTAGCAATACTACTGCACGTACCAATGGCTGTTAACGAAGGTGTTATGTTGTTTTTCCAAAACACTTTAAACCCTAATTTGCCACCCGCCATGTAGGCATACAAACTAAAGAATACGATGAAGTAAAAAGCACAAACAGCATAATAAAGCCCTAGCGGCTTGGCATAAGCACCAAACAATTGCGGACCAAAAATACCCACCTGATAAGCAAAATAGGCACCTAAACCTACAGGCGCTGTTTGCATAATAATGTGAAGCAATTGTTTCATTACTTCGTTACCAGATTGTAAAAACCTACTGAAATCATTGCCTTTTTCACCAGATTGTAAGCTGGCAAAGCCTACTAAAAAGGAAAAAAGAATGAGTGCCAACATGTTTTTCCGGGACAACAATTCATAAAAATCTCCTGTGGTTAGCAATTGGGTTATCTGGGAGCCAGTACTATTTTCGGCTACAATTTCTAACGGAATTTTAGAAATGATAATATCTTGATGGATTGGAAAAATCAAAACTCCAACTACCATAAGGATTGCAGAAACCAAGACCGTAAACAAAAAGACTCCAATTACGATTAAGAATAACTTTCCTAGTTTTTCGGTTTTTTCTAAAGTAGCAATTGATGCCGATATGGTAAAAAACACTAATGGAATGATAGCCGTAAACAACAAATTTAGAAAAATGTCTCCCAAAGGTTTCAAAACCTCCACCTCTTTACCAAAAACCAAACCTAATATACTTCCTGCAAGGATACCACCAAGAAGCAACATAATACTTTTGTAATTTTTCAAGAAACCTCCTGATCCTATGTCTTTCATGTGTCTTTTGAGCTATTTTTAGTAAATATAGAAATCTAAATGATAGCGGTGCAATCACAATGCTACTTTTTTATCATTTCGAATAGAAGTACTCGCAACTATTCGTGAAAAAATTATTCATGAATTAGTAGGCAATCGAACAACAAATCCATTCATTTTCTGTTTACTTTTGCAACAAATAATTCATCATGTCAATAGCAGTAAATAACATTTCCAAAAGCTACGGTGCTCAAAAAGCATTAGATAACATTTCATTTTCAATTAACAAAGGAGAAATTGTTGGTTTTTTAGGTCCAAATGGAGCTGGAAAATCGACTTTGATGAAAATTTTAACTACCTACATTACCGCTGATGAAGGAACTGCCACGGTAAACGGGCAGGATGTAAACACCAATCCAAAAGCCGTACAACTTTCTATTGGGTACTTGCCGGAGCACAATCCGTTGTATTTGGATTTGTATGTTCGTGAATATTTAGCCTTTAACGCTGATGTGTACAAAGTTGCCAAATCTCGAATCGAAGAGGTAATTCAATTGACTGGTTTAAGTACCGAAAGCCACAAAAAAATAGGCCAACTCTCTAAAGGGTACCGCCAGCGTGTGGGATTGGCCAATGCGTTACTGCATAATCCTGATGTTTTAATCCTGGATGAGCCTACAACTGGTTTAGATCCGAATCAGTTGATGGAGATTAGAAACGTAATTAAAAACGTGGGAAAAGACAAGACTGTTTTTCTTTCTACACACATTATGCAAGAGGTTGAGGCAATTTGTGATCGCGTAATCATCATCAACAATGGAAAAATTGTTACTGATAAAAAACTAGACAACTTAATTTCTGAAGATAAAGAACAAGTCATTGAAGTGGAATTTGATTTTCAAGTCGAGGAACAATTGATTTCTAAAATTGAAAATCTTGTTTCGTATGTAAATGTTCACGATATGATGTGGGAACTGACTTTTAAATCAGATAAAGACATGCGTTCTGTAGTCTTTGATTTTGCTCAAAACAATGGTTTGAAAACTTTACAACTCAATCAAAAGAATAAAAATTTAGAAGCGGTGTTTAGAGAGATTACGAAATAGTTGGCAGTGTTCAGTTATATTCTCGAATAAAATACAAATTATAAAAAAAGCTTCCAGTTCTCCAAGGCGAACTGGAAGCTTTTAAACTATAAAGAATAAATTGCTAAAAAAGTTGACTCGCAATTTGGCGAATATTTTCTGATTTACCCATCGAATAATAATGCAAAACAGGAACTCCTGCAGCCTTTAGTTCGCGGGATTGCTGAATAGCCCATTCAATTCCCACTTGTTTCACATCGGCATTTGTTTTGCATTTGTCTACTGCATCAATTAAATCTTCTGGCAAATCAATTCGGAATATTTGCGGCAAAATTTGCAAATGCCTTTGTACCGCCAGTGGCTTAATGCCCGGAATAATAGGTACTGTAATTCCCATTTCTCTGGCTTTGGCAACAAATTCAAAATATTTAGCATTATCAAAAAACATTTGTGTCACCACATAATCAGCACCCGCATCCACTTTTTCTTTTAACCTTTTCAAATCGGACAGTAAGGATGGAGATTCCAAATGTTTTTCAGGATATCCAGCCACACCAATACAAAAATCAGCCTTATTATCCACATGCATCACTTCATGCAAATACTTGCCTTCGTTCAATAATTTGATTTGCTGCACTAGATCAATAGCAAAGTGATTACCTCCCACTTTTGGAACAAAGGATTGTTCGTCCTTCATAGCATCACCACGCAACGCCATCACATTATTGATGCCCAGATAATGACAATCTACTAGTAAGTACTCTGTTTCTTCTTTGGTAAAACCACCGCACAATACATGAGGCACCGTATCTACGTTGTATTTGTGTGTTATCGAAGCGCAAATTCCAAGGGTTCCTGGTCGCATTCTGGTTAGCTTTTTATCCAATAAACCATTGCCTTTATCCACATAAATAAACTCCTCACGTGAGGTAGTCACATCAATAAATGGCGGTTTGAACTCCATCAGCGGGTCAATGTTGTCATACAATTCTTGAATACTTTTCCCTTTTTGAGGAGGGATAATTTCAAATGAAAACAAAGTTTCTCCTTTTGCTTTTTCTATATGTTGTGTTACTTTCATTTTAAGTCTTAAAGTTTGAGAGTCAAAAGTCGAAAGCCAAGTCTGTTTTAGACTTTATGACTTTTGACTTTATGACTAAATTAGTCTGCTATATTCGGGTTCAACCATTTCATGGCTACATCGGTCGAAACATTTCTTCGTTTGGCGTAGTCAATTACTTGGTCTTCTTTAATTTTTCCGAGTCCAAAATACTTACTTTCTGGATTCCCAAAGTAATAACCCGATACTGATGAAGCCGGCCACATAGCCATACTTTCGGTTAAGGTTACTCCAATTTCTTCCGCAACATTTAATAACTTCCAAATCGTGGGTTTCTCTAAATGATCCGGACAAGCTGGATATCCTGGTGCTGGTCGAATTCCTTTATAAACCTCATCAATCATATCTTCGGTAGATAAATCTTCGTTTGCGGCATAACCCCAAAATTCTTTACGCACTTTCTCGTGCAAATATTCAGCAAAAGCCTCTGCGAAACGATCAGCAAGCGCTTTCACCATAATCGAATTATAATCATCTAAATCCTTTTCAAATTCTGCCGCCCATTCGTCCACACCAAAACCAGTGGTTACACAAAAAGCTCCCATATAATCCACTTTCCCACTTTCTTTTGGCGCAATAAAATCAGACAAAGCGATGTTAGGCGCACCTTTGGTTTTTTGAGATTGTTGGCGAAGGGTTAAAAAAGTTATCGGTTGTGAGTTATCGGTTATTGGTTGCAACTCAATATCATCATCATTGATTTGATTCGCCGGAAAAATTCCGTAAACGCCTTTCGCTGTTAACTTTTTCTCCTCCAAAATCACTTTCAACATTGCTTGTGCATCCGCAAAAACCGAAGTCGCTTGTTCGCCTACTACCTCATCAGTTAAAATAGCTGGATATTTTCCAAACAATTCCCAAGTTCTAAAAAACGGCGTCCAATCGATATATGGTACTAAAGTTTCTAAATCTACTTCTACGATTTGCTTGCCAATTACTTTAGGTTTCACGGGCGTAAAATTATCCCAATCCAATTGCAATTTATTCTTTCGGGCTTGCTCAATGGTCAAGAAATTCTTGTCGCGGGAACGATTCAAAAACGTTTCTCTAAACGCATCGTATTCGGCACGAATATCACTTGCATATATTTTTCGGTTGTGATCCAATAAATTACCCGCTACCGTTACCGCTCTCGATGCATCGTTAACGTGAATTACCGTTTGGCTGTATTGAGGCGCAATTTTCACGGCTGTATGCGCACGCGAAGTTGTAGCACCGCCAATCATGACTGGAATTTTCAATCCTCTTTTATCCAATTCCTTAGCGAGATACACCATTTCGTCAAGAGATGGCGTAATTAATCCACTCAATCCAATAATATCTACTTCGTGCTCAATAGCTGCAGCAATGATTTTTTCTGGAGGCACCATTACACCTAAATCGACAATCTCATAATTATTACAAGCCAGTACCACCGAAACTATATTTTTTCCAATATCATGAACATCACCTTTTACGGTAGCCATCAGGATTTTTCCGTTCCCAGATTTGTCCCCAACTTGCTTTGCCGCTTCAATAAACGGCAAAAGATAAGCTACTGCTTTTTTCATCACACGTGCCGATTTCACCACTTGTGGCAAAAACATTTTACCCGAACCAAACAAATCACCCACAACATTCATTCCCGTCATCAAGTTGATTTCGATCACCTCAATGGGTTTTGTAGCAGCTTGCCGCGCTTCTTCAACATCTTCTTCAATAAACGCATCCACTCCTTTTACTAATGAGTGCGTGATTCTTTCTTGAACGGTTCCTGAACGCCATTCTTGAACTACTGCTTCATTGGTTTTTGTACCATCTCCTTTTACATTCTCGGCAAAATCAAGCAAACGCTCAGTCGCATCGTCGCGACGATCCAGAATCACATCTTCAACATGTTCCAATAAATCCTTTGGAATATCGTCATAAATAGTCAACATTTCTGGGTTTACAATCCCCATTGTCATTCCGTTTTGAATGGCGTGGTACAAGAAAACCGAGTGCATCGCTTCCCGAACCGTGTCGTTCCCTCTAAATGAAAACGAAACGTTACTCACCCCACCACTGATGTGAGCGTGTGGTAAATTTTCGCGAACCCACTTGGTTCCTCTAAAGAAATCCAACGCATTCAAGCGGTGCTCTTCCATACCTGTTGCTACTGGAAAAATATTCAAATCGAAGATGATATCTTGCGGCGGAAATCCAATTCCCACCAAAATATCATACGAACGCTGACAAATTTCAACACGCCTTTCGTAATTATCCGCCTGACCCACTTCGTCAAAAGCCATCACAATTACCGCCGCTCCGTAACGCTTGATCAATTTAGCATGGTGAATAAAAGCTTCTTCGCCTTCTTTCAACGAAATCGAATTCACTACACATTTCCCTTGTACGACTTTCAAACCGGCCTCAATGATTTCCCATTTTGAGCTGTCAATCATAATCGGCACACGCGAAATATCCGGTTCAGCCGCAATTAAATTCAGGAATTTTGTCATCGCATATGCGCCATCAAGCATTCCTTCATCCATATTGATATCGATGATTTGTGCACCGCCTTCTACTTGCTGGCGCGCAATATCAAGCGCGTCATCGTATTTTTCTTCCTTAATCAATCGAAGAAATTTTCTCGAACCCGTCACATTGGTTCGTTCCCCTACATTCACAAATACACTTTCCGGCGTAATGATTAAGGGTTCTAATCCTGATAATACTAGGTTTCTTCTTTTTTCTGCCATTTCTTTATTTTGAGTTACTCCGTTACTAAGAAACTTAGACTGAGTTTTTATTTTTTTATTTATTGCAAAGTTTTCGAAACCTTACCATTTTATTTCAATTCATTTTTGGGCGTGTCCCTCCAAAAAAAGTCGGGTCGGGCTATTCGTTTCAAGTCCTCAATCAATTCCGTTAGCACTCCATTGACCAGCGGGCTTTCCACTACTATCCCTCACGCGGGCATTATGCTAACAACACACTTCTTTTTTATATTGATTCTTCCGTTTCTTTATTCTTCATTTTTTTATATTCTTCATTTTTGTCATTCTGAGGAACGAAGAATCTAAACAAGTCGCTCACATAATAAAGATTATTCATTCAGTTCGCTATCACTTGGGCGTTCGTTCCTCAAAATTGCAAGCTGTACTTTAAATAAGTTTTATCGCTGAATAAAACTATTTTACTTACCTATACTTCCTTTGACTTGCGTAATAGATGCATTGGAATAAAATATCATAATCGCTATCACTGCCATTTTGATTTTTCTAGATATCGACTAGTTACATTTCCATCGTATACATAATATTTAGTCCAAGTAAAACCATTTTTAACAAGAGTAAGGGAATCGGGCTTCAATTCTTTATCTAAAAAAATATAATTCCCTTTCGGATTATTTAAATCATACTTCACTTTGTAAAACTTATTTAAAATTTCATCTCCTCCCATCGTATTTCTCTGAGAGATAAACTTACCATCCACATAAAAGCAATAGATTAATAATCTTTGTCTACCGACCTTTTTAAACTTCGTTGTTAAACCAATTGCTTCGCCCTTAAATGTTTCTTTGTAGGTATCAAACTTTGTTTTTCTCGAGATATCAAATAAAATATATATTATTGCCAAGGTAAGAGAACATAGCAGTATCCATTTCAAATTCTTAAAATTATCAATAGTCTTTTCCTCCATTTTTTAATAAACTAAATTATCTTAACATTACATCACCGCGGTCGAAACCCTCGGTTTGTATTCCTTGGCGATATCGGCAATTAATTTGATGTGTGCTGGTGTTGTTCCGCAACAACCGCCTATAATGTTGACCAAATTATCATCGAGATATTCTTTGATAAAAGCTTGCATCTGTTCTGGTGTTTCGTCGTATTCTCCAAAGGCATTAGGTAAACCTGCATTAGGATGCGCCGACACGTTGAAAGACGTGTTTTGCGACAAGGTTTGTAAATACGGCTTGAGCAAATCGGCACCGAGGGCGCAATTGAATCCTACACTCAACAACGGTATGTGCGATACTGAAACTAAAAAAGCCTCAACGGTTTGTCCCGAAAGTGTTCTTCCGGAAGCATCGGTTATCGTACCAGAGACCATAATAGGAATATCAAGATTGCGTTCGTCTTTTACTTCTTCAATGGCAAAAAGTGCTGCTTTGGCATTTAAGGTATCAAAAATAGTTTCTACCAAAAGTAAATCGCAACCACCATCCATAAGCGCTTCTACTTGTTGCTTGTACGCAATGCGCAAATCATCAAAAGTTACAGCTCTGTAACCGGGATCGTTTACATCTGGTGACATGCTTGCTGTTCTGTTCGTGGGTCCAATGGAACCCGCTACAAAACGAGGTTTATCTGGATTTTTAGCGGTAAATTCATCGGCTACTTCGCGGGCTATTTTGGCCGACTCATAGTTCAATTCATACACATATTCTTCCAGATAGTAATCGGCCATACCGATGGTGGTTCCTGAGAAGGTATTGGTTTCAACAATATCAGCTCCGGCTTCAAAATATGCGGCGTGAACGTCTTTTATAGCTTGTGGCTGCGTGAGCGACAATAAATCATTGTTTCCTTTTAGCGAATGCGGAAAATCCTTGAAACGTTCTCCTCTAAAATCTTCTTCGGAGAAATTGTAACGTTGCAACATGGTTCCCATAGCTCCATCAAGGATGAGTATGTTTTTTGTAATGGCTTCGTGAATGCTTGACATAACTTTTTATTTCTTGTATATCACAATTTGAAATGGTGATTTTTACTTTTGATTAGTATTTCCAAAAGTTCCCAATTTTTCTTTATAGCCCTGATGGCAGCGGCATCCTTTTTATTCGCCTTTTTTCGGCGAATAAAAAGATATAGCGAACAGCAGGAACGATCATGGCTGAAAAGCGCCATTAATCTGCTCTAAAAAATTCGATATGTTGTCAAGAAAAGGTTTGAGAAATACTGTAGAAGTATTCTTGTGTTATCTATCTTTGATACTGGTTGTATAAAGTAGAATGTAGCACCTTCTTTAAAAATAAAGGGTTGCTAAGGTTTCATTGGGTCTTTTCCCTCCGCCTTTCGTGATAACTTTCAATAAATATAGGAACAGTGCAAAGGAACGACATAGCGCTAACAATTGCAAGTATTTTTTTTAAAGATTGTAGCTTAGTTTGTTGCAAAACTTTAAAATAAAAAAAGGTTCTGAATTGCTAAGATTTTAACCAACCTTAGCAATTCAGAACCTTTGTGACGCTGCAACTTTATTTACACGATTGCTTTTACAACCGCTTTTGGAGCTTCTTTACGAGTTCCGTCAAAACCATCTACACCAGAAACGGTAGTGTATTTTAACACATAACGCTTTCCTGGATTAATGATTTGGTAGGCCGCTTGACACATTAATGTGGCTTCGTGGAATCCGCACAAGATTAATTTTAATTTTCCTGGATAGGTATTTACGTCACCAATGGCGAAAATTCCAGGAATATTGGTTTGGTAATCTAAGGAGTTGTTTACTTTGATGGCGTTCTTTTCGATTTCTAATCCCCAGTCGCCGATAGGACCTAACTTTGGCGTAAGACCAAAAAGCGGAATAAAATAATCGGTTTCGATGGTGCGTTGTGCTCCATTTTCCTCGACTACAACTGCCTCAAGATGCTCAGCTCCTTTTAAGCCAACTACTTCACCTGGCGTAATCATTTTTATTTTACCTGAAGACTTAAGCTCTTGTACTTTTTCTACCGAGTCTAAAGCACCACGAAACTCATTGCGACGGTGAATCAAAGTCACTTCTGAAGCTACATTTGACAAAAAGATACTCCAATCTAGAGCTGAATCACCACCTCCAGCGATAACCACACGCTTGTCACGGAATTTCTCTGGATTTTTAATGAAGTATTTAATTCCTTTGTCTTCGTAAAATTCGATATCCTCAATCAATGGCTTTCTTGGTTCAAAACTACCTAATCCACCAGCAATAGCAATAACTGGAGCATGGAATTTCTTGCCTTTGTTTGAAGTCACAATAAATGTTCCGTCTTCTTGTTTTTCGATGGTTTCTGCACGTTCACCTAAGGTAAAACCTGGTTCGAACTGCTTGATTTGCTCCATTAAATTATCTACTAAATCACCAGCCAATACTTCTGGAAATCCAGGAATATCATAAATAGGCTTTTTAGGATATAACTCTGATAACTGCCCACCCGCTTGTGGTAAAGCATCTAAAATATGGCATTTTAATTTTAATAATCCTGCTTCAAAAACTGCAAATAAACCTGTTGGCCCCGCGCCAATAATGAGTATGTCTGTTTTAATCATTTTGATTTAATTTAGTATCCTTTGTTTTGCTTCCAATTGTAATTGTAGGCTGTTATGGAAATTGTTAATTGTGTTTATCTATGTTATTGTAATGAACCTAGGTGCTCAATCCTTTAAATTTTAATTGAGTACAAATATCACCATTCTGTTTAGTTAAAAAAACAGAAATCGATTATTAAGAACTATTACATCTTATCTTTTTTCTAGGAACTTAAGATTGTGTCTTGTGCTTACTTTGCTTTAAGCGTCTCTGTGATTTCATTCATTTTCTGAACTTTTTCCTCAAAATTTCCTTTCAGTGTTTTGCGATATTCATTGAGGTTTTCGACCATTTTATTAATATCGTCTGGAATTATTTCTTCAAAAAATTCTCGCAGTCGTTTGGCTGTAGTGGGTGATTTCCCGTTGGTTGAAATGGCAATTTTCACATTCCCTTTGGTTACAATTCCGCCCAAATAATAATCACACAATGGCGGTGTATCAGCAATGTTGCAAATCAAATATCTTTTTCGGGACAAATCATAAATCCTCTTGTTCACCTTTAAATCATCGGTACAGGCAATCACCATGTGGCGTTTACGGAGCATCCAGCGATTGAATTTTTTATAGGTCAACTTCACTGTTGGGTGACTTGCAGCCAAGGTTTCTAACTCTGGTAAAAACCAAGGCGCCACTACCTCAACATTGGCATTGGGACTGGATTTCAACAGAAACGATAGTTTTTCTAAACCCACATTTCCGCCACCCACAATGAGCACATTGAGGTTGTGTAATTTTAAAAAAATTGGATATAATTCGTTTCTCTCCACTGTTATTTCAATTCTTTGGCTATGAATTCTTCGTAAAAGCCTTTTAATTTATTGCTCTCTTTAACAACCTCGCCAATGACGATAATGGCAGGCGAACTTAATTGTTGTTGCGCCACCACTTGCTCAATGGTGTTGATGGTTCCAACCCCAATTTTTTCCTGAGGAGTGGTTCCATTTTGAATAATAGCAACCGGTGTTTCACCTTTAGATTCTTTTTGGAACAAATCGATAATCTGAGTGAGTTTGCTCATTCCCATTAAAATAACCACCGTTGCTGATGATTGTGCAGCCAAAGCCACATCATTTGATAATTTTCGATCAGAAGTTGTACCTGTAATTACCCAAAAACTTTCAGAAACGCCTCTTTTGGTCAATGAAATCCCTTGATAAGCCGGAACAGCAATCGAGGATGATATTCCAGGCACCACCGATGTAGGGATACCAAAACTTTCTATAAAATCAATTTCTTCACTTCCGCGTCCAAAAATAAAAGGATCGCCTCCTTTTAGTCGAACCACATGCCCGTACGTTAAGGCATTGTCTACAATCAATTGGTTGATTTGATCTTGCGAATATTCATGACAGCCTTTGCGTTTCCCTACAAAAATCTTAATCGCTTTTTTGGGAGCATACGTCAAAATCTCCTCGTTAGCCAAGGCGTCGTACAATACCACATCCGCTTCTGCTAATGCTTTGGCTCCTTTGATCGTCAGTAAATCCGGATCTCCAGGACCCGCACCAACTAATGTTACGATGGGTAGTTTCTTTTTAAGCATCAGCTAAGTCTTTATTTCTATACGCTTCGATGGCATCAAAAAACACAATGGCATCTTGAATGTACTTTTTAGCAAATTCAGCAGAAGGTTCATTTTGATTGATTTGATACACAAGTTCACGCAAAGAAGATTGCAATTGAATTGTATTTGTAGCCACAAAAACGGTATCAAACAAGTCGATAATTCCCGCTTGGTGGTTTGTTTTTTGGTTTTCAGCCAGTAATAATGCTTTGGCTCCATTGACAAATCCGGCGTACGCCAAATAAATTGCATCCGACCATTTTGCATCTTCAAAAGCTTCTTGAGCAAAAGTCAATTTTTCTTTCGCTTCAAATAATAAGGTTGCTACCAAGTCAATTACAACTCCCGCACATTCTCCTACTCCAACTGCTTTTACATAATTATCTGCATTTCCCCAGTCAATAAAATCAGCTTCGGTTAGATTGGTTACATCAGCTAATGGTTTCAAAAATTCGTAAAAATATTTTTCGCCTTGAGCGTCATAATAATTCAAGAACGATTGTCCGTTTGCATTGGCTTCGAAATCATTTAAAATCAATCGCAAAGCATCTGGTCCTCTTCGGCTCGGGATTTTGATTACTTTATCAGAGAATCTTCCGTTTCCATTTCCTAAATTTCCTCCTCCTAATAAAACTTGCAAGGCTGGGGCTACTAATTTACCCGCATTGATTGACATTCCTTGAAAGCCAATTTCGGCCATATTGTGTTGCCCGCAAGCGTTCATACAACCACTAATTTTAATAGTAATTTCGCGGTTGTTGCTGTACTGCGGATATTCAGCAGTTAAAACACGTTCTAACTCTACTGCAATTCCGGTACTGCTCGCAATTCCTAAGTTACACGTATCAGTTCCAGGACAAGCTGTAATATCAGCAATCGTGTTGTAGCCTGTGGTTACAAAATCTAATTTGGCTAATTCTTGGTAAAAGAAAGGAAGGTTTTCCTCTTTTACGTGACGAATTAAAATATCTTGACGCAACGTAAAACGCAATTCGTTTGCTGCATAATTTTTTATCAAATGCGCTAATTCTCTCGCTTTATCGGTATAAAAATCACCTAATTGAACTTTGATTCCTATAGCTACATAACCCACTTGTTTTTGCGGAATTACATTTGTTTTTTTCCACGCTTCAAAAGCTGCTGTATCTTCAATTTCGACTTTTGGAACTTCTAATAATGGTGTTCCAATAGCACCCTCAAAAGCAGTAGTATCGATTTCAACAGTTTGGTGAGACAAGGCTTTTTTCTCTTCGTCTACCAATCGTAAAAATTCGTCTTTCCCTATTTCTTTCAACAAAAATTTCAATCGTGCTTTTAAACGTTTGGCTCTTTCACCGTAGCGGTCAAAAATTCTTAAAATTCCTTCGGTAGTAGGAATGATTTGATTGGCCGGAATAAACTCTGTCAGCAATTCGGCATGACTCGGTTGTGAACCTAAACCTCCGCCTAACATTACTTTGAAACCTTTTATACCGTCTACAATTTTTGGAATAAATCCTAAATCATGTAAATAACTCAATCCCGTATCTTTATCAGATGATGAAAAAGACATTTTGAATTTACGTCCCATTTCTTGACAAACCGGATTTCTCAAGAAAAACTGAAACATCGCATGCGCATACGGAGACACATCAAAAGGTTCCTCTGGATCAATTCCTGCTGTTTCACTAGCGGTAATATTTCGAACTGTATTTCCACAAGCTTCTCTCAGGGTAACATCGTCTTTTTCTAACTCAGCCCAAAGTTGCGGTGTTCTATCTAAACTCACATAATGAATTTGGATATCTTGACGCGTCGTAATGTGCAAACGCCCTGTTGAATACTCATCAGAAACTTTTGTGATGCGCAGGAGTTGCTCGCTAGTTACTTTACCAAAAGGCAACTTGATACGAATCATTTGTACGCCTTCCTGACGCTGCCCGTAAACGCCACGTGCTAAACGCAGACTACGAAAACGCTCGTCGTCAATTTTTCCGTCACGGAATAAAGCAATTTTTCTTTCTAAATCGATTATGTCTTTTTGAACAATCGGATCTTCAATTTCGGTTCTAAAACTTTCCATTTGTTATAAGCTATTAGCTATTAGCTTTGGGCTGTTAGCTGTTTATGAAATTCATTTTACAATTTTGCTGAAGGCTTAAAGCCAATAGCTAAAGGTTATTTTATAAATCCTACTCCTGCTGTTGTGTTGGTTGTAGCATCAATTAAGATGAAGGCGCCATTTGATTTATTATCGTTATACGCATCAAAATAAATGGCTTTGCTTAACTTAATATTTACTTCGCCAATTTCGTTGATGGCTAGTTGAGAAGCTTCTGTTGTTCCTGAGAAATCAGTTGCAATCACATTTTTCACACTGTCAATCTTAGCCAAAACTCTATTGGTATTGTGTTGTACAAAATATTTAGCACCAGGAACTAACTTTTTACTGTCCATCCAGCATACGGTGGTGTTGATGTCTTTCTCTACTTTTGGCAATTCAGATGATTTTACAATCATGTCGCCTCTAGTTACATTGATATCATTTTCTAATTCGATGGTGATCGAAGAGCCCACAGCTGCTTCCTCAAATTGCTTGTCAAAAAAGTGAATATTTGTCACCACTGATTCTGTTAAAGATGGCAGTACCGTTACTGCATCACCCACTTTGATATTATTTCCGTACAATTTTCCGGCATAGCCTCTAAAATCGTGGTATTCTTCTGTTTTTGGTCGGATAACGGTTTGAACAGGGAAACGCGCTTTTCCTTTTTCATACACATCAGCTGGCTCTAACGCTTCTAGATGCTCCAAAATGGTTTGTCCTTGGTACCAAGGCATTCCGCCTATTGATTCTACAACATTATCACCTGTCAAAGCACTTAACGGAATGTAACTCACGTTCTGCTCTTTGAAAGTACTTTTAGCATTTAAGGCTTCAAAATCCGCTTTGATTTTATTAAAAACTTCTTCTGAATAATCCACCAAATCCATTTTGTTGATCGCCACAATGACCTCTTTTACTCTCAATAAATTATTGATAAAAAAGTGGCGGTAGGTTTGCTCAATTACGCCTTTACGAGCATCAATTAAAATGATTGACACTTGCGAGGTCGAAGCTCCGGTAACCATGTTACGCGTATATTCTACGTGACCAGGAGTATCTGCAATGATGTAACTTTTTTTAGCTGTCGAAAAATAAATATGCGCCACATCAATGGTAATTCCTTGTTCTCTTTCGGCTACTAAACCGTCTGTAGCCAAAGAAAAATCCAAATAATCATATCCTTTTTGCTTGCTGCTTTTTTCTATTGCTTCTAATTTATCTGTTGTCAACGATTGCGTATCATACAATAACCTCCCAATCAAGGTACTCTTACCGTCATCTACACTTCCTGCTGTTGCTATTTTTAAAACTTCCATCTGAATTTTGTTTAAAGTTTAAAAGTTTAAGGTTTCAAGTTTCCTCAAATTACCCTACCTACACTTTTAAATTTGATTTTTTTATTTTAAATGTTGAATTATAAATTCTAGGAACTTTTGAAAAATTCATAATTTATAATTTATAATTCTTTTAAAAGTATCCCTGTTGTTTTCTTTTTTCCATCGCTGCTTCCGAACGTTTGTCGTCAATTCTAGCGCCTCTTTCTGAAATTGTTGAAGATCTAATTTCACCCACTACTTCAGAAATTGTTGCAGCGTATGAATCAACTGCTGCCGTACAACTCATGTCTCCTACCGTTCTAAAACGAACAATGCGTTCCACGATTTCTTCGTTTTCTTCTTGGTACACAAATGGAGAGTGGGACCAAATCATTCCATCTCGTAAGAACACTTTACGCTTGTGCGAAAAATAAATCGATGGAATTTCAATTTGCTCTTGTTCGATGTAACTCCATACATCTAGCTCGGTCCAGTTCGAAATTGGAAAAACACGTACGTTTTGACCGTTCTCTATTTTTCCGTTCAACAAATCGAACAATTCAGGACGCTGATTTTTTTCGTCCCATTGACCAAAATCATCACGCACCGAAAATATACGCTCTTTGGCTCTGGCTTTTTCCTCGTCACGACGTGCTCCACCAATACACGCATCAAATTTGAATTCTTCGATAGCATCTAAAAGTGTTGTGGTTTGCAAGCTATTTCTGCTGGAATATTTTCCGGTTTCTTCAACCACTTTTCCTTGATCAATGGCGTCTTGCACATTGCGCACGATTAGTTCTAAACCTAGTTCAGCCACCAATTTATCTCTGAACTCAATGGTTTCCGGAAAATTATGCCCAGTGTCTACGTGTAACAACGGGAACGGAATCTTAGCTGGAAAAAAAGCTTTTTGCGCCAAGCGAACTAACGTAATCGAATCTTTTCCGCCTGAAAAAAGTAATACAGGTTTGTCAAACTGAGAAATTACCTCTCTGAAAATGTATATTGCTTCGCTTTCTAAAGCGTTTGTTTTTAATTGTGCACTCATATCTATCGGCCCCCTAACCCCCGAAGGGGGAACTGTTGGGGTATTTATTTTGTTATTATTAATTTTTCACTTCGTTAATTCCCCCTTTGGGGGCTAGGGGGCTATGCAACCCACATTCTTTATGACTGGATTCCCACCACCATCGTCCGGCTCTGATGTCTTCATCTGGAGTGATGGCTCTTGTACAAGGTGCACAACCTATACTTACAAATCCTTTTTTGTGCAATGCATTTTGTGGTACATTATTTTTTTCTAAATACTCTTCTACTTCTTGCAAAGTCCATTTTAATAATGGATTGAATTTGATAATTTCAAAATGCGCATCATATTCAAATAGTGCCAAATCATTTCTGTTTTCGGATTGCTCTGCTCTTAAGCCTGTAATCCAGACCGAATTTCCTTTTAAAGCTTTGCGCAAAGGCACTACTTTACGGATGGAGCAACATTCTTTTCTATTCTCAACTGATTCGTAGAAACTATTAGGTCCTTTAGTCTCTAATAAATTTTCTACTGCAGCTGCCTCGGGAAAAAATACTTTGATGTGTTGGTTGTATTTCTTTTGAGTTTTATGAAAAACATCATACGTTTCTTGAAACAATCGACCGGTATCCAATGTGAAAATTTGAATTTCAGCACCACTATTGGCAATCATTGCTGTAACTACTTGGTCTTCTTGACCAAAAGAGGTCGAAAAAACCACTTTATCTTTATACTCGGCAGCTAAATAAACAAACGTTTCCTCTAAACTAAGGTTTTTTGAATGCTCTACTAATGCCGCTACTAATTCTTTACTCATAATCTTATTTCGTTTTACAGCAGTTTTGATAAGGTTTTTAAACTCAAAAGAATAATTAAAACACCTACTAATATCATCATTGATTTCCTTGGAATCTTATTCACTAAAAATGCAGCTAATGGAGCTGCCATTACGCCTCCTAAAATCAATCCAATAATTACTTGCCATCCTTGAATACCTCCAAAAAGCATAAATGTTACTCCACTTGAAAAAGCTACTGCAAACTCTGCTGCGTTCACCGAGCCAATTGTATATCTGGGATTTCTTCCATTTCCTAATAAAGTAGAAGTCACTATCGGTCCCCATCCTCCGCCTCCTACAGCATCCATAAAACCTCCAAAAGTTGCCAAAATACCTAGTTTTTTAGTTTTCTTTTTTACCAGATTCTTTTTTAATGCTTTCCTAATAATGATCACTGCCAATCCAATCATGTACAAAGCAATAAATGGTTTTATTACTTCTCCATCAATCACATCCGACAACAAATAGGCACCTGTAACAGAACCCAAAACACCCGGAATTAACAAATGTCTTACTAGTTTTTTGTTGATGTTTCCAAAACGATGATGCGAAATTGCCGAAGCTCCTGTTGTAAACATTTCAGCCACGTGAACACCTGTACTACTGATGGCAGGCGGAATTCCGTACGCTAATAAAAATGAAGTTGAAGTTGCTCCATAACCCATTCCTAAGGTTCCATCTACTAACTGTGCAAAAACTCCAATACAGAAAAAAATTAAAAACTCTTGATCAAAACCGGCTATCAAGCCATCCACTGAAAATTCATCATGGTGGTTGTACACTAATGTTGCCAATAATCCTATCAACAAAATTGCAGGAACGAGCACCCATAACCGCTCTACAAAACTTGTTGCAGGGCTTTCGGTATTATTATTCACTTTTAATTCTTTATTCATTCCTTTCAATTCAACAAAATTCAATTTAAAAACTTTTACCCTATCGGGTTACTAGATTATTGTGTAAAAATAATATATTTACTTTAATTACAAAACATTATTTCTAATTAAAACTTAAAATGCAATATCTGCTAAACTATTATTTTCCAAAACCATAAGCGTATTATCACGCACTTCGGTCATTAATTTACGAACGGCGCAAGTGGCTTCATCAGTACAATCGTCACAAGGCTCGTAAAAATTATGACTGGCACACGGCAATAAGGCTATAGGCCCTTCCAGAATGCGATATACTTTAGCCATGCTGATGTCCTTCGGTTCTTTTATCAAATAATAACCGCCGCCTTTTCCTTTTTTGGCTCCCAGAAAACCAGAATGGCGCAACAACAATAAAATACTCTCTAAAAATTTGAGTGAGATATTTTCAGATTTGGCAATATCAGCAATAGCAACAGGCGTTTGGTCCTCTTGGCGAGCCAAGAAGGTCAAAGCCTTGATACCGTATTTTGTTTTTTTTGAGAGCATTTTACTGTTTTAGAATTGTATAAAAATATTCGCAAGTAATAAACCTAGCGTTGTTTGAACCAAAACTACAATCTAAAATCGTTAATCCCAAATCTATCCGTTACGAAAGCGCCTGCTCCAAATCGGCAATTACATCAGTTACGGTTTCTAAACCTACAGAAACACGAACCAGACCATCGGTAATACTCACCGCCAAACGTTCTTCGACAGATAATTTACTGTGTGTTGTTGAGGCTGGATGTGTAACAATAGTTCTCGTATCTCCTAAATTTGGCGAAAGCGAACACAATTTAATTTTATCTAAGAAAGCTCTTCCGGCTTCTAATCCTCCTTTTATTTCAAAAGCAACAATATTGCCACCCAACTTCATTTGCTTTTGTGCGATTTCATATTGCGGATGCGATTTCAAAAAAGGATATTTCACTTTATTCACCTGAGGATGATTCTCTAAAAACTCTGCTACTTTTAAGGCATTTTCGCAATGTCTGTCCAATCGAATGGCTAATGTTTCTAAGCTTTTTGACAATACCCACGCATTAAAAGGCGATAAAGAAGGTCCTGTAAGTCGGGAAAACAAATAGATTTTCTGAATCAAATCAGCATCACCAACTGTTATTCCACCCAAAACTCTCCCTTGACCATCCATTAATTTGGTAGCCGAATGCACCACTAAATGCGCTCCCCATTTGATTGGTTGCTGCAAATAAGGCGTTGCAAAACAGTTGTCAATAATTAAAATTAAATTGTGCTTTTTGGCAATATTTCCAAGCAATTCCAAATCAATAATATCAACAGCAGGATTGGTTGGTGACTCTGCAAAAAGAATTTTTGTGTCAGGCGTAATCAAACCTTCAATAGTCTCGGGTTGATTGATGTCAAAATACGAGGTTTGTATGTTCCATTTTGGAAAATAATTAATAAACAGTGAATGCGTGGCACCAAAAACACTGCTCGAAGAAACAATGTGATCTCCAGAATTCAATAAAGCAGCCAAGGTTGAATACACTGCTGCCATACCAGATGCAAAGGCAAAACCAGCTGCAGCACCTTCCATAGCGCATACTTTACTAATAAATTCGTTGTTATTTGGGTTGCTGTAACGGCTGTAAATATTCCTGTCTTTTTCCTCTGCAAATGAGGCACGCATGTCTTCGGCATCTTCAAATACAAAACTAGACGTGAGGTACAACGGCACCGAATGCTCTAAATATTGTGTTCTTTCTAACTGATTGCGTATGGCTTGGGTTTCGAAACCAAATTCTTGTTCGTTCATTTTAATAAGCTTTTAGCTATTGGCTTTTAGCTTATAGCTAATACCCAATGCAAATTATTAATATTTTGTTTTGTTGCTAAAAGCTAATGACTAATCGCTAAGAGCTTTTCCATTCAAAACTACCTTGTAATGTATGGTTGCCGTTGGTTCTAATGTTTTGGAAACCGAACAGTATTTTTCAAAAGAAAGTTGTGCGGCTTTTACAGCTTTGTCTTCCTTGATATCACCTTCTAAATAAAACACCACATGAATGTTTTTAAATGGTTTTGCTTCTCCAACCTGAACTCTTTCGCCTTCAACCTCAGCTTTGAAAGATGTGATTTCTTGACGTTGCTTTTTCAAAATCGAAATCATATCAATGGCGCTACACCCTGCAACTCCCATCAATACTAATTCCATCGGACTGGCGCCCATATCATTTCCTCCATATTCAGGACGGCTATCTACGTTTACCAAATGCCCTCTTTCGTTTTTTAATTCGAAATGGAAATTATCGTTTACTCTGTTTAATGTTATTTTCATCTTACTATAAATTTTACTTATCCTCAACTCCCCTCTTACAAAAGGAATAAAACATAAGAATTATTATCATTTCTTATTTTTCAATTGTTTGTAAATTAACTTTTTCTAGGACAACTACACTACTTTCCATATCAATATTCGTAGCGCCTGACAATAATAAATAAATACCTCCCAACCAGATTAAAATCAGAAGTACTTGAATATATTTTTTAATGTTTTCATACAGTAATGTCAAAAGTGAACCCATCATTGTCGCATTCCATAAAATTGAAAATATCAGAACAAAAACTATAGAGCCATTTATATTAGGTATTATAACAGACTCATTCTTGTCATTAGGATTAACGTAAACCATAATTTTTTTACTTTCTCGTAGTTTCCTAAATAAATCCTGATGATCTTCAAAATTATTCATACTATAGCCAAAAGCTAAATTCCAACCTAAATATTTTTTTGAATTAAATACATAGGAATACTTTACAATAAGTTCATATAATTCTGTTCCTTTTGAAGTTTTAGTTGAATCAATATAAACTTGCTCAACATTTGCAGCTGTTTGAGTCCAATCTTTAGCTTCTTGGATTTTGATTATATCTTTTAAACTAAAAAACAAAGTCATGAGACCAATGCCTAAAAATGGAATTATCAACAAAGATTTCCAACCATTTTTTACTACAAGCTCTTTAATTCTCATTATTCTGATTTACAATTAAATCCTTATATTTTTTTGTGATTTTTCAAAATCAATCAACTTAACCTTTATCAGACAACCTTAGAATATCACCAAACACACCTCTGGCTGTTACCGCAGATCCTGCGCCAGCGCCTTGAATTACAATTGGTCGGTCTCCGTACGATTCAGTGTAAATTTCAAAGAAAGAATCTGAACCTTTCAATCCGCCTAATGCCGTATCTGATGGTACCGAAACTAATTTTACTTCTAGATTTCCTTTGTCATTTTGCAAATCTCCCGATAATTCTCCAATGTAACGCAACACGTGATTCGGTTTTTGTTCTGCTTTTATTTTTGCATAAATAGGATCAAACTCCGTTAATTTATTCAAAAACTCTCCTACATCTCCGCTACGCAAATGTTCTGGAATTAAATTTTGAATAGCAATTTCTTCAAACTCATTTTGCAAGTCTAATTCTCTAGCCAAAATCAACAATTTTCGCCCTACATCATTTCCGCATAAATCCTCTCTTGGATCTGGCTCTGTATATCCATTATCGATGGCTTCTTTCAAGATTTCGCTAAACGGCGCGTCTTTGGCCGAAAAATTATTGAACAAATAACTCAATGTTCCTGAGAAAACACCTTTAATCTTTGTGATATTTTCGCCAGAAAGGTGCAACAATTTAATAGTATCAATCAACGGTAATCCTGCTCCAACATTGGTTTCATAAAGATACGTCTTTTGGTTTTCTGCCAGAACTTTTCGTAATTTTTTATAAAAACTATAACTTAACGTATTGGCTACTTTGTTTGACGAAATCAAATCGAAACTATTTTCAACTAACGAAATATAATTTGTAACAAAATCAGCGCTTGCAGTATTATCAATGGCAATTAAATTCTCTAAATGGTGCTCATTGGCATAGGCAATCACATCATCAATAGTATATGAGAATCCGTTGGTTTGAATCTCATTTTTCCAGTTAGGTGTCACGCCATTTTTATTCAAAAGTACATTCTTAGAATTGGCAATCGCAAAAACATTCAATTTAATATCTTTTCTTTTTTCGATGGCTGATGCCGATTCTAAAATTTGATTAATCAAGGTGCCGCCCACCAAACCGTGACCAAAAACAGCGATATTTATTTTCTTGGCTACGCCAAAAATCTCCCCGTGAATCACATTTAAGGCTTTGTGCAATTGTGATTTTTTAACCACCAAACTCACATTCTTGCCCGTCACTGTATTATTGAAAAGGATTGGGACTATTTTATTCTTGATTAAAGCCGTGTAAGGTTTGTGAAACGTGCTTAAATCCTGGCCAATAATAGAGATGACAGCTACATCGTCAGCAACAGTTATTTTATTGACATCTTTCGAATAGAAATCATTTTCGAATTCTTTTTCCAATTCAATCATGGCCGTAGTAGCTTTGTCAGCAGCCACAACCAAGCCTATTCCACGCTCTGATGAACCTTGCGAAATGATACTAACACTGATATTGTTGTCGCCCATTACTCTAAAAATTCGAGCATCGACTCCTGTTTTACCAAGCAAACCTCTTCCTTCCAGATTGACCAAAGCCACATTTTCGAGAACCGAAAGAGTTTTAATTCCTTCCTTATTAGAATTGGAAGTTATTAAAGTTCCTTTATTTTCATGATTGAAAGTATTTAAAATTCGAAGCGGAATGTTTTTTTCTAATAACGGAATGATGGTTTTAGCGTGCAAAATAGTAGCTCCAAAATTAGCAATCTCATTCGCCTCATTAAACGATAAGTGATCAATTTTCTTAGCATCTACAACTAAATCAGGATTGGCAGTATAAATTCCGTCAACGTGTGTGTAATTTTGTAATTCGTCGGCATTTAAATAATTCGCAATCAACGAAGCGGTATAATTACTACCGTTTCTCCCTAGAGTTGTAGTATCATTATTGGTCGTAGAACCTATAAAACCTGTGATTATACTTACTGTATTTTCAGTGTTTTGCTTAAAAAAAGCAACCACATTTTTCTTCGAAAGTTGTTCTAAGGGTTGTGCATCACCAAATTTAGCATCGGTTTTTATCAATTCACGCGTATCTGTAAAACGAGCATGAATTCCTTTTTCTATCAAGATTGCCGTCAGTAATTTTGCCGAAAGCAATTCGCCTTTTGACAAAATTTGGTCTTTGATCTTTTTACTGTAATCGCCTATAAGACTTACACCTTCGAACAATTTTTCTAAAATAGTAAACTCCTCAGACAAATCAACAGCTTCATAAACGTTTTGCTGGTATTTTTTAAAATCTTCAAAAAGAGGCTTGTAATCTCCGTTTTGAGAAGCAATGGTTAAAATTTGTTCCAACTCATCCGTTGCATTACCACGTGCCGAAACTACAATTGCTATTTTTTCGCCTTGATTTACTTTGTCTATTATTATGGCAACCACCTTATTTATACCGTCACCATTTGACAACGATTTACCTCCAAATTTTAATATTTTCATTGTGTTGTGTGTTTGTAGCTTAGAATAAATCCTTAAGCAAATTGTGTAATTGTTTGTATTCTATTAAAAAAGCATCGTGTCCGTGAATGGAAACTATTTCTTGGTAACTAACTTTTTTATTTATTTTTTGTAGTTGCTCAAAAGTGGTTTTGTTTTCACTGGCCGTAAAAAACAAATCCGAATTGATGGCTATGATTTGAATTTCTGCCGTTATAGCTTCAATTGTGTTTTCAAACGAAGTTCTATTGCGAGTGACATCAATGGTCTTTAATAATTGATTCATCATTTTGTAGGATGCCAATTGAAAACGCTGTTGCAGTTTTTCGCCGTGATGTAACAACCAACTTTCAACATTAAAAATGGCTAACTCTTCATTAGTAGTTCGTTGAAATTTTGCGGCAAATGATTCTGGAGTTCGGTAACACAACATAGCGTGCGCGCGCGCATCTTGAATTGGTTTAGATGAGTTATTCAGAATTTGTTCTTGCAAAAAACAATTGGCAATAAGCCAGTCTGTCGCTTTCCAATCGGTAGCAATAGGGATTAATTTTTGGGTAATTGTTGGTTCTAATGCAACCATTTCCCAAGCAATTCCGCCACCCACAGAACCTCCAATAATGGCATATAGATTTGTAACCCCAAGCAAATTAATGCCTTTTATAAAAATTCTAGCAATGTCTCTTGCTGTAAAATCAAGATAATTTTCAATTACAGATCCATCAAATCCATTTCCAGGAATATTAAAAGCAAGTACGGTATATTTTGTAGTATCAATAGTTTTGTTGGCGCCAATTAGGTCATTCCACCAACCATTATCGCCTACAACCTGTGAATTTCCGGTTAGCGCATGATTGACCAAAACGATGGGAGCTTTATGCAAAGGCAATCCAAAAACTTGATAACTTAAGTTTAGAGCATTATAAATTGCACCTGACTCCGTGGTGAAATTGTATATTGTAAGTGTTGTTGGTTTATTTTCCAATTTCAAATCTGTTATAATTAGGACTTGTGTTTGGAAATATTAGAAAGAAAGCTAGGTGTTATCTAGACAAATTCTTAGTGTTATCTTTCCACGATGGGCGTGGTAGAATGCAGCACCTTCTTCGATAAATCGAAGGGTTGCTAAGGCTTCATCGGGTCTAATCCCTCTGCCTTTCTTTATAACATTTCAATACTGTTGTGAACTTTAATGGTGCAAATAAAGCACTAATTTTTATTCTGAGCAAATTTTTCTGCAAAGTTTAGACTGAATTAATTTTGCGGTATTCGCAAAAGTATGCAAAAAGCAAGCTGTTTTAACAAAGAAATATGTCGTTTTAGACCAAAACTCCGTTAAAACAGCAACCATAATTTAAAATGTATTTCCTCACAAGTTAAAATACATTTGCAATCACTAGATAAAAAGGACATCATTTTCCTTAGAATACATTAAAAAAAGTAATGAATTTGGCACTGCCTTAAGTGCAATATCATCATTTGTATCCATCTCAAATCTAGGATGAACTAGCTCATTTACCACTGGAGCAGTAGTGTTACTTTTTTTTGACCCCCATAATCCTTGCCTTATTAAAAGGATTGCTTTACTAAAATAATTGTTGTTTTTCATTGTTGTTCATTTTAAGTTATTAATTGTGTACTGATTATTTTTCCTTTTTAGTATCAACTTCAATACCAGTTTTTACTATGATTTAATTTTTATTGTATTTTTTTAATCTTTTTTGTTCCGAATCTTGAAAAAGACATTCATCAAATGCTACTTTTTTATTCTTTAATAATTGAAAAAGTGCTAAAAGCAACAAACCCCTTTTAGATACGTATCCAAAAGGGGTTTAGTTTTATTAACCTGTCCTCTCGGGGTCACGATATATCAAATAGTACAACAGCACAAATAGGCGCTATTGCATTCATTTTTTGTTGGCATTTTAATGTGTTCATAAATTTTTATTCTTTGTGGTATTTCAAAAAAAAAGCTTCCCAAATACTGGGAAGCTTTACTATATAATTTAGTTCAAATTATGCAATAAGCAACCCTCAGGAGTTTTCCTGTGCGACCTTTAACATATTGCAAATAAATGATTTCATGATTACTTATTTTGATTGTCAAATATCGCAAATGTTTTTTAAAGTACAAAATTTTTATGTCGCTAATTTTGTTTTTAATTTAAAAAATATTTCTAAAAGATAAAACAGTAAAAAAAAGTTAAGATTAATATGCAATTCAAAATGGTTTCATACCTTTGCACCCAAATACAAGAGGAAAAATTTGAACTGATTGCAACCTCTTCATAATGAAATCAATTCATTGTGAATACTGAATAATTTTCAGTAAAAAAATGCTAAAGCAGGAACTCTCCTTTAGACCTTTTCAGCAATTATTTTTTCTCGCTTAATTTTATAAAATAATAAAACTTATGGCCTATTTATTTACGTCAGAATCTGTGAGCGAAGGACATCCAGATAAAATTGCAGATCAAATTTCAGACGCATTAATCGATAACTTTCTAGCATTTGATGCTGAATCAAAAGTAGCTTGTGAAACTTTAGTAACTACTGGTCAAGTTATTTTGGCTGGTGAGGTTAAATCAAATACATACTTAGATGTGCAAAATATTGCACGCGAAGTCATCCGAAAAATTGGTTATACCAAAAGCGAATACATGTTTGAAGCGAACTCATGCGGTATTCTTTCGGCTATTCATGAACAATCTGCTGATATCAATCAAGGGGTTGACAGAGCAAGTAAAGAAGAGCAAGGCGCTGGTGACCAAGGAATGATGTTTGGTTATGCAACTAACGAGACTGAAAATTACATGCCATTGGCACTTGATTTGTCTCACAAATTATTGCAAGAATTAGCTGTTTTAAGACGCGAAAATAACGAAATTACATATTTACGTCCTGATGCTAAATCACAAGTAACTTTAGAATACAGCGACGATAACAAACCAACTCGTATTGATGCGATTGTTATCTCTACGCAACACGATGATTTTGATGAAGAAGCTGCTATGCTTGCTAAAATCAAAAAAGATATTATCGAGATATTGATCCCAAGAATCATTGCTAAAAATCCTGAGCATGCTCATTTATTTAACGATGCTATTCAGTACCACATCAACCCAACAGGAAAATTCGTAATTGGAGGACCTCACGGAGACACTGGACTTACAGGAAGAAAAATCATTGTTGATACTTACGGAGGAAAAGGAGCTCACGGTGGTGGTGCATTTTCTGGAAAAGATCCAAGTAAAGTAGACCGTTCTGCTGCTTATGCAACACGTCATATTGCTAAAAACTTAGTTGCAGCTGGTGTTGCTGATGAGATTTTGGTTCAAGTTTCGTACGCTATTGGTGTTGCTAAACCGATGGGAATTTTTATCGAAACTTACGGAACTGCAAAAGTGAATTTGACTAACGGTGAAATCGCTAAAAAAGTAGAAGCTATTTTTGATATGCGTCCGTACTTCATCGAACAACGATTGAAATTAAGAAACCCAATTTATAGCGAGACTGCTGCTTACGGACACATGGGACGTACTCCAGAAACCGTAACTAAGACTTTCTCTGCTCCAGGTGGATTAACAAAAACAGTTGAAGTAGAATTATTTACTTGGGAAAAATTAGACTTTGTAGATCAAGTAAAATCTGCTTTTGGACTGTAAAAAATCAAAACATAGTTTATAAAAAAAGGGGATTTAGCTACATATACTGCACCCCAAAGTTTAGACAAATTTATAATTAATTTTGATAATAATGAGCTCGATATTGTATCGGGCTCATTCCTTTTAAATTGAGTTTTATTCTTTCATTATTGTAATATTTGATATATTGTATAATTTCAGTTTTTAAGTGGTTTATGTCTCTAAATTTCATAATATAAAACAGTTCTGATTTTAATATTCCAAAGAAGTTTTCAATAATTGCATTATCCAAACAGTTTCCTTTTCTAGACATACTTTGTACTAATCCTTTTTCTTTCAATAGTGTTTGATATTGTTTCATTTGATATTGCCAGCCCTGATCTGAGTGCAGTATTAGATTGGTATTATTAGGTATTCGTTTAAAAGACTTTTTAAGCATGTTGGTTATTTGATTAAAATTAGGTCTTTCAGATAATTCGTAACTTATTATTTCTCCATTATATAAATCAATAATAGGTGATAGATATAATTTGTTGCCTGAAACATTAAACTCTGTTACATCAGTTGCCCATTTTTCATAGGGATTTGCTGCTTTAAAATTGCGTTGTAAAATATTTGGAGTTATTTTTCCTTGTTCGCCTTTGTAGGATTTGTATTTTTTAACTCGTATTAAACTTTTCAATCCTAAACTTTTCATCAATCGTAATACTGTTTTGTGATTAATTATAATTCCCTTTTGTCTGATTACTAAAGTAATACGACGATAACCCAATCTGCCTTTATGGTGATTGTAAATCTGCTTAATCAATTCTTTAATATCCTTGTATTTGTCAACTAATTGACTTCTTTTTTCATAGTAATAATAACTACTTCTGACCATTTTCATACAATTGAGTAGAACCTCTAAATCGTATTTATGCCTTAATTCCATTATGGTTTGAGCCTTTTGTTTTGCTTGGCTTGTTCGGCTTGAACTAAGGCATTGAACTTTTTTAAAATTTCGTTCTCTGCTCGTAAATATTCAAGTTCTTTTAGAAGTTCTTCTTCTCTGGTTAATGGTTTATCTGTTTTTCGTTGCTTTCTCTTAAAATTCATAGTTACAGGTCTGCCTTTAGGTTTATCTTGTAAACCTGCTGCTCCTTCAATTTCGTATTTTCTTTGCCAACTTGTTATAGTTGACTCTCTTGGAATATTAAAAGTTAAACAAGCTTTACTCAAAGATATTGACTTATTTTCAATAGCTCGTAGTACTTTCAGTTTAAAGTTTATACTATAGTTTTTGTTTTTCTGTCTTGGTAAAAGACCCTCATTTCCAAATTCAATATAAAACTTAATCCAGCGATCAAGATTAGAACTTGATATACCATTTTCATAGGCTACCGAATAAACCGAACGATGTTTTCTTAGAACTTCTGCCACACAGCGAAGTTTAAATTCATAATTGTACTTGACTTTTCTTTCCATAAAAATGCCCCCAAATAGCGTCTAACTTTTTGGGGGCAGTTCATACAACTAAATCCCCTTTGCTTTTTAAGCTAAATTAAGCTTATAAATTGTACTTCACTATGAAAGTTACAAATCGAGGTAGGATGATATTTTCATTGGCATTAAAACCGTTTACACTAAATGAGTTGTTCAATCTTGAACGAGTATTCAAAAGGTTATTCGCCTGAATGCGGTATTCAAACTTTGCATCTTTCTTGATGTAGTTCAAACTAGCAGTCATAATTTCGAAATCATTTGTTATACCATTAGTTTGATTTTTAAATCGGTTAAAGGCATAATCCCAATTAACATTCAATCCATTCAAGAAATAATAATTCAGTTTTACGGTCGGTGTTTGGGTGGTGAATTTATTTGCTGCTTGCTCTGAAAAATTCACACGGTAACCCAAATCTACGTTTGGATATTTTTTGAATTGCGTTGCAAAAGCTAGGTTGTACGCATGATTCACATTCTCGATTCCTTGGATGAATTCTTGAGTCACTCCGCCTTGAACTCTTCTGTTTAATACAAAATTGCGATTCCAACCTGCATTGGCTCCAGCAGTAACTTTATAATACTTTTTGAAGCTTTTAGAATAAAACAAATTTCCGTTTAAATTTTCGTTTTCAGCATCTAAATTCAAACGGTCAGAGGTTGAATAAATACTTTGGAAAGAAACTCCATTTACCACTGGATCTTTGGTAGTTGTATAACTAATGTTTGCAAAAATCGTAGTGAAATTATACAAGTTGTACTTAGAATAATTCAAACGATGACTTGTAACTAATGAATTTTCTAATTGCGCATTTCCTCGTGATAAACTGTTAAAATTGGTAAAAACAAATCCTTCAACCAAAGCATTCACATCATTAAAGCCGTTACGCATATTGAAATTGTAGGTTACATTTTCTGATTTCTTCAAGTCCCAACGCGCAAACATATCAGGCAATAATCTAGTAAAATTAAGTTTGAATGGCGATGAAAATTGCTCGTTTGAAGTGTTGTATTGGTGCAAAGAAAAACCAGGATTAAAAGTAAACTTACCTCTGATAAACTTATAATGCAAACCTATAAAAGCATCATTAAATAGGTAACGCACATCATTATTATAAGCAGCTTGCTCTACCGGATTTACTGAATTATCTTGAAGAATTTGCAAAATACTCGAGTTGTACGATTGGTAAGCATTCGTATTTCCCGCAGTTACATTCAAGATACTTTTGTTCGAGATTTGATAAAAATAGTCAACTTTTGCATCTAACTTATTCGTTTTTACGAAACGAGATTGCTGTATGTTTAGGGCATTTTCATTTACAAAAACCGCACTTGGATCGTTCGGGTTTGTTGAATTTGCATTTTGGTATGGATTTACCGAAAGCTGCGGATTGTAAAAAGGGTCTTCATCCTCGTATTGATGTTGCATTTCTAACACCCAAGTTGACTTTGGATTTTGAGTATAAAACATATTCAAACTCTGATTGAACGATGCTGGAGCTTGCTTTTGAAAAGCAATTACGGTGTTGTTATTTGTTACCGTATTCCCGTTTGAAGTAGAGGTGAAATTAGTTTGACTATTATCTACATCTTGCTGATCGTTTTTTCTAAAAAAAGCATCATAATCCAATTGAAAATTCTCATTGGCTTTGTATTTTGAACCAAATTTAGAAATGAAGGCATTGTTGCGAGATTCTGTATTGTTTTTTCTGTTTTCTAAAGTCGCAATATTTGTAGTGTTTGGTTCAAAAATTCCTCGTTCTGAATTGGTAATAGACTGATTGAATGTTGCCGAATAAGCCGCAAAACCGGATAAAGTCCATTTTTTAGAAACCGAATGATTGACATTTATAGTCCCAAATTTATCACTCGCTTTGGCCACATTATCACCACCTGATAAACCGAAAAAGTTTCGATTAAAATTTAATGAAGTACCGTTACGACCAATCGTGTTTCGTGCTCCCCCATTAATTCTGAAAAAATCAGCCGAAGTCAATGAAACTTCACCAATATTATTAAAGTTTACAATAGAGTTGATACTAGTTTTTGGCGAATAATAAAACACCTTTGGATTAAAGATATACCCTTTATCATTAGCCAAACCGCCACTTACGTCACCAAACCAAAATTTATCTTTACCTTTTTTAAGTTTGATATTAATAGCAATGTCGTCATTATTGTTTTCGAGGCCTTTCATTTGCGATACTTCGTTAAAATTACGAAGTACTTGCACTTTATCGACTGCATCGGATGGAATGTTTTTTGAACCCAATTTCGTATCGCCTTCCATAAACGGTTTTCCATCTACAAAAAGCTTAGTCACTTTTTTTCCCTCTACTTGCACTTGTCCGTCACCTGTTACTTCAAAACCTGGTAATTTTTTAAAAACGTCCTCTAACTTGCGTTCTTCTCCCGTTTTAAACGAATCAGTATTGTACACAATGGTATCCCCTTTGATAGAAACTGGCATCTCGCGCACAATTTCTACACCATCAAGCTCAATCCCACCCGCTTCCATGGTGATATTTTGCACCAAGTTTTGAGAAAGTGTAGCAACAGTCACTTCCTTATTTTGCATGCCCAAATAACTTAGTTTTAAAACATAAGTCGTGTTAGGTTTTAGGTTTAAAATAAACTTGCCTTTATCGGTGGTAATAGCGTATGCATCCATTGCTTTGGTAGTTTGATTCACTGCCATAACGTTAGCCATTTCTAGTGGACCAGATTTAGAATCAGTTACGAGACCTTCTAATTTAACTGATTGAGCAAAAGAAATAGAGCAAACAAAAAATATTAAAAAAAGAAAAAAATGTTTCATATGTTAAGTGTGTAGAATGTAAAACTTAATCAATTAGTTGCTATTAATAATTATAGCCTCGCCATCGCCTTTTATACTGTCTATTTTTGCTTTCTCTAAGGCATCAAATTCTGCTTGTGTGACTTTTTTTCCTGTATTTGGTTTTTTAATTTCAGCTACTTCTTTGTTACTCAATGTAACTTTAGAGCAGAGCATAATAAAATCACCCTCGTTTATCTCTAAAATTAGCCCTGGTAAGCCCCAGTAGTTTTTTGGTCCAAGACTAACAGGTATTTCTGGCGTGTACCATGCAGTAACAACTTTGTCTTTAGGTTCTTGCATAGGAAAAAGACTAGTTTTGTTTTCTTGCCTCTTCAAGAAATCTTTATAGTCACTTTTTTGTCTCTCAGTTACAGGAATGATCACTTCTGCTTTATAACAGGTATAATCACCAATCTTTTTTGTCTCATCTACCAACTTCCATTCTGGTTTTACCAACGCATCAACGATTAAAAATTCTTTACCAAAAATTTCATTCTCATTTATTTTTATTTTTGCTTTTGTATCTATATATGATTGACCATCAAGTGAGAACTTCACACTTATAACCATACCATTACTAGGTGCCTTTGGTTTTTCTAATTTTTGTATTTCTTCATACAAACACTCTTGCTTATTAAAAGTGAGCAAGTATGTTTTTTCACTTGCGGATTTCATAGCGTCTAGAAGCGATGCAGAAAGAACCGCATCTTTTTCTGAATTTTTCTCGGTATTTTCAGGTTTGTTTTTTAAAATAATTTTAGAAAGGTATTCTGCCTTACCTTGAAATACTTGTGCTTGTAGACCAAATCCAGCAAACAAACATACTAAACTGATGATTGAACTCTTCATATCTTTACTTTAATTAATTTCCGAAACGCATTTGCATACCTCCATTTCCACCACGGCCTTGATTCATCTCTCTCCACTCTTCCATTTTTTTCATTACGGCTTCGTCATATTCTTTTTGCGAAACTACTTTTCCTTTTGCAACCGCTTTAATCTCAACTTTATCTTTTGGGTTTAAAACTACTTTTGAACACAAAATAGTTGTGCGTCCATCATTTACTTCCAAAATTAATCCCGGCAAACCCCAATAGCCTTCAGGTCCTTGACTCACTGGGATTTCAGGCGTATACCAAGCAGTGATTGCGATTTCTTTTGGCACCTCAACAGCATCCAAAAAATTGGTTTTTTTCTCCTCAGCAGGTTTTGCTCCTTCTTTCTTTTCAGCATCATCTTTACGAGGACGCATATTTCTAAAATCTGTAGCGCTTGGTTTCTTTGTTGCAGTAGCTTTGTAACAAGTATACCCGCCTATTACTCTTGTTTCGGATTCCATTTTCCAAGCTAGACTTGTAAGCGAATCTTTAACCAAGAATTCTTTACCCATGAACTCTTTGTCGTTGCTGTATTGTTTGTCTTTTACGTTTTTATAATAAGTTCCCCCGCCTCCTGCAAAGCTTGACATCATTCGGAATCCGCCACCTGCTTGATTTGAAGCCTCTAATTTTTCTTCTTCTTTATAAATGGAAGCCGTTTTATTAAAGTTGAGAATAAATGTTTTTTCGAACATTTTTTTCATTCGTTCTTCAATCATTTTTTGCATGTCAGGCGTCATGTTTTTGTTGCCTTCCATTCTGGATTTAAAATCAGAAGTACTCGTTTTACTTTCATAAACAGCCATTCCTTGAAATTCCTGCGCTTGTAACCCTAAAAAGGAAACTACTGCGATTACCAATGTTAAAATTAATCTTTGCATCTTGATGGTTTTTAATAAATAAGAGTAGATATTAGTATTTTTGTTACAACGATACTGTTAAATAAATACTAAGACAATCAATTACGCTTTTGGTTTAATTGTACTTTTACTTTATGAAAAAATTAGTTTTTTTGACCCTATTTTACTGTTCAACGATAGGTTTTTGTCAAAATCAGAAACCAACTGTTACAAGATTGAACACGATTGCTGTGGATGCTGATGATTTTTTAGGATACGACTCCTTTGGTTTTTATTATACCCTTAAAAATGATGTTTTTTCAAAAATTAATGGGAGCGAAAGATTGGATTACAAAAACATTTCTTTGGGGAAGATCACAAAGGTCGATCTACAAAACCCTCTCAAATTAGTTTTATTTTACGAAAATTTCAATATGGTTATTACTCTTGACAATCAACTGAATGAAACTCAAAAAATAAATTTTTCAGAAAATCCAATACCAATAGTGGCAACAGCGGTAGGTATAGCTTCTCAAAACCAAATTTGGGTTTATAACAGTATGAATCAACAAATAGGCTTGTACGATTATTTGAATCAGAATTACAAAACACTTGCGACACCCTTAAGTGAAAACATTATATTTTACAGTACTGATTTCAATTTGTTCCAATGGATTGATACCGCAAAAAACTGGTACGCTTGTGATATTTTTGGAAAAATAAAAAAAATACATAGCATCCCAGATTTTGATTGCATTGCCCTTTTAAATGACACCCAATACATCTATTCTAAAAGCGGAGAATTATACTTTATTGATGTAGTAAAAGATAAAAAAATACAATTGGTAATTTCCGAAAAAACGTTTGTCAAATTTCATTACAAAGACCAAATTTTATCTATTTTTACAACCTCAGGAATTAGCAATTATAAAATCACAATACCGTAATGCACATAGCAATAGCAGGAAATATAGGCTCGGGAAAAACAACCTTAACCCGATTATTAGCCAAACAATTTAAGTGGGAACCGCATTTTGAAGATGTAGTTGACAATCCGTACTTAGATGATTTTTATCATCAAATGGAACGATGGTCCTTTAATTTACAAATTTATTTCTTGAACAGTCGTTTTCGTCAAGTGATGCAAATTCGCGAAAGCGGTAAAAAAATCATTCAGGACAGAACCATTTATGAGGATGCGCACATTTTTGCACCCAACTTATATGCTATGGGTTTAATGACCAATCGTGATTTTCAAAATTATTCTTCTTTATTTGAATTGATGGAGTCCACGGTTAAAGCACCCGATCTACTGATTTACTTAAGAAGTTCTATTCCTAATTTAGTGGGACAAATACACAAACGTGGCCGCGAATACGAAAACTCCATATCAATTGAGTACTTAAGCCGTTTGAACGAACGCTACGAAGGCTGGATTCAAACCTATGACAAAGGAAAATTATTGATCATTGATGTAGACAATATCAATTTTGTGGACAATCCAGAGGATTTAGGAAACATTTTCAACCGAATTGATGCCGAATTGAACGGGTTGTTTTAGATAAAAAATCCATTCTGTTTTCAATAATTGCTTAAAAAGTAAATTCCACATTAATCAAGAAAAAACGTTTCGTTAAATTTGTTTGCGATATATAAGCTGAGAAATCATTATTTTCAACCTGATTGAAACTTTTTAAATCCAATAAATTATTGGCTAGTAACGTAAGGTTAATATTATCATTAAATTTGTAACCACATTCCAAATCTACAAAATGATAGCTGTTACTGCTATTACTTAGGTTTGGAATGAAAAAATCACTTTTCAAGGTTGCGCTTGACTTCTTACTAATTCGTGTTCTCATCGAGAAACTATTCTGTATAGACTCTACTCGATTCGTTACACCTGATTTTGATGCAATAGAACTATGCGAAAACGTATTTTGAAAATTAATTCGGCTCGCAAAACCCGTCCCTATTTTTAATGAATTATTAATTATCTGGTTATTATTCTTTCGAATATCTGAACTATTTACAATATTAAGATATTCTGTCGCCGTTATACTTGAAGTGGATGTTGCGGTAGTTTTTAACTTTTCAAAAAATCTTGAAAATCGTAAATTTGCACTTAATAAAGTATTGTATACTTCATAAAATACATTTTTAACAACAACAGTATTCTCATCAATGGTAAAATCTGACAAATAGTTTCCGTTGTTTTTATCGTATTGTATAGACATATTCAAGGTCGCATTACTTGAAAGGTCTGTATAAAAATAACTTAAACTGTAGGCGTTTCTTTTTTGAAAATCAAAAGACGGCTTGTTTAAAATTGTAGTTCTATTACTTACAAACACACGATCGATAAATATATTTTCCTCTTTAATAGGCTTTCTAGTGTTCGAATACAAAGCAGTAAATAAAGAACCTTTCATCTTGTACTCAGCACTAATAGAAGGCTCTATAATAACCGTATTAACTGGTGAAATAATATTTAATCCACTACTACTTAAACTTAAGTAGTAGTTAGTAAATGAAATACCAGGGACAAATGTGATTCTGCCACTATTTATGCGGACTCTAGAATGATTATATATGGTATTGTTAATAAATAATGTATTATTACCTACTATGGAATTTTGTGATAAATAAGGTGTTTTAATATTATTCGAACCCATCTGAATGGTGTAACTTAAAAACTTTGACTTTCCAACCAAATTATAATTAATCAATATGGTAGACTTCTTAAATTTACTATCTTGAATCAATGATTCATTTGCATTTACACTACTAAATTGCTGAGGAATTATGTTTATTGCATAGTACGCATTGCCTTGTAGAGCTTTGTTGGAGGCTATTTTCCAGGTATGAACTACTTTGTTAATTCCCAAATAATTTTCTGAAATATTAATATTATTATAAGCTAACGAATTATTTTTAGTATAATCGCTAAATAACTTGGTACTTTCAAAATACTGTTTACTGAAAATTTCTAACAAACTGGACTTTGAAGTATTTATTCTTAATTCTAATTCTGCAGTAAATACCTTTGGTTTTTTCTTAAAAATGAAATTATCATTAGTCTCAACAGTTGTATTATTAAAAAAGTTTTGAGTCATTACTCTTTGCTCAGAATCAATTCTATCATCAATAAAGTTCAAATTCGTTTTGAGACTTACCTTCTTATTGAATTTATATAAATTATTGTGACTGATAAAAAATTGATTATTTCTATTGAATCTTACAGGATCTAAACTAGGCGCAAATAATTGATCTGATAACAATTTAATAGTTTTAAAGTCTTCTTCAGATTTTTTATCTAAACTTTTTGAATTTTGTTTTTCGTAAAAAAAAGAATCACTACGCCCAATATTATTCAAATTTAGGGTTGTAAATGATTTGACACGCGCTGCAATCTGCATCAAATAAGAATTAGAATAGTACGCACCATTAAGTTCATTTTTTAAGCCTAAACCATTTTCAAGATTACCTGAATAATCTGACTTTCCTTTTTTTAATTTTAAATTCAGTGCGACTTTTCCATCACTTTCAATACCTTTTAGCAATATATTATTAGTGTAATTTTCGATAGCTTCTATTTGTTCAACCATATCAATATTGATATTCTTAGTACCTAATTTATAGTTACTATTAAAAATATTATCACCGTCTAAAGTGACCGTTTCAAGTACTTTTCCTCTATATTTTATCCCACCGTTAACATCTACCTCAATCCCGGGTAACTTTTTTAATAAATCCTCAACCTTTTTCTCGTTGCCATCTCGATACTTTGCTACGTCAAAAATTACAGTGTCTTTTTTTACAGAATAAGGCCGGTCTGGTGTTTTTATAATAACCTCATCGAGTTGTTTCATATGGTTATTTTTCATCACTATACTAAAGTTGTAAGTTTTGTCTTGATCTGGATTTTCGATTACTACTTTCTCATAAAAATAGTTTACAGATTGTACATTAATTATAAGAGAAGTGTACTTTTTCTTAACACTATAAACACCTATACCATTTATAATTTTAGTAAATTCAAGTGTCGCGTTTGTAGATTTTTCTATTAATAATACATTGCAAAAAGGTATTGCAATACCTTCTTCATCTTTAACGTTAAAATTAATAGTTTGACTAAATGCGGTAGTACTCAAAAAAAGCAATAAGAAATATTTTAACATGATATGATTTGGGATTGCTATTTCCGCCACTTAATGCGCAGCGGTTAAGCATATTGATTTTGAATATTATTCACTCTCTTAAGTCACGACTATTACTTTGAAGATACTATTGCTGGCTAAAACGTTTAAGACATACATATGTATTTACACTTTATTATTATTTACAACGCAACATAACAGTAAGCATCAATAAATATTACCACTTTTAGAACTTATTCATTATTCATAAACTCGTGTGCCATTGAGTCCAATGTCTTCAATACCCTCATGCGGTCCAAATTTTGCATTAATAAGATTGCCTCCTGCATCTGCCTTTCTTTTTGCTACCGCTTTTTTCTCTTTTTCAATAACTATAGCGGCTAAGTCCTTAAACAATATTGTCTTTTTACCCAAAAAAGGATTTTTAAGCACTTTGTCTTCATTATTATTGATTATAATTGCTGTAGGCTCAATATTGACATACCCGTCTTTAGAATCAACTTTCAAAATAAAACCAGGTAAACCATCAAATTTCCAAGGCCCACCGTGATTTGCAATTTCATTACTATAGTAAGCAGTATATTCTCTACCTCTGAACTTAGTAATCGCTTTTTTGCATTTAAAATTAGCTATTAAAGTATCCTTTTCGTTAAGAAGTTCCCAATTAAATATATCAATATTATCTTCTAAATATGCTGAGCCTCTAAAAGAAATATCATGTAATATTTGCATATTATTTCTATAATCTTTATAATGTTTATTTTTAGCTAGGAACAGAAATCCTTGATCATTAACATTGTAAGCACAAATTGAATCGCTGGCTTTTAACAATGTAATTTCATTATGATATTTAAATTGTTTCGAATCTGTAATATTATCTGTATCGATAATAGCAGCATCCCCATTTTGCTGCATCGTAAAGTCAATTGTAGTTGTAGCTTTATCGAAAGAAAAATTAGTTGTAAACTTGTATTTGAAAGTCACTTCTTGAGCAAAAAAACTAGTTGTAAAAAATAAAAAGAAAATAATTTTTTTCATTTAAAAAAATATAATTGATAAATAACACCTGCTATTATACTATAAAACTTTATAAATTGAGACTCGTAATAAACTACAAGTCTCAATTTATTTTGTCACTACAAAGCTAAACCACTCTCTTTAGCCGCTGATGCAAGACAACCATTTTCAGAGCCACCCCAACAAAAAAAACAAGAATACTCAAATGTTTCCCAACCAGATGGATTAGATGTTGTTACTCCTGTGTATAGTGTGCATTTAACTGTCTTAACTTCTTCTTTCACTTCAACAGTTTTTAGTTTTTCCAGCTTCTTTTTAGAAACAATTTCTTTTCTTACGGTTTCCTTAACTGGTTTTCCAATTTCTCCGGTTGAAGCACTAGCAAATGCTGTCATTCCTACAGCCAAAAGGCAAAATACAATTTTTTTCATGTGATAATTTAATAATGTTAATAATGTTTTTTTAAATAGTTTTCGCGATAACTTTTTTAATAAATCAAATCTAAAGAAATTTTATTAATAATTTTACCTTTAATTTTAAAAAAAATACAAATTTTATTACATCCTTTAACACAGTATTTATACCGCATATACTTAACATTACATAGTTACAAAATAAGCAAAATATACCCTTAGATATGAATCAACAATTTAATACCATTGGATAAAAACAGAGTGAAATGATTTATGTTGTAATGGACAAAAAGAGAGAACTTATTACAACCAATTATTATAAAACATAAATGCCTCGCAAATTGCAAGGCATTTTTTTTATTATATGATTTTACTATTTTACTTCACAGCATCAATTTTGGCTTTTACTTCAGCTTCTGTGCCTTCAAAAACCTCTGTTGTTGTTTTACCGTTGACTATTTTTGTTACTTTTCCAACAGTCTTTCCATCTGTAGAAGAGATACTTACGTTCACGGTTTTTTTCTCGTATTTACTGGTGTCAAAACAATCTGTTTTTTGATATTTATATTTACCATTGGCATCAAAATTTGCCAAACATTTTGCTGTTTGTTCAGGTGTACATCCGTTTTCTTTGCACATCGCTTCACATTCTGCTTTAGTCATGTTAGCCATTTTTGAAAGGTCACATTTGCCCATACTATAAACCATTTCTGTTTTTGAATGAGCAGCGCAACAAGACTTAACTGTAGCTACATCTGAATGACCATTTCCTAAAATTGGAGCAATAACCAAACCTATTAAACAAGTCAATTTGATTAAAATATTCATAGATGGTCCCGAAGTGTCTTTGAAAGGATCACCAACAGTATCTCCGGTAACCGCTGCTTTGTGCGCATCAGATCCTTTATAGGTCATTTCACCATTAATCACCACACCCGCTTCAAAAGACTTTTTGGCATTGTCCCAAGCACCTCCAGCATTGTTTTGGAAAACGGCCCACAAAACACCCGAAACGGTAACTCCAGCCATATAACCTCCAAGCATTTCGGCAATGAGTTGGTTGTTATCTGAATACACTAACTTTCCTAAAAGTACAATGGCAATTGGAAAACCAATAGTCAAAACACCTGGTAACATCATTTCGCGCAAAGCGGCTTTTGTCGAAATATCGACACATTTTGCATATTCTGGTTTTGCAGTTCCTTCCATAATCCCGGGGATTTCTCTGAACTGTCGACGCACTTCGTACACCATATCCATGGCAGCTTTCCCAACTGAATTCATGGCTAGCGCCGAGAAAACTACGGGAATCATTCCGCCTACAAATAACATGGCCAAAACTGGCGCTTTGAAAATATTGATTCCGTCAATCCCCGTGAATGTTACATAAGCTGCAAATAAGGCTAGTGATGTCAATGCTGCCGAAGCAATAGCAAATCCTTTCCCAGTTGCTGCTGTTGTATTCCCTACAGAATCTAAAATATCGGTTCTAGTACGCACTTCTTTAGGTAGTTCACTCATTTCTGCAATTCCGCCCGCATTATCAGATATAGGTCCAAAAGCATCGATTGCTAATTGCATAGCTGTGGTTGCCATCATTGCTGATGCCGCCAAAGCCACACCATAAAATCCTGCTAAAGCATAGGAAGTCCAAATCGCTGCCGCAAATAATAAAACCGTGGGGAAAGTTGAAATCATTCCGGTTGCTAATCCTGCAATTACGTTTGTACCCGCTCCCGTACTTGATTTTTGTACAATTGCCATTACCGGTTTTGTACCCAATCCCGTATAATATTCAGTAACCGATGAAATAACCGCACCTACAACTAGACCAACAATTGTTGCGTAAAAAACACGCATAGATGAAATTTCTTTTGTTCCTTCTCCAAAGAAATCCATTTTCATGGTTTCAGGTAACATGTATTGTACGAGAAAGTAACAAGCTACTAAAGTCAAACCTATCGAAACCCAATTACCAATATTTAAAGCCTTTTGTACTTGTGCTTCTTTGGAATTGTCATCGGATATTTTAACCAACATGGTTCCGATGATAGAGAATAAAATTCCAAAACCAGCAATTGCCATTGGTAATAAAATGGGTCCAATACCTCCAAAAGCATCTTGAATACTTCCGCCCATATCTTTGATTACATAATTCCCTAGCACCATAGCTGCCAAAACCGTTGCAACATAAGAGCCAAATAAATCAGCACCCATACCAGCAACATCTCCTACATTGTCTCCTACATTATCTGCAATTGTAGCTGGATTACGAGGATCATCTTCTGGGATTCCTGCTTCTACTTTACCTACTAAATCAGCACCTACATCGGCGGCTTTAGTGTAAATACCGCCACCAACTCTTGCAAATAATGCTATTGATTCCGCTCCAAGAGAAAATCCTGCTAATGTTTCTAAAACAATGGTCATGTCTTCTGTTGAAGTCCAGACACCGTTCATAAAAAAATGAAAGAAAAATATAAAGAATGTGGTCAAACCTAAAACCGCTAAACCTGCAACACCAAGTCCCATTACGGTTCCACCACCAAAAGATACTTTTAAAGCTTGCGGCAAACTCGTTCGAGCAGCCTGCGTAGTTCTCACATTCGTTTTAGTCGCTATTTTCATTCCCATATTTCCAGCAAGGGCTGAGAAAAAAGCACCAAAAATAAAAGCTACTACTATTAATATATGTGTTGTGGGAACAATAAACGAAATACCAGCCAATGCAATACTGGCTCCAATAACAAAGAAAGTCAATAATCGATATTCTGCTTTGAGGAAAGCCAAAGCGCCTTCGTAAATGTAATCTGAAATCTCTTTCATTTTACCATCACCTGGATCTTGTTTTAAAACCCATGCTCGTTTTGTAAACATAAATGCCAGTCCAATGAATGCCATGGCGATTGGCAAATAAATCATAATTGTATTCATAATTTTGGTTTGGTTTATAGTTAATACTTATTGTGTAACCAAACGAATTTAAGCAAAAAAGCAATACTCCAAACGGAATATTGCTTTTTTTACAATTATTATGCTAAATTATTACTTAATGCTAAATAAACCTTCTGGTTTGTTTTCGATAGCATTAAAGCGTTCTGTACATTCTTTGATGATAGCATATGCTTCGTTTACATCTCCCCAACCTTCAACATCTACTTTTTTGTTTTCAAGATCTTTGTACACTTGAAAAAAGTGCTCAATTTCTTTTAATAAGTGAGGGTTAATGTCTGAAAGGTTTTCTAACGAATTCCAAATTGGATCAGAAACAGGTACGCAGATTACTTTTTCATCTGGTCCTTTATCATCAGCCATGTGAAATACTCCAATAGGCTTTACTTCCATTACGCAACCTGGAAAAGTTGGTTCGTTTACTAATACTAATACATCTAATGGATCTCCATCTAATGCTAAAGTTTCAGGGATAAATCCGTAATCAGCTGGATACATCATTGAAGAGAATAACATTCTATCAAAACGCATTCTTTTTATTTCGAAATCATATTCGTATTTATTTCTACTTCCTCTTGGTATTTCGATTAAGACATCGAAAGTTGTTACTTTGTCTGCAGTCATTTTAGTTTTTCTTATCTATAATTATCCTGCAAAAGTAATCAAACGATACGTTTTTGCAATGAAAATTAAAGGTTATCTCTACAATAAATTTAAAAAAAACCTACTTTTAATACGTAATGGTTCTATTTCGTTTCTTCAAGTAATGATGCCACAATAAATAAGTCGCATAGGACCGATAAGGACTCCATTGCTGTGCGTGTGCATACATGAGTTCCTTGTCATAAATGTCCAGTAATTCTTTTAACGTATTGACAACTGCTATATCACCAATTGGCAAAACATCTGGTGCTTGCAAGCAAAACATTAAATAAATATCTATGGTCCAGTTTCCTATGCCTTTGATTTTGATGAGTTCTTCCCGAACTTCCTGAGCGGTTTTAGTTGGTAAACTTTCTAGATCAAGTTCTTTATTTAATAGCGCTGTCGCCAAAGCTTTGATATAAGACGTTTTTTGTCGGCTTACGCCAAGATTCCTAAAATCGACATCAGACACATCAAGAAGAATTTCGGGTGCCATCGTTTTTAGAGTAGTTTTTATTTTCATAAAAGTGGCTTTCGCCGAATCAATAGAAACTTGTTGTTCCAAAATTAACAATACCAAAGTCTCAAAACCTTGTGGTCTTTTGGGAACAGTTGGCAATCCATAATTTTCAATAATTGACTTGAAAATGGCATCTTTTTCTAAAAGGTAGTCAATAGCTTCTTGCATAATTTGATTTTTTAGCCCGGATAAAAGATTGTAACGAATAGCCGGAATAGCTCCTAGAAATTAAATCCAAAAGAGCCTTTTACCGTAAAATTATTGGCCCCTGGCGTGTTGAGATAATTACCTCTCCAAGCAAAATCAATACGGAATACTTTAAATATATTTCCAATACCAGCGCTGTATTCCCAGTAGCCTCTTTCTGGCGCATTGTAAACCAAGCCAGATGCATTTATTGCTCTATTACCATCAGTAACAGAACCGTATACGCCGCGCACTGCTATAATTTCTCTCCAATTGAGTTTGCGCATGAACGGAATTCTAGAAAAAATGCGCCCATTAAAGTTGTGATTCCATTGTAAGGTTATGTACTCATCTGAAACGAACTCGTAGAAATTAAGATTGCTAAAAGTGTTTTCGATAGTAAAATACGTTTGATTTCCTGGAATTACGCTCAACAAACCAAGCGGAATTTCTCCAAAAGTCTTCCCTACTTCCATGATTAAATTTGTTCTTCCTAGTGGACCAATAATGATAGGCTGCTTGTAATACAATTGCAACTTATCATATTTAAAATCACTATCCAAAAGTCCCTTGAAACCATGACTATAATTGACAAAGAAGCGGCTATAGGGACTATCTACAATACTGCGCTCTACGCCAAAACCAATTGTTTTACGTTTTGGAGAAAACTCAATTTGAAGGTTGGCTTCAGATTGTTTTACATCACTTTTGGTCACCTGATTTGCACTATCTGTAAAATAATCCAAACTAAAAGTAGAAGATGCCGACTCAAGAGTACGATATGAAACCCCAGCTTGAATGACTACGTTTTTAATAGGTTCTATCTCTAGTGCAATATTGGTCAAGTTAATGTTAGTCAGCTTCCCATTACTTCCGGATGAAAAAACAGCTGACGAAGCAAAACTACGTCCCAAAACATCATTGGTTGTGGTTAAGCTCGCGCCTATTTGCTCAATGTCACGCCTGTTTCCTCCTGAAATAATGATTCTATTTTTTTTATCAACCATCCATTTTCCCGAAACGCCGTATTTAAATTTATTATCATCAAAACCATACGCTGTATAAGCTTGAAGTCGCCAAGGATCATTAGGTCCAAAATACGTTCTACCACCAGCACGCAATCGTATTCCTTCAACTTCATTGAATCCAAAGGATGAAAAAACAGGACCAAAATCAAAATTTTTAAACTCAACATAGCCACTACCAAGTATAGAAACAAGGTTGTACAAGCGTTTGAATTTATTGACTGTTTGTAGGGTATCTAACATTTTATACACCCCTAACTCATCTTTGCTTAAATTCTCAAATCGGTTGTCGTCCCAATATTCTTCTGATTTGTTATAGACTTCATCATCCATATAATTGACTTCGTCTTTGTAAAAAGATGCCGGTAAGGGTTTGTTGAACTGATGATTTCTAAAATAAGTCGTTCGTTTTCCATAAACTCCTTTTGAATCTTCTTTTTTATTCAAGGCAAAGTCAGACATTAAATAATCCTTTGTCAATAAAAAAACGGAGTCACTAACTACCTCAAATTCTTGTTCAATATAAATGTCTTTTACCCAGTTAATATTAGCACTTTTAGTCACTGCCATATTAATTTTCTTGATAGCATAAGTAGAATCATTGACCCAAAAATCTCCTTTAAAAGTCAATTCGTTTTTTCTTCTTGGATAAAAAACAATATTATAGCACCATTTTTTATCAATATAGGCACTATCACGCAGTACATAATTGTAGACATCAATTCCTGTTTTAGACAATGGGCTCGTAAAACTCTTATCAAAAAAAGTTAAGTGATTGTTGTAAATATTATAATCCGAATATAAATCTTTGACAAAAGCTAATATTTGCTGATTTCCATTAAATCCAGATGTTTTACTGGCTTTAATTTTATCTTTTACTTTCTTTAAAACATTATCTCCGTAAACATCATTAAGAGATTCATTAATAAAAATAGGCAAGTACGTTTTACCCGTAACTCTTGATGTATCCATTTGATTGAAGATAAACTCCATGCCCTTAAAAATTTTATTTTTCATGAAAGCACTGTCAATGGAGTTCATGTCAAATTCTATTTTTTCGTATTTTTCCATTTGGTATTGATCAAACTGGTACAAACCGTTTTTACGTTTTCGTTCCCAAATTTTTCTCAAAATATCCAGTGCAGGATTGTTTTTCTTTGAAGTTTTACCTGCAAAAACGACTACTTCATTTAAACTTTCGGCTTCATTAAGCGTGATTTTAAAATTATAGTTAACTGCTTTTTCTAAGGTAATTTCTCTTTCCGAAAAACCTACTGAGGAAACCAACACCACGGTATACGTTTTTTGGGATTCCAAATAAAAATTCCCATCTTCATTCGTAACAATTCCTTCACTTGATCCTTTAAAAACCACATTGGCAAACGGAATCGGCTGGTTTTGTTTGTCTACTACAATACCGCTTATTTTGGTTTGCGCCAATACGGTATGGAATACACCACAAAAAAACAAAGTCAAAATCAAAAGATACTTTTTCATAACAAATAAAAAAACTTCATCAATAGAAACCATTGATGAAGTTATTAAGGTTAAAAATCACAAATACAAACTCCATCAACAAGAGTTGTATTTTAATTTTATTTATACATTACTTTCTTTACCGCTTTTACAACGTCACCAGCATTAGGCAACCATTCTTTTAATAAAACCGGAGAGTAAGGCGCAGGAGTATCAGCCGTTGTGATACGTTGAATAGGTGCGTCTAAGAAATCAAAAGCACGCTCTTGAACAATATATGTAATCTCCGATGCTACACTTGCAAAAGGCCAAGCCTCTTCAAGTACTACTAAACGATTCGTTTTTTTAACCGAAGTCAAAATCGTTTCGTAATCCATCGGACGTACTGTTCTTAAATCAATAATTTCACAAGAGATACCTTCTTTAGCTAATTCGTCAGCAGCAATATGAGCCTCTTTGATAATTTTACCAAAAGATACAATTGTTACATCAGTACCTTCTCTTTTAATATCAGCAACTCCCAACGGAATTACATATTCACCATCTGGCACTTCACCTTTATCACCATACATTTGCTCAGATTCCATGAAAATAACAGGATCGTTATCACGAATAGCTGCTTTTAATAATCCCTTCGCATCATAAACTGTAGATGGAACTACAACTTTAAGACCCGGCGTATTGGCAAACCAGTTTTCTAATGCCTGAGAGTGCGTTGCACCTAATTGCCCGGCAGAAGCTGTTGGCCCACGAAAAACAATTGGCACATTAAATTGGCCACCACTCATTTGACGCATTTTTGCAGCGTTATTAATAATTTGATCAACCCCAACCAAGCAAAAGTTGAAAGTCATATATTCTACAATTGGTCTACAACCATTCATTGCTGATCCCACTGCAATACCTGAAAAACCCAGCTCTGCAATAGGAGTATCAATCACTCTTTTTTCACCAAACTCTGCAAGCATCCCTTTTGATGCCTTGTAAGCACCATTGTATTCAGCTACTTCTTCACCCATTAAGTATATGGACTCATCGCGACGCATTTCTTCACTCATCGCTTCGCAAATAGCCTCTCTAAATTGTATCGTTCTCATATTATATGTTGTATGTGTCTAATTTTCGAAAAGCAAAAATAAATATTTTAAATCACTTAAAAGCATAAAACATACTAAATTAATTCAGGATTTACACGCATGATTTTTAGGAGCTTTTTCCGGCTCTACGCTGTATCTTCCTGTGCCTAAAGGCAGCACAGGAAGGATGCCGCTACTATCCGGGCTACGAAAACGTTGTAATTTTAAAAAAATATTATGCACGCATAGTATATTATTCAAATTAATATTTTAAATTTGTAAAAGAAATTAAGAATAATTAAAAATATAGGTATGAAAATATTAGTTTGCATCAGTCACGTTCCTGATACTACATCAAAAATTAACTTTGTAAACGGAGATTCAGAGTTTGACACAAACGGTGTTCAATATGTAATTAACCCAAATGACGAATTTGGTCTAACACGTGCTATCTGGTTTCAAGAGCAACAAGGCGCTACTGTAACCGTAGTAAATGTAGGAGGTCCCGACACAGAACCTACTTTAAGAAAAGCTTTAGCAATTGGTGCTAACGAAGCTATTCGTGTTAACGCAACGCCTACTGACGGATTTTTTGTAGCTAAACAATTAGCAGAAGTAATCAAAAACGGAGGATACGATATTGTTATCGCAGGTAAAGAATCATTAGATTATAATGGTGGAATGGTACCAGGAATGATCGCTGGAATTTTAGGTTATAATTTCCTTAACTCTTGTACTAACTTAACAGTTGATGGAACTACTGTAAAAGCAGTACGTGAAATTGATGGTGGAAAAGAAACTGTTGCCACTACTTTACCATTAATCATTGGTGGACAAAAAGGACTTGTAGAAGAAAAAGACTTGCGTATTCCAAACATGAGAGGAATTATGACTGCAAGAACAAAAGCTTTAACTATCCTAGAGCCAGTTGACGCTACATTAAACACAAAAGCAGTTAAGTTTGAAAAACCTGCACCTAAATCAGCTGTGAAACTGGTATCTGCAGATAATTTAGATGAGTTAATTAACTTATTACACAACGAAGCAAAAGTAATCTAACTGTCATAAAGTCGAATGTCGAAAGTCGAAAGGAAAGAAGTTGATAATAATTTCCCTTTCGGACTTTAGACTTTAAAACTTTAAGACTAAAATTAAAAATTATGTCAATATTAATATACGCGGAATACGCAGAAGGAAAATTCAAAAAAGTAGCATTCGAACTAGCTTCTTACGCAAAAAAAGTAGCTGAAACGCTAGGAACAACAGTAACTGCCGTAACTGTTAATGCAAGTGATGTATCTGAATTAGCTAAATACGGTGTAGACAAAGTTCTTAATGTAAACAATGATAAATTATCTGGTTTTACTGCAAAAGCTTATGCTGATGTTATTAAGCAAGCTGCACAACAAGAAGGTTCAAAACTAGTTTTATTATCTAGCACTACAGATAGTATTTACTTATCATCACTAGTTGCAGTTGCACTTGAGGCTGGATTTGCATCAAACGTGGTAGGTTTACCAGTTTCTACAAGCCCTTTTCAAGTAAAAAGAACGGCTTTTTCAAATAAAGCTTTCAACATTACTCAAATAGATACTGACGTTAAAATTTTAGGCTTAGCCAAAAATTCATACGGAATTTTTGAAAATGCTGTTTCAGCAACCGAAGTAGACTTCAACCCAACAATCGGTGAAAATGATTTTGGAGTTAAAGTAGAATCTGTTGAAAAAGGTTCTGGAAAAGTTTCTATAGCTGATGCTGACATTGTAGTTTCAGCAGGACGTGGACTTAAAGGTCCAGAGAACTGGGGAATGATCGAAGAACTAGCAACAACGTTAGGAGCAGCAACAGCTTGTTCTAAACCAGTTTCTGATTTAGGATGGAGACCTCACGGAGAGCACGTAGGACAAACAGGAAAACCGGTAGCCACTAACTTGTATATTGCTATTGGAATTTCAGGTGCTATACAGCATATTGCCGGAATCAACTCTTCTAAAGTTAAAGTAGTTATCAACAGTGATCCAGAAGCGCCTTTCTTTAAAGTTGCTGATTACGGAATTGTTGGTGATGCATTTGAAATTGTGCCTCAATTAATTGAAAAATTCAAAGCCTTTAAAGCACAAAACTAGTAAGGAAAAAGAAATCATTACAACATTTTAAATGCTACTTAAATCAAGATATTTGTATCTTTGCTTTTAAGTAGCATTTCTTTTTACAGGAAATACTAGTTACTTTTAATTAAAAAAAAGTACTTTGTACTTTTCCATCAACACAATTATGAGCTTAGTTAAACTATCTATAAAAGGAATTTCATACAGTCAAACTCAAAACGGAGCCTACGCTTTAATCTTAAACGAGGTTGACGGCGAAAGAAAACTACCCATTGTAATTGGTGCTTTTGAAGCCCAATCAATTGCCATTGCATTAGAAAAAGAAATAAAACCACCACGTCCTTTGACTCATGATTTATTTAAAAATTTTGCAGAACGCTTTGATATTGTAGTAAAACAAGTTATCATTCACAAACTAGTAGATGGTGTTTTCTACTCTAGTATCATTTGTGAAAGAGACAAAATTGAGGAGATCATTGACGCTCGAACTTCAGATGCTATAGCACTGGCTCTGCGTTTTAAAGCTCCTATTTTTACCTATAAAAACATACTAGACAAAGCTGGAATTTTCCTAAAAACAAATCCTCTTGATCCTAACAAAGACAATCAAGACCTAGATGATGTATTATCAAATCCAGAAACTTTTGGTCATGAAGACGAATCAAATCAAGCAGGAAACACCTATTCTAAGCACACTTTGCCAGAGCTCCATGATTTATTAGATCAAGCTGTAACAAACGAAGATTATGAAAAAGCGGCAAAAATACGTGATGAAATTTCAAAAAGATAACACAAGAAATTCATAAAGGATACTAATTATTTAGAATTGGCAATACTAAAACAGTACAACATTTATTTGAAAACTGTTTTATTAAATCCTATATTTGATTGCAATTACCTATAAATCAAACTATGAAAACAAAACTTGCCTTACTCCTACTTGTATTAGGATGCAGTACTGATGCTTTTTGCCAAGACATCTATTTGCATTGCGGAAAAATATTAAATACCTTAACTGGAAAAGAACTGGTAAACCACACCGTAATTGTTTCCAAAAATAAAATCGTAAAAATCCAAGAAGGTTTTGTATCGAAATCTCAACCAAATGATATCGAAATAGACCTTAAGAAAAAGTACGTTTTACCAGGCTTAATTGACCTTCACGTTCATATAGAGGGCGAACACGATACTAAAAGCTACATGTCTAAGTATCTGGAAAACGAAGCAGACATTGCTTTTCAAGCTGTTCGTTGTGCCGAGGTAACCTTACTTTCAGGGTTTACAACAGTACGAGACTTAGGCGGAACTGGGGTAAATATATCTATTAGAAACGCTATTAATAAAGGAATTGTAAAAGGACCACGTATTTTTACTGCAGGTAAATCTATAGCTACCACTGGCGGTCATGCTGACCCAACAAACGGTAGTAATCATAAGCTTGTAGGTGATCCTGGACCACATGAAGGAGTAATCAACTCACCCGAAGAGGCCGTAAAAGCAGTAAGAGAACGTTATAAAGAAGGTGCCGATGTAATTAAAATAACTGCAACTGGCGGTGTATTAAGCGTGGCAAAAAGCGGAAAAAATCCTCAATTTACTTTAGAAGAAATAAAAGCAATAACATCAACAGCTAAGGATTACAACATGCTCACTGCTGCACATGCTCATGGTGACGAAGGTATGCAAAGAGCAATCATTGGCGGAATAAAAACCATTGAACACGGTACTTTTATGAGTGAGGAAACCATGGAGTTGATGAAAAAATACGATACCTACCTTGTCCCTACCCTAACTGCAGGTAAAGAAGTAGAGAAAAACGCAGAAGTGAATGGATACTATCCTGAAATTGTAGTCCCAAAAGCAAGAGAAGTAGGTCCACAACTGAAAGCAACTTTTGCAAAAGCATATAAAAAGGGCGTAAAAATTGCCTTTGGCACTGATGCAGGTGTTTTTACTCACGGAAATAATGCAAAAGAATTTGGTTATATGGTAGAAGCAGGAATGCCCGCGCTAGAAACAATACAAGCAGCCACAATTACAAATGCATTCTTATTAGGAATAGCTGATACTGTAGGTCAAATAAAAGAAAATTTTCTTGCAGATATCATTGCTGTTGACGAAAGTCCTATTACAACAATAAAAACACTTGAAAAAATAGTTTTTGTAATGAAAGACGGTAAAATTTACAAAAACTAACGTTTTGAAAAACTAAACATGAAACAATATTTAGACTTAGTACAACACGTTATGGAAAACGGTTGTCAAAAAGGAGATCGAACAGGAACGGGCACAAAAAGTGTTTTTGGCTATCAAATGCGTTTTGACTTAAACGAAGGTTTCCCAATGGTAACTACTAAAAAACTGCATCTAAAATCAATTATTTATGAATTGTTATGGTTTTTAAAAGGAGATACTAATATAAAATACCTTCAAGAAAACGGAGTTAAAATTTGGGATGCCTGGGCTGATGCCAACGGTGATTTAGGGCCTGTTTATGGAAGACAATGGCGCAACTGGAATAACGAAGAAATTGATCAAATAAAAGATTTGATACAAGAATTAAAAACCAATCCTAACAGCAGGAGATTACTTGTGTCTGCATGGAATCCTTCTGTATTGCCAGATACAACAAAATCATTTGAAGAAAATGTTGCTAATAACAAAGCTGCCTTACCGCCGTGTCATGCTTTTTTTCAATTTTATGTAGCGGATGGTAAGCTATCCTGCCAACTATACCAGCGCAGTGCCGATATTTTCCTTGGTGTGCCGTTTAATATTGCTTCTTATGCATTGCTAACCATGATGGTTGCACAAGTTTGTAATTTACAAGTCGGTGAATTTATTCACACTTTTGGCGATGCTCACATTTACAACAATCACTTTGAACAACTGGAACTACAATTAACCCGAAGCCCAAGACCATTGCCAAAAATGATCTTAAATCCAGAAATAAAAGACATTTTTGCATTTGAATTCAAAGATTTTACTTTAGAAGGCTATGATCCTCATGACAGTATAAAAGGAAGTGTTGCAGTATAATTAAGAACAGTGCTACAGTTTAAACAACTAGAACACTGTTTTCATTTCCAGCAAAGGCATTCCATCGGTAGGAGTCAGCTTCAGGTTCATTGACGTAGTTTCCGTCTACTAGATACTTGAATTCGTAATCTGCATTTTTATCCAAATCAAAAACCCCCTTAAAAGTACCGTTCTTTAATTTACTTAATGCACCAACTGAAGGATCCCAATTATTAAAATCACCTACAACGGCCACTTGTTGAGCTGTTTTAGCAGGAAAAGAAAAAGTAACTTTACAGACAGGTTTAGCTTTGATAAATTGTTTCTTAACAGACATAACTATTTCATTTATAGATTTATACAACAAAGTAAATAAAAATCAACCAAGATACAAACGCTCATTGATAGAATTTCTAAAATGCTTTAAACAATGTTAATTTTTAAACTTTTATATATTTTTACAGGCATAAAATTTTGAATTCAAAAATTGCGCATAGATTGCGTACAAAATTATACGATTTCAAATTGATTCATTTTAAGAAATAAACTTTATCTTTATACATTAAAAGCTTAAAAAATGGAACGAGAAATACACGAGCAATACGAATATGCAAGACGTAGGATAAAGCAAAAAAAACTACTTTACTTTCATTTTGTTCTCTTTGTGCTAAGTAGTTTATTGTTATTTACGTTAAAACATTTATTTGAAAATTCTTTTATTTCAAATTGGTACTTATACATCATCACTGTATGGTTATTTTTATTTACGCTACATTTTATAAAAATATTTATCACAGATCGTTTTATGAATAAAAATTGGGAAAGAGAGCAAATTGACAGATTAGTTGCCTTGCAAAAAAAGAAAATAGACCAATTACAAACTCAAATTAATAACGAACAGTAATAACCCGTTACAATTATGATCATAATGATTGCTGCCGTTGCAGATAACAATGCTTTAGGAAAAAACAACGATTTAATGTGGCATTTACCAGATGATTTTAAAAGATTTAAAGCGCTAACATCTGGTCATCATATTATAATGGGCAGAAAAACATTTGAAAGTTTCCCCAAACCATTACCTAATAGAAAACACATCATTATTACCCGAGACAAAAAATACAAAGCAAATGACTGTATTATTGTAGATAGTATTGAAAAAGCACTTGCTCATTGCCCTGAAAATGAAGATAAATATATTATTGGTGGAGGAGAAATATATGCACTAGGACTCAAATACGCAGATCAATTAGATATCACAAGAGTACATCACCGCTTTGAAGCAGATGTTTATTTCCCAGATATAGATTTAAATATTTGGAAAATTAGTACAACCGAATATCATGCTCCCGATGAAAAACATCAATATGCATTTACATATCAAACATACATTAGAGTATAATACAAAAAAAACATCCTTTTCAGGATGTTTTTTTTTAGCAATTGGTTAAAAGTGGTGAACTACTCTAGAAAGAGTATTTGATAACATAAAATAAAAATTACAAACACTAAAAACACACCGGAAACGGCAATAATAATGTTTGAAAACCTTTGAGAGTACATCTCAAAGTAGCCTTTAATACCAAATACCACGAAGGTACTAAAGACGAAAAAAATTAAAATTTCCAAAAACAAATTTAATCCTAAGAACGTATGTTGCGTTTTAACCTCTATACTGCATTTTAGAACAGCATTCTCAAAAAATCTAACTAGAACAAACGAGATAAGTAACGCAAGAACTATCCATTTGCTTTGGTTCACCAATTGTCTTTTAACCATTTATTGTGCTTATTTCTTCGGTACAAATGTGTGGATTAAAATCCACCTCCACAATACCCACTTTTAGTGATATTTTGATTTTTTTTGTAAAAAATTGAAAGAATCTTTTTTCAATACGTTAAAAAAATAAATCTTAGGTCAAATTATAGAAACACATTACTAGTTCATTTAGATTGTATTATATTTGTACAAACAAAAAAAATGTCACAAAAAATCACTCCATACAAGGATTCTTCTCTAGGTAAAAAAGAACAAGTTGCGCAAATGTTTGACACCATTTCTGGAAATTATGATAGCCTCAACCGTGTTATCTCTTTTGGAATAGACATCAAATGGCGCAAAAAAGTTTTGCAAATTGTTGCTAAATCTAAGCCTAATACAATTTTAGACATTGCAACAGGAACTGGAGACCTTGCTATACTAATGGCTCAAACCAAGGCAGAAAAAATCATTGGCCTAGACATATCTGCAGGAATGCTTGAGGTGGGCGAACGTAAAATTGCTGATAAGAATTTGACTAAAACGATAGATATGGTTTTAGGAGATTCTGAAAACATGCCCTTTGAGGACAACTATTTTGATGCTATAACTGTTGCTTTTGGAGTAAGAAACTTTGAAAATCTTGAGAAAGGTCTCGGTGAAATTTTGAGAGTACTAAAACCAAATGGCGTTTTTGTTATTCTAGAAACTTCGGTTCCCGTGAAAACTCCTTATAAACAAGGCTATAACTTTTACAGTAAAAACATACTACCACTAATAGGAAAATTATTCTCAAAAGACAACGTAGCATACGGCTATTTATCTGAATCGGCAGCAGCTTTCCCATATGGCGAAGCCTTAAACAATATTTTAAGAAAAACTGGGTTTATAGATGTTGTAGCTTTACCACAAACTTTTGGGGTTGCTACCATTTATTCAGCATCTAAAAAATAATATGAAAAAAATAATTATTGCCCTATTTTTAACTGGAATTATTACTGGAAATGCACAAAATTCAAAAGGTATTTTCAGCAAAGACCCCATTATAAATCTTGAAAATTTTCAGCAAAAAAAAGTGTATTTTGGATTTTTCTTGGGTTTTAATACTTTCGATTTTAAAATAGACTACAAGACAGAAACTCCAGATATTCTTGTAAAAAAGACAACAGGATTTAATGTAGGTATTGTAGGGGATTACAAACTACATGAATATATCAATCTGCGTTTTGAACCAGGATTGTATTATTCTAAAAGAGATTTAAACTACCCAAATTTTTCTAGTCCAAATGATGCATTAAGAGAAGTCAACAGCACATACATCCACTTTCCTCTTTTATTAAAATTCTCATCTTTAAGAACAGGAAACATTAGACCTTATGCACTAGGCGGGTTATCTGCAACACTCAACTTATCCAGCAATGCTAAATTAATGGACGACAACTTGCAACAACGTTTTAGGGTAAAAAGCTGGACTACAAATTACGAATTGGGATTTGGGATTGATGTATTTTCAGAATACTTTATCTTCTCCCCTTCCATTAGAGGTGTTTTTGGAATTAATGATGAGTTAATTAGAGACAATGATCCAAATAGCCCGTGGACTAGTAATATTGAATCCCTAAAGTCCCGAGCAATTTTAATCAATTTTACATTTCATTAAAAAAAATAGGTCAAGCTCAAAGTTATCTTATTAGCCTCTACAAAATTCACTCAAAACAATTGCTGTAGCCGTTGCTACATTAAGACTTTCTGTTTTTTGTACAGCTCCAAATCTTGGTATTGTGAGTCTACTTGTAATTTTAGATTCTATTTCTTGTGATATTCCATTAGCCTCATTACCCATTACTATGATACCTTGTTTAGGCAAGGAACTTTGATAAATGTTTTCGCCATTCATAAACGTACCGAATACTGGTAGTTGTGTTTGACTTAAAAACAAATTCAAATCAACATAATTCACATTTACTCTTGAAATAGACCCCATTGTGGCTTGCACCACCTTTGGGTTATAAAGATCAACTGTTTCTTTTGAACAAAGCACTTGTTGGATTCCAAACCAATCACACAATCGTAAAATAGTGCCTAAATTTCCTGGATCTCTAATTGCATCAAGTGCAAGAATCAAACCCGAGGTTTTAATTTCTTTTTCTACGGGCATTTTAAATACTGCTAAACAAGAATTAGGAGTAGCTAGTGCTGAGATTTTCTTCAAGTCTTGATCTTGCAACATCGTTCTTATGGCAGGAGAAACATTTTCAAAATCATTTAAGGTAGTATACAAATGAACTAACTCAAAATTTGAATCTATTAGCTCTTGCACACCCTTTACCCCTTCGGCAAAAAATAATTGATGGGCTATTCTATATTTTTTTTGCTGTAAACTCGTTATAAGTTTTATTTGGTTTTTACTAACCATAAAAAAATGTACTTTTGAATTAAATATATTAAGACCTCTTGAAAAAAATTTCTACAAAAATAACTGCATTTATTCTAATTGCAATACTTATTTGTGCCTGTAACGCTGTAAAAAGAGTTCCTGAGGGCAAATTATTGCTCACAAAGAATGAAATAACAGTGAATGATAAAAATGTTTCTGATGAAACTATTTTCAATCAATTGTATCAAAAACCAAATAGCAACTTGCTAGGTTACCGATTAAGACTTAATTTATACTCCATTGCAAATTTAAATTCTGATTCAACTTATCAAGCTAAGTTTACCAATAATCCCAACAAGTACAGCCGTAAATCAAAATGGCTTTCTGCAAAACAGGTTGACCGATTAGGTAAATCTTTCTGGTACCATGGAATTCATGATTTTTTAAAAACAACAGGAGAAGCTCCCGTAATTTTAGAGAAAGAAAAAGCAGATAAATCGTTATTCAGATTAAAATATTATTTTTTCAATAATGGTTTCTTCAATGTAAATGCATCTTATGTTATTGACACACTGGAGAGAAAAAAAGGAAAGATTAAGTACAATATTGTATCTGGTTCACAATACACTCTGGATACTATAAAATCAACCATTTTAACTCCTGCCCTAGATTCATTATACACTTCTATAAAAAGTACAAGCTTCATTAAAAGCGGAAAGCCATACAAAACAGAGGATTTTGAGAATGAAAAAAACAGAATTACAACTCATTTTAGAAACAATGGCGCTTATTATTTTCAGCCAAATTACATAACATTTAATGTAGACACCATCAAAAAAGTCAATAAAGCAAACATCAATTTATTGGTTGCGAATTATACATACCAAATGAATGATAGCACTAAAACGGAACCTTTTAAGTTATATAAAATTAGTGATGTAAAAATATTTTCGGATTACAGTCCTAATTTAAATTCGTTTCAAATCAAAGACAGTGTCACGTATAATGGCTTTACAATTTACAGCCAAAACAAACTTAAGTACAAACCAAAGGCTTTAACTAATGCGCTATTTATCACCAAAGGAGGTTTATATGCCGACAACAAAACGGTATTGACAACACGTTATTTAAACAATCTTAAAATTTTTAATTACCCCTCTATTCAATACGAGGTTGATAAGAGAGATACTACTGCGCATTCTCTAATTTCTAAAGTATTTTTGACACCTAGAAAAAAATATAGTTTTGGGACTAGTCTAGATGTAACCCACTCTAATATTCAGGCTTTTGGAATAGGAGTTAGCGTGTCAGAAACAGTACGAAACGTGTTTAATGGCGCCGAAACATTAGAACTAGCAGTACGAGGCAACATTGGATCGTCACAAGATTTAGCTAATCCGAATAATAATTTCTTCAATGTTTCTGAATATGGTTTAGATCTAAAACTAAATATCCCAAGGATTTTTATGCCTTTCAGAACCGAAAAAATCATTCCTAAAAGCATGATCCCATCTACTTTAGTCACCGTAGGTTTTGCTAAACAACAAAATATTGGACTTGATAAAGAAAACTTTACGAGTACACTTTCTTACAATTGGACACCGCAAAAAAACAACACTGCTCGATTTGATTTACTAAACACACAATTTGTACGAAATTTAAACTCACAAAACTACTTCAATGTTTATAAATCATCCTATAATGCTTTAAATAACATTAGTAAAGAATACAATACCAATACTACATATTACGATAACCCTGCAAATAGAAATTTAAGCATAGAAAGAGGTACTTCGGGATTTACAAATGATGTCTTAAACAATAGAGGTACATTTTTAAAGCCTATTACTCCAACTGATTTTCAATCTATAAAAAGCATTGAAGAAAGAAGACAAAGATTAACCGAAAATGACTTTATTCTAGCAACCAGTTTCACTTTCTCTAAAACGACTAAAAAGGACATAGCAGACGATACCTTTTATTTATTTAAAACAAAAATAGAATCGGCAGGTACTTTATTGACGGCTTTTGCTAGTTCTACAAATCAAAAGAAGAATTCAGGCGGTAATTATGAAATCTTTAATCTTGAATATTCAGAATACATAAAAACCGAATTTGATTACATAAAACACTGGGCTCTCTCTACAGAAAATAAAATTGCCTTTAGATCTTTTTTTGGAATAGCAATTCCTTTTGGTAATTCAAATAACATTCCGTTTTCACGAAGTTATTTCTCAGGAGGATCAAATGATAATAGAGCGTGGCAACCGTATGCACTAGGCCCAGGCAGTAGCGGAGCTATTAATGATTTTAATGAAGCCAATATGAAAATTGCCATTAGTGGTGAATTTCGATTTAAAGTACTTGGCGATTTAAAAGGCGCCATATTTGCAGATGCTGGAAACATCTGGAATGTACTGGATAATGTTGAGGATGAGAAATCTACCTTTACAAGTTACCGTGATTTAAAAGACATTGCATTAGGCACTGGTTTTGGACTTAGATATGACCTTAGTTTTTTTGTAATCCGTTTTGATTTGGGTTTTAAAACTTACAACCCAGCCAATGAAATAAATAAAAGATGGTTTAGAGAGTATAACTTTGCGAACTCCGTTTTAAATTTTGGTATAAATTATCCGTTCTAATACTATTTAATTCCTATTTTTGCAGAACTAAAAACTAAAAAAATTACTAAAAATTAACACTATGGCACACAACATAAAACCAGGAGTAGCAACAGGAGATCAGGTTCAAGAAATCTTTAATTATGCTAAAGAAAAAGGATTTGCATTGCCTGCAGTAAATGTAACTGGCTCAAATACAATTAACAGCGTTCTTGAAACAGCCGCTAAATTAAATGCTCCCGTAATCATTCAGTTTTCTAATGGTGGAGCACAGTTTAATGCTGGTAAAGGATTATCTAATGCAGGAGAAAAAGCAGCAATTGCTGGTGGAATTGCTGGTGCTTTGCACATTCATACACTAGCAGAAGCCTATGGTGCAACGGTAATTTTACACACAGATCATTGTGCAAAGAAATTATTGCCTTGGATTGATGGATTATTAGACGCATCCGAAGCACATTTTGCAAAGACTGGAAAACCGCTATATTCATCACATATGATTGATTTATCTGAGGAGCCAATTGAAGAGAACATCGAAATTTGCAAAGGCTATTTAGAGCGTATGAGCAAAATGGGGATGACTCTTGAAATTGAACTAGGTATTACAGGTGGTGAAGAAGATGGTGTAGACAACTCTGATGTAGATAGTTCAAAATTATACACACAACCTGAAGAAGTTGCTTATGCTTATGAGGAACTTTCTAAAATAAGTCCTCGTTTTACAATTGCAGCCGCTTTTGGAAATGTACACGGAGTATACAAACCAGGAAATGTAAAATTAACTCCAAAAATCTTAAAGAATTCTCAAGATTTTGTTCAAAATAAATTCAACACTGGGCACAACCCAGTTGATTTTGTTTTCCACGGTGGGTCAGGATCTACACTTGAAGAAATCAGAGAGGGAATTAGCTATGGTGTTATCAAAATGAATATTGACACTGATTTGCAATTTGCATTTACAGAGGGTATTCGTGATTATATGATTAAAAATATTGATTATCTAAAAACACAAATTGGTAATCCAGAAGGCGCTGACGCTCCAAATAAAAAACATTACGATCCAAGAAAATGGTTGCGTGAAAGCGAAATCACTTTCAATACAAGATTGGAGCAAGCATTTGCTGACTTGAACAACGTGAATACATTATAATAAAAAGTTTAAAGTTTCAGGTTTAAGGTTTCAAAACTTTAAACTTTAAACCTGAAACAACAAAAACAATAAATATGGCTTGGTTTAAAAGAAAAGAAAAAGGGATTACAACAGCTACTGAAGACAAAATGGATATCCCAAAAGGGCTTTGGTACAAATCTCCTACAGGAAAAATTATTGATGCAGATGAACTTGCTCGCAACTTATTTGTAAGTCCAGAAGATGGTTTTCACGTAAGAATAGGTAGCGCTGAGTATTTTCAAATTTTGTTTGACAACAATGAATTTGTTGAGTTAGACAAAAACATGACTTCAAAAGACCCTCTTCATTTTGTGGATACAAAAAAGTATGCCGATCGATTGAAAGATGTCATGGATAAAACCAAACTTAAAGATGCCGTACGCACAGGTGTTGGGAAATCAAAAGGTAAAGATTTAGTAATTTGCTGTATGGATTTTGCTTTTATTGGCGGATCTATGGGAGCTGTTGTAGGTGAAAAAATTGCGAGAGGAATAGATCACGCAATCAAAAACAAAATGCCGTTTTTAATGATTTCAAAATCTGGTGGAGCCAGAATGATGGAAGCTGCTTACTCTTTAATGCAATTAGCAAAAACATCTGTAAAATTAGCACAACTTGCCGAAGCTAAATTACCTTATATCTCACTTTGTACAGATCCAACAACGGGTGGAACTACCGCTTCCTACGCTATGCTAGGTGACATTAACATTGCTGAGCCGGGCGCATTGATAGGTTTTGCTGGTCCTAGAGTTGTAAGAGACACCACTGGAAAAGATTTACCAGAAGGTTTTCAAACTGCTGAATTTCTTCTTGAGCACGGTTTCTTAGATTTTATCACTCCAAGAAAAGAATTGAAAGATAAGATTAACTTGTATATAGATTTGATTCAAAACAATCCTGTACGATAATTTGAAATCCAAAGTATAGGCTGAATATTATTCAATACTTTTTGATTCATTAAAATAAAAAAAGCAGCTTCTCTTAATTGAGAAGCTGCTTTTTTTTTATAACTTGTCCCGTCCTGAAATAGCGATACACAAAAACAATCGTTATGGAAGAATACACGAATTATGTAAAGCGCACCCAGCGAGATTACAGCATGTCCTTAAAACTTCAAATCGTTAGAGAAGTTGAGCAAGGTAGTTCATCAATTACCCAAATTAGAAAACAATATGGCATTCAAAGCCATGCTACAGTTCTGGGCTGGTTACGAAAATTTGGTAACTTTGATTGGGAAAACCAACCCCCTTTGAATATGGCAAAGTCACCCGAACAAAAAATTATGGAACTTGAAGTCCAAGTCAAGCTATTAGAAAAACAAAAGGCTCTTTTAGAACGACAAGCTTACGTTGCAGATAAAAAAGCAATCTTGTTTGACATGATGATTGATTTAGCTGAGAAAGAATATCATATAGATATCCGAAAAAACTCTGCACCCGAACAATCGCCCGCTTTAGAGCAAAAGAACAAAAAACAGTAGCGTTTACCTGTTATTTGTTCGGGATAGACAGACAGGTTTATTATCGAAAGACTAGAAGAATAGCATCCAAACAAAACAAAGCCAAAGAAGTGATTTTGATGGTGAATAATATCAGGAAGACAATGCCTAGAATAGGTACTCGAAAACTATATTATCTTTTGTTTGATAAACTTCAATTAATGAAAATTGGAAGAGATAAGTTCTTTGATATACTCAGAGCCAATCATTTATTGATACATCCTAAACGAAGTTATCATGTAACGACTAACTCACATCATCGATTTAATAAACATCAAAATCGAATTCTAGATTTAGAAATTAACAGACCAGAGCAAGTTTGGGTCTCTGATATAACCTATATAGGAAAAAGAGATAATCCTTGCTATTTAAGCTTAGTCACAGATGCTTATTCTAAAAAGATTATGGGATATTATGTTGCCGATAACATGAACACAGAAAGCAGTTTGAAGGCTTTTAAAATGGCTCTTAAACACAGAAACAACAAAAACTTACCATTGATACATCATTCAGACAGAGGGATTCAATATTGTGCTAATGACTACCAAATGCAACTTAATAAAAATAAAATTCTATGCAGTATGACACAAAACTCTGACCCTTATGAAAATGCAGTGGCAGAAAGGATCAATGGTATTTTAAAACAGGAATTTAGGATTGACAAATACAATCAAAAAGCAGAAATCATGCAAAAAATTGTAAAAGAAGCTATTGATATCTATAATGAAATCAGACCTCATTATTCTAATTACATGCTTACTCCAAATCAGATGCATCACCAAAACAAAATTAAAATGAGAACCTATAAAACAAAAAACAGTAGCAAACCAGAGCTTGCTACTGTCTAAAATTGTACTTTTATTTTTTATTAATCCTGTATCACTTTTTCAGGACTAGACAACTATTAAACCTATAAAAATTAGAAAGAACCTTTTACATACCTGTTCGAATAGCCTCAACAGGATCTAATTTTGAAGCCGAAATTGCTGGTAAAATTCCCGAAATTACCCCAACAATAATGGATAATCCAGAACCTATTAAGATGTTCCAAAAACTTAAAACAAACTCAAACTCTAAAACATTAGTAAGCAATATAGAAAGCAACCAAACAATTATCAAACCGATAGTTCCTCCTATTACGCATAGAATAATAGCTTCAAATAAAAATTGGAACAGTATAAATCTGTTTTTGGCCCCTAATGATTTTTGAATCCCAATTAAATTAGTACGCTCTTTTACAGAGACAAACATAATATTGGCTACACCAAAACCACCCACTAAAAACGAAAAAACACTAATCAATATTCCACCACCACGCATTGCACCAATGATTCCGTCTAATAAATCTGTAAATCCGGAAAGCACATTGACAAAAAAGTTATCTATTTCATCTACTTTCATTCCTCTAATGTTTCGTAATTTCTGAGTTAACTCAGCCTTAAACGCTTCCATGTCAACTCCTTTTTCTGGCTTAACAAGGATAACAGGCGTCATAGCGCTATTGTTATCCCCATACATTCGTCTTAAAAAATTAACTGGAATAAAAACAGATGTGTCATTACTATCGCCAAACATTCCTTCACCTTGCTTTTTTAAAGTACCAATAACACTAAAACGTTGTCCGTACAAACGCAGGTTTTTACCAATAGGTTCGCTTTCGCCAAAAAGGCTTTGGGCAATATCATATCCTAAAACAATTACAGGAGCACCAGAATTAGATTCGGATTCATTGTAAAACCTACCTTTATCAAATTCGAGACCCTGAATGTCAATAAACTCATGAGAAACAGGAACAATATTCACATCACTTACAGACTCTGATTCGTATTTTAAACTTTCTCGATTTACAAAAAATTGAAATGCCATTTCATCAACATCATTCATAGAGCCTTTCAAATATTCGTACTCATCGTATTTCACATCAGGAAATTGCTCTCGTTTCCATTGTGGGATTTCAGAAGGACCAAAAGAAAAGCGCATCAAATAAATCGTATTTTTATCTAAACTACTTAAATCTTTCTTTATTTTTTTGTCTAAAGAATCTACTGCAGCTAGAATTGCAATAATTGAAAAAATTCCGATCGTAACTCCCAATAACGAAAGTAAGGTTCTTAATTTATTGTTGCGCAAGGCACTCATAGCAAATCCAAAACTTTCTCGTAACAATCTAAGGTAAACTAACATATAATGTGTATTGTGTTAAGTAAAAATCTATAAATAATATTCAAAAACCTAATAAAGATAAGAAAGGTTATATGAATCCTTTCATTTTAATAGAAACTCTAAATAAGAGATTTACAAATTAAAATTATCTCATTTTCAAATGGCTTAATTTTAACATTAAAAAACTATTTTTGCAGCTCATAACTATAACTACATAATGAGCACAACAAAAACAATTCAATCAGCATTAATCTCTGTATTTTCAAAAGAAGGATTAGAGCCAATCGTTAGACAACTAAACAGTCAAAATGTTACAATTTATTCTACTGGTGGAACAGAAGATTTTATAAAAAATCTTGGAATCCCAGTAATTCCAGTAGAAGATGTAACCTCATATCCATCTATATTAGGAGGAAGAGTAAAAACATTACACCCAAAAGTTTTTGGCGGAATACTAAATCGTCAAGATAATGAGAGTGATGTGCAACAAATGAAAGAATTTGACATCCCGCAAATAGATTTAGTAATAGTTGACTTATACCCATTTGAAAAAACAGTTGCTTCGGGAGCTAGTGAAGCGGATATAATTGAAAAAATTGACATCGGTGGCATATCGTTAATTCGTGCCGCTGCAAAGAATTTTAAAGATACCGTTATTGTTTCGTCAATGGAGCAATACAGTTCATTTTTAGAAACTATCACAAAACAGAACGGAGCTACAACATTAGAAGATCGTAAATTATTTGCTACCAAAGCATTTCACGTATCTTCACATTATGACGGAGCTATTTTTAATTATTTCAATACAGATGAAACCATTTACAAAGAAAGTATTGCAGATGGTCAAGTTTTAAGATACGGAGAAAACCCTCACCAAAAAGGATTCTTCTTTGGTGATTTTGATGCGATGTTCAAAAAAGTTCACGGAAAAGAACTTTCTTATAACAATTTACTAGATGTAGATGCAGCCGTAAATTTGATACATGAATTCAAAAATGATGGCCCAACTTTTGCTATTTTAAAACACAACAACGCCTGCGGATTAGCCAGCAGAACTACAATTCATGACGCGTATCTAGCCGCATTAGCTTGCGATCCTACATCAGCTTTTGGAGGTGTTTTAATTTCAAATACTAAAGTAGATTTAGCAACCGCTCAAGAAATCAATTCTTTGTTTTGTGAAGTAGTTATTGCTCCTGCTTATGATGACGATGCTCTTGCCATATTACAAGAGAAGAAAAACCGAATTATTTTAATCCAAAACGAATTAGATTTGCCACAAAAACAAGTACGTACGTGTTTGAATGGGTTATTAATTCAAGAAAGAAACAACATCACAGATACTAAAGAAGACTTAAAAACCGTTACCAATACAGCGCCTACTGAGCAAGAAATTAAAGATTTAATTTTTGCTTCTAAAATTTGCAAAAACACAAAATCAAACACAATTGTATTTGCAAAAAACGGTACGCTTATTGCTTCAGGTACAGGACAAACCTCTCGTGTTGATGCTTTAATGCAAGCTGTTGAAAAAGCTAAAAATTTCGGATTTGATTTACAAGGTGCATCAATGGCCAGCGATGCTTTTTTTCCGTTTCCGGATTGTGTAGCATTAGCAAAAGAAGCAGGAATCACAGCCGTTATTCAACCAGGAGGATCTATTAAAGATGAATTGAGCATTAATTATTGCAATGAAAATAATCTTGCAATGGTATTTACAGGAACGCGTCATTTTAAACATTAATTTGTTTAACTTTGTCTGGCATTTTTATATAACTTTTAACCCTTAAAAAACTTATGGGATTTTTTGATTTCATGACCGAGGATATTGCGATAGACCTTGGTACCGCAAACACTTTAATCATACATAATGATAAAGTAGTAATTGACAGCCCTTCGATAGTAGCACGCGATAGAATTTCTGGAAAAATCATTGCTGTTGGTAAAGAGGCCAATATGATGCAAGGTAAAACGCATGAAAACATTAAGACAATAAGACCCTTGAAGGATGGTGTAATTGCTGACTTTGATGCTTCAGAAAAAATGATCAGTATGTTTATAAAAAGCATACCTGCATTAAAGAAACGAATGTTTACACCAGCGCTTCGCATGGTAGTATGTATCCCATCTGGAATTACTGAGGTGGAAATGCGTGCTGTAAAAGAATCTTGTGAGCGTGTAAATGGTAAAGAAGTATACTTGATTCATGAACCAATGGCAGCCGCAATAGGTATTGGTATTGATATTATGCAACCTAAAGGAAACATGATTGTTGATATAGGTGGTGGAACTACTGAGATTGCTGTTATTGCTCTTGGTGGAATTGTATGTGATAAATCTGTAAAAATTGCTGGTGATGTTTTTACAAATGATATTGTATACTACATGCGTACACAACACAATTTATTTGTGGGAGAAAGTACCGCCGAAAAAATAAAAATCCAAATTGGAGCCGCAATCGAAGATCTTGAAACTCCACCAGAGGATATGTCTGTTCAAGGTAGAGATTTATTAACTGGTAAACCAAAACAAGTAGAAGTATCTTACAGAGAAATTGCAAAAGCATTAGACAAATCTATTCAAAGAATTGAGGATGCCGTAATGGAAACTTTGTCTCAAACACCTCCAGAATTAGCTGCTGACATCTACAATACAGGTATTTATCTTGCAGGTGGTGGATCAATGCTACGAGGTCTTGACAAGAGAATTTCTCAAAAAACAGATTTACCGGTTTATATAGCTGAAGATCCTTTAAGAGCCGTTGTAAGAGGTACTGGTATGGCCTTAAAAAACATAGTTAAATTTAAAAGTATACTTATTAAATAATTAAAACATTTAAACTAAATCCTAGTTAGGTATACCAATTGAATTTATAATTAGGATTTAGTTTTTGTTTCAATTTACTTTAAAATAATTCATTTAAGAAAATGCAGCAAATTTTTAATTTTATTTTTAAAAACAGCAACCGATTGCTGTTTTTGCTGCTTTTGGGTATATCACTTTCCTTGACTATTCAATCACACTCTTTTCATAGAAGTAAAATAATAAGTTCCGCTAATTTTTTGAGTGGTGGCGTTTATGAAAAAATAAACAATGTCAATGAATATTTGAATTTAAAAGCTCAAAATGACGCATTGGCACAAGAAAACGCAACCCTTAAAAGCTTACTCTTTAATAAAAAAGATACCGCTAGCGTAAAATTAACGGACAGTTTAAAAGGCGTAAAACCTAGTGACATATTAGTTTCTAAAGTTATTCACAACTCCTATAACGTTTATGAAAACTACCTCACTATAAATTCTGGCGAGCTGGATGGAGTAAAACCTGACATGGGCGTGATCAACAGCTTAGGGATTGTAGGAATTGTAGAAAACACCTCAAAAAATTATGCGACCGTAATATCTATCTTGAATAAACGATCGCAAATTAATGCTAAGATTAAGAAGTCAAACCACTTTGGATCATTAAACTGGAACGGAAAAAGTACTGGATTTGTACAATTGACAGATTTGCCAAGACTTGCCATGATTAAAATTGGCGACACTATTGTTACAGGTGGTCAGTCTGTGATTTTTCCTGAGAATATAAATATTGGTACTATTTCAAAAATTTATAGAGACACCCAAACTAACTTTTATACACTTGACGTAAAGTTATTTAATGATATGACTAATCTGGGTCATGTATATATTATTAAAAGTAAGGACAAAGAAGAGATTACTAATTTAGAAAAAAAAGGCAAAGATGAATAGCACCTTGTTAGTCAATATTCTTCGATTTATTCTTTTATTAGCACTTCAGATAGTTGTTTTCAACAATATGAACTTACTGGACTATGTTAGTCCGTTTCCTTACATATTGTTTATCATTTTGTATCCTGTAAATGGAAACAAATCTGCCTTGCTGGCATCAAGTTTTTTATTGGGTATCATAATGGATCTTTTTAGTAATTCTGGAGGAACACATGCAACAGCATGCATTATACTGGCTTACTTACGACCTACTCTTTTTAAATTTGCATTTGGTTTAAGTTATGAATACCAAACCATAAAATTAAATGAGGTACTTACCCCACAACGATTTACATTTATCTTACTATCGGTTGTGATTCATCATTTTACCTTGTTTTTATTAGAAGCTTTTCAATTAAGTTTTATAGTTGACACACTCTTAACGGTGCTATTAAGCACTACCTTTACCATAATTATCTGCATCATAATTATCTATTTAATCAAGCCTAATAAAAGATGAGAAAAGCATTATTGCCTGCCTTAATAACCATAGCTACACTATTATTGGTTGTAAGGATTTTTTATTTGCAAGTAGTTGATGAAACCTTAAAATTAAAATCAGAGAACAACGCTATTAAAAAAAAATACGAGTATCCTGAACGCGGATATATTTATGATCGTAACGGTAAATTACTTGTGGCTAACCAAGCATCTTATGATATTATGGTTATTCCTAGAGAGGTCAAAAACACAGATACGCTAGAGTTTTGCCAACTACTTAATATTACAAAAGAGGATTTTATAAAAAAAATTGAAAAAGCAACTGTTTACAGTCCTAGGTTGCCTTCTGTTTTTTTATCGCAATTAAATAAAAATGAGTTTGCCGCTTTTCAGGAAAAGATTCGAAAATACGAGGGTTTTTATTTCCAAAAACGTTCTCTTCGAGATTATGAAGTGAATTTTGGCGCCAATATTTTTGGTTTTATAACACAAGTAAATGAAAAACTAATTGAAAAAAATCCGTATTACAACAGTGGAGATTTAATTGGAAAACAAGGTGTAGAACAAAGTTATGAAAATTTATTACGCGGTATTAAAGGTGTAAAATACCTTCAAAAAGACAAACACAACCGTGAAATAGGATCCTACAAATCAGGTAAGTATGACACCATAGCCGTTCAAGGGCAAGACATTAACCTTACCATTGATGCCGAAATCCAAAAATATGGCGAAGAACTGATGATTAATAAAAGAGGTGGAATTGTTGCCATTGAACCAAAATCTGGTGAAATCTTAGCACTTGTAACAGCTCCATCCTACGATCCTGGAATTCTTGTAGGCAGACAACGCTCAAAAAATTACACACAATTATACCGTGACTCTATTGCTAAACCATTATACGATCGTGGTTTACTAGCTGAATACCCCCCTGGTTCACCATTCAAAATTTTAACGGGTCTTGTTGCGTTACAAGAAGGTGTAATTGATTATAACACAACCGTATTTTGTAATCGAGGTTTTAGCTATGCTAGAGGTAGATTTATGGGTTGCCACTGTCATGGAGGCGCGCTTCAATTGCATAGAGGTATATTTGAGTCTTGCAACTCTTATTTTGCAACTGCTTATATGAAAACCATCAATAAGTATGCTAAACCTGCCTATGCCGTTGATGTTTGGAGTAATCACCTTAAAAGTTTTGGTTTAGGCCAATTTATGGGTTATGATTTACCTATTGGCAAAAGAGGACTAGTCCCAACTTCAAAAACATACAAACGCATGTACCCTAATGGTGGCTGGAGAAGCACTGCTATTGTATCTAACGCTATTGGACAAGGAGAAGTATTGATGACACCTATTCAACTAGCAAACATGATGGCTACAGTAGCTAATGAAGGATATTATTATACGCCTCACATCATAAAGAAAATAGAAGGTATCCCAATTGAAAGTAAGTTCACTACTAAACATACCACAACAATTGATAAAAAGTTTTTCAAACCTATCATAAGCGGTTTATTTGACGTGTACAACCTAGGTACAGCAAGAGGACTTCGAGTAGAGGGAATTGAAATATGTGGAAAAACTGGTACAGCCGAAAATTTTACAAAAATTGGTGGTGTTCGAGTAAAAATGGAAGATCATTCGATATTTGTAGCATTTGCCCCAATGAATAACCCTAAAATTGCCATAGCAGTAATGGTAGAAAATGGAGGTTATGGAGCTACAATTGCAGGTCCGATTGCGAGTTTGATGATTGAAAAATACCTTAGGCATAAAATCACCCGTGTAGATCTTGAAAAAAGAATTCTAGCAACGAGTTTACAAGGTCGTTACGCCAAATTAGGTGGACTTTCGGAAACCGTTAAACTGCAATTAAAAATAGCAGATTCGTTACAAAAATTAAAAACAGGAACACCTAAAAAAGTTCCGTTGACTACTGATACCATTAAAGAAAAAAAACTAGCTTCCCAATCTAATGAAAAACCAAAGTATAACAAATAATATTGACTGGATCAGCATCATTATTTATACGGTGCTAGTACTATTAGGTTGGTTGAATATTTATTCTTCCTCATTATCGTCTATGGAAGACACTTATGAGAAACAATTAATCTTCATACTATTTACCATCCCATTAATCTTTATTGTTGTATCTGTAGATGGTAAGTTTTATGAAAAATATGCTAGTATCATTTTTGTAGTAGCACTTATATCTTTAGCGGGTCTATTTTTATTTGGGAAAACCATAGCTGGGCAAAGGTGTTGGTATGCAATAGGAAGTTTTACAATTCAACCCTCGGAGTTTGCAAAAGCAGCAACCTCACTAGCATTAGCAAAGTTTTTAAGTGATTCTCAAATCAATTTAAAAGATCCAAATAGACAAATTCAAGCACTAGCTATAATATTTTTACCTGTTCTTCTTATACTTCCGCAACCAGATCCTGGAAGTGCTTTAATATATAGCATTTTTATTATCGTGTTGTATAGAGAAGGCTTGCCATCCTGGTATGTTTGGACGGGTTTCATAACCATTCTATTATTTGTACTCACATTAGTAATTGAGCCTATTTACGTTGTTTTGGCAGCTTTACTTGTTATTGTTTTAGTTCATTATAGATCAAGATTAGCAGATAGAAACGTAGTACTAAGTAGTATCTTGTTTGTACTGATAACTGGTTTTGTATTTTCTGTTGATTATATTTTCAATAATGTCTTTAAACAGCATCACAGGGATCGTTTTAATATTCTACTAGGGAAAGCAGTAGATTTAAAAGGACCAGGTTATAATACCAATCAATCAGAAATAGCAATAGGTTCTGGTGGTTGGCTGGGAAAAGGTTTTCTAGAAGGCACACAAACAAAAGGTGGCTTTGTACCAGAACAACATACCGATTATATTTTCACAACAGTTGGCGAAGAATGGGGATTTGCAGGATCACTAGTAGTAATAGCGCTATTTGCAGGATTGTTTCTTAGAATTATATATTTAGCCGAAAGGCAAAAAACCAAGTTTAGTAGGGTTTATGGGTATTGCGTAGCGGGTATTTTGTTTACCCACTTCTTTGTAAACATTGCTATGGTATCTGGAATATTCCCAACAATTGGTGTACCATTACCTTTTTTCTCCTACGGAGGATCAGGGCTATGGGGCTTTACAATACTACTGTTTATTTTCATCAAAATGGATGCGAATAAAGTGAATGAATGGTAATTGTTGCATAAGTTTAAAACTATTAGCTTAATCCTTATCGAATGAGTAGTAGTAGTAGTAGTAGTAGTAGTAGTAGTAGTAGTAGTAGTAGTAGTAGTAGTAGTAGTAGTAGATTTAGTTAAAACTCCAATCTTTATAATCCTTGTTAGCTTCTAATTGATTTTCTAAACGATCCTCTAATTGAGGGAAGAAGTTAATTCCCGTGAGTTTTTCTATTGCATCTACAGAGACTACAAATTTGTATAATGGTTCATCACTTGGTTGATTAGGCATTAAAAAACCAATCATTTTCACTCTATTTCCAGAGCGATTCATTAATATTTTATAAAAATATTGAGGCACAGCGACCTTTTCTTTTCCAATAGTTTTTAAGGAATTGTTCAAAACACCTCCTGTCACTACATACACACCATTCTCTTTCACTGCCCAATACCTAACTTTTTGCTCTAATCTATTCCAAATACCGTTATTGAATTTCTTATCCTGAGGAGCTATATTTGAGGTTAAAAAAGTATCATTGTACGCTGACATTGAAAATTCCATGTCTCCTGCTGGACACAGATGCCCTTTATCATAATTAGAATTCTTGTAATTCCTCCAATCAGCAGAACCTGTTTTAACCTTAGCATCCTCAATAAAATAGGGGCGTTTAAAGTTATTGTTCTTTATGTAATCTTTCTTTAATTCATAAGCCACCCACTCTGCTTGTTCATAAATTTCATTATAAGAAAGAGAATAATAATTGTGCTTTACAATTGTATTTGTTGTTGATATTGGCAACAAATCATTTGTTGTATAACGTAATTCTGTTTGATTTACATCCTCAGACTTACTCCTCTTTTCGTATTCACTCTCTTCATTTGCAATGGGTACAAAACCATTTTGAGTATTTGACATCTCTTTTTTACAAGAAGAAAGTGTTGTAATAATCACAAAACACCCTACTACTATTCTACTGCTATTAAACCTCATACAACTTAGATAACGTTAAAAAACTAATTAAAATAAAGATAGGGAAATATTAAAAAGAGAGCATAAAAAAACGCTCAAAATTACTTTTGAGCGTTTTAGTAGGGTTGTTATAAAATTATGACTTTACAAGCTTGTCTTTTTTTACCTTAACCGGTAATACTTTGTTTGTAAAAGCTTTAGACTGTAAATCATCTAATACATTTAATGCTTCTTCTACATAGATATCTTTAGACAATGCTTCATGCCATCTTTCTCTTTTTTCTTTCAAAGAACTATCTTGATTCATAGCCTCAACTTCGTGTGGCAAAGAACTGAATCTTAAATCATTCTTATAATCAACAATTGATTTATACTTTTTTGCTTTTTCTTCAATTTGAGTTTGAGCAATTTTAAATTTAGTAATATTTAAACTGTAAATATTTTCCTCACTGCGTCCATCAATCCATTTTGCATTATCTTCAATCAATTGAAATTGTGGGTTCTGAGTAATTCTATTTTTACTATTCATTATTACTTGGGCAAAATTAGAATTATCATTCCATAATTGATAGCTAGTTTGATCAATTTTATCCCAAGGCATTGCGTTGTCAATATCCCTTTCACCCATTTTTAAATAAGAATAGCGATCTGGCATTACAATATCACTGTGTACACCTTCTAGTTGTGTAGATCCTCCATTAATTCTATAAAATTTCTGAGTAGTGGTTTTAATAGCCCCTAAATCTCCCACTGCACTATTACGTACAAGTGTATTCAAGTCATACACATTTTGAACAGTACCTTTACCATACGTTTGTTTACTTCCTATTACAATTCCGCGTTTGTAATCTTGAATTGCAGCTGCAAGAATTTCAGAAGCCGAGGCCGAGAAGCTATTTACCATAATTACAAGTGGTCCATCCCATTCAATTTTTGGATCCTTATCATACAAAACTTCTTTTTTACGTCCAGCCGATTTAATTTGAACTATAGGACCTTGCTCAATAAACAATCCTGCAATATCAACAACAGTAGACAAAGAACCTCCTCCATCATCTCTAACATCTAATACGATTCCGCTAACACCTGCATTTTTCAAACGGTCAACTTCAAGAGCAATATCTTTACCTGCATCTCTACCCTCTGGATTTTCAAAATCGATATAAAATTTCGGCAAATAAATAACCCCATATTTCAATCCATTTTTCTCAACCACACTTGACTTAGCGTATGTTTCTTCAATTTCAACTATATCACGAATTATAGAAACAATTTTAATAGTTCCATCCACTTTTTTAATGGTAAGACGTACTTCAGAACCTTTTGGTCCTTTAATTTTTTTAACCACATCATCAAGACGCATTCCTACAACATCGACAGCCTCTGCATCACCTTGAGCAACTTTCATAATTAAATCACCCGATTCTAGTTGTTTACCTCTCCAAGCAGGCCCACCAGAAATAAGTTCAGATATTTCAGTAAGATCATTTTTCTTTTGTAATCTTGCTCCAATACCTTCTAACTTACCACTTATACTTACATCAAAACGTTCTTTTTCTTCGGCAGCAAAATAATTCGTATGAGGATCAAAACGACCTGTGATTGCATTTATGTAAACTGAAAACCAATCATTACGATCTAAATCTTTTATAAAACTGAAGTACTCATCAAGAGATTTTAAAGAACTATCTCTTGTTTCTTTCTCTAATGTTTCAAAAGATTTTACCACATACTTATCGTCATTTTTCTTTTTATCTTCTTCTAACCTTTGTTTGTCAACCAATGAGGAAAGAGTTGACAACTTGATTTGTTTTCTCCATTTATCATTTAATTCGGTAAGATTTTTAGAATAAGGTGCCTTCTCATAATCAACATTGAAGCTCTCGTCAGTTTCATAATTAAACGGTTTACTAAGCACTGATTTGTAAATTTTAGTACTCTCGTTCATCCTTTTGATCAAACGATCGTAGGTAAGATTAAAAAAACTTAAATCTTTATTCAATAATTGATCGTCTAACTGCAGTTCAAATTTTGAAAACTCATCAATATCAGATTGCAAGAAAAAACGTTTTGAAGGATCTAATGCTACAATGTAATCCTTGTAAATGCCCTTGGAAAAATTATCATCAATTGTAGCAGGGCTGTAATGTCCTTTCTCAATAACAAAAGTCAATAACTCTAGTAGTAACTTATCTTTTTCAGGATCATTACTTTTTGAGCTTTTGATATTAAATGCAAATAAAGCCATCGAAATACACGCGACAACAATTAATATTTTATAATTTCTTTTCATAAAGTGAAGTATAGTATTCATGAATTTTTTTATTCTAAGATACGGTAAAAACCATGCCATATAAAGACATGATGCCATAAATTTTTGTTAAAGATATAAAATGTTTTATTCTAATGAAATGAAAGTTCAATTGATATTAAATTTTTACATTTAGTTCAGTTTTTACCAGTTTCAGTCATTACATTTGTTATTAATTTAAATAAATATTCTTTTTTTTAATTTTAAGTAAATGAAAAAAAACAAGCCGCTGATACTTATTACTAATGACGATGGCATATCGGCACCGGGATTGAGAGCTTTAATAGCTGTAATGCAAGAAATTGGCGAAATTGTTGTTGTAGCACCCGACAAGCCTCAAAGCGCTATGGGACATGCCATTACCATAAACAGCACCTTATACCTAAATAAAATATCCAAAGATTCAGACGCCTTTTTAGAATACAGTTGCTCTGGAACTCCAGTAGATTGTGTTAAACTTGCCGTTAATGAAATCTTAGAAAGAAAACCGGATCTTTGTGTTTCTGGAGTAAATCATGGTTCAAATTCATCCATCAATGTTATTTACTCAGGCACTATGAGTGCTGCCATGGAGGCAGGAATTGAAGGAATACCTGCTATAGGATTTTCACTTTTGGATTATGATTGGAATGCAAATTTTGATGCCATCAAAACCTTTATTCGTAAGATTGCGCTACAAGTTCTTGAAAATGGATTACCCGAAGGTGTATTACTGAATGTTAATTTCCCAAAACTACAAGAAGAAAACATAAAAGGAATACGAGTATGCCGACAAGCAAAAGCCATTTGGGTAGAAAAATTTGACAAGCGCAAAACACCTCAAGGCCGAGATTATTACTGGTTAGCTGGAGAATTTGTAAATCAAGATCATGGAGAAGACACTGATGAGTGGGCACTAAAAAACGGTTACATATCCGTAGTACCAGTACAATTTGACTTAACAGCATATCATGCCATTCAACAACTTAACACCTTTTCATGGAATGAAGAATAAAGATATACTCATAGGATTTATAATAGGCCTTTTGACTACAGGTTTAGGCAGTTTTATTTTTATGTATTTTTTTACAGATTACCATTTTATTGCGGGCATTCAAATCTTACAATCTCAAGGGAATCTTGGAAAAATAATCACATTAGGCTGTGTTTTAACGCTGGGAGCATTTGGGGTAGCTCTAAAATTAAACAGAGAAAAAATCGCGCAGGGAATTGTGTTTTCAGTTATTGCTTTAGCCATTTTAACCTTAGTAATATAAAAACAGAATTCATTTTTTAAATTTAGATTTTACAACCATGAAATATTACATAATTGCAGGTGAAGCCTCTGGAGATTTACACGGCTCTAACTTAATGAAAGAGCTTCTCAAAAAAGATCCACATGCAGAGATTCGTTTTTGGGGAGGTGATTTAATGGAGAACGTAGGCGGTACCTTAGTAAAGCACTATCGCGATCTTGCCTTTATGGGTTTTATTGAGGTTGTATTCAATTTAAAAACGATTTTAAACAACATTACCATTTGTAAAAAGGACATTCAGAACTTCCAACCTGATGTGTTGATTTTTATAGACTACCCTGGATTTAATCTCCGAATTGCAAAGTGGGCCAAAAAACTAGGAATCAAAACACATTACTATATTTCTCCTCAAATATGGGCTTGGAAAGAAAGCAGAATTACCGATATCAAAAGAGACATAGATAAGATGTATGTTATATTACCTTTTGAGAAAAAGTTCTACGAAGAAAAACACCAATATCTAGTTGACTTTGTGGGACACCCCTTGATAGATGCCATTCAAAACAAATCGAATGTTAGTGAAATTGATTTTAGAAAAGAAAACAATCTGAGTGACAAACCAATCATAGCAATTCTTCCTGGAAGTAGAAAACAAGAAATTACAAAAATGCTGCAAATCATGCTCAGTGTTTCTAATGATTTTCCTGAATATCAATTTGTAATTGCTGGGGCTCCTAGTCAGGAATTCTCTTTTTATACCCCATTTATAACACAAAGTAACATCCAGTTTGTAGCAAATAAAACCTATGATTTATTACAAAATGCTACAGCTGCTTTAGTAACATCAGGAACAGCTACGCTTGAAACGGCTTTATTTAAAGTACCGGAAGTAGTATGCTACAAAGGCAATTGGATATCTTATCAAATTGCAAAAAGAATCATTACATTAAAATACATTTCATTAGTCAACCTCATTATGGACGAAGAGGTAGTTACAGAACTAATTCAAGATGAATGCAATTCCAAACGCATCAAAGAAGAGTTGTACAAAATCTTGAAAACCGAAAAACGCAATACTATTTTAGAAAAATACATACTTCTTGAAAAGAAATTAGGTGGTCGTGGTGCCAGTGAAAAAACAGCAGCTTTAATTGTAAAAGATTTATTTTAAATTGAACTTCATAACTTCATACACATTAATAAAACAACTACTAAGATTCAGTATGACAATTGTTGTTATTATGATTTTTAGTTACAGTTGTGCACCTAAAAATTATAGTTCAACGTCGAAAAAAATTGGTTATAAAGAAATCAAATCTTCAACTGATAAAAAAAAGATTGAAAAAATAGTCCAATCGGTGGTAGAAAATGCTCACAAAGCACTTGGATCTCCCTACAAATATGGAGGAACTAATACAAAAGGTTTTGACTGCTCTGGATTAATTATTACCCTATTTAAACAACAAGATATTATTTTACCACACAATTCACTCCAATTATCCAAAACTGGAATAGTTCTTAATGCAAAAAAAGACAAAGTCAATAAAGGAGATTTAGTGTTTTTTTCAAATAGCAAAAATAAGACCATAGACCACGTGGGCATTGTAATTGATACCTCTGATGAGGAAATTAAATTTATTCACTCCTCTACTTCAAAAGGTGTAATTGTATCCTCTACTAAGGAGCCTTACTATAAAAAGAATTTTGTTCAAGCCAATAGACTTTTTTAATTTTACAATTTTCTTACTAAAAAACAGCTCTTACTTGTTTAAAATGTGTACTTTAGAGTTATGAAAGTGCTGCATTTCCCACTGATAAAAATTACAATTGGTTTTATAATAGGACTTATTTTGTCTCATTATATTTTTTTGCCCACAAAATATATTTTTTCAGTAATACTACTTTCACTTATTGGATTAGGAGTACAATACTTTTTTCTCAAAAAAAATAAAAAAGCAGCACCATTATTTGGGATAAGTATATTGTTTTTAGCAGGATTAATTGGAGTTTCAACGCAACGCATACATTCTGATAGTTTCAAAGAGAGTCACTATTTACAAGTTAAAAATGTATTCCAACAAGAAAAAACATATACATTAATCATTAGAGAAAAATTAAAAAAAACTTCATTTAGTGATCGGTATGTAGCAATACTCACTCACATTAACAATGAAACTAAAACAGGTAAAATAGTCCTGAACATTAATAATGACAGTATCCAAAAAGCATTAAAAGTAGGTAATATAATTCAGTTAAAAACCTCAATACACCCCAACACTTCACCCAAAAATCCTTATCAATTTGACTATGGAAAGTATTTAGAGAACAAACATATTTATGGTCAAATATACACATCAAGTAACGCCATAAAAATTGCAAAACAATTAAAAAAGGATCTTTGGTATTACTCGGATGCATTAAGAACACGCATTTTAAAAAACTTACAAAATAATAATTTTAACGATGAAGAACTACAAGTTGCCATGGCACTCATACTTGGGCAACAACAAGACATCGCACCAGATATAATTAAAGACTATCAATATGCAGGTGCTGTACATATCCTATCCGTTTCGGGCCTTCATATAGGTTTCATACTAATGTTTATGACATTGATTTTAAAACCTATACCAAACAACAAAAAAGGTTCATGGCTAAAACTATTTATTATATTAACATCACTTATTTTGTTTGGTATACTTGCTGGATTAGCACCATCAGTGGTACGCTCTGTGACAATGTTCTCTTTTATTGCAATTGGAAGCCATCTTAGACGCAGCGTAAACATCTATCATACCTTAATCGTTTCCATACTAATAATTTTACTTTTTGAACCTTCATTTTTATTTGACGTAGGATTTCAACTAAGCTATTTAGCGCTATTTTTTATAATTTGGCTACAGCCAATGTTAAACCTGTTATATCAACCAAAAAATAAATTAACAAAATATTTTTGGGATATTTTAACCGTATCATTTGCAGCACAAATTGGCACCCTTCCATTAAGTATTTATTATTTCCATCAATTTCCAGGACTCTTTTTTATAACCAATCTAATAGTAATACCATTATTAGGGGGAATAATGATAATTGGGGTTCTCGTAATGCTTGGCGCTGCTTTATATGATGCACCACAATTTTTATCTCAATTGTTTGAATGGAGCATCTATTTTCTAAATAAAATCATCCATAGTATTGCCTCCTATGAACAGTTCATCATTAGAGATATACCTCTGCACTTATTCATGCTACTTAGCGCTTACGCCTCTATAATTTGTATTGTACTTTGGGTTAAAAAACCAAATTTCCATAAATTAGTTGGAGTGTTGACCTCAATTATAGTAATGCAAGGAGCGTGCATCTACACCCGCTGGCAAGACTCAAAAAATAGCGAATTAATTGTTTTTCATTTACCCAAGGAGACGTTAATTACTATAAAAAAAGGGACTATTTGCGAGATATATAGCAACACTAACAAAGAAAACAAAGTAAACAAAGCAAAAAGTAACTTAAAAACATACCTATTGAGTACTAATGGTATTATAGAAAAAAAACAGTCTTTGAGGAACTTCATCTATTTCAAGGGAAAAAGAATTTTTGTATTAGACAGCGCTAATCAACTTATCGCAAATATAAATCCCGATGTTTTGCTATTAACACAATCAACAAAAGTAAATTTAGATCGTGTGTTACTGGAGTTGAAACCCAAAATGGTTGTAGCAGATGGATCTAACTTTAAGTCCATACAACAAACTTGGAAAAAGAGTTGTGACAAACAAAAAATCCCTTTTCACATGACTCATGAAAAAGGATTTTATAGTATTAAGTAACTAAGAATTAATTATTCTTCAGTTACTCTTAAAAGTGCTGTAACATCAGCTAACCATGCCTTTACCCCTCCGGTTTTGTAAACCATTTTACCTATCAACTGGTAATTAATCTTACCTTTTCTAGAACTAGCTCTTGCAAAACATATTGAAGGAATAACATCCACACCAAAAGCGCTTTTTAAATTTAAGTTGCGATCAATATATTCATTTTCATCACCTTGGGTAAGATCAATTTTAACAATCACTACGTTATCCCTAGACCATAAAGCAAAATCAAGAGTATTTAAAACCTGAGAAAACAACAGGGTATTTGAGGCATTTTTATCTGCAAATAACAATAATAAAGGCTTGTTTTCTTTATTACTAATTTCAATAGCAGCATTTACATCTGTTAACCAATTCAAGGATTGGGCATTCATATTAAAGCTATACAAAAGTATAAACACAAAAAGTAAATTCTTAATCATAATGTAGGTCTTAAAAAGTTTTTATAAAAATAACAAAAAAACAGAATAATCAACAATAAAAAGAAGATTTATATTCAATTAATCTTTACAAAACAACAAAACCTTACCAAATTACTTTTTTAAAATTTTATTAGCTTCTGTTAACCAGGCTGCTGGTCCTCCGGCAACATATCCCGTACTTCCTAAACCTTCAAAATTAACCTTACCATCAACTGTTTTAGCATTTACAAAATGTACTGTTGGAAAACCTTGTATACCAAAAGCCATTTGCAATTCATTATTCTGTTTTTTAATTTCCTCTGTTTGGGTAGACTTTCTAGGAAAATCAAGTTCAACCAAAACTACATTATCATTTGCCCATTTTGAAAATTCAGGTGTTTTAAGTACTTCTTTTTGCAACCTAATACACCAGCCACACCAGTCACTTCCTGTAAAAAACAACAACATCGGTTTTTTGGTTTTGGTTGAAACTTCCATTGCCTTGTTAATATTAGTTTCCCAAACCAACTCTTGTGCTTGCGTAGCAACTGAAAAAGTTATCAGCAAAAGCGTAATTATAATTTTTTTCATTGTGTTTTATTTTTTACAAATATATTCAAAAATAGTACCAAAAAAATAGCTGCTACTTTACTTCCTGCATTAATTTTTTAATGAGTGGCGAACTTAAAATCAAAACTAAACCTGCAATTAAAGCATAAATCCCCAATTGGTAATACCCATCAGCATATACGTAAAGTTTGTCTAGGTTGGATGCATTTTCAGATGCTTCTGCAATATTTGCACCTAATATTCCAGCAAAATACTGCCCATAAGCACTAGCTAGAAACCACATCCCCATGATTACGGCTTGTGTTTTTTGTGGAGACAGTTTAGTCATTGCTGACATTCCTATTGGTGATAAACACAATTCTCCAAAAGTGATGATAAACCAACCTAAAGTAAAAACTCCTAATGAGGTTCTTCCGTTTAAATCAGCAAAAAATTTAGTGTAATAAAATATCCAAAAACCTCCAGCAAGAAATACAAAGGCCAAACCAAATTTAATAACTGTATTAGGTTCTATCTTTCTTTTCGCCATCCACAACCAAACCAATCCCACTAATGCTGCAAAACCAATAACAAAAAACGAATTGGCTGCATTGTTTACTCCATTTGGACTTAATTCAACTCCTAAAATATCATTGTTTAAATTATTTGCAGCAAATAAGCTTAAAGAACCTCCACTTTGCTCAAAAAAAGCCCAAAAGAAGATTGAGAAAATGATAAACACTAAAGCAGCTAAAAGCTTTTTATTTTCTGCTAAAGAAAAATTCTTCATTTCATAGAACAAATACAATATAGAGGCAGGACCAATAAAAATCATAAAATAATCAGTATACTGGGTATTTGCAACCATGATTATAATTACTGGAATAATACAAAGCGAACCTAAATATGTTGCAATTTCAAGATTTTTTTTCTTTGATTTTTCAATGCCCATTAAGGGAGAAAGTCCTATTGGGCCTAAACTTTTTTGAGTTTGAGTAAAGGTAAGCAAGCTTATAATCATCACAACCGCGGCAAACCCAAAGCCTACATTCCATCTTAAATTTTCTGGAACTAAAGATTGCCACATAGAGCCTTCGGCTACAGCAATACAAATATAACCACCAATCAATGCTCCAAGATTTACACCCATATAAAAGAATGAAAAACCAGCATCTCTGCGTGGATCGTCATTTTTATATAACTGTCCCACCATTGATGAGATGTTGGGTTTAAAAAAACCCGTTCCAACAATTGTGAAACCCAAACCAATAAAGAACAAATTCTTAGGATCAATGGCCAGAATAACACTTCCTACAATCATTAAAATTCCACCCCAAAAAAGTGACTTTCTTAAACCTAAAATTTTATCAGCAAATAATCCTCCAATAAATGTAAAGGCATATACCCAAGCTTGAGTAGCACCATATTGCAGGTTAGCTACCGTTTCATTCATAGCTAAATGATTCACCATGAATACCACGAGCATACCACGCATACCGTAGAAACAAAACCGTTCCCACATTTCGCTAAAAAATAAATACCACAATTGTTTTGGATACTTTCCTTTAAAATTTTGAATTTCTTCTAATGACTGATTGATTTCCATACCTTAATTAATTCCGTGGTCTTTCATTACTTTATTTAAATTTTTAACTAAAGCAAACATTAAAAGTGTAGCAAACATAAGTAAGGCAAAATTAACCCAAAAGAAATTAGCCTTATCGTCATATTGATCCCACATACTTGCCAAGACTCCAGATAATTTATTTCCAATGGATGTAGATAAAAACCATCCACCCATCATTAAAGCAGTGATGTTTTTAGGAGACAATTTAGAGACAATTGACAATCCCATCGGACTAAGAAATAATTCTCCAATAGTTATGATTCCGTAATTTGCAACAAGCCACCATACAGATACTTTTTCCATTCCGTTACTACCAATGTGAACAGCAGCAATCATTACCAAAACAGACAATGCCGATATTAACAATCCGAATGCAATTTTTGTTGGTGTTGAAGGTTCTTTTTTTCTGCTTCGTAAAAACGTAAAAAAAAGCAACAACAAGTGGCGTCAAAATAATAACCCATCCTGGATTGATAGATTGACTCAAATTTGTAGCCCAAATAGAAACTGTTGAACCTTCTTGAGGTGTTTTACTTTTTGCTACATTTCTAAAATATACTGGATAATCTACAACTTTTTTAACGGCACCGTTTTCTTTTTGCAATCTAAAACTAGCATCGTACAATTCTGTTGAGTCCTTTTTATATTCAATGTCTTTAGCTAATTTTAAATTACTAAAAACAACTTGTGTAGTACCTGTAATTTCTCTATCAGTATATCTATCAGCCCAAGTTGTTAATGCCGACCCATTTAATTTAAAAACAGCCCAAAATAAAATCACTACTGCAAATATGGAAAGTAATGCACCAATTGGTCTTTTCTCTTCAGGTTTTGCTTTAAAATACAAACTTCCATAAAAGTAAATTACAGGCAGACAAGCAAAAATAAATGCATCAGTACTATCAGATCCAAAAATAGAACTGTCTAAATTCATCTCAGATTGTACCCCTTTGATTAACCAACCTATCACCCCAAAAACTACCGATGGAACTAAAATGTACAATACAATTTTTGAAAAAGGCATATCCCCTTCTTGAATTCCTTTCTTTTCGGTTTTATCACCATAGTGCTTAGTTCCCAAAAGAAAAACTATTACACCTATAAACATTCCTAAACCAGCAGCCATAAAAGCATACTGCCATCCTAATAAAATTTGCAAAGCCGCACCAAAAAAGTTGCAGATAAAAGCACCTACATTTATCCCCATATAGAAAATATTGTATCCTTCGTCTTTCTTTTCTTTATATTGATCTTCGTTATAAAAATTACCTAATAACGTTGAAATATTAGGTTTGAAAAATCCGTTTCCTACAATTACCAAAGTCATGGCAAAATACAACATCGGCAAACTATGAATTCCCATCATAAAATAACCGGCGCCCATCATTATACCACCCATGACGATTGACTTTTTATATCCTAAATATCTGTCGGCAATTAGTCCCCCAATAAATGGAGTTAAAAATACCAAAGCAATGAAAGTTCCATACAAATCAGAAGCTTCTTTCTCCGTCATGGCAAATCCAGCCTCAACATCTTTAAGATATAAGGTAAAAATTCCGATCATTAAATAATAACCAAAACGTTCCCACATTTCGGACAAAAACAAATAAGGCAAGGCTTTAGGATGACTTTTCCACATAATAATACAATTTAAAAAAACAAACCTACAAGTTCACAGTGGCGAATTGCAGGTTTGAAAGATATACAACTATTTTTTAGAAATTAATTAACGCACACCGTGCATCATTTTTTTGATTACTGGCGTTAAAGCAAATAATATTACTGCTGCAACTCCTGTTAAAACAACAAATACCATAAAAAATTCAAATAAATTATGAATTTCAAAACCAGCAAAAACAGGATTAGTTGGGCTAATTTGATTTTTTTCTAAAAGAACCAACTGCTCTGCTGATGGTGTTATTGTTTTGTCTAAAACTCCTTGTAAATTAATACCTAACTTTTCTGCTTTCAAAAATTTGTCTCCGGTAGCAGGCATAATTGAACCTAAAGTTCCCGACAATGCATAACCAGCAGCATTTGACAAGAAGAAAACTCCAAATAATAATGAAGCAAAACGTTTTGGCGACAATTTACCTACTAATGACAAACCAATTGGAGATAAACACAATTCAGCAAAAGTTTGAATTAAATACAAAAGAATTAACCATTTGATAGCTAATAACCCGCTATTTCCTAAATCTTTAACGTTATAAGCAATAATAAAATAACTCAAGGCAATCAATCCTAAACCAATGGCTTGTTTTACTGTAGACAAAGGTTCTTTCCCGTTAGCTCTTAATTTATCCCACAAAATACTGAATGGTAATGCAAAACCAAAAACAAAAATTCCATTAAAAACTTGAACCATTGAAGCGGGCATTTGCCATCCAAACATGAAAGTTCTATCTGTTTGATTTGCTGCAATAAATGTTAAAGAAGAACCAGCTTGCTCAAATGCAGCCCAGAAAAATATGATAAAGAAACCAACGATGTAAATAACAAAAATTCTATCTCTTTCAACTTTAGTTAATGAACTGTCTGATACAATAAGTCCTGCAAGAGTTAATCCACTTGCATAAATGATTGGATAAATAATTGTTTTAATAAAATTGTCTCCATCTAACAGAAATCTAAAAGCAAAAAACAAAGCTACAAAAGCTATAAAAGCTCCAATTAATGATTTTGTTGAGAAAACAGCTGTTTGTGATTCCCCTTCTTCGTAATCTGAATTATCATTGTATTTTGGCAATCCCCCAAGTGGCTTACCTTCTGGAGTAACTACATATTTATTTTTCAAAATGTAAAAAACCGCTGTACCAATTAACATAGCAACTGATGCTGCTAAAAATCCCCATTTAAACGCGTGAACATTTTGCACTCCATTTACAACTTCATCCCCAAGGTAAGGACAAATTGTTTGACCTAAGAAAGCTCCTAAGTTGATACCCATATAAAAAATAGTAAAAGCTGTATCCAATTTTGTCTTTTCTTGTTTTGGATACAAACTCCCAACCATAGAAGAAATATTTGGCTTAAAAAAACCATTTCCAAAAATTATAATACCTAGTGCTGACCACATGAGCATATTTGCTAAACTCAAATTAGAACCAAAAACTGAGGCACTGGTAAACAATAAAAATTGCCCCACAGCCATCATCAATCCGCCAAGTAAAATACAATTTCTGTTTCCAAAAAATCTATCGGCAATAAATCCACCTAACATAGGAGTTAAATAACACAGTCCTAAAAATCCACCGTAAATCAAGGAAGCATCTTCTTCTTTCATCATCAATGAATTTACCAAAAACAAGGTTAAGATAGCTCGCATTCCATAGAAATTGAATCGCTCCCACATTTCGGTTCCAAATAATACCCAAAGTCCTTTTGGATGTCCTGTTTTTACTGCTGTTTCACTCATTTTTATTAATTTGGTTTGTTTTTAATTATCGCTTTTATAAATTCTCTTTAATGAAATTTGTCATTTTTGTATACAATTGAACTCTAGTTTTACCACCATAAATTCCGTGGTTATTATCCGGATATATCTGAGAATCAAATTGCTTATTGGCTTGTATCAAAGCCTCCATCATTTGCATAGCATTTTGAACGTGTACATTATCATCTCCAGATCCATGAATCAACAGGTACTTTCCTTTTAATTTATTCACGTGGTTTATAGGAGAATTATCATCATATCCACTAGCATTTTCTTGTGGCGTTTGCATGTAACGCTCTGTGTATACACTATCGTAAAAACGCCAGTTGGTAACAGGTGCCACAGCAATTGCCATCTTGAAAACATCATTGCCTTTTAAAATACAATTTGAGGCCATAAAACCACCATAAGACCAGCCAAATATACCAATTCTAGATTTATCTACAAATGAATAATTTCCTATTACTTTGGCAGCATCAATTTGATCCTCTACCTCATACTTACCTAGCTGCAATTGAGTCACTTTTTTAAAATCGGCTCCTTTAAAACCGGTCCCTCGTCCATCAACACAAGCCACAATATACCCTTGTTGTGACAACATCATGAACCAGTAATCATCTGTACTGTTCCATTCATTATTTACTTGTTGAGATCCTGGACCCGAATATTGGTACATGAATACTGGATATTTCTTGTTTGGATCAAAATCTTTTGGTTTTATAATCCATGCATTCAATTCTATTCCTTTTTCTGTTTTCAACACAAAAAACTCTTTGTTAGGCAGATCGTATTTCTTTAATTTGGTTGCAAGAGCCTCATTATTTTCTATTACTTGAATTTGTTTTCCAGCCTTGGCTTCATTTAAAGTATAAGTAGTAGGCTGCGAAGCGCTAGAATATGTATTGATGTAGTATTGAAAATTTGGGCTAAAAGTAGCTGCATTAGTACCTGTGTTTTGAGACAGTCGTACTTTTCCTTTGCCATTAAGCAAAACTTTATATACATCTCTATTAATGGAACCGTTTTCTACAGATTGATAAAAAACCGAATTAGTCTTTTCATCATATCCATAATAATTAGTTACTTCCCAATTTCCATTGGTAACCTGATTTTTTAAACTTCCATTTTTGTCATATAAGTAAATATGATTAAAACCATTTTTTTCACTCGTCCAAATAAAACTATTGTCTTTAAGAAAAGTCAAATTATCAGTAACATCAACATAGGCTTTGTCCTTTTCATTCAAAACTACTTTTGTAGTTCCAGATGTGGCATCAACAAAAATTAAATCTAAATTATCTTGATGACGGTTTAAAACCTGAGCCGAAACAAGATTACTGTCATTTGTCCATTTTAATCTGGCAATATAAAAGTCATTATAATTGTCCAGCTTTATATTTTTTACTGCATTTGCATCTACATCATAAATATGTAAAGATACTACTGCATTTTTTTCACCTGCTTTTGGATATTTAAAGGTTTGCATTGTAGGATATAAATCTTTAGCAAACATAGACATAGAGAATTCAGGTACTTTACTTTCATCGAAACGAATGTAAGCTACTTTTTTACTATCAGTACTCCAGTCAAAAGCTTTCACAAAAGCAAATTCTTCTTCGTAAACCCAGTCTGTAATTCCGTTTATGATACTATTTTTTTGTCCGTCTGTTGTTATAGCAGTAGATTTAGCAGTAGCTAGATCATAAACATACAGATTATTCTCTCTAGCATAAGCAATTTTTTTTCCATCAGGTGAAAAGGTTGGCTCTTGAACTTGAAAATCAAAAAGTTTTTTCAACTTTTTTGTAGTTATATCGTACAAATAATAATCGGCTGTAAATGAATGACGAAAAATTTGATTGGAATTACAAGCCAGCAATATCATTTTTTCTGAAGCATCAAAGGAATAACTGTCAATTCCGCTTGCCAGCTCATGATGTAATTTAGTATCAATTAAAGTTGCCGTTTTCTTTAAAGTCGCAAAATCATACACATCAATTTGCATACTCCTAGATTGCATATCTACGTTTAAAACAGTGTATTGATTCGTATTTTTTAAGGATTGCAATTCATCCATTCCTTTGGTTCGAAAGGTACCGTTGTACATTTCATCAATGGTTATTTTTTGTTGTCCAATAACCGAAAAACAAATAAATAAAAATAAAGCGATATAATTTTTTGAATACATACTATTAAATTAAGGATAAAAAACCGTCAATTTTAGTGAAAAAATTACAATAATCAGTTATTTTTTATGTTAAATGTAAAAACCGCTTACCAAAACTCACTCCTATTGAAATGATTTAGATTGCAAATAAAACCGCTAATAACGTATCTTTGCAGTATAGTATACCCTAATCAATTGAGAATGAACAAGACCATAAGTGGATTTTCAAAATTATCAAAAGAAGAAAAAATCAAATGGATTGCAACAGAATATTTCTCCAATCCATCTGAAGCAATTGCGGTAATTAAAAATTATTGGAACAACGATGAAAAAATTCAACAACTTCATGATGAATTCATAGAAAACACGATTACAAATTTTTACATCCCCCTTGGAATTGCTCCCAACTTTTTGATAAACGGCAAGTACCGCACCATACCAATGGCTATTGAGGAAAGCTCTGTCGTAGCAGCAGCATCCAAAGCTGCCAAATTCTGGGCTACACGAGGAGGTTTTAAAACCACGGTTATCAATACTGAAAAAATTGGCCAAGTTCACTTTATATTCAAAGGTGACGTATCTAAACTAAGCCTATTTTTTGCACAAAACAAAAATAAATTTTTCTCCGAAACAGAGTCTATCACCGCTAATATGCAAAAACGCGGCGGTGGAATTACCGATATAATTTTAAAAGATAAAACTGATTTATTACCAAACTATTACCAGTTACATGCTACTTTTGATACTAAAGATAGCATGGGTGCTAATTTTATAAATTCGTGTTTAGAACAATTTTCCAAAACCTTAAAAGAGGAAGCACAACATTATGATTTATTTTCAACATCAGAGAAAGATATTGAAGTAGTGATGAGCATTCTTTCGAATTACGTGCCAAATTGTATTGTAAGAGCTGAAGTTTCATGTCTTGTTGCTGAATTAGAGGAAAAACAAATACCAAACCCACAGGTATTTGCAGAGAAATTTGTACAAGCTGTTCAAATTGCCGAAGTAGAACCATACAGAGCAGTTACTCACAACAAAGGAATTATGAACGGAGTGGATGCCGTTGTACTGGCTACTGGTAATGATTTCCGTGCGGTTGAAGCAGGAATTCATGCCTACGCTTCCCGTAACGGAACTTATTCGAGTCTTTCACATGCCAAAATAGAAAATGGAATTTTTACTTTTTGGTTGGAGATTCCTTTGGCCTTAGGAACCGTTGGCGGATTAACATCACTGCATCCTCTTGTAAAACTCTCTCTAGAAATGCTAGAAAAACCCTCTGCACAAGAACTCATGCAATATGTTGCAGTTGCAGGGTTAGCACAAAATTTTGCGGCCATACGTTCTTTAACCACAACTGGTATACAGGAAGGCCACATGAAAATGCACTTAAACAACATAATCAATCAATTTGAGGCCAGTAATGAAGAACGTCTTTTGATTCAAAATCATTTCAAAAAGAATGCTGTTTCTCATAGCGCTGTAGTTTCCTTTATTGAAAACTTAAGAAAATAAGATTGATTTTTGGTTTTCCTATCAAAATTAAAAACCTTGATTTGGATTAAAACAATACTGATGAAAAAAACATTTTACAGCAATGGTAAACTTCTAATTACTGGAGAATATCTTGTTCTTGATGGCGCACAAGCCTTTGCATTGCCTACCAAACAAGGACAAAATCTTTGTGTAGAAACAAGTAAAAACAATGAAATAGTTTGGACAAGTTATGACTTTGACGGTCAAATATGGTTTCAAGACACCCTTTCATTTTCTGATATTACTAATGGGACTAAGGATCAAACGGAATCTGTAAAAAGTACACTTACCACTATATTACACGAAGCTTATAAATTGAATCCTGAATTCATTCTCAATGCTAATGGATACACAGTTACTACTGAACTCAGTTTTTCCAAAAATTGGGGGCTAGGGACGTCATCTACTTTAATTAACAACATTGCCCAATGGTTACAAATTGATGCCTTCACGTTGTTAAAAAACAGCTTTGGAGGTAGCGGATATGACATTGCTTGTGCACAATTTGACACGCCTATTCTTTTTCAGATAAAAGATGGTAATCCAACCGTTAAACAAATTGAATTCAATCCTGAGTTTAAAAAAAATATTTATTTTGTGTATCTCAATAAAAAGCAAAATAGTAAAACAGCTATTGCAGCCTATCAAAAAAATAAAAAATACAACCTAGCCGAAACCATTGCTTTAAATGACCAATTGACAACAGCTGTTTACAACGCTCCTGCTCTTTTGGCATTTAAATATGCATTAACGCAACACGAAACCCATTTGAGTTCCATTTTAGAAACTACAATAGTGAAAGATACTTTATTTCCAGATTTTGATGGTGTTGTAAAAAGCCTTGGCGCTTGGGGCGGAGATTTTATAATGGCAGTATCAGAACATAACCCAACCGCTTATTTCAAGTCAAAAGGATATGAGACTGTAATTCCTTATGAGGAGATGATCTTGTAGTTCATCATTTATATTCATAAAAAAACCCGATACTTTGTCAGTATCGGGTTTTTTATATTTGATCAGCTTGGATTAGTAATTAAAATCCATTCTGTTATCTTCAATTTTTGCGTTTTCTTTAAGAGCAGGAATAACTCTATTAGCATCTGATGCACTTTGAGTTTTAAGCTTTGTAACATAAGCAGCATGGCTTTTTAAGGCTGGCGCTTTTACAACTCCTACATTTTTTACCACATAAACTCCTGTATTACCTTCAATTGGTGCAGAAAGTTTGTTAGTTGCTATTGCAAATGCATTACCTACTACTTTTGGTTCTGGACCTACGCTCGGCAACATGGTATTTTCCATAGTTAATCCTGTAGCTTGCTGTACTGTTCCTCCCACTGCTTTTGCAATAGCTTCAAGAGAAGAACCATTCATTTTAGCTTTGATTAATTCTGCTTTCTTTTTGTTTTTCAAAATAGACTCAACGTAAGGTCTTGCAACAGAAACTGCAATTAGTCCAGAATCGTCAATGCTTTTCAATTTAGCAATAACGTGCCCAACATTAGCAACCTCAAAACGTTTTACATCACCAACTTTTACTCCTTTTTCAAAAGCCCAACGAACAATTGTTCTTTGATTTCCAAGAGAACCAAAATTCTCATCTAATCCTTTTACAGAAACTGCAGGAGCAACTTTTAATCCTAATGTTTTTGCAACTGCATTAAGATCTTTATCAGCAGCATCCATTTCTAGTTTTGTAGCTTGCGTAAATATTTTATCAGCAGTAGCCTCAGAAGCCTCTACTTTTTGAGCAACAGTTGCTAAACGAATTCCGTCTTGTTTATCAGTAACTTTAATTACGTGGAAACCAAATTCAGTTTCTACTAAACCTACTTTACCAATACCATTACTAAATACAAAATCATTAAACGGTTTTACCATTTGGTTTGGACCAAAGTAACCTAAATCACCACCTTGTTGCGCAGAAGAGTCATCAGAAGCTGTAAAAGCTAACATCATAAAACTATCTGGATTGGCCGAAACTTGAGCTAAAATACTTTCTGCTTTAGCTTTTGCTTCCTCTTTAGTTCTTTTTTCTTTTTGATTTGGAACTTGAGAACCTTCATATCCTATTAAAATATGACTTGCCTTAACATTTACAGCAGCTCTCTTACCTAATGATTTTGACAAACAAATGTATTTACCAAACATATAAGGTCCGTAAACAGCACCAGGAGCAAGGTTAAACAATTTATCAGCATCTACAGCTGGTAAATCTTTTTTAGCAATGTATGTAGAGTCATAAGGAATATCTGAATTTGAATTTACAAACTCAACCACATTTGCAGTAGTTCTAAATCCTGGCAAAGTATCATTTTTACCTGTTTTTTGGTTGTAGACAACACTACCAGATAACAACCCATTGATTCTAGTTTTAATTTCGGCTTCATCAGCAGGTGAAGCTTTGTCTTCAATTAAAACATATTCTACTTCACGAGATTCGTCAGCTTTGTATTTTTTCTTGTTTTTATTCATAAAGTCAACAATTTCTGAATCAGAAATTTTAACTTCACTATCTTTAATTGTTGAATACAAACCAGCAACATAAGCAAAATTTACTTTGTTAGATTCCATTTCGTACTTCAACTTACCTTCGCTATCCGTTGTAAAAACTGAAGCTTTGATAAGCGTGTTGTACAATTGAAATTTAGCATTCAAATCAGCATCTTTTTCTCTATCTTTTAAAAACTGAGCTTGCTCTGGATTTGCTTTAAAATATTGTTTAAATTTTGCAACATCAAAAACGCCAGCAGCATTTAAAAACAATGGATTTCCACCAATGTTTTGATCCGCTTTAAAAACCTCTAACAAATGTTTTTCGCCTACACGCAATCCTAGTTTTTCAAACTCAGATGTTAATAAAGCAACAGAAACCTCTTGATCCCATACTCTATTTGCAGCTTGTGTAGAAGTAATGCCTTGACCACTTTTTTCAACATTACTAACTTTAACTCTAAAATCTTCAAATGAAATGTCTTTTCCATCAACACTACCTACATCTTTTGAAGTACTACTAAAACCACCACTGTTGAATATATCACCTATGATAAATGCTAATAAACAAAACCCAATAACGAGTATCAAGAGAAGTGAACGTTGTCTAATTTTTTGTAAAACTGCCATTTTATTGTTGTTAATTTTTATATTCAGTTTGCGAAAATACAATTATCTAATTAATAATTATACTAGTAGCCTTTTATTTTGCAAGAAAATTTGTTTTCCCAATAAAATAAAGCCTTCAAGCATTATTTAGTATTTTTAATTTAACTTAAACCAATGATTTTAGAGGGTTTTAAACACTTTTTAAGGCTTTTTTCATGATTATTTAATCTTTAAAATAAACATTAAATTAGATCTGAAAATCACTTAAAACTAATATTACCAAACCTAAAACCGTTCTATTTTATTGAAGTTAAAACCCTAATTTTACCAAAGAAAGCTATCTTGACAAATAAACAAACCAAGTGCTTTTATGGTTTCATATTTTTATTTCTCTCTTCAAATTTTTTAGCAAATCTACGTCTGAAGAAAAACATAAATACTGCAAAAGCTGCAATAATGAAATTCAACCAAGCTTCACCAAGAGCTGGATTATTAAGTTTTTTAACTCCATCAAAAATAAGATAGGCTGCAAAAAGTAAGTAAATGTATTGAGTGTATTTAAAATATTTCATGATGATAAGTTTTATTCTTCTGTTTGAACCTCTCCCGTTATTTTTTGTGAATTAATGATCTTAAAGTCTTTACTAAAATCTATTCCTTGACCGTTTGAAACGCCTTTGGCACCTGATAATTTAAACTTTCTTTCGGTAAAAAACCATTCGTTTTTTTGGTCAAAATACAATTGCTCTGTTTCTAATTTTTGACCGTCTTCGGTGAAGATTTTTACGTTTCCTTGCAAATCAATCATATTAGTAACTTTGTAAGAAACTGCATATTTTGATTGAATAAACGTTTTTTTTCCTTTCTTGTCATACAATGTTACATCAATACCTTTTGGGAATTCAGTGAAAGGAAAATCAACGGTAGCATAATCTAGCATTTTTGGACTTACTAAAACCGCGGTAATTCTTCCCGAATCAGTATATTTTAAGTCTACTAAATCAGCATCACTACTAGGTACAAACTCAGAGAAATTGATTTTTTGAATGTTTTTAAAATTACTTTCGCAACTTACAAGTGCAAATACACAACTGCCCATGGCTGCAAATTTTAAAAAAAAACGTTTCGTAATTGTCATATACCGCTATTAAGAGCAAAAAAAAGAATCCTAGTAGAATTTTCTTCTTTCAAACCATTTTTCATTAAGAGAAAAACCAAAACTAACATTAGCATAATTTTCTTGAATCAAATTAGCTTTTGTAGTTCCTCTTTTTCCCATTTCAAATCCAATGTTTACATTTGAAAAAGTTCCGTTAAGTGGCAAACCTACACCAAGTGTAAGTCCCATGTCATTAATAGATTCTGTATTAATAACAAGACCCGTTTTTTCATATCTTAAACCACCTCTATACACAATACGTTTTGCATAACTGGTAAAAGAATTGTATTTTGGGATGTAATAACCTCCAAGCGCTACACTTCCATATTTTCCGTATCCTACATTAGCGTTGTTATTGTATTCATTGGCTTGACCAGAAGTTTTTCCGTACTCAATTGTACCTCCTAAAAGCCATTTTCTAGACTCTCCAATACCTCCACCTAATGCTATTTTACTTGGTAAAATTAAATCAGTAGCCGAATTAATATCAGCCAAAACATCAACAACAGCAATATTAAAGTCTGAATTATACAATGCCGTGGCTATATTTCTAGAATTATTAGACCTCAAATTACTCTCTATAGTATACGTTAAGCTTGTGTAAGCATTAATTTTCTTATACAATTTGGTTTCATACATCATTCCAACACTAAAATTAACACCTGATAAATCAGCAGTGTTTAACTCACGAGTTCCAGTAGCAACATCATTCACATACTGAAAACTATTAGTTTCAATTTTTCCAAAATTATAACTCACATCAGCTCCTATATTAAATTTGGGAGCCACTTTATAACCTAAACCAACGAAGGCCTTATTCATGCCGCCTTTACCATCAAAACGACTATTAGTTGCACCCACTTCAGTAGAAGTTGATTGTACTTTGTATCCTACAGATGAGTATGGTATTAAACCAAAACCTAGTCCAAATTTACCCATTGGCAAACCAACAGCTAAGTAATCTATAGTTGTTCTTGTTGCATTTGCAGACTTTGAAACGCTTTTTAAAGCTGTAGTTCCATAGGTTCCACCAAGTGCTACACTTGTATATTTCAAATTAGCATAACTAGCCGGATTTTGCAAATTGACATGAATACTATCCTGCTCTACTGCTACTCCAGCCATGGAACGATATTCATGGGCGCCTCTAAACCTTACTTGACCTATACCGTAAAAAGAATATGGAGATGCCGATCCTTCTTGTGCGAAAGTTGCTATTGAAAAAAACAAGCAAGAACTTATTAAAATTTTTTTAATCATTTTTTGATATTATAATGGAATTTTCGATTCAAACTCTCCAAAAGGAAATTTGAATTGGCAAATATGGTATTTTTTAATCGTTTAGCCAAAAAAACTGTATCGCCGCCCGTTAAAATTATTATAAAATTTGGATACTTCAACTTGTAATCTGCTATGAATCCATCAATTTCATAAACCAATCCGTTAACAACACCGGAATGAATGGAACTATTAGTAGAATCGCCTATAAGCTCCTTAGGATTTTCGAGTGTAAGCAATGGCAATTTAGCAGTAAAATTATGCAAGGATTCGTACCTCAATCTTAAGCCAGGTGAAATAGCACCTCCCAAATAATGATCTTGTTCATCTATAAAATCATAGGTCACACAAGTACCTGCATCAATAACCAGCCTGTTTTGTCTAGGAAATTGCAACACAGCTCCAGCCGCCAAAACCATTCTATCAATTCCTAATGTTGCTGGTGTTGCGTATTTATTTACAAAAGGAAACTCTTCTTCACGAGTTACGAAGTGTATTTTTAATTTAGATTCAAGCTTTAAAAAGGCAATTTCATCAACAAAACCAACTGACGAAACTACAACTTGAATGAGCAAAGGATATTTTTTTAAAATATTTACACAATTTTTTTGAAGCTCCTCTTTAACAAATACAAAAACCTCTAGAAGCATATTCCCCTCAAAGACAGCCGCTTTAATCCTTGTATTGCCCACATCTATAACTAAAACCATAATTCAATATTTACGATCACGAAGATACAAATTCATTTTTTTTAAAATTTGTTTTGGAGAAACAAAAAATGATTCTATATTTGCACCCGCAATAGCAAGGTACCTTAGCTCAGATGGTAGAGCAATGGACTGAAAATCCATGTGTCCCTGGTTCGATCCCTGGAGGTACCACAAAACCCGAATAGAAATATTCGGGTTTTTTGTTTTATATGCCTCTCAAAAAAATTGAAAACAAGTTTTTACTTTTTTTAAACATTCAGCAATACCAATAAACTATTCTTCACAACACCATAAATCTATTTGTAACAATTTTACTATTGATGCATTGAATCTTCCATTTTTCAAAATCACTTTACAGCCAAAACCTTATTTTACTGATAATACAACAACAATTCATTGATAAAAATAGACAGTTTGTAATTTTATTTGATATTTTTTATTTTATTACAAATATAGTAATTGCTAATTTACTATATTTATGCAAAATTTATATACATGGAGATTTTAGCCTGTCCAAAATGTCAAGAAACTCATATTACAAAAAGTGGCATCATCAACAATAAACAAAGGTACTTGTGTAAAAAATGCAAGTATTTTTTTACCGTAAATAAATTGGGTAAAAAAATAGACGACTACTACGTAACTAAGGCCTTGCAACTTTATCTAGAAGGCTTGAGTTATAGAGAAATTGAACGCATCATAGGAGTTTCGCATGTTACCGTTAGCAATTGGGTAAAATCTTTTAATATCAAAAAACCATCTCATACCAACTACCATCCTACTTACAAAATTTTAAATCACTTAGAATTAATAGAATACATAAAGAAAAAAGAACTTATATCCGGCGCAGGAATGATTATTACAGAGCTAGGTGATAAATTCATGCTAATAAAATGGGAGCGTTTCAAAGATTAACTATAGACTTTACACAAAAATATATCTAAATTTTTTTTCACAATAAAAAAATAGAATTTGGCACTTTATTAACCAACCATTAACTAACCAAAATTTTATTTATGAAAAAAATATTGTTTAAAGCGTCGGTCCTCTTACTATCGCTACAAGGTTTTTCACAAGGATCCACAGAGTACGGTGGAGGCTTGAAATTTAACCTGAATGAAGATGGGTCAAAATTCATGCGTGTTATAGCGTGGAACCAGATCTGGATGCGCTCCTCTGAGATGAATCCCGGAACAATGATTGGTGGCGAAGCAACATCAACAGCAACAGACATAGGAAACAGACGTTTGCGTTTCCTAGCTTATGCACAAGTTTCTAAACGATACATGATTTTAACCCATTTCGGGATTAATAACCAAACCTTTACCAATGGCGGCGCAGCAGGAACATCTGGAACAGGTGGTTATGGCGCAGGTAAAAAACCAGGTTTGTTTTTTCATGACGCTTGGAACGAATATGCAGTAGTTCTACCTGAAAAAGACAAAAAATTTAGTATGTCACTGGGTGCAGGATTGCATTACTACATGGGACTATCTAGAATGACCATGGGATCGACTTTGAACTTCTTAACTATAGACGCTCCTATTTTTAACTGGCCATTAATAGAAAACTCAGATCAATTTGCTAGACAAGTGGGACTTTTTGCCAAAGGTAAATATGGCAAACTAGAATATCGCTTGAGCTACAATAAGCCTTACGCTACAAACCTTGCTCCCGTTAATACCACAAATGTTGCAAACGCAGTAGCGGTTGACAATAGTGGCTTGACAAAATGGTCTAAAGCAGGATACTTAGAATATCAATTTTTAGAGCAAGAGGCAAACGTACTTCCTTTTAAAGTAGGAAGTTATTTAGGTACTAAAAAAGTATTCAATCTAGGTGCAGGTTTTTACACAGCTCCAGATGCTACTAGATCATTGGTTAACAACACCATAAACAAACACGATATTACCCTTTTATCTGCTGATGCTTTTATGGATTTACCTATTGGAAAAAAAGAAAAGAAAATGGCTGTAACTGCATACAGCGTATTATATGATTATGATTTTGGACCTAACTATCTTCGTAATGTGGGTATTATGAACGTAGGAACATTAGACCCTAATTTTACGGGGAACAGAGCAATTGCCGGTCCTGGAAATGCGCAGCCTACAATAGGTTCTGGAACTATCTGGTACACTCAAGCAGGTGTTTTATTGCCTAACAAAGAGGCGAAACCAAAAGTGAGAATCCAACCTTTTGGAGCAGTCACTTACAAAGACTTTGATGCTTTAGCGCAAACAAGCACACAATTTGACATAGGATCAAACTTTTTCCTTGACGGACATCACGCTAAAATTACAGCACAATATTCAACTAGACCCGTTTACACTTCGCTAACAAACAAATCTGGGTCCTTAGGAGAGTTTGTAGTACAACTTCAAATCTATTTATAACCAATTAAAAAAAATATTTATGAGTACAAAATCAACAAAAGGAATCTGGAAAGTGATCTCCGCATCCTCAATGGGTACCATGATTGAATGGTACGATTTTTACATCTTCGGTAGTTTAGCCGTTGTATTATCAACAAAATTTTTCCCGTCAGACAATCCTACTGCTGCATTTTTATCTACACTAGCAACATTTGCTGCAGGTTTTGTGGTACGTCCTTTTGGAGCCTTATTTTTTGGTAGATTAGGAGACATTATCGGTCGAAAGTATACCTTTATGGTCACGTTAATGCTTATGGGTGGTGCCACCTTTGTCATGGGATGTATCCCTACTTATGAAACAATTGGCTTTACGGCACCTATACTAATATTAATTTTACGTTTGTTACAAGGTTTAGCACTTGGTGGTGAATACGGCGGTGCAGCAACGTATGTAGCAGAACATGCACCGACTGGTCAAAAAGGATACTGGACGTCTTGGATACAAACAACTGCTACTGTTGGTTTATTTGTCTCGTTAGTAGTAATTTTAGTAACAAAAGGGTTGCTAACTAAAGAGGCCTTTGACGAATGGGGTTGGAGAGTGCCGTTTTGGGTATCTATAGTAATGGTGGGTATATCCTACTTGATTCGAAAAAATATGGATGAATCACCTGTTTTTGCAAAAGCAAAAGCAGAAGGAAAAACAAGTACCAATCCACTAAAAGAAAGTTTTGGTAACCGCTACAACTTAAAATTTGTTTTATTAGCACTTTTTGGAGCTACAATGGGACAAGGTGTAGTGTGGTATACAGGTCAATTTTACGCAATGAGTTTTTTAAAAACAGTAATGTTTGTTGAGGCATCTCAAGTAGAAACATTGTTAGGAATAGCCTTAATATTAGGAACTCCATTTTTTGTTTTCTTTGGATGGTTGAGTGACAAAATAGGAAGAAAGTCTATCATGATGGCTGGTTTGTTAATAGCAATCATTGCGTATAGACCTATTTACAGAGCCATGTTTCAAACTACTGATTTAGCTTTAAAAACTGAAATCGTAGCGCAAACTAAAACGGTTCCATCTTTAAAAGAAATCAGCGAAACTAAAACCGACTCTATCTACACGACTTCTAAATCATACACAGATGGTACAGTTGCTGAGGAACTAAAAACAAAACATTTTGAGAATGGAAAGATAATGTTAGATGACAAGGGAGCTGAAAAAATTGAAACTAAAATTACCAAAACAATTAACGATGCAGACAAATGGATGCTTGTATTCCTTGTGTTTCTTCAAGTGATTTTTGTTACTATGGTTTATGGTCCAATTGCAGCATTTTTAGTAGAAATGTTCCCTGTAAAAATTAGATATACATCAATGTCTTTGCCGTATCATGTAGGAAACGGTATATTTGGTGGATTACTTCCTGCTATTTCAACATTTTTAGTAACTACAGCAAAAGGAACAGGGCCTACGCCAGCTAACCCTGAGTATTATCTAGAGGGTTTATGGTACCCAATCATCATTGCAGGTATCTGCTTTGTTATTGGAATGATTTATATAAACAGAAAAAACAATACTCTTCACGACTAAAACATATCATTATGAATTCAATTAAAAAACTTTTAGGAATAGTATGGATACTACTAGCCTTGGCAGCAGCCTTTTATAGCGTTGAAATGTTTGGACCTAAACTTACATCAGGCAAGCAAGACGACTTAGTATTTGGAATTATTATGTTCTTTATTTTACTACCCCTTATTGTAACTGGATTGGTCACTTTTGGCTATTTTGCATTTTCGGGTGATTATAATGAAATGGATGAATAGCAAAAACTAATTTTAAAACCATAACAATCTCTGCATTACTATGTGGAGATTGTTTTATTTAATTGTAGCATTCGATACTAAGAAAACTAAAGAAAAAAATATAAGATAAATGGTTATTAGAACGGACCATTTCAAACCAATAGATTTCTAAATGCATCCTTTTATGAAAAAAAGACATGAACAAAAAATGGTAATTCTTTCCTTGCTAATGCTAATAGCTTTGAATTTACCACTCATTCTTTTATTTGACAGTTCCGAATCTCTTTTTGGATTTCCCATTACATATATTTATATTTTTTCGGTTTGGCTTTTTTCTATAATTGTATCTTTCATCATCATAAAACGATATTATGAGTAGTGTAGCTCTTTTATTCATCTTATTAATTTATGTATCTATTCTTTTTTTCATAGCCTACTGGTCAGAAAAAAGAAGTCACTCTATATGGGCTAATAATCCTTATGTATATTCCTTGTCTCTGGCGGTATATTGCACTGCCTGGACCTACTATGGGAGTATAGGCGTAGCAGCCGATTCTGGCTTAGGCTATCTCCCTATTTATCTAGGTCCCGTATTAATAATTCCTACTTGGATTATTTTACTAAAAAAAATTATTAGAATTTCACGTGTAAATAAAATATCCAGCATTGCTGATTTTATTTCGTTACGCTACGGAAACAGTAGATGTCTAGGTGCCATAGTAACACTAGTTTGCATTTGCGGAATCTTACCTTACATAGCGTTACAGCTAAAAGCCATTTCGGACACCTTTCACATTGTAACTAAAACTCAAGCGAGTTCTAACATTTTTACAGACACCACAACTTATGTATGTCTTGCACTTGCCTTGTTTGCCTCCTATTACGGAACAAAATATGTAGATGCATCAGAGAAAAGAAGTGGTATTGTTACCGCAGTTGCACTTGAATCTGTTTTAAAATTAGTGTTTTTTATCACTATAGGCATATACGTAACCTATTTTGTATATGATGGGTTTGATGATATTTATAAACAAGCCGCGGTGCTAAAAGATTTTGATAAAAAAAATACCATAGGTACACTAAGTGATGGGATTAACTGGTTTTTCTTGTGCCTCGTATCAATGTTTGCCATCTTTTTATTGCCAAGACAATTTCATACAGCCATAGTAGAGAATAATAAAGAAACGCATGTAAGAACAGCAGTATGGTTGTTTCCGTTGTACTTACTTTTGTTTAATTTATTCGTATTTCCTATTGCTTGGGGCGGTAACATTCTTTTTGAAGGAAAAGGACTGAATGCCGATACTTATTCTTTATTAATTCCTCAGTATTTCAATAACACAACTTTGACTGTTATGGTTTTCCTTGGCGGATTTTCGGCAGCTATTTCTATGATTATTGTATCCTCAATAGCTCTTGCCACCATGTTAAGCAACAACTTGCTTATTCCTTATGGATTTATAGGGTCTTTAAAAAACACCTCAGAAGTTAAAAACAGTAAACGCATTGTGAACAGTCGCAAGATTGGTATATTCTCACTCATTATTATTGCTTACATTATTTATCGCTTGTTTATCTTAGATTATTCGTTAGTATCTATAGGTTTAGTAGCTTTTGTAGTCATTGCACAGCTAGGCCCTGCGTTTTTTGGAGCTCTTTTCTGGAGACGAGGCTCCAAAAAAGGAGCCATAACAGGAATACTATTAGGGTTTGCAGTATGTGTGTATTCTTTACTCATACCGTATGCAGTAGGAATGACAAATGCAACAAATCCTTTTATACTTGAGGGGCCAATGGGTATTTCTTGGCTAAGGCCATTTCAACTGATGGGTCTTGATTATTTAGAACCTATTCCGCATGCTATTTTTTGGAGTTTATTAATTAATACCATGAGTTACGCGGCAGTTTCTGTAAGTTTTAAAGGGAATTATAGAGAACGAAATTATGCCGAAATGTTTGTGGATATTGACAAGTACATTACCAATCATGAAAATGCCTTTGTATGGAAAGGAACTGCTTACGTCTCTGACATTCAAAAAGTATTACACCGTTTTTTGGGAGAAGAAAGAACTAAACGTGCCCTTACTATTTTTAATTTAAAATACAACATTGATAAAAACATAACCACAGCCGATGCCCGCTTTATAAAATTTGCCGAAAATTTACTTACCGGTCACATAGGTACGGCTTCCGCCAAAATATTAATTGCAAGTGTGGTCAAAGAAGATAAAATAAGCCTACCCGAAGTATTGAGAATTTTAGAGGAATCCAAAGAAAACATCATCATTAACAAGAAATTGACGGACACATCAAACGAGTTAAAAAAAATATCAGAACAACTCAAAAATGCGAATCAAGAACTAGTCAATAAAGACATCCAAAAAGATGAATTTCTAGACACCGTAACACATGAATTAAGAACGCCCATAACAGCCATTCGCGCAGCAAGCGAAATTTTGTATGATGATGACGCAGTACCCGAAGAAATGCGAAAACAATTTTTGCAAAACATCATTTCAGAGTCGGATCGGTTGAATAGGTTGATTGATAAAATTTTGGATTTAGAAAAATTTGAAACGGGAAAACAGAAAATCTACTTATCAAAAAACAACATTACAAAAACGATTTCAAAAACAGTAGCGTCATTAAATCAATTAATTAAAAACAAAAAAATCACAATTGACTTTGACAAAGCTGATCACGTTATTAAGGCTTTTTATGATGAAGAACGAATCATACAAGTAATCCATAATTTATTGTCTAATGCTATAAAATTTTGTTTAGAAACGGATGGAAAAATAACTATTTCTATCCTTGAGAATGAAACAAATGTAGCTGTCAAAATTCACAATAACGGCAAACGTATTAAAGAAGAAGATGCCGAAGCTATTTTTGATAAATTCTATCAATCTCGGAACCAAAACATAAAAAAACCAATAGGCAGCGGATTAGGATTAGCCATTTGCAAACAAATTATAGAACATCATAAAGGAACCATTTGGAGTGAAAAGAATGAGGTTGAAGGCGCCACTTTTACTTTTACATTACCCAATTATAATACAAGCGAAACGAATTAAAACATGAAAAAAATTTTAATTGTAGATGACGAACCAAACATTGTAATGTCATTAGAATATACTTTCAAAAAAAACAATTTTGAGGTTTTTATAGCCCGTGACGGACAAGAAGCATTGGACATTTTGCAAACTAAACTCCCAGACGTTATTATTCTAGATGTCATGATGCCCATGGTGGATGGTTTTGCAACATTGGAACAAATAAAAAAAGAAGAACGTTTGCAACATTGCAAGGTAATTTTCCTTTCGGCAAAAAATAAAGAAAAAGACATTGAAAAAGGGCTTTCATTAGGTGCTAACTTGTATGTAGTAAAACCTTTTTCGATCAAAAAGTTAGTAGAACAAGTCCAGGATTTAATTCAATAAAGAACAAATTCAACACTATGAAATACCAAGAAATTTATACCCGAAGCATCGACCAACCCGAAGCATTTTGGACAGTACAGGCCGATGAAATTGAATGGTTCAACAAACCAGCGACCATTTTATCGAAAGATGAAAATGGATATCCGCAATGGTACAAAGACGGAGAATTGAACATTTGTTATTTAGCCCTTGACAAACACATTCAAGATGGATACGGCGACCAAGTTGCCATTATATATGATTCTCCAGTAACACAAACCGTAAAAAAATACACTTACTCTGAGGTAAAAACTGAAGTAGCAAAACTAGCAGGTGGCATGCTTGCATTAGGGTTAAAAAAAGGCGATACGGCCATTATTTACATGCCTATGATCCCGCAAACAGCATTTGCAATGTTAGCTTGCGCACGAATTGGAGTAATACATTCGGTTGTTTTTGGTGGTTTTGCACCACATGAATTGGCTATCCGCATTGATGATTGTAAACCACGTGCCATCATTACGGCTTCATCAGGAATAGAAGTAGATCGATTAATTGCCTATAAGCCATTAGTTGATGAAGCCATTGCATTAGCGAGTCACCGACCAAAAAAAGTAATCGTTTTTAATAGAAAATTAGGAGCTAGAATTCCGTTTAAGAAGTATGATGTAGATTATGACGCATTGGTGTACGGATCCGAAGAGACGCCCTGTGTTGCCTTACCTTCCAATCATCCGCTTTATATTTTATACACATCTGGAACTACAGGAAAACCAAAAGGAATTGTAAGAGATACGGGAGGATATGCCGTTGCATTGAAATTCTCGATGAAACATATTTACAACGTAAATCAAGATGAAGTTTTTTGGGCAGCGTCGGATATGGGTTGGGCAGTAGGACACAGCTACATTTTGTACGGGCCATTATTAAACCGAAATACAACCATTGTATTTGAGGGCAAACCCATCAAAACACCTGATGCCAGTACGTTTTGGAGAATCATTTCGGAGCATAAAGTAGGCACCATGTTTACAGCACCAACTGCCATTAGAGCCATTAAAAAAGAAGATCCTAACGGAGAATTCATCAAACAATACGATTTAAGTTGTTTAAAAAATCAATTTTTAGCAGGAGAACGCTGTGATAATGCTACTTTAGAATGGTATCAAGAACACATCCCGATTCCTGTTATAGACCATTGGTGGCAAACCGAATCTGGTTGGCCCATGATTGCCAACTCCCTTGGAATTGAAAAAATGCCTGTCAAATCTGGTTCGGCTACAAAAGCAGTTTGTGGCTATGACATTAAGATTTTCAATGAAAACGGCCAAGAACTAGGTCCAAATGATGAAGGGCTTGTGGTCATAAAATTACCATTGCCACCCGGAAACTTATTAGGAATTTGGGCAAATGAAGCCCGATTTAAAGCCAGTTACTTCAGCAAATTTGATGGCTATTACCTTTCTGGTGACGGTGGTTATAAAGATGAAGACGGTTATATTTTTATTACCGGAAGAACCGATGATGTTATTAATGTAGCTGGTCACCGCTTGTCAACCGCAGAAATGGAAGAAGTTGTGGCTGCTCATCCTTGTGTTGCAGAATGTGCAGTTATAGGCATTCACGATGAGCTAAAAGGACAAGTTCCGCTAGGATTGGTTGTGACTAAACTAGGAACCGAAATGGAACAATACCAATTAGAACAAGAAATTATAAAACTGGTTCGGCAGCAAATTGGCGCAGTTGCTTCGCTGCGAAATGTAGTTGTAGTGCAACGTTTACCAAAAACACGATCTGGAAAAATCTTGAGAAAACTAATGCGAAGTATTGTTGATGGTGAAACCTTTCAAATTCCATCTACAATTGATGACGAAACCATTATTGACGAAATTACGCAAACAGTACAAAAACATAAAATAGGTAGTTATAATTTATAAAATTTATCAAACATAATGAGTTACTATAAAATTAATACTTTAGAAGAATATTTTAAACATTACAAAAAATCAGTTCGTGAACCAAAAAAATTCTGGGACAAAGTAGCCTCTGAAAACTTTACTTGGTACCAAGAATGGGACAAAGTGGTTGATTTTAATATGGCTGAAGCCGAGATAAAATGGTTTACCGAAGCCAAAGTAAACATCACTAAAAATTGTATTGACAGGCATTTAGCAAAAAACGGAACAAAAACTGCCATCATTTTTGAACCCAATGATCCAACCGAAAATGCTTTGCACATTTCCTATAACGAACTACACGAGCGTGTGTGCAAAATGGCTAATGTTTTACAAGAGCAAGGCATACAAAAAGGAGATCGCGTATGTATTTATTTGCCTATGATTCCAGAACTAGCTGTTACTACGCTAGCTTGTGCAAGAATAGGTGCTATTCACTCCGTTGTTTTCGCAGGATTCTCGGCATCGGCGGTGGCAGCTCGTATTAATGACAGCTCCTGCAAAATGGTCATCACTTCAGATGGTGGTTATCGAGGCAATAAAACAATTGATTTAAAAAGTATTGTTGACGAAGCCTTATTGAGTTGCGATTGCGTAGAAAAAGTTTTAGTTGCAAAAAGAATTCATACCACGATACCTATGAAAGAGGGACGTGACCAATGGTTACAGCCACTTCTAGATGCTGCCTCAGACAATAATGTAGCTGAAATTATGGATGCCGAAGATCCGTTGTTTATTTTGTACACCTCTGGCTCTACAGGAAAACCAAAAGGTATGGTTCATACTACTGCAGGCTATATGGTGTATACTGCATATACGTTTAAGAATGTTTTTAATTACGAAGAAAATGATATTTTTTGGTGTACTGCTGATATTGGTTGGATAACTGGACACTCCTATATTTTGTATGGCCCTTTATTGAATGGAGCTACGACAGTAATTTTCGAAGGCGTTCCCTCCTATCCTGATTTCAGTAGGTTTTGGCAAACTATTGAGAAACATAAAGTCACTCAATTCTATACCGCCCCAACAGCCATTAGGGCTTTAGCGAAAGAAAGCATCGAATTTGTACAACGATACCAATTGACTTCTTTGAAAGTCATTGGATCTGTGGGAGAACCTATTAATGAGGAAGCTTGGCACTGGTACAACAACCACGTAGGTGATAAAAAATGTCCTGTAGTGGACACTTGGTGGCAAACCGAAACTGGTGGAATTATGATATCGCCAATTGCTTTTGTAACACCAACTAAACCTACTTATGCATCATTACCATTACCGGGAATACAACCCGTTTTGATGGATGAAAAACGCAACGAAATTGAGGGCAATCAAGTTACAGGAAGTTTGTGTATTAAATTCCCATGGCCAGGAATTGCTAGAACTATTTGGGGTGATCATCAACGTTACAAAGACACATACTTTTCTACCTTTCCAGGTAAATATTTCACTGGCGATGGAGCTTTGCGTGACGAAGTTGGGTATTACAGAATTACTGGCCGTGTAGACGATGTTGTAATTGTTTCTGGTCATAACCTTGGAACAGCCCCTATTGAAGATGCTATCAACGAACATCCAGCGGTTGCTGAAAGTGCTATTGTAGGTTTCCCGCATGATATTAAAGGAAATGCTTTGTATGGCTTTGTAATTCTAAAAGAAACTGGAGAATATCGTGATAGAGAAAATCTGAGTAAAGAAATTAATCAACACATATCAGATCACATTGGTCCTATTGCTAAGTTAGATAAAATTCAGTTTGTCTCTGGTTTACCCAAAACCAGATCTGGCAAAATCATGCGTAGAATTCTACGTAAAATAGCCGAAGGAGATTACTCTAATTTTGGAGATACTTCAACCTTGTTGAATCCTGAAATTGTGGACGAAATCAAAGATGGTAAAATTTAAATTTTAGTTTTAATTTGTTGTTGAAAAACTGCTTCATTTCTGGAGCAGTTTTTTTATACAAAAACGGCTGTCTTTTTAGGGACAGCCGTTTTTAACTAATTCAACCAAATATTAATTCTTCAATAACTTCAATACCTTCATGACATTATTTTCATCCAATGTTTTTACAATATAAAGTCCTTGATTCAAATCACTAACTAAAAATGGAGATCCTGCTGTTTTAGTAGCATCAAAACTTTTAACCAATTGTCCCGTGATAGAAAAAATTTGAACTTTAGAAGTAGTTTCATTCAATGTAAAATAATCAGTTGCTGGGTTTGGATACAACACAATTGATGGTGATTCTTCATAATCGGCAATTGCCAAAGAAGCTGTTTTATTCCCGTATATTTTAAATTCACCTGGCTGTAAAGATATTGGTTGTGATGTACTTGAAATTACAATTTCACTATTGTCCATCAAATTATACCATGTACCTGTATAAGCAAAACCAGATGGAACTGTTTGAGCGGTTATATTAAAATTAGCTAGGATTAAAACATCTTTTAATTGGCTTGAAGCCAAAGCGCTGTTTGTAATTTTAATGTTAGGGTATAACGAACTCGTGTTTGCAATGCTTGCAGTACCAGAAAAAACCGGTTCGATTGTTTTCATGGTAATCATTTTGGCCCAATCATCGTAAATTTTACTTCTATTGGTATCCCCAAGCCAGTTACCAGTCCATTGCGGTTGTGGTTTTGTATCTAGCTTACAATCGCCAGAAGTACCATCAGAAGGTGTGTTTACAACACCATTGTTACAAGAAAATATTGACTTTTCCCAACCTAACTCCCCAAATTGCCAAATCATTTTTGGTCCAGGAACTAATAATGAAACGGCTCCCAAAGCAGACATTCTGGATAATGCAATATTCAAGTTTTTAACATCATGATTGGCCTCAGAACTGTTACCGGTCTGTAAGTTGTTGTACATCAAACGTTCTTCATCATGACTTTCAGCGTAGCCCATTAATCGATGACCCGTAAACCCTCTGCTAGACGCGTTCATTCCTGATATGTTTCCAGCAAATCCTTTTGTAAGATTGTTGTATTGACTTGTCAATATTCCCCACATCATTACTCCTTTACTTGGTGTTTCATTCAATCTGTAATTGGCCCATTGCTGCTCTTCGTCATTTCCGCCTAAATGTTCAAAAATAACATAGTGATTTGGATCTAAATTCCAAGAATAATCGGCATATTTTTGCAATACCTCTACTCTATCTTGCTGTCTATTTCCAGTACAATTTTCCTGACCACCTGCCACATTAGCTGGGCAATTTTGGGTAAATCCTTTGGTTAAATCCCATCTAAATCCATCAATTTTATATTCTTCAACCCATTGTTTAATGACCCGTTGCACGTAGTTTTGTGTTCTAGGTTGCTGATGATTAAAATCTTCACCCACACTGTAACTGTGCATGGCTGTTGTATTAAAATAAGGATTCTCAGTAGAGGGTGAACCCCAACCATCACCATCTGGATCGTTCATCCACATACGAACCATAGGATTACGACCAAAAGCGTGATTTAACGCCACATCAAGAATCACTGCAATTCCGTTTTGATGGCACAAATCAATAAATTCTTTTAGTTTATCAGAAGTACCATAAAACTTGTCTAATGCCATGTGAAATGAGGTGTTGTATCCCCAGCTTTCGTTGCCTTCGTACTCCATAACAGGCATTAACTCAATTGCATTTATTTTCAAATTTTTGAAATAATCAATCTTATTAATTAAGTCCTGATAGCTTCTATTAGCATCAAAATCACGCACTAATAATTCGTAAACAACTAGTTTTTCTTTGGCTGGTTTGACAAAACTAGTTGTAGCAGCACTCCATGCAAAAGGTGTTTTACCAGTTTGCAATACTGTTACCTCACGTTCCTGACCAGCAGGATACACAGGCATGTTTGGATATTTTGAAGCGGGAATGCCCCCATCATCAAAAGGAGACAAAACTAAAGTAGAATAAGGATCGGCTGTTTTTACAAGTGATGGTGATCCAGCACTTGGAGTAGCATCAACAACCCAGTATTGATAGGTGTAATTTACTCCAGATGTTAAGCCTGTTAATTCTAACCAAAACTTGCCAGAGATCGGGTCCTTTTTCATAGCATAAACGTCTGTAGGTTGCCAATTATTAAAACTTCCTGCAACGTAAACAAAATCTTTAAATGGCGCATCAAGTACAAGTGTTGCTTTTGAGGCATCCGCATTATTATAGTTTATACCATCTAACAACCCCATTGGTATGGCTTGGCTAGCAGCATTTGGGTTTACAATAGCGCTAAATTTTTTACTAATTGTTGTGGCACCTTGAGTTACTTGAAGTTCGTAATTTTGATTGCTATTAATTCCTGTTTGATTAAAATTGTAGCTAGCAGTTGCAGGGTTTGTGTTTACTGTTACTCCGTTTGCTTTTAATACATAACTCGCACTACCACCCGAATTTGAAGCTGAAATATTCAAACTTCCGCCACTAGAAATGATAGTTGCGCTGTTTTCTGAAGGAGCAGTCAATGTTACTTGAAATGAACCTACTTCATTGATTATATCTTGCGATTTTTTATCTCCCGTACCGTCTTTAGCTTTTACTAAAAAACCGATTCTTCCGATTCCGTTTCTACTGTAAAAAGTGTTTGGTGTAAATGTTTTTGTGTAGGTATCTGAGCCCGAATCATACGTAAATCGGTTCGCTTCATTAGAAGCTGTCCATGCACCGTTAGTAGGACAATCAACAATATTTGCATCATTGATGTCAAAAGACCATGCCCAAATATATAAAGCATTGCCCGTTACTCCCCAAGCAGACTCATTTACACTACTCCCATTGATGGTAATAGTTATAGAATTAGTTTCTTCAAAAGTTGAAGGAGTAATTACGTACGTTATGTTTTGTTGCTGCCCAAAAACCGATAGCGATACACAAAACAATACAAAAAGTACAATTTTTTTCATGGTTTAAAGAGTTAGATGTAGTGAAATAAAAAAAGGGCTATCTGTATGACAGCCCTTTTTTATCAAAAAAAAAAATTAATTTAAAGTGATCGTCTTAGCAACTCCATCTACTTTCAGTACTCTTAAACCTGTAGTTCCTGTATATTTAAAATTACTATCTCCATCATTTGCATTAACTAACTCTGGTGTAATAGTATAACCTGAATTAGCATAAAATGGGTAATTTCTACTTGAATCCCAATTTCCGTTGCTTGTAAAGTTATTTCCTAAAAAGATACGAAATGCTTCACCGTTTTTCAATACTACTGATACTTGGTACACATTAGTTTGACCCTGTACAAGAGGAAACTCAGTTTCTGCATCGTTATCCCATGTCCATCCACCAGGAGTGGCAGCACCTACTAACCAGTGTGATGATGCTAGTGGTACACGGTATGGAGTAGCTTTGATTGTAAACGAATTAGAAAATTGAGCAGCAGTTGCAGCAGCACCCACTGATGATTTAATACGAATATCAACTAGATTTTCTTGCTTGTCAATAAAACCTCCGTTTATTAAAGCTGCGTTTAACTCAGCAACTGTAATACTTTTAAAACGACTTGTAGTTGTAGTTACTACTGTTGGACTAGCAAATTTAGTACCTGCTTTTGCAATTTCAATACTGTAATTTACAACAGTTGAAGTTCCCGCATAAGCAGCGTCATCCCAAACCATTGTTGTTGCAATATCCTTTTCGGTAGCCTTTGTAAGGACAATATTAAAATCTCCTTTTGGAGTCAATAATACAGGTGCAGTAGTTGCTGCTACTGGCTCTCTATCCGTATTTTGAATGTCATCGGTACATGAAATGGCTACTAAACTTAACATAGCCAGTACAATTTTATTAAAATTTTTCATCTTTTATGTTTTTTGAATTAAATATTATATTAGTAACCCGTGTTTTGAGTTAAGTTTGGATTTGCAGTAATAGAAGCGCTAGGAAGTGGAAACACATTCAACTCAGAAGGAATAGAAGTTCCATTTGCAATATTACCTTTCCAAGCCCAATTGTAAGATCCACCACCATATTTGTTAAAACGAATCAAATCTTGACGTCTGTGTCCTTCCCAATGCAATTCTCGTGATCTTTCGTCAATCATAAAATCAAGATTCACTTGTGATTGCGTAACATTTGCAATTGTTGCTCCACCATTTGCACGTTGTCTTAAAGCATTAATATAAGTTAATGACTGAGCTGTTGCAGTTGTAGCATTATTAGTGTTTGTAGCACCATCTTTTCTCATTTGAGCTTCGGCATACATTAAATAAGCATCAGCCAATCTAAAAAGTGGAAAATCAGTATCTACAAAAGTAGAGTTTACACCAGCAACACCTGTTGATGTTTTGTTAGAATACTTGCGTAAAATGTAACCTTGTCCAGCATTGGTCAAATCAGCAATATCAATAGGTCTAGAACCTGCAGAATACGTTTTTCTCTCATCATTATTAAATTGAGAACCATCAAACTTTTCAACAAATTGTTTTCTAAGTCTAAGGGCACCACCCCAACCACCTACAGCAAACTCAGCACCATTAGACTCAACCGAGCCAACTTGACCGTTAATCATAACAGTTGTTGCACCATAATTTTGAGTTTTTACCCCGTCTGATTGTAATGTAAAAATCATTTCAGATGAAGTATGGTTATTTGCCTTAAAGTTGTCTAGGTATTTTGTAGTTAAGGTATATCCACCAGCAATTACCTCTTGACATTTTGCCATACACTCAGCATACTTTGGAGTACCAATGTAAACTTGAGCATTCAAATACATCTTAGCCAAAATCATTTGAGCCATAGCTTTGTCTAGCCTTCCGTACTCATTTGTTCTAGCTGCTTTTAAATTAGGAATAACCTCATTCAATTCTTTTTCAATAAAAGTAAAAAGCTGCTGTCTGTTATATTGTGGTCCTTTAAAATCTAAAGGATCATTTTCAGTAACAAACGGTGCTTTACCAAACAAGTCCATCATGTTATAATAAGCAAATGCTCTTAATACACGTACTTCATTTCTATAAAAATTGATCTCAGCAACATCGGCTGGACTTGTAATTCCTCTTGAACTAAGCAAAGCTGGAGTAGATTGTCTCAAGAAATCATTAGCTAGAGCAACCTCAGCCATGGTTCTACTAAACATTCCCAATAAAATAGGATTAGCAGATGACCATATATTACGCTGAAGTTCAGCAGTCCCTTCGTCATTCTCATAAGTCCACACTACCTCATCAGTAGTTAAATTTTGTAAATACCACATACAACGACCAAACTGGCTTGTACCGGCATCAATACCTTGTAAGAAAGACGAACCAGCATCACCAGTTCCTGTCAAGCTTAAATTACCGTAAACTCCTCCTAGTGCTTGCTTGTACCCTTGAGGCGTAGAAAACAACTCCGCAGGCGTTAGCACACGAGAATCCTCAGCTACAACATCTAAATCACCGGTACACGATTGTAAGGTCGCGAAAGCGAATAGTATGTAAATAAAATTTATTTTTTTCATAATTTAATTATTAAAATTTAACATTAACCCCACCTAAAATAGAACGTTGTCTAGGATAAATTGTTTTATCAACACCATTATTAGCAACCTCTGGATCCAAACCTGAATAATCAGAAATTACAAAAACGTTTTGCATTCCAGCAAACAAACGTAGTGATGCTTTCCCTTCTAACCATTTTGGGAAAGTGTACCCTAATGTGATGTTATCCATTCTTAAAAACGATGCGTTTTCTACATACAAATCAGATAAAAATACATTTGATGTTGTTTTAAAATCAGTATCTAAAACTGATGTAGGAATGTTACCTACCATAGCATCAGGTACTAATTGATCATATTGAGCTCTTCCAGCATTAACAGCGTTAAGCACTCTATTTCCTAAACTCGCTCTTAAGTTGAAAGAGAAATCAAGGTTTTTATAATTTAATGTTGAAGCTAAACCAAAAGTAGCTTTTGGATCTGGATTTCTGTATACATATTTATCATTAGCATTGATCACACCATCATTATTTAAATCTTGATATCCATTCTCGATTGGTTTTCCTGCAGTATCAAATAATTGTTTATACAGCAAGAAAGAGAATGGAGCAAAACCTACTTGATGTACTTGCCCTTGACTTCCTGTACCTGCAATAAGATCACCTGTTACAATTAAATCTGTTGTTAATTTTGTTATCTCTCTTTGAAAAGTAGTGGCATTAAAGTTTAAATTCCAGTTTACAGCTTCTGATCTAATAATATCAGCACTCAATGATAGTTCAACTCCTTTTGTAGTAAAGCTACCAATGTTTTGCCAAGATCGGTTAGAAAAGTTACTTCCATCAGCAGTAGCTACATCAGCTAATAAATCTTTAGAGTCTTTGTAAAAAACCTCAACACTACCTGTAATTCTATTGTCATACAAACCAAAATCTAAACCGGCGTTGTAAGTAGTAGTTTCTTCCCACTTAAGGTTATTACTTAGTCTTGCAGAAACCACAATAGGCAAAGCAACTGTACCAAAATAATATTGAGAGCTACCGGTTCCTACATTATATTGTTGTAGGAAATCATTATTGTTACCTATTTCTTGTTGCCCAGTAATACCGTACCCTACTCTAAATTTCAAGTCAGATACTGTAGTGTTATTTGACAATAAATCTTCTTTAATTTTCCAAGCAAATGCAGCAGCAGGGAAATTACCCCATTTGTTATTTTTATCAAAACGAGAAGAACCGTCTCTTCTATAAGATAAAGTTAATAAATATTTATCATTAAAATTTAAGTTAGATCTTCCAAAGAATCCAACATTTACTCTATCTATATCAATATAGGTTCTCGGGAAACCATCCTGAGAGGCTGGTAGTAAATTTGGGTCGTTTGTATTTCCTGTTACATAATTATATGAATCCCATTTTTGGTAAGAGTATCCTACTGTAGCATCAAAAACAAGTTTATCAAATGTTTTGTTGTACACTAAATAAGCATCTAGCAACTTGTTTTTCCTTTCACTTTTTGAAAATTCATTTGTCCCAAAAGGCATATTGTTATTTGCACCTGAGCTCGCAGCAAATCTCGAAGCTGTTTTAGACCTTTCTCCATCCGCTTGATCAAAACCTGCATTTACTACAGCTCGTAAAGCTGGCATGAAATGAAATTTATAATCTACCTCAAAGTTACCAAAAAATCTATTATTTAATCCTTTATCAAATGTTTGTAACAATTGAGCAACTGGATTACGTGGTGAATTAGGAGACAATTCACCGTTGATTCGGTTGTAATATTCAAAGAAACCTCCATAAATTGATCCCGCGCTGTAAATAGGTTGTGTAGGATCAAAACGAATTGCTGAACCCTCAACACCTTCTGCAAATCTATTTTTCTCATTAGCGTAATTGGCATTCAATTTTATTCTTAAATGATCTTTCAAGAAAGAAGGGTTTAAAGCTAAACCAATTGTGTTTCTATTGAACGTATTTGTTAATCGTAATCCTTCTTGGTAGGTATTACCAATAGTTAAACGAGTAGGTATTGTATTAAATAAGTTACCTCTTATAGAAACGTTATTATCAACATAATCCGTTCTTCTATAAATTGCTTTTTGCCAATCTGTGTTTGCAGTACCTAGTTTAGATAAATCACTCGGACGCTTATCAGCAATTAATGCTCTAAATTGATCCGCATTAAATACTGGAATCGTTTTATCAAGTGATCCACTACCATATTGAAAATTATAATCAACAGCTAAGTTTTTACTTCCTTTTTTAGTAGTAATGATAATCACACCATTAGAAGCTCTTGAACCATAAATAGCAGTAGCCGAAGCATCTTTTAAAACAGTCATAGACTCTATAGTACTTGGATTAATTGATGCTAAAATAGAAGTTGAACCAAAGTTTTTATCAGAGTTATTCTCTATTGGCAATCCATCAATAACAATTAAAGGATCATTACTTGCAAATAAAGATGATCCACCACGAATTCTAATTTGAGAACCAGAACCTGGCGCACCACTAGTATTCACAGTAACCCCTGCTACTCTACCGTTTAATAAATTCTCAGCAGTTACGTTTGCTCCTTTGTTAAAATCTTTCGTCCCTAATACTGTTACAGCACCAGTAGCATCTTTTTTCTTAACAGTTCCGTAACCTACTTGCACCACTACCTCTTTTAACTGGTTTGCATCTTCTTGCAAGCTCACATTAACTGTTTTTTGGCTTAGGTATTCCACAACAGCAGTTGTATATCCTATAAAAGAATAAACAATCTTGTCTCCTGCTTTTACATTATTTAATTGGTATTTCCCTTCGTAATCCGTAGATACACCATTTTTAACACCTTGAACGTTGACGTTAACTCCAGGAAAAGGTTGACCAGTGGTTTTATCAACAACAGTTCCACTTACTGTACTCTGAGCCAGAATACTAAATGGGAGTAACAGTACTAAAATCAACAACTTTTTATAAATTGTTTTCATACTTTTTGTTTATTTTAATTTAATTTTGTTTTGGTTGCGTTATAGCTTTAACAATTACTTCGAATGTTAAATTTATGTAAAATTTAATACACTCAACAACCTAAAAAAAATATCAGGTTACGAAAACGTAATAGTGTTGAAAACTTTCTATTTTATTGAAAATTTTGAGAGTATAATTACCATATTAAAAATAAAATTTTACCTTTATTGAGAAATAAATTTTTACCAAATATTAATATGAAAAGGAAAATAACGCTTAAACAAATTGCAAAAGAATTAGACGTTTCCATTTCTACCGTTTCCAAGTCCCTAAGAAATAGTCTTGAAATAGGCGAAGAGACAAGACTTAAAGTTCAAGCTTTCGCGAAATTTTACAACTACAAGCCTAATAATATTGCCCTAAGTTTAAAGAACCGAAAAACTAAAGCCATAGGAATCATCATTCCTGAAATTGTGCATCATTTTTTCTCTACTGTAATAAATGGTGTTGAACAAGTGGCTAATGAACACGGGTATAGCGTAATCATTTGTCTATCTGATGATTCTTTTGACAAAGAAGTTTTAAATATGGAAATGCTCGCAAATGGCAGCATTGATGGCTTTATCATATCTTTATCAAAAGAAACCCAATTTAAAGCTGATTTTCATCACATTACTGAAGTTATCAATCAAGGAATGCCTGTTGTCATGTTTGATCGTGTGACAAGTGACATCTTGTGTGATAAAGTAATTATTGATGATCAAGCTGCAGCTTATGAAGCCGTTCAAAGCTTGATTGACAAAGGCCGAAAAAAAATAGCTCTAGTAACTACTGTTGACTACGTGAGCGTGGGAAAATTAAGAACTGATGGTTACACAAAAGCGCTGTTGGATAACGGAATTCCATTTAATGAAGATCTAATCATTAAAATTGAAGACGTAAACACCTGTGAAATCACCATTAGTAAACTCTTAGAGGACAAGGCTATTGATGCGGTTTTTGCTGTAAACGAACTATTTGCCGTAACAATAATCAAAACTGCCAATAAAATAGGTTTGAATGTCCCTAAAGATCTAGCAGTAATTGCTTTTACAGATGGTATCATTTCTAAATATTCTACTCCAACTATTACCACTGTAAGTCAAAGTGGTGTAAAAATGGGAAATAAAGCTGCTAAAATGCTTATTGACCGACTTGAAGCCGAAGATGAGGAAGATGAAAACTACAAAACTGAAATTATAGAAACCCACTTGATTGAAAGAGAATCTACAAATTAGTAGTTATCCGATTTAAATCGCAGTTTTCAGCTGCAGTTTTTAGTCCCTTTTTCTAAACTGCAGCTGAAAACTGAATTGATTTTTTAAAAATTCTTGTATTATATTCATTACTACAACCTTGTAGTTAAAAAAGATTGCTGATATTTCTATTTGCAAAACAATTGTTCCAAATATCTTTTTATATTTACCCCGCAAAGCTTTAACTTTTACTTCGAAAATAAAGATAAGTTTTGATAAGCATAGCGCTTATCGTATTAATTTTTAAATTACGATAATGGAAAAGCGTAGATTAAATTTCTGGCAAATTTGGAACATGAGTTTTGGATTTCTGGGAATTCAAATGGGTTTTGCTTTGCAAAATTCAAATGTTAGCAGGATATTTCAAACCCTCGGCGCTAACATTGATGACATTCCTATTTTATGGGTTGCCGCTCCAATGACTGGATTAATAATTCAGCCAATTATCGGATATTTCTCTGATAAAACTTGGACTAAATTGGGAAGAAGAAAACCTTATTTTCTTGCTGGCGCCATTTTAGCCTCGGCCGCTTTATTCATAATGCCAAATTCTCCTATGTTGTGGTTTGCTGCAGGTATGCTATGGATTATGGATGCTTCCATAAATGTTTCAATGGAACCTTTTCGTGCATTTGTAGGTGACAATCTACCTGATTCACAAAGAACGACTGGTTTTGCCATGCAAAGCTTTTTTATTGGAATTGGAGCTTACTTTGCCTCTAAACTTCCGTTAATTTTTACGCATTTTGGAGTAAGCAATACCGCTCCACTAGGTGTAATTCCTGATTCTGTTAAATATTCATTTTACCTTGGCGGAATAGCTTTCCTGCTAACAGTATTATGGACAGTTTTAACTTCTAAAGAATATTCACCAGCAGAATTAGAAGCTTTTGAAAACCATAACAAAGAAACTTATCAAAAAGAAACACATTCAAAAGAATGGTTTTTAGCAAATGGTAAATCTCATTTAAGTAAAGGATTATTATTTTTAGTTGTAAGTGCTGTCTTCTCATTTGCAATTTATAATTATGATTTGAAAAAGGATTTATACGTTCTTTCTATCGGATTAATTGGTCTTGGTGGAATAGCAATGCTGATTTCTGGTTTACTGCAAAAAGCAAATAATACAGAAAATGGTTTTGTAACAATAATGAATGATTTTCAGTTCATGCCCAAAATAATGAAACAATTGGCGTGGGTACAATTCTTTTCTTGGTTTGCACTTTTTTCAATGTGGATTTACACTACACTTGCAGTTACACAACACATTTACAAAACAACAGACACAACTTCTGAAGCCTACAATATTGGCGCAAATCAAGTGGGTGAAATGTTTGCCAACTACAATTTAATTGCAGCGATAGCCGCATTTCTTTTGCCAGTATTAGCCAAATATACTAGCAGAAAATTTACTCATTTCGTAGCGTTAGTTTGTGGAGGACTAGGTTTAATTTCTGTTTATTTTATTTCTGAACCAACGGTTTTCACAATGGAATGGCTTCCGATGATTGGAGTTGGAATTGCATGGGCTAGTATTTTATCAATCCCATATGCAATGCTTTCAGGTTCATTACCATCTAGCAAAATGGGGTATTACATGGGAGTTTTTAACTTTTTTATTGTAATTCCTCAGTTAGTAGCAGCTTCTATTTTAGGGTTTTTAGTTTCTCAATTTTTTAACAGTGAACCTATTTATGCTTTACTAATTGGTGGAGCATCTATGATTCTTGCCGGACTAATAGCTTTAACCATTAATGACAAATCGAAAATTAATTTAAATGAATAACATTAAAGCATTTATATTCGACCTTGACGGCGTAATTGTAGATACGGCTAAATACCATTATTTGGCTTGGAAAAAAATTGCTAATTCACTTGACATCGATTTTACACACGAGCACAATGAATTATTAAAAGGAGTAAGCCGCGTGCGCTCTTTGGATATTATTTTAGATTTAGGAAAAGTAACTGCATCACAAGAAGACAAAGACCGATGGTTGCTTCAAAAAAATGAAGACTACTTGACGTATTTAGTAGACATGAATGAAAGCGAAATTCTACCGGGAGTTTTTAGAATTTTACAATTTCTAAAAGAAAACAATCAACCCATAGCATTAGGTTCAGCCAGTAAAAATGCGAGACCTATTTTAGAAAAAACAGGACTGCTACCCTATTTTGATGCTGTAGTTGATGGAAATGATGTGACCAATGCCAAACCTGATCCAGAAGTTTTCTTGATGGCTGCAAAATTATTGAACATAAAACCAGAAGATTCAATCGTTTTTGAGGATTCAGTGGCGGGAGTTCAAGCAGCAAATATCGCAAATATGATTAGTGTAGGAATTGGAGATGCAACTACTTTGCAGGAAGCTAAATACATCTTTAATGATTTTACAGCTATCGACACCCAATTTATAGAAGTTTTACTTAGAAAATAAAAACAAGATTCAAAAACAAAAAAATCTGATTGTACCAAGCTAAAAACAATCTTTAAATTTTTGAATTTTTAAATAATAAAAGAATGAATCAAGATTATATAAAACCAGACAATTGGTCCATCATAGAAGAAGGTTTTGATGCCGAACGTGTAAAATCATCCGAAAGTTTGTTTAGTATTGGCAACGGAGCTATGGGACAACGCGCTAATTTTGAAGAAAATTATAGCGGAGAAACCTTCCAAGGCAGCTACATTGCTGGAATTTATTATCCAGATAAAACAAAAGTAGGCTGGTGGAAAAACGGATATCCAGAATATTTTGCAAAGGTTTTAAATGCACCAAACTGGATTGGGATTGACATTGAAATCAACGGTGAAAAATTCGATTTGAATACCTGTACCGATGTCAAAAACTTTCGTCGTGAATTGAATATGAAAGAAGGTTGGTACCACCGTTCTTTTGAAGCCACCTTAAAAAATGGAACAGAAATTTCAGTTAGCATCAAGCGTTTTCTTTCTATCGTCTTGGATGAAGTTGGGCTTATCCATTATGAAATTACACCTTTGAACAAAGATTCTAAAATTGTATTCAAACCTTATATTGATGCCGGTGTAACTAATGAAGATGCCAACTGGGAAGAGAAATTCTGGGAACCCCTTGATGTGAAAAAATCAGGAAATGAAGCTTTTGTAACGGCTCAAACCTTCAAAACCCATTTCAAGGCAACCACATTCATGCACAACAGCATTTTAACTAATGGTGAAAAAACAGGAATTTCACCATCAAATATTGATGCCACTACAGATAAAATCCAATTTAGCTACGATGTAATTGTGGCTCAAGGCCAAAAATCATCTATCCAAAAAATTGGAGGTTACACGGTTTCTTTAAACCATGAAAACACTGTTACTGCTGCCGAAAAAGTCATACAAGCTGCCTTAACTTTGGGCTATGACCAAATGCTACTGGATCAGATTGACGCTTGGGCAAAAATTTGGGAAATGTCAGATATTACTATTGATGGCGATGTCAAAGCACAACAAGGAATTCGTTTCAATATTTTTCAATTGAACCAAACCTATCTTGGTAAAGATTCTCGTTTGAATATTGGACCAAAAGGTTTCACTGGCGAAAAATATGGTGGTTCTACCTATTGGGATACCGAAGCATACTGTATTCCGTTTTACATGGCGACTAAGGATCAAGAAGTAGCGCGCAACTTGTTGACGTACCGCTACAATCAATTAGACAAAGCCATTGAAAATGCAACTAAATTAGGATTTACTAATGGTGCAGCTTTATACCCAATGGTTACTATGAACGGTGAAGAATGCCATAACGAATGGGAAATAACGTTTGAAGAAATTCATAGAAATGGAGCCATAGCATTTGCTATTTACAACTTTTACAGATATACTGGTGATTACAGCTACATTCCTGAAAAGGGTCTTGAAGTCCTTATTGGTATTGCTCGTTTCTGGCATCAAAGAGCGAATTTTTCAGCAAATTTAAACCAATATGTAATTCTTGGTGTAACGGGTCCAAACGAGTATGAGAACAACGTAAACAATAATTTCTATACCAATTATATTGCAAAATGGTGTTTGGATTATACCTACGAACAAATTCAGAAAGTATCCCTGGAATATCCATCAGATCACAAAAGAATTACTGAAAAAGTAAACATCACAGACGCAGAATTACAATCTTGGAAAAAAGTTTCGGACAATATGTACTTTCCGTTTTCGGAAGAACATAATGTATACTTACAGCAAGATGGTTTCCTAGAGAAAGATTTGGTTCGCGTAGCTGATTTGGATAAAAGCCAAAGACCTATCAATCAAAAATGGTCTTGGGATCGCATTTTACGTTCGCCATACATCAAGCAAGCCGATGTTTTACAGTGTTTTTATTTCTTTGAAGATCATTTTACGAAAGAAGAACTGAAAAATAATTTTGAATTCTACGAATCCTTTACGGTTCATGAAAGTTCACTTTCACCTTGTGTACACTCTATTCAAGCGGCTTTGTTAGACAAAATGGATATGGCTTATACCTTCTATTTAAGAACGTCACGCCTAGATCTTGATGATTACAATAAAGAAGTAGAAGAAGGTTGTCATATAACCTCAATGGCAGGAACTTGGATGAGTATCGTAGAAGGTTTTGGCGGAATGCGAGTTAAAGATAATACACTTCATTTTTCGCCAAAAATCCCAAAAGAATGGACAGCATATTCGTTTAAAATCAATTTCAGAAATCAAATTTTGACTGTGAATATCAATCACAAAGAAACTACTTTCTCTATTGTTGGCAATACAGAATTGACAATTGTAGTAAACGGAGAGCAGGTTATGGTCTCTCCAGAAAACGCACTTGCAGTATAAAAAAATGTTAGAACTTGTAGTACAATCTATCATTTAAAAATTCCTTTACTAGGAAAAAACAATCCCAATTTCCATTGGGATTGTTTACATAATGTTGATTCTTAAGTACATTTAACAGTAGAATACACCTAGACATAGCATCAGCTTTTCTAACCTCGCTTTTTAAAATTATATCATAGACCATGGACAAAATTATTTCTCTATCTTTAGCTAACAGGAATTTTTTTAAAAAGATAACCTTATTCCTTTTTTTTATGTCTGTAACGCTACACGCTCAAATTGACAAAATGGAACCACCGTTTTGGTATGCAGGAATGAAAAATACAGAATTGCAGATTCTGTTTTATGGCAAGGACATTTCTCAATATCAAGTCACGGTTTCTAATGGGGTAAAAATAAGCTTCGTTCAAAAGACAGAAAATCCAAACTATCTTTTTGTTACCATTGATACCAAAAAAGTCCCCACCTCTGATTTTACATTTACCTTTAAAAGTAAAAACAGAGAAACGTTTACACAGAAATATTCTTTGAAGCAAAGAAGAGAAAACTCAGCGCAACGCAAAAGTTTCGACTCATCGGATATGATGTATTTATTGATGCCAGACCGATTTGCGAATGGGAACGCAAATAACGACAGTGAAAATTCGACCCAAGAAAAGTACAATAGAGATTTACCTGGTGGAAGACACGGTGGCGATATTGAAGGAATTATTAAAAACCTAGATTACATTTCATCCTTAGGCGCAACAACCATTTGGAGCACGCCGCTTTGCGAAGATAATGATGCAAAACATTCCTACCATACCTATGGTCAATCTGATGTGTATAAAATTGATCCGCGTTATGGAACTAATGCTGATTATGCTAGATTGGCTTCTGAAATGCATAAAAGAGACATGAAACTGGTGATGGATTATGTAACCAACCATTGGGGCATTGAACACTGGATGGTTAAAGATTTACCCACAAAAGATTGGATTAACCAATTTGAAAAATACACACAAACCAATCACAAACGAACTGTTATTCATGATATCAATGCGTCTGAAATTGATAAAAAAGTAGCTATTGACGGCTGGTTCGTACCATCGATGCCCGATTTGAATTTGAAAAATACTTTGACTTTAAAATACCTGATTCAAAATGCCATTTGGTGGATTGAATCAGCTGATTTGGATGGATTTCGAGTAGACACTTACAACTATTCTGATCCAGCAGGAATTGCCACGTGGACAAAAGCCATTACCAACGAATACCCAAATTTTAATATCGTTGGCGAAGTCTGGATGCAAAGTCAAGCGCAAATGGCCTATTGGCAAAAAGACAGTAAAATTTCAGCAATCCAAAACTACAACTCAAACTTACCAAGTGTGATGGATTTCACACTCTACGAAGCCACAACCAAAGCATTCAACGAAGACGATGCAGGATGGGACAAAGGCTTGATGCGATTTTACGACAATTTCTCGAATGATTTTTTATATCCAAACCCAAACAATACTTTAATTTTTGCGGAGAATCATGACACCAATCGGATCAATGAAACTTATGGAAAAGACATTAGAAAATATAAAATGGCCATGACAATTCTTGCAACTGTTCGCGGAATTCCTCAATTGTATTACGGTAGCGAAATAGGTATGGCCGGAAACAAAGATAAGGGTGATGCTGATATTCGTCAAGATTTCCCTGGCGGATGGGAAGGCGATGCAAACAACGCTTTTACTAAAGAAGGACGATCTATAGCCCAAAACGAATACTTTGATTTTACGGCTAAGTTATTCAATTGGAGGAAATCAAAAACAGTCATTCATTATGGAAAAATGACGCATTACATTCCGGAGAACAATGTTTACGTGTATTTTAGATACAACAATGATGAAACCGTGATGGTGATCATGAACAACAGTAACGAAACCAAAACGATAAAAACCGATCGTTTTAAAGAGAACATTAAAAACTTTCAATCAGGAAAAGACGTTATTTCTGAACTTACTTTTGACGTTACCAATGAAATTAAAATCGAAGCTAAATCGGTTTTGATTTTAGAGTTGAAATAGTATAAACCATAAAAGTCATTTAAGAAATTTGAAAGTAACTAATATGACTTATATGTTTCAAAATCAAATTATTTACTACTAAAAAAAATGAAAAAATACTCTCTTTTACTATTGACAATGATAACTTTAAACAGTTGCTCCAATGCACAAACAGTTGTTGAAAGTAACAAAACTCCTTTCGTTTGGGAAGGAGCGAATGTGTACTTTTTGATGACGGATCGTTTTAATAATGGCGACAAATTAAACGACCTAAACTTTGACAGAAGCAAAACTACTGGAAAACTGCGTGGTTTTGAAGGTGGTGATATCAAAGGAATTTCTCAAAAAATTGACGAAGGCTATTTTGACAAACTCGGCATTAATGCCATTTGGTTTACTCCTGTAGTAGAGCAAATTCACGATGGTGTCGATGAAGGTACTGGCTTGAGCTATGGCTTTCACGGCTACTGGGCCAAAGATTGGACGGCTTTAGACCCAAACTTTGGAACGAAAGAAGATCTAGCAACACTGGTACAAAAAGCACATGCACACGGCATCCGAATTATTCTTGACGGGGTTATCAATCACACCGGGCCAGTTACTCCTATTGATAGCGTTTGGCCGCAAGATTGGGTTCGAACAGGTCCAACTTGTGATTACAAATCCTTTGAAAACACAACTGCCTGCACACTTGTAACCAACTTACCTGATGTTAAAACCGAAAGCAATCAAACTGTGGCTTTACCTACTATTTTAATCGAAAAATGGAAAAAAGAAGGCCGTTACGAACGAGAAATGAAAGAACTCGATGCGTTTTTTGCTCGCACCGGATATCCAAGAGTACCAAAATATTACATCATCAAATGGCTGACGGATTATATTACGGAATACGGAATTGACGGATATCGCGGCGACACCGTAAAACACACAGATGAAACCGTTTGGGTCGATTTCAAAACACAATGTGATTACGCATTTGAAACTTGGAAGAAAAACAATCCAACAAAAGTATTGGATAACAACTCCTTTTACACCATTGCCGAAGTCTATAATTATGGCATCAGCGGCGGTCAAGATTTTGATTTTGGCGATAAAAAAGTAAACTATTTTAAAAATGGTTTCAACAACATGATCAATTTCGAATTCAAGTGGGATGCTCAAAAAGATTATGAATTTATTTTCTCCAAATACTCTAACAAACTGAATAATGACTTGAAAGGCTTTAGTGTCTTGAATTATATGTCATCGCACGACGACGGTGCACCGTTTGATGCGAAACGTACTAAAAATAAGGAAACGGGAACCAAATTACTGCTTTCGCCAGGAGTTTCGCAAGTATATTACGGTGACGAAAGCGCTCGTTCTTTAGTAATTGAAGGAACACAAGGCGATGCAACTTTACGATCTTTTATGAATTGGGATGAAATTAAATCAAATCCTGAAACTCAAAAAACGTTGTTGCATTGGCAAAAATTAGGTCAATTCAGAAAAAATCATCCATCAGTTGGAGCAGGAATTCACAAACAAATTTCGGCTCAACCCTATACTTTTTCTAGAACTTTCTCACAAGGAGACTATACAGATAAAGTAGTTGTTGGCTTGGATTTAAAAAGTGGAACTAAAGAACTTTCAGTGGGAACAATTTTCGCTGACGGAACCAAAGTGAAAGATGCGTATTCAGGAAAAGAATCTGTTGTTACTAATGGAAAAGTGACCATAAATACTGAATTTGACATCGTTTTATTAGAATTAAAAAAATAAGTCTAAAAATATTTACACTAGAACGCCTTTAGAAATGAAGGCGTTTTTTTTATGTTTACCTTTGCCTCAAAACCGAAAACAATGCTCAAAATTGGACATCGCGGCGCAAAAGGATACGAACCCGAAAATACTTTGGTTTCCTTTCAAAAAGCATTAGATATGCACGTGGACGGCATTGAACTCGATGTGCATTTGAGTGCTGATGGCGAAATAATCGTAATTCACGACGAAACAATTGACCGAACAACCAATGGAAAAGGTTTTGTAAACACATTATCTTTGCAGGAATTGAAGGCTTTTTTAATAGAAGGAAAATACGAAATCCCCACGTTACAAGAAGTTTTTGATCTAGTAAACCAAAAGTGTTTCATCAATATCGAAATCAAAAGTCATGATACAACTGATAAAGTGGTGGCGCTAATTGAAAAGTATGTTACTAAAAAGGGCTGGAATTACGAACATTTTTTAGTTTCTAGTTTTGATTGGAACGCGTTGCAACAAGTAGCTTTACTAAATAGCAAAATTGGCATCGGGGTTTTAACAGAAACTGATTTAGACTTGGCTTTGGCTTTCGCCGAAACGATACAAGCAAAATCAATTCATCCGTATTTTCATTTATTGACAATAGAAAACACAGCGCATATCCAGGAAAAAGGTTTTCAGATTTTCCCTTGGACCATCAATGAAGTCGAAGACATTCAAAAAATAAAAAAATACAACTTAAACGGAATCATAACCGATTTCCCTGATAGAATATGAACCAGAATTTCGATATTATTATTAGCTTTTTTCCGAATAAGATTTTATTTTTAAACCATTAAGAGAGTTAAGTCAATTAAGCAACGAGGTAAATAATTATGTTTATGACAAAAAAAGAGATAACGCAATTATCCTATGAAATTATTGGTTATGCCATAAAAGTTCACAAAAAACTAGGGCCAGGACTATTAGAAAAAATTTATGAAGAATGCTTGAAATATGAGTTAGAAAAAAATGGGTATAATGTAAAACAACAATTAAATATTGAAATAGATTACTATGATTTAGAACTCGCACATCCACTTCGATTGGATTTACTTGTAAATGATGCTATCATTGTAGAGTTGAAAACCGTTGAAAAATTCCACCCAATTGATGAAGCTAAACTATTGACCTACATGAAACTATTAAGTATTCCGCAAGGATTGCTAATCAATTTCAATACCACCAACATCACAAAATCATGCAAACCCCTAATTAACGAATATTTTTCAAGGTTAGCTGATGATTAAACTTATAAATCTTAACTCTCTTAATGGTTAAAATAATGACTCGAAATAATCAACCATTAAGTGAATTAAGCCTGTTAAGTAAATATAAATTCAAAATTAAACATTAAAACTTAACTTTTTTAATGTTTAAAAAATGGCTCAAAATTCTTAACCTTTACGTAAATTATAACTCTTGATGAACTCATCAATAAGCTTAAAAATCTTAACTCTCTTAATGGTTAAAAAATGAATCAAAATTTCGATATAATAATTGTAGGTGGTGGCGCAGCAGGATTTTTTACAGCGATTAATATCGTCGAAAAAAAACCAAAACTGAAAGTCGCAATTTTAGAACGCGGTGCTGAAGTATTGCAAAAAGTTCGTATTTCCGGTGGTGGACGTTGCAATGTAACGCACGCTTGCTTTGAACCAAATGAATTGGTAAAATTTTACCCTCGTGGCGAAAAAGAATTACGTGGTCCTTTTCATCAGTTTTGTTCAGGCGATACGATTGAATGGTTCGAAAAACATGGCGTAGAATTAAAAATCGAAGCTGACGGACGCATGTTCCCCGTTTCGAATTCCTCACAAACCATTATTGATTGTTTTTTGAAAGCCACACAGAAACTCGGAATCGCAGTTATTACAGGACAAAGTGTACAATCTATTTTCAATCCCGAAGTTTCGGGAGAAAACGTTTGGAAGATCGAAACACAAACCGAGAATTATCTTTCTGAAAAGCTAATTTTAGCTACAGGCAGCAATCCAAAAGTTTGGGAAATGTTACAAAATTTTGGTCACGCAGTTGTCAGCCCAGTTCCTTCCCTATTCACTTTCAACATCAAAGATTCCAGAATAAAAGAGTTACCTGGCGTTGCCACACATGTAACCGTGACCGTAAAGGACACCAAACTTACATCAACAGGACCGTTATTAATTACACATTGGGGAATGAGCGGCCCAGCAATTTTGAAACTCTCCGCTTGGGGAGCACGCATTTTGCATGACAAAAATTATCAATTTACCATTTTCGTGAATTGGTTGAATGATGAAGACACAGCAGATGTTGAGAAAAAGCTGAAAGACTTAAAACAAGAACACGCAAAGAAATCAGTTTCTAAGAAATCACCATTCGAACTAACCAACAGATTATGGGAAAGTTTAGTACTTGCCTCTGGAATCGAAACTGAAACAAAATGGGCTGATTTGTCCAAAACGCAAGTACAAAATCTAGCGAATCAATTGACGAAAGGAACTTTTCAAGTTAATGGAAAAAGTACGTTTAAGGAAGAATTTGTAACAGCTGGCGGAATTGATTTAAAAGAAATCAACTTCAAAACCATGGAAAGCAAACTACATAAAAACCTCTATTTTGCTGGTGAAATTGTCAATATTGATGCTATTACAGGCGGTTTCAATTTTCAAAATGCTTGGACAAGTGGGTTTATTGTGGCGAACTCTATTTGATTTTAATTAACAAGAGTTTAAACCTTCAGTAAGTTTTATTTAAGATGATTCTGATACCTTTACCAGTCTATTATCAGAACTTTATGAAAACAAAATTACTCACTTTACTTCTTTTTGTGCTTTATCAAACTGGATTCTCACAAGTTACAGAGCGCATTCAAGGGAAAGTTGTTTTTGATAAAACTGTAGCAAACAAGGTCGAGGTTATCAATGCTACAAGTAAAAATGCGGCCTTGACAGATACTGAAGGTAAATTTACCATTACAGTTGAAGCCAACGATCAATTGGTTTTTGTAGCCAAAAATCATGAAATAAAAGAATTGAAAGTTACAGCTGCAATTTTAAAACAAGGTTTCATCAGCATGACTTTGGTCGCTAAAGTGGAAGAACTAAAAGAAGTAGTGGTACAAAACACTCCTTCAATCAAATTAAGTAAAGATGCCAAATGGGAACAAGCAAAACGAGATCAGTACACATTAGAGAAAAATGCTAGCAAACTAAAAAATCCAGGGGTTTACGATGGTACCATTGAAAACGGCATGGATATAATGAGGATTGGCGGAATGATTGCCAAGCTGTTCAAAAAGAAAACTACCGACATTGAGACAAAAGGTCCTGTATTACCTTTCGCGGTAGCAGCAAAAACCCAAATCGAAACAGAATTTTATACTGACAACTTACAACTTCGTCAAGAAGAAATTGCTACTTTTCTAGATTTTTGTAACAAAGACCCCAAGTCGAAAATAATTGCTGCACAGCAAAATATACTTTCGCTCCAGGAATTTATGAGCAGTAAAATACTGCAATTCAAAAGCCTCTCAACTTTTAGTGATTGAACAAACTGTTTACTGAGACTGAAAACTGAGACTGAAGACTATCAACTATCTATTCAACCACCAAATACTTCCGTTCAAAACCGCAGCAAAACTCACCCAAGCCAAATAAGGAATAAACAAATACCCAGCAATCTTGTTAATTTTTGAAAACTGAACGTAGGTTTCATAAATCATTAACCACAGCACAATAATTTCTAATCCTGCGAGCATTGGGTTATGCAAACCAAAAAACAAATACGACCATAAAGCATTTAGTCCTAGTTGTATCAAAAAGAAAATTAAGGCTTTTTTTACGACCTCTTCATTGCTTTTAATTTCGCTCCACACGAATCCTGCAGCCACACCCATCATGGCATACAAGGTACTCCAAACCGGTGCAAAAATCCAATTGGGCGGATTAAAACTTGGTTTGATCAAAGTAGGATACCAAGTTGTAATAGATGAGCGAGTCACCATTCCTGATGTATATCCAATGGCAAGACAAGCTGCGACCGCTATGATTATTTTGAGAAATTTGTTCATGGGACTTTTATTTTACCATCCAAAAGTACTCAAAACTTTGCAACTAATTGCGTACTAAACCAAGAAACAAATACAGTAAAAAAAGTATCTTTGCGTAAATTTTTCATTTTATGATTGCAGCAAACGATTTTATTCCATCATCATATACCAATACTGTTGAAAGCGGGAGTTTTCAATGGAGTGCACCTAGTAATATTGCACTCGTAAAATACTGGGGGAAAAAAGAGAATCAAATTCCAGCTAATCCATCGGTGAGTTTTACGTTGAATAATTGCAAAACGATTACCGAATTGGCTTTCGCCAAAAAAGAAAACGACGGTTCTTTCTCTTTTGATTTACTTTTTGAAGGGCAACCTAAAGAAGATTTCAAACCGAAAATTCAAAAGTTTTTGGAGCGAATAGAAATCTATTTGCCGTTTTTAAAAGACTATCATTTTACAATTGACACCGAAAATACGTTTCCGCACAGTTCCGGAATTGCGTCATCGGCATCAGGAATGGCAGCTCTAGCCATGAACTTAATGAGTTTAGAAAAAGTGTTAAACCCGGCAATGACTGAAGATTATTTTTATCAAAAAGCGTCTTTACTTGCCCGTTTGGGTTCCGGAAGTGCTTGCCGAAGTGTAAAAGGACAAGTCGTGGTTTGGGGCAATCAGGCAAACATTCCAGGAAGTTCAGACTTATTTGGAGTGGAATTTCCGCATGCGATTCATACTAATTTTAAAAATTTTCAAGACACCATTTTACTGGTTGATAAAGGCGAAAAACAAGTCTCGAGCACCGTTGGTCATGACTTGATGCACAACCATCCTTTTGCCGAAAGGCGATTTGCTCAAGCGCATGAAAATCTAGATGCACTGATTACTATTTTTGAAAGTGGCGATTTAGACGCGTTTATCAAAATTGTAGAAAGTGAAGCCTTGACCTTGCACGCCATGATGATGACTTCTATGCCGTATTTTATCTTGATGAAACCAAACACATTACAAATCATTAATACCATTTGGAAATTCAGGAATGAGACCAAAATACCTGTTTGTTTCACGCTAGATGCAGGTGCCAATGTACACGTTTTGTATCCCGAAAACGTTAGCGAAAAAGTTTTACAATTTATTAAGGACGAATTAGTTGGCTATTGTCAAAATGGGCAGTACATTTGTGATCAAATAGGAAACGGAGCAGCGCTTGTTTAATCTTTTTTTTGTGTATCTTTAAACATTCTTAAAAAAAGAAGTTGATGGATATTCAATCAGAAAAAATAGAATTGATCAAAATGTTACTCGCAACTAATGATGCTCCATTATTAGTAGCAATTAGAAACGTTTTTGAAACACAGCAACAAACTGTTTGGACGGAACTATCAGCCGAAGAACAAGAGCAAATTGAAATTAAAATCCAAGAAGACAATCGAGGCGATCAATTGGATTTATAAAAATAAATACAGTATAATTACCAACCCCAAATTGTTAATTTAAAAATACATATGAAAGGACCATTATTTTATTCAAAAATATTACTCTTTGGAGAATACGGAATCATTCGTGACTCAAAAGGGCTTTCTATTCCTTATAACTTTTACAACGGTGCTTTAAAAAGAGACGAAAATCCATCTGAGGAAGCAATCAAATCAAACGGACACTTAAAACGATTTGTAAGTTATCTTGAAACTTTGCAAACAGAGCAGCCGGATTTGGTGACGTTTGACCTTGACTTATTAAAAGAAGATGTTAATACGGGAATGTATTTTGACTCTAGTATTCCCCAAGGTTACGGTGTAGGTAGTAGTGGCGCTTTAGTTGCAGCTATTTATGATAAATACGCTCACCACAAAATCACGGTTTTAGAGAACCTAACTCGTGAAAAATTATTGCAGTTAAAAAATATCTTTTCTCAAATGGAGAGTTTTTTCCACGGGAAAAGTTCTGGTTTAGACCCTTTAAATAGTTACTTGAGCATTCCAATTTTGATTAATTCGAAAGATAATATCGAAGCAACAGGAATTCCTACTCAAAGTTTTGATGGCAAAGGCGCTGTATTTTTGTTAGATTCAGGTATTGTGGGCGAAACCGCACCGATGGTAAATATCTTTATGGAAAACCTGAAAGACAAAGGTTTTAGAACCATGTTGAAAAATCAATTTGTAAAATACACCGATGCTTGCGTTGAAAATTTCTTAGGCGGAGATATGAAATCACTATTCATGAACACGAAGAAACTTTCAAAAGTAGTTTTAAATAACTTTAAACCAATGATTCCTGAGCAATTTCACGGCATTTGGCAACAAGGTATTGACAGTAATGACTATTACCTGAAACTTTGCGGATCTGGTGGAGGTGGTTACATTCTTGGTTTTACCGAAGACTTAGAAAGAGCCAAAGCTTCTCTTAAAGATTACAAACTAGAAGTAGTTTATCAGTTTTAAAAAATACAAACTCCCTGACTCATTCATCAGGGAGTTTCTTAATACACTCATTTGTACCACGTACTCAAATACTCTTTAACCAATTTAAAATGTTAAGCAGACAGCACAAACTTCTAATAATGAAAATTGCAAGTTTGTTCTCTGTTGTGCGAGGATATAACATACCTGTAATTATTATCGCACAATATCTTTCGGCGATTTTTATATTGGCACCAGAAAAAAGAGCACTTGACATTGTTCTCAATTTCAATCTTTTTATACTGGTTTTTGCCTCGTCACTTACGATTGCTTCGGGTTACATCATCAATAATTTTTACGACAGTCAAAAGGATTTAATCAACAGGCCTACTAAATCGATGTTAGATCGTTTGGTGAGTCAAAAAACCAAATTACAAGTCTATTTTACACTAAACTTTATCGTAGCTTTGATGGCGTTGTTTGTATCTTGGCGTGTATTTTTGTTCTTTTCAGCATACATCTTTTTTATTTGGTTTTATTCCCATAAAATAAAAAAACATCCTATAATAGGAAATCTTACCGCTTCGTTTCTGGCTGTAATGCCTTTTTTTGCGATACTTCTGTATTTTTATACGCGGATTCCATTTGAAGAAATTGAAAATTACAAACAACAACTTGGGGTTATTTTTGCTCATGCATCCTTTTTATTTTTATTACTGCTCATACGAGAAATGATCAAAGATTTAGAGAACTTAAAAGGCGATTTAATCAATAGTTACCAGACAATTCCTGTGGTGTATGGCGAATCACAATCTAAAAAAGTCATTACTTTACTAACCCTACTCACTATAGTGCCTGTATATCTTTTGATTGCTATTTATGATGTGGGGTACATGGATATTTACTTTTACTCCAGCCTTATTGTTTTGATTTTTTTCTTGCTTTACTTGTGGAAATCTAATGCTAAATCTCAATTTTTATTGCTTCACAACGTCTTGAAATTTCTTATTGTTGCAGGTGTTTTTTGTATTGTACTCATTAATCCGAGTGTACTGTGGCACGGAAAAAAATTATTGATGACTGTTTAAATTTATTCTAGTTCTAGCATATAAAAAGGTTGCATAAATACGCTGAAAGACTACCAAATGTTTCATTGAAGATAGCCCCGATTACTTCACTATATTTCTACTTTCAGCGGAATTCAGTGAACTTCGTTTGCAGTGAAAATCCTTTTCTTTTTCCCTTTAAAAAAGAAAAGATTGCAACGGATAGCGGGAATTAGCTCCAAAAAAAACGATACTTAAATACATTAATTAGCTTACTAACTAGCCAGTTAGCGTTTTTATAATTGGTGGTTATTGATTGTCAAGTATATAAATAGTATCTTTGCATAAATTATTGGAATATTATGAATAACAAGGAAGGCAATAATAAGAAAAGTGGTCCAAGAGCAAACAGCTCAAGACCAAGTTCGAATAAGCCAAAACCTGCCATGCAGAAGCGCGCTCAAGGGCCGAAAAAAGTTAAAGTTACTACTAAAGTTGCCGATATTGCTACTGACAAAGTAGAGAAAAAACCAAATCAAGCACCAAAGAGACCGAAAGTAAAAGACGAAATTCGTTTGAATAAATATATTGCCAATTCTGGTGCGTGCTCACGTCGTGATGCCGATATTTACATACAATCTGGAACGGTAAAAGTAAATGGAATTCCTGTAACCGAAATGGGATACATGGTAAAACCAGGTGATGTTGTGAATTTTGATGGATCTACATTGACTCCGGAGAAAAAAGTATACATCTTGTTGAACAAACCGAAAAACTTTACGACTGCCATGGACGAAGGTCAGGAATACCGTAACGTTTTGGAACTGGTTAAAGGTTCAACGACTGCAAAAATTGGTGCGGTTGGGAGAATGGACAAAAACACAACTGGTTTGTTGTTGTTCACGAATGATACTGATATGATTCGTAAATTTACGTTACCAAGTCAAAAATCATCTAAGATTTACCAAGTTTCATTAGACAAAAATCTAAAATTTGAAGATTTAGAAAAAATCCAAAAAGGATTAACACTAGACGGTCACCGTGTTTTTGTTGAAGAAGTAAGCTACATTGAAGGTGAAGCAAAAAGTGAAATTGGATTGCAATTGCGTTCTGCTAATGTAAAAGTAGTTCGTTCTATTTTTGAGCATTTTGACTATGATGTATTGCGAATCGACAGAGTTGCTTTTGCTGGTTTGACCAAAAAGAATTTACCAAGAGGAAACTGGAGGTTACTTACTGAACAAGAAATTATCAATTTGAAAAACGTATAAACGCTTTTCAAAATTTCATTTTAATCCCTTTCGTTTTTTTTCGAAAAGGGATTTTTTTATACACTAACAAACACGTATGACTCCAGAAAAATTACAATCTATTGCTTTTAAATGGTTTGAAACTTTCAATGCTAAAGAATTAGAAAAATTACTATCTCTGTATGATGATGAAGCCATACATTATAGTCCAAAATTAAAAATGTACAAACCCGAAAGTGACGGTTTTGTGACGGGTAAAGAAGCTTTGAGAGCTTGGTGGCAAGATGCCTTTGAACGATTACGAGTTTGAATTACAAAGTAAAATCGCTTACTGCAAATGGCGACCGTGTTTTTATGGAATATATTCGTACCGTTGTAGGTGAAGAAGATTTACTTGTTGCAGAGGTCCTTGAAATTAAAGATGATAAAATAATAGCTTCTCGCGTATACCACGGGTAAGCTGTTTTTGATATCAAAAAAAAGCCCTACAATAGCAAAGTGCTGTTCTAGGGCTTTCTTGAATTCAATAACTAGGACTAGCCTTTTAATTTCTTTACTGGCTCTTGTTTTTTGTCCAGACCACGCTTTCTTAAAAGTGGTTCAATGCTAGGCTCAGCGCCACGGAAACGTTTGTATAAAACCATTGGATCCTCAGTTCCTCCTTTTTCTAACACATTTTCACGGAATAATTTAGCTTTCTCTGGATTGAAAAGAGTTGTTGTTTTAAAAGCTTCAAAAGCATCAGTATCTAAAACACCTGACCAAATATAACTGTAATACCCAGAAGAATAGCCGCCAGAAAAAATATGGCTAAAATACGTACTGCGGTATCTTGGAATAATTGATGGAATTAAACCAATTTTTGTCATAGCTGCTTTTTCGAAAGCATTGGTATCAACGGTAATATCTTTGGTTTGTGAGTGATATTCTAAATCTAATAAAGAAGCTGCAAGGTACTCTGTCGTTGTAAAACCTTGGTCAAAAGTTCCTGCTTTTTTTAGTTTGTTTACTAGTGCTTCTGGAATCACCTCGCCCGTTTTGTAGTGCTTCGCGTAAATTTTTAAAACCTCAGGCTCTGCAGCCCAATTCTCCATAATTTGTGATGGTAGTTCGACAAAATCTCTTGGAACGCTCGTGCCTGCCAAACTTCTGTACGTTACATTAGACAACAAACCGTGTAAAGCATGACCGAATTCATGAAAAAAGGTAGAAACTTCATCAAAAGTTAACAACGCAGGAGTGGTAGCAGTAGGTTTTGTAAAATTACAAACGATAGAAACTACAGGAGCAACACGCTTGCCATCAACCGTTTTTTGGCTGCGGTAGGATGTCATCCAAGCGCCACCACGTTTCGACTCACGCGGGTGAAAATCCATGTACAAAACACCTAAGTGCATTCCGTCTTTCTCAGTTACTTCCCAAGCCGTCACATCCTCATGGTACGTTGGCACATTGCTTAATGGTTTAATTTGAATACCGTATAAATTTTCAGTAACCTGAAAAACACCTTTGCGCACTTGGTCTAAACTGAAATAAGGTTTCAATTCTTCTTCGTCAAGATCAAAACGCTCTTTTCTGATTTTTTCAGTGTAATAACGCCAATCGTAAGGTTGAACAGCACCTTTAATACCATCTTTAGCCATCATTTTTTGAATATCGGCCGCTTCATTTTTAGCCATTTCAAGAGCTGGTTTCCACAAATCATTCAATAATTTGTTTACGTTTTCAGGTTTTTTAGCCATCGACTCTTCTAAGACATAAGTTGCGTGTGAAGTATACCCCAATAAGCGCGCTTTTTGACCTCTTAAATTAGCCAATTCTACCGCATTTTTTTTATTATCGGCTGCATCATCATGATTCGCTCTTGTTTGATAGGAATTCCAAATCTGTTTGCGCAATTCTCTATTTGAACTGTATTGCAAAAACGGCATTACACTCGAATTAGAAAGTGTAAAAACCCATTTACCATCTTTCCCCTTTGCTTTAGCATCTGCGGCAGCGGCATCAACAATTCCTTTTGGCAAACCTGCTAAATCTTTTTTATCAGCAACAACCAATTCATAACCGTTGGTTTCAGAAAGTATATTTTGTCCGTACTTTAAGCTTGTAAGCGATAAAGTTCCGTTTATTTTTCGCAAGGTTTCTTTATCAGCTGGAGACAAATTAGCGCCACTTCTAACAAAATCTTTATAGGCATTGTCTAAAATCTTAGCTTGCTCTAAATTCAAACCCAAACTTTCTTTTTGGTTCCAAAGCGACTTTACTCTTGCAAATAATTTTTCGTTCAAGTAAATGTTATCGCGGTGCGCCGATAAATTAGGAGCTGTTTCTTTGGCGATATTTTGAATCTCCTTGTTGGTATTAGCAGAGTTCAAATTTGAAAAAACCGTATTCACATTGGCTAACAATTCACCTGCATTTTCCATTGCTAAAATGGTATTCTCAAAAGTAGCAGGTTGCGGATTATTTGCAATAGCATCAATTTCAGCTTGATGTTTCGCAATTCCTTCTAAAATAGCAGGTTTAAAATGCTCGTTCTTGATTTTGTCAAACGGCGGAACATTGAAAGGCGTGTTATAAGCCTGAAAAAATGGATTCATAGTCGTGTATTCTTGTTTTTCTTGTGCTTGGATGGTAAGTATATTTCCGATGACCAGCATCAGAAAAAGGGATTTCTTTCTCATTTCAATTTGTTAATTAGTAACGTAAATTTAACCTAAATCCTTTTCATACACCAATCACAGCTTTGCCTTAACTTAATTTTATGATAAAGAAGAGCTAGTTCTCTAAAAGGATTTCAAGATCTTAATTTAAGTATTGAAATAAAATCAATACATTAGCTATTTAAATCACAAACCGAAATTATGAAAAAAATAACCGTTCTACTTTTTACAGTAACAACTGCCCTGCTATTGGTAAACTGTAAATCTGAAAATAAAAAACAAGATTTTACTAGCTTAACCAAAAGCTATTTTGACGATAAGAATGCGCTAGATCCATTGGGTGCAACCCAAAGTGGTCAAAACCAGTACAACGATCAGCTACAATTTGAAATGACCGATAGTTACAGAAAAACGCAAGCTGCTTTTTTTGACAAATACCAAACTGCATTGCAAAATTTTGACGTAGCGGATTTATCTGAAGAAGAAAAAAACAGTTACGAAATCATCAAATGGGAAATAGAAGTTGGAAAAGAAGTGTTAGAACAGCCAACTAATTTAATTCCGGTACATCAATTTTGGGGAACACACTTGACTATGGGTCAGTTTGCAGGTGGAACTGGCGCTCAGCCTTTTAAAACAGAACAAGATTACACCAACTTTTTAAAACGAATGGACAAATATGCCGTTTGGATTGATTCGGCAATGGTGTACATGAAAAAAGGATTAGACAAAGGAGTGGTTTTACCAAAAGCGCTAACCGTAAAATTGATTCCGCAGTTTGCGTCGATGGAAACTCCAAATATCGAAGACAATTTATTTTATTCGTCGATAAAATTAATGCCAGCATCTTTTCCTGAAAGTATAAAGAAAGATTTAACGGCAAAATACACGGCAACAATCACCACTAAATTGATTCCGCAGTACAAGAAAATGGCTGATTTTCTGAACAAAGAATACCTGCCAGCATCAAGAGCAACAAGCGGAATAGGCAGTTTACCTTTTGGAAAAAAACTATATGCGGCATATGTAAAACAATGGACTACCACCAATAAAACTCCTGAGGAAATTCATGAATTAGGATTGAAAGAGGTAGCGCGACTGACTGCCGAAATGGAAAAAGTAAAAGCACAAGTTGGTTTCAAAGGGACTTTGATTGAGTTTTTTGAAGAAGTACGTAATAAAAAAGAATTAAAACCTTTTACCAAACCAGAAGAGGTAATTGCCAACTTTAACAGCATTTACACCCGAATTAAACCTAATGTTGACAAGCTATTTGCTTTGCAACCAAAAACAAAATTCGAGGTAAGACGCACTGAAGCTTTTAGAGAGCAAACCGCTAGTGCCGAGTACAATCAAGGAACGGCTGATGGAACGCGTCCGGGGATTTTTTATGTTCCGATACCGAATGTAAAAGAATACAACATGTATGGCGACGAAGATTTGTTTTTACACGAAGCCATTCCGGGGCATCACTTTCAAATTTCATTACAGCAAGAAAACAAAAGTCTTCCAGATTTCAGAAAATTCAATTGGTTTGGCGCATACGGCGAAGGTTGGGCTTTGTACACTGAAAGTTTAGGTAAAGAGTTAGGTTTATACCAAGATCCGTATCAATATTTTGGAATGCTAGGCAACGAAATGCACCGTGCGGTACGTTTAGTAGTTGATACTGGTTTACATTCGAAAGGCTGGACAAGAGAACAGGCCATTAAATATTCCTTAGCCAACGAAGCTGAAAGTGAAGCGAGTATTATTCCAGAAATAGAGCGCTACATGGCTATTCCAGGTCAAGCTTTGTCTTATAAAATTGGACAGTTGAAAATAATGGAGCTTCGCAAAAAAGCTGAAACTAAATTGGGTACCAAATTTGATATTAAAAAATTCCATGAAAAAGTATTGGAATCAGGTGTGATGCCTTTGGCTTTATTGGAACAAAAAATTAATGAGTGGGTTGAAGGAAAATAAAAACAATCATATTACAAAAAGCTTCTCACCACGAGAAGCTTTTTTTTGAGCCTTGCTGAACCACAATTCACTGACTCAACCTCAGCATACATTCGTAAAAGTACCGCAGCGTTTTAATTAAAAAAACACTTTTACTTCTATATTTCATTTCAAATTTCCCTTGTTTCAAGTTCATTTTCCCCTAATTGAGAATTCATCCGTTTTTAGGCACTCATAGAGCTACTACTTTAGCAGCATAGAAATCCTTAAAACAACATATCATGAACACAACCGATGCAAAATTGAAATTTTTAACGCGCTACTCAACTTTTTTAACCTTACTAATGCTTTGCTTTTTTTTATTCTCCTTTAACAAACTAAAAGAGATTGAAAATTTTGAAGAAATCAACGTAAAAAGAATCAATATTATTGAAAACGATGGCACTATACGAATGGTTCTTAGCAATAAAGAATTGCAGCATTCAGGCAGAATGGATGGCAAAGATTGGGAAAAACGAGAAAGACCATCAGGACTTATTTTCTTTAACGATCAAGGCGATGAATGTGGTGGACTTATTTATCAAACAAAGCAAACAAAGAACGGCTTGATTTCTGGAATGTCAATTACAATGGACCGCTACAAGGACGATCAAGTTTTACAACTATCCAATCAAGAGTCAATTGTTAATGGCAAAATCATGTCGCAACGTGGCATTAACATCAATGATTATCCTGCAGAAAGTAACATTACTACAAGAATGGAACTCTTTGCTCAAGCTGAAAAAATTACCGACCCTGAAACACGCAAAAAAAAGATAAATGAAATATATGAGCTACATGGCGAACGCAATCTATTGTTCTTGGGCAAAACCAGAGGCAACTCTCAAGGTTTGTTTTTAAACGATGCCACAGGAAAGCCCAAACTAATGATTTATGTTGACGAAAAAGGCAATCCTAAAATACAAACATTCAACACAAAAGGCGAAATGAAAAATGTGATTGCCGAAGATTTGTAAACTGATACTCCTTACAAGGTTTTATTATATTTGTAAAAACAGCAGGAATGAAAACAAAAAGTAGTCTAAAAAATATTTTCTTCACAATACTAGTGGTAATTGGTGTCAACACTACACAGATTTATACGTTGTACCAAACACGTAAGTTTGGTTCCATTAATTTTTTCGCAATCGAAGATCATGTTTTTGGGCTCTTTACTTGTTTGCTGGCCTTTATTAGCTCTTACTTATCATGGCAAATCATCTCTAAAAAGCAGTTCAAAAATACCCAAAAAATCATACTGTCATTTGTATTTTCCTTATTGGTATTTGCTGTTTTTACCAGTGTATTTTTTATTTGTTACCGCTATTTAGTACACGGCTTACCTACGTCAACCTGGCTTTTGATTGGTAATATTGCTTTCGGAATCACTACTTATCACTTATACACCTGCGGGTTTACGCTAATTTACCTTTATTTTAATGATTCTAAAAAGTTGGAACTCGACATAGAACGATTAGAGCGAGAAAAGGAAATTTTTAAATCTAAAATGCTACAAAAAAACCTTGAACCGCATTTTCTATTCAACAATTTGAGCGTGCTTTCTAGCTTAAGTCATAAAAATCCAGAAGATTTAGAAAACTTTATCGACGATTTTTCGGGAGTGTACCGCTATTTTTTAGACCATTACGAACAGGAAATTGTACCACTATCTGAAGAGCTTGAATTTACAAAACGATACCGTAATCTAATTGAAAAAAGATTCAACAACGCTTATAAAGTTGTTTCAAGCATCAATGACACAACAGGATTTATATTGCCTTGCACTTTGCAATTAGGAATTGAAAATGCCATAAAACACAACAAGGCAAGCGAAGAAAATCCTCTGATTATTGAATTGTATCGAAATGAAAACACGATATTCCTAAAAAACAAATTGAATACGATTGAAAAACTAAACAGCTCTAAACTAGGAAACCAATACCTAAAAAAACACTACAAACTCATGTTTAACTTGGATGTCATTTTCACAAAAACAGAAAATGAGTATTGTGTAGCAATTCCTTTAATTTACTAAATATGAAATGCATAATCATTGAAGATGAAAATCATAATGCCGAAATCATTAGGAATCACATTCATAAATTTGACCCTAACATTACTATACTTGCTCAAATTAAAAGCAATGAAGAGTTGCGCAATTGGGCTACAAAAAAGGAAACTGTAGACGTAGTTTTTTCAGACATTGAGCTATTAGATGGAACGGTTTTTTTATCGTTAAAAGATAATATGATCAGCGCTCCTATTATTTTTACAACAGCCTATAATACTTTTTATCAGGAAGCTTTTGACACAAATGGAATTGGATATTTACTAAAACCTATCAGTTACAATCGCTTTAACGAAGCCATGCAAAAATTCCTCAACCTAAAAAAAAAAGAGGAAAACATCGTTAACTGGCATGAAATGGCAATGTCATTATTACAACGCGAAGAGAAAAAATACAAAGAGCGAGTTATCATTAAAAATAATGAAGGAATAGCTATGCTGAACACAAATGAAATCGCAGCAATAGTAGCAGAATCAGGCAAATGTGTTGCAATTGACACCTCAGGAAAAGAACATACCTTTAAGGATACTTTAAGCGAATTGATACAAGAACTCAATCCAAAAGTGTTTTTTCAAATCAACCGTGGCGAGATTATTAATATTAATTGTATTTTAAAAATTGAAAATTACTTTAATGACCGCTTAGCAATTCAGTTAAAAAACTATAAAAAACGTTTCATTACAAGCACTTCATCAACAGCTGAATTCAGACGCTGGATCAATCAATAAATTCCAAAAGAAAGCTTCTCGATTTGAGAAGCTTTTTTCGTGCAGATAATAGTTCTTCCCGATAAAATCGGGATAAACTTCTCGTCCTAACTCCACAAAAAAAGCCCAAACTTTCGTTTGGGCTTTTCGTGCGGATAATAGGACTCGAACCTACACGCCTTGCGGCACCAGATCCTAAGTCTGGCATGTCTACCAATTTCACCATATCCGCGTGCAATTGTGGGTGCAAAGATACACTTAACTTCGAATATTCAAAACAATTTTGATAAAAAATATTCATACTCTTTTTTGTACTTTTGAAAATATAAACAACATTCAACTAATGGAAAACATAAAAGCATACGTTCAAGAACACAAAGAACGCTTTATCAATGAGTTAATCGAATTATTAAAAATTCCTTCCGTAAGTGCTGATACTGCATATTCGCACGATGTTTTTGAAACTGCCGATGCCGTAAAAGCCAGTTTAGAGAAAGCCGGCTGCGATTTTGTCGAAATTTGCGACACACCAGGCTACCCAATCGTGTATGGCGAAAAAATCATCGACCCTAATTTACCTACCGTTTTAGTCTACGGACATTATGATGTGCAACCACCAGACCCAATGGAATTGTGGACGTCTCCCCCATTTGAACCCGTAATTAAAAAAACCGATATTCATCCCGAAGGCGCCATTTTTGCCCGTGGAGCTTGTGATGATAAAGGCCAAATGTACATGCACGTAAAAGCGCTGGAATACATGGTACAATCAAACACTTTACCTTGCAACGTCAAGTTCATGATTGAAGGCGAAGAAGAAATTGGTTCCAAAAGCTTGAGCTGGTTTGTAGAACGCAACCAAGAAAAACTTAAAAATGACGTCATCTTAATTTCAGATACGGGAATGATCTCTAACCAGCAACCGTCTATCACAACCGGATTGCGCGGTTTGAGTTATGTAGAAGTGGAAGTTACAGGACCTAATCGCGACTTGCATTCTGGCTTGTACGGTGGCGCCGTGGCAAACCCTATCAACGTGTTGGCGAAAATGATCGCGTCTTTACACGACGAGAACAACCACATCACCATTCCAGGTTTTTATGACAATGTTGAGGAATTATCACTTGAAGAAAGAGCCGAAATGGCCAAAGCGCCCTTCAGCTTAGAAAAATACAAAAACGCCCTGCAACTTAACGATGTGTACGGCGAAAAAGGCTATGTAACAAACGAAAGAAACTCCATCCGACCAACGCTAGACGTAAACGGAATCTGGGGCGGATACACCGGCGAAGGAGCCAAAACAGTAATTGCCAGCAAAGCATACGCCAAAATCTCCATGCGTTTAGTGCCTAATCAAGACTGGGAAGAAATCACTGAATTATTCACCAAACATTTCACCAGCATTGCCCCTGCAGGCGTAACCGTTTTAGTAAAACCGCATCACGGCGGGCAAGGCTACGTAACCCCAATAGACAGCATTGGCTACAAAGCAGCAAACATGGCGTATACCGAAACCTTTGGCGTACCAGCCATTCCCGTGCGTTCCGGAGGCAGCATCCCTATTGTAGCTTTATTCGAAAAAGAACTGAAATCAAAAACCATCCTCATGGGATTTGGTCTCGACAGCGATGCCATTCACTCGCCGAACGAACACTTCGGGATCTTCAATTACCTCAAAGGAATCGAAACCATACCGTTGTTTTACAAGTATTTTGTAGAATTGTCAAAATAGATTCTGTCAAAACCCACATCATCCGCTCTCCACAGGGCGGATTTTTTTTTTGGCGTTCCCTTGTTGCATAAAATCCTTCTTGAAAAACACCATTCGTCAAGCAACAAGGTCAGGCTGTACGTTCTCAATCTTTTTAGCCGCAAAAAAAAGGCGTCTAAAAAGGATTTCCACTTCCATCCTTAACGCAAAATAGTGCTCGTTGATAGTTTTTTTAGAAGAGATAAAATGCTGCGATTATACAAAACAACTTGACACTAAGTCATATTCTAAACTATTGCCAAAACTGTAAGTTTGTATTATTTTTTAGTTGAAATGTATAAAATCTGTGTATCTATTGATGTCGTATTTGACTTTAAATCTTTGTAGTTCAGTATAATCTAATTTTGAAATAATAATACTTTCATCCTTAATTATCTTTGATTCATATAAGTTGGGCAATATTATTTTTTCAAAATAATCCGATAAAAAATTAAATTCTTTTGAAGTATGAACATAAAAAAGATGTTTATGAAATTCACCATTTAAAGTGAATGACACATAGTTTTCAATTCCATCATAATGGCTATCCTCATCTTCCCGCTTATTTTTATACGCAATTAAATATATTTCTATATTTTTTAATATATTCCAATCATAAGATACATATTCATCATTTGCCCAAATCTTGACTTCCTTTTCACTAAAATCTATGAATTTATTTTTTTGAATTATTTTTAATGTTGTAAACTTATAATCACTAAAATAATTAAATGTCATCAATCCAAAAAAACCAATAACTAAACTCCAGCAATAGATTAATTGCTGTGTAAAAACACCGTAAGTAAAAGGAAGAAAGATAAATGCAACTAAAAATAAAATCAAATAATTTTCCAATTTAGTTGCCGTTGGATGAATTACAATTGGAAAAATCAGATTTTCACTCATTTCAGATTCAGTTTTTATTTTATCATTTTCTTTCGCACAACTTTAGTCTGTGCTGCATAAAATCAATCATTTTGCAATTTTCTATTTTAAGATTTTTATTTGATAGCGTTGGAAATCTTTATGAATTTGAAGAGTTTTTTCAAAGATTGATATTTTTGGGATTGGTCAGGTTGGAGTGGAAAGAATTGAGATTTTTTAATTAAAAACAAATTTTCGAAATACAAATCAATCATTAAAGTTTGCCTAAACTCCAATTTCGACAAAAGGCTGGTAGTCGACGTTATTTTTCATATTACTAATGATTCTGACACCTTCTTTATGTATGTTTTCAATAAACGTCTCTAAAATTACCAAATAATTTTCAACGTCTTGGTGTGTTAATGTCGGTGTTGAATCTTGATGAAGAATATTATTTCTTATGTTGTTTAAAGAATTAAATTTTTGATAAAAAATTTTATTTTCTTCTGAAGCAGCAAACTCATTAAAACCAAATTTTTTCAATAGTTTAGTTACTTCACTTTGTCCGTGTTTACCATAACTAAATTTTGAATTGATTTCAAACTCATTACATAATACTTCATCATTACCCAATATTTTTACAAATTTCATTAATATTTCACCCCTTTTAGTTGGGTTGTTCTTTTTATTGTCCAAATCCTTAATTAAAATATCGATTAGATGTTCTTTAATGTAGGCTTCTAATTGTTTATTTGAAAAATTATTTAAAATATAGTATCCAAACTCCTCTAAAAAACACTCAATAAATGATTCAAATTTGCCACATAGTAACACAATTGATGATTTATTAAATGTTCTATATTTAAGATTATCACTTATTGACAAATTTGCATTTTCAATAAGAATATGAATTTCCTTGATTGCTTCCTTAAAATCATTAACCGATTCAAAATTATCCATTGATTATATTTTTTATCTCTGAAATCCATCTATTAAGTCTGTAATTTAAAACTTTTGTATCGGAGGTACCAATAGTTATGCTGTTTCTAAATTCAGAATCATTAATTACTAATTCTTTGTATCGAGCAAAAATTTGGTCCTTATATTCAATCAATTTTTCACTTGGCAAAACAGTTGTACTGATGAATAGTATATCCATTAGAGACCTATTTAAAGTAGATTCATATTGCTCATCAGAATTAAACCTATTAAAAGCATTTACTGAATATATCTTAATAATTGTCTTAGCTGTATCTTCAATCATTTCATCTAGTTTTATTAATAGAGATTGATCAAGATTTTTGTTTTTTAATAAGTATTCATTTATAAAGGTTTTCATTCTTCCTTTATAATTTTTAATTTGGTTTTCATTTTCATCATAGTTATCTAATAAAGCTAAAAATCTTAAAATTAATTCGCAATCAGACATTCTATTATGTGGCGTTTCCAAATTAAATAATTTCAGGATATTTGGTTTTGATACTATTTCTTTTAGTTTATCATTCATTGAACCTCTATAAAGACAATTTCTTAACTCTTGGTCATTCAATTTGACTGCACCTGTATTTAATCTCATAAAAACATCGTATTTTATTTCAGGATGTGAATCGTGAGAAATTACTATAATTCTTAAAAGTCCATTTCTTAATACACGAACTGCTTTAGGATTAAGAGACTTAATATCACTCTTGTTAAGTTCTGTAAGTATTTCTAAACCTGATAATTTATAATCTCTCTGAAAAAAACGATGCAAAGAATTTAACCTTTGTAATCCATCAATGACTGTCCAAGAATCATCTGCTTCTTGTGAAACATATATTACAGGAATTGGTACGTTCAGTATTATAGATTCAATAAGTAATGATGATTTTTTATTATCCCAAATATAATTTCTTTGATATTCAGGGTTTAAATTTATATCGCCATCATCAATCATACGAACGATGTCAGAAACACTTTTATCGTAAGCTTGAGTATTAATTTTTCGTATTTCTTGGGGGATTTCAGTAATTTCAGTTTCTTCTGAAATTTTATCATCAAATTCTAAATTTTCCATTTTTAAGTTTTTATTTAAGATTCTTATATTATCAGCAACAATTAATCAGTACAAAAACAAACCTACTGAAACAAACCTACTGAAACAAACCTAAGCCTCGCAACATTATCAATAGTCTGTCTCAACATGTGTTCTCCAAATATAAACAAAAATTCTTACGTTCTCTACATCATTAGCGTTAAATCAATAACACTACGAAATCAACAGTAACTTTTGAAAAATTCATGATTTAGGTTCGTCGTTAGATCTAAATTCCTTGTTTTGATATTGTACAATTTATTGAAATCTAACGTTTTGATTCATCCTTATTTTACAAATCTGAAACAAGCTATTTAGTAAACAATTCACAACACTGTTGTTTAACCTTCACTGCTCTGGATTTTTATTACGAACGCTTTCTTGTTACATTCTTTCCCATAAAGTAGATCCCAATTGCTATAAAAGGCAGACTCAACAATTGGCCCATATTTAATAGCATTCCCTCTTCAAATTCTACTTGATTGATTTTGACAAACTCAATTAAAATGCGCATCGTAAAAATTAAAGTTATTGCCAGACCAAACAAAAATCCATTTCCTAGGGTAATGTTTTTCGTTTTGTAAATAGCAAAAACAATCCCGAAAATGAACAGATATGCAATGGCTTCGTAAAGTTGGGCTGGATGTCTAGGAACACTATCAATCTTACTAAAAATAAAGGCCCAAGGCAAGGTTGAGGGATTGCCTATCATTTCTGAGTTCATTAAGTTGGCAAGTCTTATAAATACAGCTCCCAATGGCGCAACAATAGCAATCAAATCTAGTATTTTCAGGTATTTTATTTCGTATTTTTTTGAATATAAAAAAAGTGAAACAATCAACCCAACGGTCCCGCCGTGACTGGCTAAACCTGCATAACCACTAAATTTATATCCTCCGTTTATCGTTTTTTGAATGGGTAAAAAGATTTCTAATATGTTTTTTGAATAATAGTCAAAATCATAAAACAAACAATGTCCCAATCTTGCTCCAGCAAAAATCCCTATAATTCCATATAGAAACAATGCTTCATGAGCGCTATCTTTTAGGTTTTCTCTTCTATAAATTATTTTAAGAATATACATGCTTAAAAGCAAGCCACTGGCAAATAAAAGCCCATAATATTTTAAGGGGAAACCAAAAATGTTTATTATTTCGGAATCAAAATCCCAATTGATGTATAGTGTTGTCATCTCGTTCTGTGTTTATTTTAATCTAGTAAAATTGTTGGATCAAAAACTTCTTTTCTATTTTTTAAAATTGTGTCAAACTCTAAATTATTCGAATTTTCATAATATTCTTCTTCAGTATTATATATTTCCAAAATCTTAGCTTTAATTTCTGTATCAGGTTTTTCCAAATAACTCTCACACAAACATAATGCTAATTCGCGTTTTGCTGATTCAAATTCCCATTGATTTGAAATTGAATTATTTTCATCGATTTCTTTTTGTCCATTACCAAAACTCATGTATTCAACTTTACAATTTCTGAAAGTTATAGTTTTAGTTTCGTCTTTTTTACAAGAAATAATCGTGAAAAAGATTATCAAAAAAATAATTCTATTCATAACTATTTGTATTTTTATGATTGTCCTTGTAAGGTCAACAGTGGCAATATAACAATCATTGCTAATAGTATTTTTTTCATTACTTCAGATTATTTACTTTTTTACTTTAATTACTTTAATGTTACTTTTTAACGCTGTTTTCTAGGAATAGTTCCTGCATGTATACACAAGTACAAATCTATTTTTAAATTAATTCAAAGGCTAAAATCTGTTGTATTAGCTATTGGCTGTTAGGCACTTTCAAGTTAAATTAAGATTCCAATCTTATTTTTAAGCTCCCGTTTTTCAAGCATATGTTGACAAATATGGATTTCATTTTCCAATAACAATTTTTCTGAAATAAATTTTCTAAAGATAAACAGTTGCGATTCCCAATAAACCAAAAATTACAAATGAATAAATAGCTAATCTCATAAATTGTTTACATAATTTATACATTTCATAAAGATTAGCATCTTGTAAATTTTCAAAATCTTCATTTTTAGTAATAAATCCTATATCAACTATTTTGCCTCGGTCATATATATTTCCATAATCAATAACATATTTTCGAAACAAATCAAGATGTATTTCTTTAAGTGCTGAACTAAATTTGTATACTCCATTGTATGAATTCAAAGCAAAGACAGGAAAAGTTGGTATTACAAATACAATTGGAGCAAAGTTTTTAATTGGTTTTGGAAAAATGAATAACCAAATAATACTTAGCGAAAGTATTGAATAAAAATATATCTTAATTTTAGTTGATTTATGCATTCTGTAATTTAGGATTCTAAATTCCATTTTTACTTTTTAGGATTTTGTCCACAAATAAAATCAATTCTATAAGTGTATTTTTATTTTTAACTTTAACTGATCGCAAACTGCTATTTCTACAAAACAAACCTTAATAACAAACCTAAATCAAGCTACATTTTCGATGGTCTGTTTCGATTTTCCTTGTTCAAATATAAACAAATTTCTTACGGCTAGACAGAGTATACTGTTAAATCGATATATGGCTTTAGCAAGACTCCATTTCAATTACTCCTGTAAATCCTTGACGGACATTTTTTTTACAAAACATTTGTTTATTTCAAATTTTACTCTACATTTGTAGAGCAATGTTTCAAACTGTAGAATATGAAAAACCGCAATTACTATTTTATCATCCTTATAAGCCTCTGCATCAGCCTAGCAAGTTGCAGTATCAATCAAACTAAAAACGGTTACAAAACCGGAAAATGGATAGAAAGTAAGGAGTTTATGAAAATTGAATCTAGTGCTATCGGTCGTTATCGTAAAGGAAACAAAATCGGAACGTGGAAGTACTTCTTGGGCGAAAGATTACTATCTCAAGAAAAATTTAAAAAGAACAGTTGCCATGTAATTAAATACCACAACACTGGAAGAATACAGCAAATTGGATTCTCAAAAAAACACCTAATCGACTCAAAAGAAGAATGGCTGCCCACCGGATATTGGGAATTTTATGACTCAGAAGGAGTTTTACTAGGCACCAAAATCTACGAAAAAGGAATACCCGTTCAAGAAACATACACCAATTAAAAAATACACATGCAACAGCTGACCAACGCCGAAGAACAACTCATGGAACACCTTTGGCAACTCGAAAAAGCCTTCATGAAAGATTTACTCGAAGCTTATCCAGAGCCAAAACCTGCTACCACAACGGTTGCCACTTTGCTAAAACGCATGATTGACAAGCAATTTGTTGCGTACCGCGAATTTGGAAACTCAAGAGAATATTATCCTTTGGTCAAGAAAACCGACTATTTCTCGAAACACGTTAACGGATTGATTAGTAACTTTTTCAATAATTCGGCATCACAATTTGCTTCTTTCTTTACTAAAGAAACCAATTTGTCGCAAACGGAACTGGAAGAACTAAAGAAAATAATTGACAGTGAAATTCTAAAAAAGAAAAAATGACCGACTTTCTAATCAAATCGACCCTCAGCCTTGTGGTGCTTTTAGGAGTGTATCACTTGTTGCTAGAAAAGGAAAAAATGCACCGTTTCAATAGGTTTTACTTGTTGTTTGCTTTGGTTTTTTCAATGGTGATTCCGTTTATAACTATTGAAGTTGTTCAGGAAATTGCACAACCCACAGTAACACCCGGAAATATCCAAATCCTACCAACAACTGCCGTTGTAGTGGAAGAGACGAACTATTTTGCCATAGCGCTTTGGGGTTTGTATGGGGTAGTCACAGTCGTTTTAGGGTTTCGATTTCTGCGTAATGTAGTGCAGATTTCAAAAAAAATGAAGTCTAATACCCCGATTTCATACCAAAATGCCAAACTGATTTTGGTTCCCGAAAAAACGTTACCGCATACGTTCTTGAATACGATTTTCATCAACGAAACGGAATACAACAACCGTGAAGTTGAAGCCGAATTGTACACCCACGAGCTTACGCATGTGACTCAAAAACATACTTTGGATATTTTGTTTATCGAAGTATTGAAAACCGTTTTTTGGTTTAACCCTATTTTTATTTTTTACAAAAAAGCCATTCAACTCAACCACGAATTTCTCGCCGATGAGAAAGTAGTGGATTCCTATAACGATGTTCCGTCTTACCAATCTTTGTTGCTTTCAAAGGCAAACGCGAACCCAACTTTTTACTTGGCCAGTAATTTGAACTATTTAATAACTAAAAAACGATTACTTATGATGACTAAAACCACATCAAACTCAAAATCAATTGCGAAGAAAATTATTTTGATACCTGTTCTATCTGGACTATTTTTCTTGTTTTGTTTCAAAACTATTGCTCAAGTAAAAAACATTGCACAAGTTACCACCAAAACTAAATTTACAGCAAGTAACGATTCCCGAAAAGATGAATACTTCGCTGGAGTTAGAGTGGTCATTCATGATCTTGTAAAAAACAAGAAAATTGACAGCAAATATGAAGACATAAGTGAAGAGTACAAGAAAAGAGTTTTTTTCTATGTGCCAACTGGCTTTGAAAAAAAATCACCAACAAGTCAAGAATTAGAAAACTTTAAAGATCCTAAAAAATACGCTATTTGGATAGATGGGGTTCACCAATCCAATAAAGCATTAAACAATTTTAAACCTAGTGAAATTGCTTTTTTTCAAGGTAGTAGCGTTTCAAAAAATGCAAGAAGCAAGAAATTCCCACAGCCTTACCAATATAATTTTTACACACATAATTATTTCGAAAAAAACTTAAAAAACTCGCACAAGAAATTCAGTGGAGAAAAATTAGAAGTTACAATTTGTAAAGATAAAAACACAAGACCAATCTGAACTAAATAGTTGATAGTAACATAGACTAAAAAAACTAAACTTTTATCTCCTTTCTAGATAAAAGTTTGGGCTTCCTTCTTTACCAAAGAAACCAATTTGTCGCAAACGGAACTGGAAGAACTCAAGAAAATAATTGATAGTGAAATTCTAAAAAAGAAAAAATGACCGACTTTCTAATCAAATCAACCCTCAGCCTCGTGGTGCTTTTAGGTGTGTATCACTTGCTGCTAGAAAAGGAAAAAATGCACCGTTTCAATAGGTTTTACTTGTTGTTTGCTTTGGTTTTTTCAATGGTGATTCCGTTTATAACTATTGAAGTTGTTCAGGAAATTGCACAACCCACAGTAACACCCGGAAATATCCAAATCCTACCAACAACTGCCGTTGTAGTGGAAGAGACGAACTATTTTGCCATAGCGCTTTGGGGTTTGTATGGGGTAGTCACAGTCGTTTTAGGGTTTCGATTTCTGCGCAATGTGGTGCAGATTTCAAAAAAAATGAAGTCCAATACATCCATTGCATACCAGAATGCTCAATTGGTTTTGGTTCCCGAAAAAACGTTACCGCACACATTTTTGAATACCATTTTCATCAACGAAACGGAATACAACAACCGTGAAGTTGAAGCCGAATTGTACACCCACGAGCTTACGCATGTGACTCAAAAACATACTTTGGATATTTTATTTATCGAAGTATTGAAAACCGTTTTTTGGTTCAACCCCGTTTTCATTTTTTATAAAAAAGCCATTCAACTCAACCACGAATTTCTCGCCGATGAGAAAGTAGTGGATTCCTATAACGATGTTCCGTCTTACCAATCTTTGTTGCTTTCAAAGGCAAACGCGAACCCAACTTTTTACTTGGCCAGTAATTTGAACTATTTAATAACTAAAAAACGATTACTCATGATGACTAAAACCACATCAAAAAGAAAAGCCATTACCAAGCAAGCCTTGCTCTTGCCTGCGATAACAGCGCTACTATTTTCATTATGCACTAAGGTTGTAGCGCAACAAACAGCTACCAAACAAAATGCGCAAACTAATAAATCAGAAGGTTTGTTTAAAACCTACTACGATAAAACGACATTTAAGGTAAAAGATGAAAAAGGAAAAATTGCCGCAGAAAAAAAGTACAATGACTTAACTCCTGCTGAAAAAAAGGCGATTCCTTCGATAATTTCAAAAGAAGAAAGACTACCAACCAACGAGGAACTTTTAACCAAATTAAGCAACGGCGCTCCTGAAACTATGGAAATTGATCCGTTTAGCCTTGAAAATAAGATTGTAAAAAAAGGAGAAAACGACCTCTATAATACCTCAGAAATACTGGAAAAACCAGATTTCCCAGGTGGAATAATGGAGTTTTACAGATTCGTAGGTAACAATTATAAAACTCCTGAACAACCCGATTTAAAAGGGAAAATTTACATCACTTTTATTGTCGAAAAAGACGGCAGCATTACCGATGTAAAAAACCTCCGGGATATTGGTTTTGGAACTGGTGAAGAGGCAATACGTGTTTTAAACTTATCCCCAAAATGGATTCCTGGAAAAGTAAAAGGCGAGCCCGTACGAGTGCTATACAGTTTACCAATAACTATACAATCAGCCAAATCCTAATTAAAAACAAATCCGCTTCAAGACTAGACCTGAAGCGGATTTGTTTTTAAAATATTGTTGGTTTTAGATGTTGAAATCCTTTATAATACGAAATTGTTAAGGCGATTTTTAAATATCTTATATTCCTTACAAAGAGGAATATGTAATGAGATAATCGTGAATTTTAATAAAAATTGATTATTGTATTTAGACCTTTTGTTAGAAAAAAACAAATACCAATTATTAATAGATTTATTAAAGCTCTAAAAATCCATTTCCGATTTGATAAGTTGTAGTTAATTCCTTTTGAAATCACAACGCAAATCCCCATTAAAAGAAACCAAACTGCAAAGAAAAGTGAAATTTCACCTCTTATTACAGTCGTTACTAAATCGTGAATGAGTCCACAAAAAACAAATGTCAACACTAAAGAAAATCCAGCTGGAAATACTTTTTTTAACGGTCGAAATACTTTTGTTCCTAAATAATAGCCGAAAATTGGGTTCCAGAAATTCCAAAAAGTTGAAAAATTATTTGCACCAAGCGACCTTTCTAAATTATTACGAAGCGAGTTAGGGTGTCCGATTGGAACGCCATTTCTCTTTTGTATATATTCGGATAATTTCATTTAATGTTATTCTCTTCGGGTTTTTAAATGATTTTTTCTTGGCACTCGTCAAGTTGATGACTTCACTTTGTTTTTTTTTATTTCCTGAGTTTCTGTCGCATTATTGCTAACGCCTTGGTAGTACAACGGGTTTGGTACTAAATTAAGCCTATTCTTCGGATTCTCCACTCGAGCGATAGCGAATAGACGACGTAAATCATCTTAAATACAAAACCAACTTTCCATTAAACCAAATGCCCAAATCCGTTGTAGCTGTTAGTGGCAGTATTGTTATGATTTTTTAATTAAGTATGTATTCTTCGTTCCAATTGAAAATTTTACATCTTTGCTAGTTACGGCAAAAACACTTGAATTATTTTTAGCTTTTACATACGCAAGAGCACGTCCAGATTTATGTCCGACAACATTTGTTAGTAACATGTGTTCTTTTTCTCCTGGAATTTCTACTAGCATATATTCGTAAAAATCTTCAGACTCATCAGAAACATTCAAACCAACTTTATAAATTCTAAATCGAGTTCCTGAATAAAATTCCTCTGAATCTTCTAGTTCCGCAAGTTTAATCATTTCCATTTTTAATATCGTTCTTTAATATTGCCACTAACGTCTTGCTAGTAGGCGATGGTCGGGGTTAATAATCCTTAATATTTTGGTTAATCACTATATTTCAAATACAAAACCATTTTTCCATTAAGCCTAATTCCCGACTATTGCTTACTAGCTGTTGGTGGCTGGTTATTCTATTAAATTCTTATTTTCAAATTATGAAGGTTAGAGGAAATTAATAATATCTATACACCAATTAATTCACGAAATACTTTCGCTAATTCTAATCTCAAGTCTCTTATTTTAGTAGCAACTTTTTTTTCTGCATCTTTCCATAAATCTAAAGAACCTTCATTTTCTGGAAACCTAAAATCAGTTCCATCTGATTCATATTTAGCTTTTGTTTTTGCTTCTATCATTTGTTCTATTATATTGCGATAGTCTTGAACTGCAGTCGAAAGTTGTGTACATAAACTTTCGGAAAAATATATTCGACTTTTCTCCAACCTTTCCAAAGTTTCTTGGTATTTTTTTATAGCATCATCTTCTCTGTTTTTTTCAGTTGTCCATTCTGAACCTTGGAATAACGTTGTCAAATGTTCTAGTTTTTTTTCAAGTTCATAGAAATCTTGATAAATGTTTTTTATAACGTCAGCTCTTTCTTCGTGTAATTTTGAAAACTTAATTTGATGTTCAGTTTTTGAAATTTCGAGTTGATTTTTATGATTTACAATTAGAAGTTCAGAACTTTTCGCAAGAAAAAATTTGCCTAAATAAATAATAATTTGATTGTCCGTTTTTTGTCATAATCCTGTGATGCCTGCAATTACTAACCTATCGAATAGTTTCTCTTCAAAATATCTTCTATTTAACTTGTAAACAAACTCATTTAGGTATAATTGAAGATATTTCCCTTTTATTTTATGATAATTTCCTAAGAAATTTCGCTTAGCATTACTTATTGCAATATGAACCCATTTTAAAGTTTCTCTTGTTGTTTCTTTATTGGATTTCTCTGTTATGTGTATTTCAACAAAGTCCGCAATGTCAATGTATGATGTGCTTTTGTCTGTAAAAAGAATACTTTTCTCTGAAATTGATTCTTTAATGGTTTCATTTATCTGCTCAGAAGTATGGTGTTTTGACCCCTATAAAACAAGAGTATTATTCTAAATTTCGATTATTATTTATGCGGTTAATTTTTTCATTAAAATTAGATGCTTATCCTGGTTCCATTTTTCTATTGGTGTAATGCGTCCTAAAAGGCCATGTAGCCTAGTATTATTATAGAAGATTACATATCTTTTTAATATTAGCTCAATTTCTCCAAAAGTTCTATAATCAACTCTTTGGAACACTTCTTTTTTTAATATTCCGTGATAGGCCTCAATATGCGCATTTTCTTCTGGTGTTGCTACATGTGTGAATTCTTGCTGAACTCCTATGAGTCCAAGGTATTCTCGAACACTTTTGGCAATAAATTGACTTCCATTATCACTTCTTATCACAACACTTTCAGGGTATTGGTATTCCAAAAATAAATCTGAAAGGAAAGCAATTACTTTGTCTTGTTTTATAGAAAATGAGAAAAAATCCTTTAATATTCTGCGAGTATGAACGTCTATTATAGATAGTAAATAAGCATTTTTACCTACGTTTGGGATCCAAACCATCTTAATATCCATTTCTAAACATTCAAAAGGTTTAGTGGTGTTTACTTTTCTATACTTTACAAATTTACGACCAGAACCACTCCTTTTTATTCTGTTTTCTAGTTTTAACAAACCCTCTTCTCTCATAATTCGGTACAACTTTTTATGATTAATTAAATAACCCTCTCGTTGTAAATACGAAGTCATTAAACGGTAACCGCAGTCAATAAACTCATTACTTAAAATGCCTTTAATAGATTTAATAACCGCGCCTTGACTTACATATCCTTTAGATTTATTAAAAGTAAATTCACTAGGTTTAATACCTTTTTTATTTGAGCTTGGTCTTCGGTAATAACTACTTTGAACCATTCCTACTATAGTAATAATTTTGGTTTTACTAATCTTATGTTTACTATAAATACTATCTACTAAATCTTTCTTGGATCGGATGTCCCAAACTTTTTTTTTAAAAGTTCACGCCCAATTTCTAATTCGATTTCCTTGTTAGCTAATAATTTGCGTAGAATTCTGTTTTCTTCCTCAGCTTGCTTTAGCTCTTTACTACTAGTGTCATAAGTTACTTTTAAACCAGCTTCTCCCTGCTTCTCGTGTTTCTTCTTCCAGCTATACAAAGTGCCAGTGCTAACGCTGTATTTACGGCACGTTTCAACAACTCCTAATTCTTCTGAAAAGGATAGGATTTCTAGCTTTTCTTCTAAACTCCATTTCTTGTATTTCATATATCAAATGTACTATTTGAAATTTAAAATATCACTCCGAACTATTAAGGGGCTAAAATATATGGTCTGTCAAAACTTTTGCTTTGAAATATCTACATTGATTTGATTTTTTTCCAGTTTCAATATCTTCTAAAACTGTTGACTCAGCCATGATTGCGGTATTCATTTTGCCTACAGCTCCACGTCCACGAATTCCTTTTTCTTGCTCTATTTCTGATGATTCAACTGCAAAATAGCCTTCGTCAAATTCAATCATTCCTTCCAAAGTATAACGAGCATCTCTATTTCCCATTGCTTTTCGCAGCTTATGAACCATCGCCCAAACTGGCTCGTATCGTTTTAAGCCAAGCTGTTTTTGAATTTCTTTACTAGAAAATCCTTTCTTAGTTGCAGTCATTAAAAACATCGTTTTATACCATACCAAAAATGACAAATTAGAACTTTGCATTATTGTTCCACTTCGTAAAGAAGTTCTACTTCTACATTTTTTACATTCATAACTCCAAACACTTTTTATCCAAAAATGCTCTTTGCTTCCGCATTTACATTGAACTCCAATCTTGTCTCTTTCTTCTTTAAAATGAAGTCTACAAGATTCTTCACTGCCAAAATTTGCTGTAAAACTGAATAAATTCATCTGCTTTTTTTATCAAATATAATAGTTTTTCTTGAATTATGAGTAATTACGGACAATCAAAATAATAATAATTCCAATTGTAGTTCCTCCAATTGAAAGAGTAAGCATTTTTTCTAATAGTTCCATTTTTCTTTTTTTGCGATTCTGATTTTAACTTGCCACCAACTTTAATATAACCAAAACAAACCTTCGTATACACAACCAGACGTGTACAGATAATCTAAGTTTTGTTTCGCTTTGGGCCTTCCAAATATATTAAAATTTTCTTACCATTTAATAAAAATCAGCAACTGAAAACTGGGCTCGCGTGAAGGATGGCAGCGAAAATCCTTTGTGTTTTTTCTTTAAAAACACAAAGATTGTAGTGTACAGCCTGACCCGAAGTTTTTCACGGAGGGGCACGCCCAAGAACTCAAATCACAAGCATCTTAATTCGGGACTATTTTGGGAATTACCACATCTACTTGGCACAGAATAATTATTAAGCCTAAAAACTAAATCTTGCCAAGTGGCAATTATAGGCTATTTTCCTTTTGATCTGTGTAATTATCGTTAAATAAATGATTTGGTTTTAGGTATACAAAATTGTTTTGAAAGTCCAAAAACACAGTAAACCTTTTCAAAACTTCATTACCCAAAATGTGAATGCTTTTATTTTTCAACGGCTTATTGGTCGTTATTTGCTGGATAGGAATGTTTTTTAGGGTATGCTTTCCAATTTTCAAAACTTTTAGTATTGAGGTAATAACCGGAATTTCATTTCCTTGCGCTCCTTTCATGATGACTTTTTTTACAACCTCCATTTTTTCAATTGGAAATTTACTGTGTTTTAACAAATCGTTATCTAACATTACTGTTCTTTGGTAACCTGTATCAAACAAAAAAAAGTCCTTATTAGAAATTCCGTTTTGTTTAATCATACTTTGAATTAAAAAAAGGTCTTTATAAAATTCTATAGCGAGTTTCGTGAATTTTCCATTTTTTTCAATGCTATCTGGTAATGTTGCATGGATGATCAATAGTTTTTTATCATAATTAATTTCAACAACTTTATCTTTAAATAAATCCCAACCAAATCTCCCGTCTGTTCCGTGTCCTGATAATGCTGCGTCATAAACTTTGGTTTTATACGTTGCGTTTCCAAGTTTTAAATTGTAATGCGTATTATACAGTTTTGGAATGGATTTAAGCTTATTTTTTAGAGCATCATTTGTCAAAACCAATTCAGTAGTTCCTGTATCAAAGTTAAGATGTAGTGTGTCTTTTTCATTGAAAATGGCTTCTATAATAATTGTATTTTCCTTGTTGATTATAAACGGAATATTCTCGCTAGTTATTTTTAGTTGAGCCGAAACACTACTGCATAGCATTAAAAAATAAACCAATAATTTTTCTTTCATTTTTAGTGTTATTGTAGTTCAAGTTCTATTACTTTTTTAAACATTGGATCTTTCTTCATTAAGAAGTTTTTCCCTAAAATATCTTCATTTGTTGTTGCACGATCATGCAAAAAATCAATAGGATAGGTTACAAAGTGTTCTACTTGGTTCTGAAAAATATCAGCTACTGTTTTGCAATCTGTAAAATCAATTTGAGGTTCTACTCTAAAAATCAATTTGCTATACGGTAGACTAAATACGGAGGTTCTTGCTTGAACACCTCCTAATAAATTTGGTGTTTCACCTATACTAATGATACGTTTAGTTTTATAGGCTAAGCTAGATAAATTACTTGCCGAAGAAAATATAAATCTATCTTGTAATACATAGATAGGACCCTCAAAAGGAATTAATTCTTTCGATGGATAGAAAAAACTAAAATTGGGTATCTTACTATAAAACATTTCAAGATCTTTTAGTTTTGGGCCTTCTTTGTCAAAGGTTAAACCATATTTAATAATAGAATCTTTTTTTAATCCGTTTAATGGGCTGAATATATATCCTATAGTCAAATTCATCTTCAAGGTATCCTTTAGTATCTTTCCTAAAAACTTACCATAGGTATTATCACTACCTCCTCCATTTCCTCGAACATCTAATACAATAGATTTTACAGCAAACTTATTTATTGTTTTTTGAAAACGATTGATCAAAGTATCCCCCAGTTTTTCATCCATCGTGGGTATTTTTCCATAAAAGAGTTGCTCTTTTTCAAAGTAATGTGTAATAACAGGATCTGTATTAGTATTGTAACCAAAATTATTTTTTTTCTGTTCTAGAAAAGTAACCGTATCATCTTTAGTAATAGTTACTGTTTTGCTTTTTTGCTTGGTATCAACGAAGGTTAATTTTAAATGGTTGTTTTTATATATTTCTCCAACTGTATAAAAGTTCTCATGATAGACTTTATTATTAATCCTGTCCCACCTTAGCGGAGAGATTAATTCTTCCATACTCTTTACAAATTGATGAATTTCTTTACCATTACAACTTACTAACTTCATTGAGGCAGGATAACTTATTCCTTGATAAGAAAAGGGCAATAAATTATAGTATTCACCATTGATGTAAGCAAGTTCTAATTTTGTCTTAGTATAAAAGTTTTTATTTAAAAAATCGTCATATTTATAATTATGAGGAAAGTCTAGTGTATCTAATTCTGCAATACCCTTTGGAATCCAATCCTTTTTTATGATATCCAACAGCCATTTACCTGGTCTACTAGTGTGCCCGTCTTGTGCTACATTTAATGTTTTTTGTACTAAAAAAAGATAATCCTCCATACTTGTTTTAGCGGTGATTTTCCTTTTGAGGTTATTAGTATGCTTATCAAAGTCAATTTTCCTTACTTCTTTATTAAATTGAATAATTGGGCTTACTTGCTTTATATAGGACACTAACGAATCATAATCCGTTAACTTCTGTGAGTGGGTAAGTTGCGGAGTATTTTCAAGGTATTTATGAAGTTTCGGGCTATTTTGCGCTTTGATGTTGGAAAAACTCAATATTAAAATAACAGTGAAGAACTGGCGAAGATAGATTTTCATTTTTATATTTTTCAGTGAAATGCAAAAGTATATTTCCTTAAAAAATGAAAATTGTACAAATCTGCCAAATATTTTAAATGCTATTCCAAATTCCAAATCAACGTATTATCAACCTGAGAACTTGATTGTTTAAATTGAGAGGGCGTTATATTTGTGTATTTTTTAAATGTTTTTATGAAATGTGATTGATCTGTGAAATTTAATAAAAAAGCAATTTCTATTAACGGAACATTTTTTAAAATGAGAGACATCGCTTCTCTAACTTTTTTTATTTGTAAATACTCTTTGGGAGTAGTTTGTAATTGATTTACAAAATACCTGTGTGTTGAACGATAGCTTTTGCATAACAAATCATTTAAATCCTCTATTTCATTTGCCCGTACGGTTTCGTTAAACAACAAACTATTGGATAGCATTTCATCTCGTAAAATAGAAATAAAAAAACTTTCAATTTCATTTTGAATCAGTTCTAATGAATCATTGCTAAAAACAATTTCAAACAACGGATTCCAATTTTTGTTTTCACTCAATATATTATTCTTAAAAATATTTTGTGAAAGTTGCTCGCCAAAAATAGCCTCTAAACCCAATGGATTAAAGTTTATACATAGCTCTTGATATGGCTGTTTTGCGATAATCTTAATAGGTTGTTTGTAAATACCTGTTAAGTAACTACTGTTTTTTGTGGAAGGTAAAATACGATATTCGTTTGCATTTAATGCGATCATTTCTCCACCTTTAATTAAACTAAGACAATGATTCGTATTTGGATAACACAACTGACTTATCATCTCATTATCACCTTTAGTCAAGAATAAAAAATATTGAATAAATTTTTTCAATAAAGGGTTTTTAGGGTAAACTATCTTTGTTTTCATTTTATTCAATTAACGTAAATCTCCCCAATACAAAATCATTTTTCGATTAAGCTGATTGTCTAAATCAATTTTAACAAGTCTTAAAATTAGGGCTTTTTTTGTTGATTTTTTAGTTCACTTATGATTTAGTTGTCTTCAGTTTTGCATAAATGTCAAGACTTATAAACTTACCATTTTTAATTTCGCATTCTTTCATCGTTCCTTCGTGTTGGAAATCTAGTTTAGCCATTGCATTTTTACAATTCTTATTTTCAGACTCTACAAATCCTTCAATTCTATGAAGTCCTAAATTGTCGAAGCCATAATCACAAAGTAGTGGCATCGCTTCTTTCATAATTCCGTTACCCCAGAAGTCTGAAATTAACCAAAATCCTATTTCTGCTTTTTTTATGTTCTTTACTTAAACTGTTGAGTCCGCCTGCTCCGTAAAATATCTTGTTGTCAGCTGAGCAAACAGCCCACCAAATTCCTGTTTCGTTTTTTTCAAGGTCAGCAAAAAAAGTCATTTGTTCTTTCGTTGCTTCCAATGTTTGAAAACTCACTCCATAATATTTGATAATGTCTGGGTGCGAAAGTCCTTTGAAAACATTCTCAAGGTCGTCATCAACAAATTGTCGCAGTAGAAGTCTTTCGGTTCTTAATATTGGAAATTCTGTTGTCATTGTATTTTTTGCTGTTAATGGATCGTTGTGTTAGAGGCTCTTGGAGGCATTTTTTCTATTTCACGCGGTCTTTTTTCTTTAAATCCTCTCCTTTAACGCCACTTTCAAACTCAATTTTTGTAGATATAAATCCTTGTTCTACTGTTGGTATTTTTGCATTAAAATGTAAATGTGGTGTAGTTGTATAGCCTGTCATACCACTAATTGCAATTGCTTGTCCTTTAACTACAAAATCTCCCAACTTAACTAGAGAGCCTTTGTGGTTTAAATGCACATATTGAGTGAAGATTCCGCTTTGTGGGTGGTACATGGTTATATAATTACTTTTGTCATTTTTTAACCATTTTTTGCTGGTTCCATAATCTTTATAATCTTCAATTAACCCAACTACATAACCACTATCAGCACTTGTTATTGTATCTCCAATTTTTAAATCAAAGTCTATTGCGTATTGACTATATAATGTGTTGTGTGAGAATTTTGCGTTATAGGCTTGAATGATTTTATACTCTTTGCCTTTTGGGAATGGGTAAGAAACTTGATTTTTTAATATTTTTTTATTTAAATCTCCGTATCCAATAAAATATTTTGTTTCATTGGCATGATTGAAATCGCGGTATTTAAAACTAATTACAGTGTCTTGTAATTCTCTTAATGTAATATGACCAAACAAATTTTCGATATTTGGGTTTAGAGAATCTTTTACTAATTTAACATTTAAGGGACATTTTAGAGGATTTTTTAAGTGGAAAGATATTGTGTTATTCTTGAATTCTCTATTGAAGTTGTACGAGAACGAATAGTATTGCTCTTTTGGAAGTTTTCTCAAACTTGAACAAGAAGCAAATACTAGTATTACTATTAAAATGGTATTTTTCCTCACGATTGTTATTCTATAATTGCACAACATCCTGCTGCTTTGCAAAGGCGGGTTTGGGTACTAAATTAAGCCCGTTTTTTAGATTAGCTAAATTCCATGTACAAAACCAACTTCCATTAAGCCTATTGCCCAAATCAGCTGTAGTTGCTGTTAGTTGCTGGCTTATTGAGCATTTTCCTTTTCGCAATAGTTATTGTAATCAAATATGACATCTGGAATATTCTTTTTACTTAATTTTTTGTTTCTTATTCTATCAAGTATACTTTGACAATCCGCAAAATAAATCGGAGCACTTTTATTGAAATTTGATGAAATATTAGTTGCGTATTTCTCAGAATTTCTTTTTACAAAATAATCCGTTTGTATCGTCTCATCAGACATAGACTTATTCGTAGCCATATTTTCAATACCTTGATCAGAAAACGGATTAACTAAAAAGTTTCGAGTTAGTTTTATTTTTCTATATAGATTTACAATACCTTCTTCAATAACCTCTAATAATATTGGCGGAGCATTTTCTTTTAATTTCACATATTCAAATCGTTCTGCAAAACCATATCCAGAGAAAGTTATTCCTTTAATTGATTCGTAATTCCATTGACTAATTTCATCTTTTAATTCTAACTGAAATAAAATTTCATTCTTTTTTATTTCTCCATAACCTGATATAGTGGTATAGTCATTGAATTGAATTGTCGCTTCTCGCATTTGACAAAAGCCATTGTTTATTGAGATTAAAAAAAATAGTAAATAAAAAGTTTTTTTATATTTCATTTCAATATATTTTATCGTCTGATTTTCGCTTGCCACTAACTTGTAAATAAGCAAAACAAACCTTCATATACACAACCAAACATGTACAGATAATCCAAGTTTTGTTTCGCTTTGCGTTTTTCAAATATAAACAAATTTTCTTACTATTTAAAAAAAATCAACAACTGAAAAATGGGCTCGCGTGAAGGATGGCAGCGGAAATCCTTTGTGTTTTTTCTTTAAAAACACAAAGATTGTAGTGTACAGCCTGACCCGAAGTTTTTCACGGAGGGGCACGCCCATACTTCGGCTACGCTCAGCATAAATAATGAATCTAAAAAAACAAATCCGCTACTTACTGAAAAGGAGCGGATTCATCCAACTATAAATCTAAAAAAAAACTACTAACTAAACTCTTTATCAGGATTGTATCCTAAATACGGCATGGCGGTTTCATTGAAGATTACGCCGTATTGTTCTAACTCTTTTAAAATAGGCTCATATACTTCCTTGCGAATGGGTAATTGTACGCCTGGCGTGGTGATTTTGCCATTCAGGATTAATAATGTAGCCATGGCAACGGGTAAACCTACGGTTTTGGCCATGGCGGTATAGGTTTGATCGTCACCAAGACAAACCATTTTTGCATCTATTTGTTCTTTTTTGCCGTTTATCTCGTAGCCAAATTTATGGTACATGACAATCATATCTTTGTCCTCTTCTTGTAAGGTCCAGCTATCGGTTAATATTTTCTCTAATATTTGGGCTGGTGTGGCGTTTGTTAAACCTACTTTTTTGTTAGGATTGAACAAATCGAGTTCTAATAATTTGTCCCACATGATGTCGTCTTGGTCAATTTTGAGAATCAAACGTGTCTTGATTTCAACAGAATCGGTAGGATGATACGGCAGAAACGAGTTGACAAATTCGCGGTAGCTCATGTTCTCGGAGTTTTCCATGATGTAACTGTCATCGGTCATGCCAAGTTGTACAAACATGTTCCAAGCTTTAGAAAAACCCACTCTACGGATGGTGCCACGGTATAAAGTAAGTACATCATCAAGGCCATACACAGAGCGGTATTTTAGAGAATCTCTGTTAGAATACGCCTCAAAACGACCGTAACCTTCTACTTGCAAAAACTCGGTTCTACGAAACAAATTGCAATAGGGTATGTATTTGTAGGTGCCTTCTTGAATAAACTTAGCAGCGCCTCCTTGACCTGCCAGCACCACATTGCGCGGCGCCCAAGTAAATTTATAATTCCAAAGATTCGTGTCTGATTCTGGAGCTACTAATCCGCCACAAAAGGACTCAAACAAAATCATTTCGCCACCTTTCTCCTTAATTTCATCAATCACTTTCATGGCACTCATGTGATCAATTCCCGGATCAAGTCCGATTTCATTCATGAAAATAAGATTATTTGCTTTAGCTTCAGCATCTAATTCTTGCATGGCATCACTTACGTATGAGGCCGTTACCAAGTGCTTTTTGTACGTGATACAATCTTGTGCAACCTGAATGTGCAAATGTGCGGGCAGCATTGAGATTACAATGCTGGCATTTTGAATGGCTTGTTGCCGTTGCTTTTCATCAAAGATATCAAGGGCGATTGCGGTAGCATTAGGATGGTTGTTGGTTTTTTTCTGGGCCAAAGCCAGTGACAAGTCACCAATAACGAGATGCAACTGCTCTTGTTCCGATTTTTGAAGCAAATACCGAATTAAAGAAGAGGCCGATCTTCCTGCGCCAATGATTAAAATTGTTCTCATTTTTATATATTTATAACACAAACATACATAATTGTTGTATTTATAACAAATGAAGTGTGATTATTTTATTTATAACCTACAAATAAAGCACTTTTTTTAACATGCTTTCGCCAAAACAAAGGCCTCAAAAACTTTTAATTTCATTTGAGATCAAATACTTTTGTACTAAATACAAGACCCATGAAAAAAAGAATCATAGCCAGCGGTGCTGTTTTAGGAATGATTGCTATAATTTTAGGAGCTTTTGGCGCGCATGCCTTGAAAAAAGTTTTATCAATAGATCAATTGGTAACATTTGAAACTGGAGTGCGTTACCAAATGTATCATGCTTTGTTTTTACTTTTCATAGGGAACTATGATGCGCTTTCACAAAAAAAGCAAAAAGCCATTTATTACTTAGTGCTTTCGGGCGTAACATTATTCTCAGGATCTATCTATCTTTTGGCTACCAACAGCCTCACTTCATTCGATTTTAAAATTATCGGATTCGTAACGCCAATAGGCGGTCTCCTACTAATTATTGCTTGGTTTGTGTTATTGACATCAATATTTGATAAAAAATCACAAAATCATCAGAATTAAAGGCTAACTGAAATTTAATTTCTACTTTTGTAGTCTATTAAATGTAACTATACACACTAAATTTATGGACAATACTATGCATTTCTCGCAATCGATTTCGTTAACAGATTTAGGAATTGAAAACGTAAACATTCATTACCAGTTATCTCCAGAAGAATTACACAATATTACAATACAATCAGGTCAAGGAGTTGAGAGTTCTACAGGAGCTTTAGCCGTAAACACAGGAGAATATACAGGCCGTTCTCCACAAGATCGTTTTATTGTGCGTGATAGCATAAGCGAAGATAAAGTTTGGTGGGGTAAAGTAAACATTCCGTTTGAGCCTGCTGCTTTTGAAAAACTATACAATAAAGTAACTGCTTACTTATCAAATAAAGAAGTTTATGTACGTGATTCTTACGTATGTTCTGATCCAAATTACAGATTAAATGTGCGTGTGGTAACCGAAACTCCTTGGGCAAACTTGTTTTGCTACAATATGTTTTTAAGACCAGAAGCATCAGAAATAGCTAGTTTTACACCAGAATGGACGGTACTTTGTGTACCAAGTTTTATGGCTGATCCAGCTGTAGATGGTACACGTCAAAGTAATTTTGCTATCTTAGACTTTACTAAAAAAGTAGTTTTAATAGGCGGTACAGGATATACAGGAGAAATGAAAAAAGGAATTTTCTCTGCATTGAATTTCATCTTACCTGTTTTCAAAAACACATTGCCTATGCATTGCAGTGCCAATGTAGGCGAAAAAGGAGATACAGCTATCTTCTTTGGTTTGTCTGGAACAGGAAAAACAACTTTATCAGCTGATCCAGAACGTAAATTGATTGGTGATGATGAGCACGGATGGACTAATGAAAATACCGTTTTCAACTTTGAAGGAGGTTGCTACGCCAAGGTAATTAATCTTAGCGAGGAAAACGAACCAGACATTTTTAGAGCTATTAAAAAAGGAGCTATTCTTGAAAATGTAGTGTTTAAAGACGGCACCAATGAAGTAGATTTTGAAGATGTAAGCATCACTCAAAACACACGCGTAAGCTACCCAATAACACATATAGACAATATCCAACCAGGATCTATAGGTAACAATCCTAAAAACATATTTTTCTTAACTGCAGATTCATTTGGTATTTTGCCTCCTATTGCAAAACTGACACCAGGTCAAGCAGCATACCACTTTATATCTGGTTATACCGCTAAAGTTGCAGGAACAGAAGCAGGAGTAACAGAACCACAGCCTAATTTTTCGGCTTGTTTTGGAGCGCCATTTATGCCTTTGCACCCAACGAAATATGCTGAAATGTTAAGCAAAAAAATGAAAGATGCGAATGTAACGGTTTGGTTAATCAATACAGGTTGGACTGGTGGTGCATACGGAGTAGGAAGCCGTATGAAATTAAAATACACAAGAGCCATGATCACAGCAGCACTTAACGGTGAGCTTGATAATGTAGCTTATGAGAACCACAAAGTTTTTGGAATTGCAAAACCACAATCGTGTCCTAATGTTCCTAGTGAAATTTTGAATCCTAGAAATACTTGGGAAAACCCAGAGCTTTACGATGAAAAAGCATTAGAACTTGCTCAAAAATTCAAAGAAAATTTTGCAAAATTTGAAGAATTTGCCAATCCAGAGATTATGGCAGGTGCTCCACTAGCATAAGTTAATTATAATTCAACACTTGTAAAGCCGTTCGTAAAGAGCGGCTTTACTTTTTTTATGCGGTAAGACAAAAGAAATCAACATTTTAGCATGCGATTCGTTTTTTGGCGTTAAATTTGTAAGTAATCAAAACGTCCTTGTGACAAAAAACACAAATCAATCAAAACAATCTACAATCATGTTAAAACAATTTTTTATTCTATGCTCAGGCGCAGACAAAGACCTTCTAGAAACCTGTTCAGAAGGTGAGCAAACAAAATATGTAGGGATAGGTGCCACCGTATTCTTTACAGCCGTTATGGCTTTTTTAGCCAGTGCTTATGCCCTATTCACCGTATTTGACAGTGTTTATCCAGCAATTGCTTTTGGAGTTGTCTGGGCTTTTCTTATTTTTAATTTGGATCGTTTTATTGTTTCTACTATTCGAAAACGAGATCAGTTTGGTGCCGAATTTTTACAAGCTACACCCCGAATTATTTTAGCGGTAATCATTGCCATTGTAATCTCAAAACCCTTAGAAATTAAAATTTTCGAAAAAGAAATCAATACTGTTTTGTTGAAAGAGAAAAATGCGATGGCTTTAGCCAATAAAATAGAGGTAGCTACGTATTTCAAAAGCGATTTAGACAAAAACAAAGCTGAAATTGACAAGCTGAAATTAGAAATAACAACCAAAGAAAAAGAGGTTAATACCTTATACGAAACCTATATCAAAGAGGCAGAAGGAACAGCAGGAACCAAAAAACTAGGCAAAGGTCCTGTTTTTAAAGAAAAAATTGCCAAGCATGATTTGGCCAAACAAGAATTAGACACATTACAAAAAATCAACTTGGCCAAAATTGCTGAGATGGAAAAAAACACAAAAACTTTACAAGCTGATTTAGACAAAAAAGTGACCGAAACTCAACCTATTATTGATGGATTTGATGGTTTAATGGCCCGAATTAATGCCTTGAACAAATTGCCTTGGTTGCCATCGTTTTTTATAATGTTGCTATTTTTAGCCATTGAAACCTCGCCAATTATTGCAAAACTTTTGGCTCCAAAAGGCGAATATGATTTTAAATTAGAAGATCTTGAAACCGCATTAAAAGCAACCATTGAACAAGACAAATACCAAAGGTCTCTTCTGGTAAAAACAAGTGAAAGCATGCATAACAAAGTATATGCTGACATCGCCGATGATAAAAAACTGTATGACCTACAGCGTAAAAACGCCACTGATCTATTAGAATTACAGTCTAATAATTTTGTAGAGAAGCAAAAGAGAACGCTTTAAGTCAAAGGTCGAAAGTCATTAAGTCAAAAGATATTTTACTGCCTTTTGACTTTATGACTTTCGACTTTAAGACTTTTTCTAGAAAACTTCTTTATTGCTTTTGTCTAAAACTAACCGGCGTAAATCCATAAAACTGTTTGAATGCAGCCGAAAAATGGGATACATCTTTGTAGCCACATTGATACGCCACCTCGCTTACATTTAAAATTTCATTTTTAAGTAATTCTTTTGCACGTTCCATTCTGAGTTGCGTTACATACGTTTTTATGGTACAATTAAAACACGATTTAAATCCTTTTTTTAATTTAAACTCATTCAGTGCAATAGTTCTGGAAAGCGCCGCTAGCGACGGAGCATTTGTATAATTTTCTTGCAAGATGACCTTGGCTTGATCTAGCTTAACCCTATCTTCATCATCACTAACCACCTTATCATCTGCATTAGTTAACATCTCTAATTGAAAAATGAGCAGCTCCTTAATTTTAGATTCTAGATACATTTTTTTCACAAGCCCTTCAAATTTACAAGTATTAATTTCATGAAGAATCCATTGTATTCCAGAACTAAAAGGCGCATATTCATTTGACAAATAACTCGTAATCTTAGATTTAATGTGCTTTGAAAAAACTTCATGAAGTTCCCAATTGGCATCAATTAATTTCGAGTAGTAATCAGGAGCCATAATAATTGTAAAACAATCGAGTTTTTGCAGGGCGGGAATAGTATACGTTGCCTTAAAATTAGAAGCGTAAAAAATATTGTGTGTGTGCTCCACAGAATTTTTATCACCCTCAAGATCTTCTATTTGAGCCATTGTATGTGAACTCGAGAAAAAATTCATCACAATAGCTTCATTCACAATATGAACTTCGATGGCTGTTGCTACTGCAAAAAACATTTGTGCGTTAAGAATCAATACACCATCTGCTACGTGATACTGAAATGTAATTTGATCTGTTTCGTCATTCTTTGCCTGAATAGTTTCACTACAAAACAAACCTCCAGCGTTTTCATACTCATTGGTATCTAGTGATAAAATGGGCTGTTGTTGTCCTACAATTCTTGAAATAAGTTTCAAAATATAATCCGTTTTTACAAAGTTATAATCCGTTTTTCCCTATTCGATACAGGGATGAAGGCGGTATTTTTGCACAAAATTATTTATATTAAGTCTAATTAAGAATTATTTTTAGTTAAATATTACATTTAAAAAAAACATGTTTAGTAAATATACCTATCTCTTGTTGTTTCTATTTACGTTGCTCCCCGCCTTATCGCAAACAAGCAACACTAACAACAAAAACTTTAAAATTGATAAAACTAACGCAAATGACACTATTACTGAAAACCTAAGAAGTGTCATCGTAAAAGGAAAACCTAAAAAACAAAAATTAGAGACAAGTGGATTTGCAGTAGCCATTATTGAAACCAAAGAAGCCTCCTTACGCAACTTAACTACTAATGAATTACTTGATCGATCTGTAGGAGTTAGGGTAAGGCAAAATGGCGGCATAGGATCTAATGTGGAGTACAACTTAAACGGAATGTCTGGCAGTGCTATAGGAATGTTTATTGACGGAATAGAAATATCAACTTTTGGCTCCTCATTCAATTTAAATAATATTCCTCCCGCTATGATTGAACGTATTGAGGTTTACAAAGGTATTTTGCCTTCGCATTTAACAGGCGATTACGTAGGAGGAGCAATAAATGTAGTTCTTAAAAAAGATGTTTCAAAAAATACAGCAACTGCAGCAGTGTCTTACGGCTCGTTTCAAACTTTTCAATCTGATTTAGGAGTCACTTTGCGAGACAAAAAATCGGGTCTTTCCTTTAGAGGTTCTGGCTTTTATACCTACACGGATAATAGTTTTGAAACTTGGGGCAGGTCAACCACATTTGTAAATCATTTGCAGCAAATTACCAGACCTTATAGAGCCAAACGATTCAACAATACTTATAAAGCAGTAGGAGGACGCTTTGAAGCTGGCTTCACAGATACGAAATGGGCTGATCAATTTTTTATAGGTTACAACGGATCAAGCAATTACACTGAGATTCCGCACGGCATTACTATGGCTGTACCCTATGTGGGCCGATTTAACGAAACTAAATCACATGCATTACTACTAAATTATACTAAAAAAAACTTTTTAGTTCAAAATTTAGCTCTGAATATCAATGCGGTACGAAGCGAACGTAGCACCTACCTGCAAGACACCATAAGCTATGCATACAACTGGGACGGAACCATAAGAGAAGTAATTGAGTTTGGCGAGCGAGTTCCTTTGCGTACCAATGGCGGACAGCAAGGTCCTAAAACAATTACCAATACCGATAGAAAAATTACAAATGCAAGATCAAACTTAGGTTATCTTATCGCGAGCGGACATCGTATTTCTCTAAATCATAAATTCGAAGCGACCAACAGAAAAGATGAAGATTTATTAAACCCTTCCCTCAGAGAACTTGCTACCAAAAGCTTGGTTACAAAAAATATTGTTTCCTTAAACTATGAAGCCGAAAGTTTCAACAAAAAATTAATTACCAATTTACTAGGCAAGTACACTACAAACAAAACCAATCAAACAAAATATGAGATTGTGACTATTGATGGAGTAAACACGATTGTACAGCGTGAAAGTAGTACGTCAGACTATAATTTTGGATATGGAGCAACAGCTTCTTATCAAGTGATAGAAAAACTATTTATCATTGGCTCCACTGAAAACTCCTATATTATGCCTACCGAAAACCAATTGTTTGGAGCACCTGAAATTAATATCTTATCCAACCTTACCTTAGAACCAGAAAAAAACATCAACTACAATTTAGGTTTTAGATGGGGCCCAATTGATTTTAAAAAACACAAAATATCTTTCTATGCCAATGCCTTTTGGCGAAACGGCTTTAATAAAATCACACAGCAAGCTGTTGATGTATCTGAAATTGAAGAGGAATCAGATGCGGATATCCAAACCACAAGATATGTGAATCTTGGTAAAACACAAGCGCGTGGTTTTGAAGCCGAAATTATTTACGTGTTCAATAACAAATTGAATGCCTCTGTAAATTTTTCGAAATTCAATAATATATTCAAGCTAGAACGAGACAATAATGGTTTGCCACATACTTTTTTTGGTCAACAAGTCCCAAACGAACCTTTTTTGACGGCTAATGCCAATATTCAATACAGACTTAATAATGTGTTGCAAAAAAATTCGGTACTCAATCTTTACTACAACACCGGTTTTGTAGGTGAATATTATGTAGTGTGGGGACAACCTGATTGGTCCTTAACTCCAAGTCAATTCACTCATGACATCGGTATCAGTTACGGATTTCCATCCAAAAAGCTCATTGCTAGCGTAGACGTAAAAAATATTATGAACGCCGAGATTTACGACAACTTTTCGATACAAAAACCTGGTAGAGGAATCTATTTCAAATTGAATTACACCTTTAGTACATTTTTATAATCAAATTAAAATCAATATCATGAAAAAAAATCTATTTAAAATAACTGTCTTAAGTACTGTAATGACAGCATTTTCTTTGGGAAGTTGCAGCAATGACGACTCAGAAACAGTTACACCTCCAGCAGTTGATGCCACACGATGGATTACGCTTACTGGATCATTCCCAGATGCAGCAGGAACAGCTGGAAACGGAGGAACGCGCGCTTATGCGATAACACCTCAAAATGCAGCAAATCCAGATTATGTAGTTGATTTATTTAAACTGAACGGATCTACTTACGTGGAAGGTTTTGCATTAAAATCAAGCCGAACTGCCCGTGTGCAAGCATCAGCAGATGGAAAGTTTTTGTACAATATTCAGTATACTGGTACTGAAGGCGGTGTTTTTAATAAATACAGCGTAACAGGCGCTGGAAAATTTGAAGAAGTAGGATCTGAATTGAACACCTCTGTAATTTTAGGAACTTCACCACGCTGGGTAAAAGCAGCAGAAGGCGTGGGCGTAGGTGTCTCGTTTGGAGATGCACTAGAACCCTTCACAGGAACAGCTCCTAATTATGTTTATAGAAATCCAAAAGGAGTAATTAAAATTGCCAATATTGACTTGAACAATACAGCAATTACAAATACTGGATCGATCAATGTTGATTTAGGAGTCGATTTAGAATCAAAAGGATACCACATCTGGAGAGCGGATGTACCCGTTTTAAACGAATCGAAAACTAAACTGTTCATAGGTGTCGGCATAAGAAGACATAATGTTAATGGTACCGTAACTACAAATGCTACAACTGGCGCCATTACAGGTTGGGCAACTACTACGAATAGAGATTTAGGAACAGTTTCGTATGTGGTGGATTATCCTTCTTTAAAAAATCCGAAAATTATCATTTCTGATAAAAGCATCATTGATAACTTAGGTTACCGCACCTTGACACAGTATGTAGGTACTGATGGCAATTTGTACCAAGCAACTGCTACAGCTGGTCCAGACATTCTTAGAATCAGTAAAGCAACCAACGAATATGACCCATCTTATCATTTTAATTTGAACACTGCATTAAATACTACAGGAGCGAGTATTAAAGCGTGGAGGTATATTAAAGACGGAATTGCAATTGTGATGTACACCGTAACAGGAACTAATGGTGGATATGTTGCTTTGATAGATTTAAATACTAGAACAGCAACAAAGTTAGCAACAGAAGTTGAAACTGATCCCGCATTAACAACTACTTTTGGACAATTTCAAAACATAGGCCTTGTAGGTGATAACGTGTATTTACCCTTTACTCCGGCTGGTAAAGATGGTAATATTTACATTGTAAACTGGAGAACTAAAACTATTACAAAAGGTGCAAAACTAAAAGCAGCTTCGGGTAGTTTTTATTTAGGTGCCTACTAGAATTATATTTCAAACTAAAAAAATGAAAGTCCTAAAATCAAAAGTAAACTATCTTTTGACTTTAGGACTTTTGACTTTAAGACTCCAACACTATTACATGTGACTCAAAATTTCTTTCTTGAAGGCATCGTATTCGCCTTGTAAGATCAAGCCGTTATCGAGTAGTTTTTTATAATTCTGTAGTTTTTCAAACAATTCGTCTTGAGATAAACCGGCAAGTCCTACTTCCTTACTTGTTTCTGGCGCTGCTTGCGCTTGTTCCTTTTCATAATTATAGACTGGTGGCTGTGCTACAGGCATGATTTCGGCAAAACTGGTTACTTCCTCGGTTTCCATTTCCTCTATGATTTCAGCATCAGGAACAACGGTAGCTGGTTGCACTTCCTCAACAGTTATAGCACTTATAGCACCTGTTTTTAAAATATCAAGTTGCTCCTTGGCATACGTAAAAATTTTACGCGCTTGTATTTTTGGAATATAATCAATAGATACTTCCATATTAGTGCGTGTAGTAAATGAAAACTCAGATCCTAAAATGTTTTCCTTAACAAAAGTTCCCTCTATTTCATCCCAAGTATAATCAATGAAGTTCATAGATAGCCCAAGGTTTTTAGGCTGACAAATAATGATTCGCTTGTTAGTAAGGACAATACTGTCTGGTAAGACCGTAATAGCGGGTTTTTTTTGTACCGCTATATACCCTACTTCCTCGTTTTTCATTAATAAATCACTCAGCTTAGCAGCAATTTTTTCGATTGCTTTTGGGTCTTGGTCTTCGTTTAAAAATTTTTTAATTTGATCTATCATTTTGTTTACAGTAGTTTTAGACTTTGTATTAATACGCTGTCAAAAGTAATACCAATTTTATTTTTTTTGCACTCAAGGTGTGTAATTTTGTCTCCTTATTTTAAAATTTAATTTTACACAATTATCTGTAGTGAATAGCAATTTGGCCTATTTGGAATACAATTTTCAAGGAATCTTTAAAAGAAAGTTTAGATCCATCAGCATGAATCCATCTTTTTAAGGGCTGTTCACAAACTAGTTTTTTAGTTTCTTCGTCCCCGTACACTTGTTTCATTCGCATTAAAATTTCTACATCAAACAACCACTTGGTCAAAAACTTGGTTTGAAAGGTTTTTTCAATCACATCTTTACTCATGATTTTAGCACCACATTGCGTGTCATTAAATTCCATACCAACTGTTTTTCGAATGATAAAATTAATGATTTTACTAATAATGGCACGAGCAGATTCTTTAGTAATATCAGCACCCATACGGGCCATTCTAGACCCACTAACTAATTTAAAATTTGATGTAGATATGGTGTTTACAAGGTCATGAAAATCTTCAAAATCTGTAGATAAATCCGCATCTAAAAAACCGATGTAATCAAATTGATCTTGTTTGGCTAGGTGAAGCATCCCTAATCGTACTGCTTCGGCTTTGCCTCCATTTTTTTCACAATCATAAATACTAATGTGATCTTCATTTCCTTCTCTTAATTTTTCAAGAACTTCAAGGGTTTTATCTTTACTACCATCATTTACAAAACACAAATGGTATCCTAAATTTGAATTAATAAAAGCTTTGAAGTCGTCCCCTAACAAACGAAGTTCCTCATTATAACATGGAATTACAACCCCAATACAGTTGTTTTGAATGATTTGATTTTTTTGCGTTATTTTAGCCGGCTTACCGCCAACACCTATCAACCGTTTTACACGCGCTCCTATCTCACTTAGACTGAGTGGTTTTTTCATGTAATCATCAACTCCTAAATCAAATCCTTTTACAATAATATCCTCCTCTGTATTACCCGATAAAATCATAACGGGAGTATTATGCCCTCTAACTACTTTTATGTGTTTTGCAATTTCAAGACCATTGTACACATTAAGTTCTTCCTTAGTGATTTCCTTTTCATTAGAATAAGGCATGTTAATATCAGCTATAACAAGATTGGGCAGATGCAAATCATAGCTTTTAATTCCATCAGAAATGGTATTGGCTGAAAATACTTCGTAACCTAAATCGACAAGGCTTTTTTCTAAAGAGAGTATCACTAACTCCTGATCGTCAATAATTAATATTTTCATACTTATGAGTTTAAGATAGATTGGTTATCGTAAATATATCAAATTTGATTTGAAATACACAATAAAATCTTTGTTAATGACTGCCATCTAGCGTTAAATTAACAGTTTTATTAATACATTTACAAAAACATCAATACAAACTGGATGTCTACTGAAAAATCAAATAAATATTTAATTGTAGCCCTTCTTATAGGAGTGGTTTTTCATGGTAGTGCCATATTTTTCACACTAGAAAGTACGTATGATGCATTGATTCATATGTTTTTTGCTAATCATTATGCTACAAGTTGGTTTGAACCCTGGAACTACAGTTGGTACACCGGTTTTACAGTAATGGGGTATCCGCCACTAGTGCATCAGGCAATAGGATTATTATCGCTACTAGGTGGTTTAAAGTTTGGTTTATTTACCGTGGCCATTATTGGTATTCTTTTGTTTATAACAGGAGTTTACCGCTATACCCTATTGATTACTGCCGATAGAACGGTAGCTGGTTATGCTGCCCTCGTGGCCGTTTTCTCGTCATCGTTTGTAGAAACCTTGCATATTTTTGGGCAATTGCCTAGCATCGTGGGTGTGTCAATATTAATGCACTGTATGCCCGAAATCTATCTTTGGATAAAAACTGGCAAAATCAAGAACCTTCTTAGTGCCTTTTCATTGCTTGCAGTAACCATTTGTTCCCATCATGTAACCCCTATTTTTGGGATGGTTTTCTTTATTTTCCCTTTGATAGGTACTGTTGTTATGGATGTATCTCGGGAAAAGGTAAACTCCTATAAGGAAATACGATTCAAATTATTTGTACAAACCTTGTTCAAACTCTTAAAAAGGATAATCATTTTTGGAGCTGGTTCACTAGTGCTTATTGTCTTTTGTATTTTTCCGTATTGGGTAAATTCTAAGGCAAACCCTATCACGCAAGTACCCATACCTCATGGCAGCCGTGATAATTTTCTAGAAGTAACCTCATCTGGGTTAATGTTTTTTGTCATACCCTGGGGAATCCTATTTTTTATTTTACCCTATGTATTTTACCGTTATTTCAGCAAAAGATACATTTGTTTTGGATTGTCAATCACTTTGCTCACCATACTAGGAACTGGAGGTACAACGCCCATACCGCTTAAGGTTTTAGGAGAAAATGCGTTTAACATTCTTACGCTTGACCGTTTTACCCTTTGGGCTTCTATTATGAGTTTACCCATGTCTGGAGAGTTTGTATACCGCTTAATTGAAGGCGATTTAAAAACGGCTATTCAAAATAAATTTGGGAATATTTACCATCGAATTCTTGGTGCAGCCTTTGCGGGTTCTTTTTTATTTTTTGCCAGTTTTACAATTACTCTAGGTTATTTTAGACCTTTTCAACCCCAAAAAATAAATACACTCCCGCTAGTCAACTTTTTAAATCAAGATCAGCACGATCAATGGCGGTATTTACCCTTAGGTTTTGGGGATCAAATGGCAACGTTATCCTCACAAACCAATGCCAAAACGGTTGATGGAAATTACCATTCCGCCCGAAGATTACCCGAGCTTACCTCACGAGCAATAGAGCGACTTGAGAATTCTAAATTTAGAGGTATGGAAGGAATTGGTTCTTTGCAACAATTTTTAACCGTACCTGAAAAATACAATTTAAAGTATGTGTTTTCTAATGATAAATTTTATGATCCCATACTTTATTTTTGTGGATGGCACCGCCTTTCTCAATTAGAAAACGGCATTATGGTTTGGGAAAGACTTAATATTGCTCCTTTGCCAAAAGTACTTCCTAAAGATGAGGTTCCAGTATACCTTAAACTAATGTGGGGCATTATACCAATACTTACCATTATCATAGCCTTTGTTGTGAATGTGCAAAGTATATTTTTTAAAGCCTTAAAAGTTAAAGACGAACCAAAACCAGACTTTTTTAAGTTTAACGTTTCCTATACCCAGTTTCCCCTAAAACTCATTGGTGTTTTACATTTTTGGGTTCTCGTGTTGTTCATCATTATGGCTTTTGGCGGATATAAAACTTACATCGCCAATGCTACCCAAATAAGCCCTGAAAATGTAGTTAAGAGCTATTATGATGCTCTCGATTTTAAGTTTTATGAAAAAGCACATTCTTTTATTGACCCAAAAAGTAAACTCTCGATATCACAATTCATGCTGGAAACATCTGTTGCTGATGGAATATTAAATTCATATGCAAAACTAGATGCCATAGAAATTAAAATTATTAAAAAAGCAAATCAGAGAACAACGCTAGTTGCTAAAACAAAATGGATTACACCCTTAGAAATTATCAATAAGGATTACTATCACGAAACTATCAATCGCAACGGAAAATGGTTTATACTTCCTCAAAAAATGCCATTAGACATTCCACCTGATCAATTTTTATCTAGCAATTTAACAGAGTATTACAAACAAGGACGACGAAAAATTACGACCCAACAAACCTATCATGAGGATGTATTAAAGCAACCAGAGCTTGAAATCCTATCGGCCAAATTAATTCAGTATAACAATGAATACATGATTGTAGGGGAATTACAAAACCTTGATAACAGTCCTGCAGATGTTATTGTAAAGTCTACTTTGTATAATAAATACGACAAAGAATTGGCAACATTCAATGCCAAAGACGCTATTAAACATAAAATTTTACCTAAAGAAACGACTAGTTTTAAAGTAAACTTTGAAGAGATTTCTTGGTTAAAAAAAGAAGTACACAAGCCTACCACATTCAACCCTAATGAATATACCCCTAAAAATATTGCCGAAACACCGTCTAACTTTGACATTCAATCAGCAGGAAATGTAGCTATAACAGATTTTTATATACAAGTAGCTCTTTCTGACCTAGTGGTAGAAAATAACCATCTTAAGGGTACACTTTTTAATTATGGGATTCAAGAAGTAACCGTTCCAGAATTGATTGTGTCTTATTACACAAAAGAAAAAGAACTTTTATACGTTGATCATTATTTTGTTAGAGAAGGTATTCGGGTACAACGCAAGCAATATTTTGATTATCCATTACTTGACTTAACGCGTTGTAAAATAATACTTTCATCGCTAGAAAATTGTTTTGTAAATGGTTTACCCAATAAAGATCTGGCGCAAACTATTGTTCCTAATAGAAATAAGGCCATGGAGAAAGAACTTTTACAAAAAGTAAACGGAAAAGGTTTTAGTTATGTTAAAATTGAATTGAACAACTATATTGGTAATCCTAAATAATGAAAAAAATAGCAGTCATTCTCCTTTGTATCTTTTGCCTAGTCGTTTTTGCAGTTGTAAAAACAACTAGTACTGCAGCTACAATTACATTGGATACATCCCAAAAAAAATTTACTGCGGGAACCCCAATACTACTTCAGTTTTCTTCACTAAAAGCGGTTAAAAACGCTGATTTATTTTTGATTCATTCCTACGGAAAAACAATCGTTAAGGGAAAAGTTAACAAGAATAAATTGCGGTTTAGTATTCCCGAATTGTATGCCAAAAAAACGGGAACTGTTTCTTGGTATCTTATCCAAGATAGAAAGAATATTGCGGCTGGACAATTTGAAATTGTTCCTAATGATGTCACGCCTACTTTGATTGAAAATTATTTGGGTCCAACTACCATTCTCACAGGGCAAGATCATTACACAATGATGGTTGCAATCCCCACGGACAGTTATGACAACCCAAAAACAGACAACACCACTGTGTTTATAAAAGATCAATTCCTAGATGACATTACTGTTACCACTAAGAAAACGGCTGATTTTATAGCATGGAAAAACATTTACTCCAGAACAGTCTCGGGGAAAATGCTAATTTCAACACAATGCAATACGGCATTATCAAAGGAATTTGAAACAGATATAACGCCATCAATAGCTACAAACTTTACTATTGATTATGCTAGAAACCATCAATTTGCAGATGGAAATCAAATTACCAAACTAAGAACTTCGGTCATTAAGGATCAATTTGGCAATTTAGTAGGAGACGGAACCTTAGTTACATTTCAAGTCACTACAAAAAATAATAATTTCCTTAAAACATTTGCAGCCACAATAAATGGCGTGGCAATTGCACAGTTGTTGCATCCGGATCACAAAGAAATTTATACGGTAAAAGCCTATGTTACGGGGATGGCCGAGAGCAAACCAATACAAATTGCGTATCAAGCATTGATAAAAGATTTTCCCTATCAGTTTCTTGAAAAAAATCGAAAAATTGTGGTAGGACCATTAACAAGTTTCATGAATCAAATAGTTCCTGATGGAATAAAAGTAGAACTAAAAATATTTCATAAAAATAAATTAATAGAAACAAAAATTGTTGAAAGTGCCAAAGGATTAGCTACATTTATACTATTACCTCCTTTTTACAAACAATCCGCATATCAATTTGAAATTACCACTCTTGGCGTAACCAAGAAAACCGAAACCATACCGTATGAAAATTATCAATAACCGAAATATTTACAAAGCGGCCTTTATACTATCGTTTATCGTGATTAGTATTTTTACGCTATTTGGTATGGCAAAAATTTTGGATTACTTAAATACTGGTGCTGACAGAAGTGCCATGTTACACCTTGAAACAAAAAGCGAGGATGTATACTTACCAAAAGTGACCTGGACCAAAATTGAAAATCCAGCGCGTAAAATGGAGAAAAACACACTAGGAAAAATTGAACGGGACTACCTTTTTTCTTGGCATATAAAAAACAAAGCTCTACAAAATAACATCCCAAAAGGCATTGACGATTATTATACCATGAATACTCGTGATAATCTATACAAAGTCATTCAACACAATAAAGCACAAGAAATTACAATAGAAAACACCACACTAAAACACTTTCCTGAATTAGAATTCTACAGTGAAGACGGACAACTAGTTGTTTTTACAGATAAAAACGTGATTGAGTTTCAAAAAATCTATCTCAATAAAAAGTTACTAACCACGGTACAAGACACCGCAACATACAAAGTAATGATGCTGCTTGAAGATGGCTACTGGCGTGTGCGTCATTTTCAAAAAATGGAACCCTCTCCATTTGCTAAAGACTCCATACAACCAGAGCCCGAGTACAGTATTCAGGAGGATAAAATTCTTAAAAACAAAAAACAATTTGTAATCAAAGGAATTAATTACTATCCAAAAAATTCAGCTTGGGATACCTTTGGGGAACAATTTCACAAGGATACTATTGCAAAGGATTTTGACATCATCAAAAAATCAAATTTAAACTCTATACGGGTTTTTATTCAATACGATGATTTTGGGAAAGCAAATATAAATCCTGAAAAGATGGTTAAACTTAAAACCCTTTTAGATTTGGCTGCAGCCAAAAATCTAGGAGTTATGGTAACCTTATTTGATTTTTACAGCGATTACTCATTAGACAGTTGGACTTTAACACACAGACATGCAGAGCAAATAGTATCAACATTTAAAGACCATAAAGCAATCATAGCTTGGGATTTAAAAAACGAGCCTAATTTAGATTTTGAAAACAGAGGTAAAGAAAATGTTTTGCAATGGCTTGACCACATGGTAACGGTTGTCAGAGAAAATGATCCTAATCATTTAATAACTATTGGCTGGTCAAACTCTGTTGCTGCCTCACAACTGGCTGATAAAGTAGATTTTGTTTCGTATCACTTTTACAATGACATGCAACACTTAGAGTATGAAACCAATACTTTAATTAAAACTTTAAAAAAACCAGTTGTAATCCAAGAATTTGGAGTTCCATCTTACGGCGGGATTTGGAATTTATGGGAAAGTAGTTTAGAAAATCAAGCCCAATACCACCAAAAAATGCAAACGTATTTCAAGAAAAACAACTATTCCTTTATGTCTTGGACATTATATGATTTCCCAAAAGTACCGGATCAAGTAGCTGGAAAATGGCCTTGGCAAAAAAACAGACAAAAACAATTTGGGTTCATTGATGTTAAAGGCAAGAACAAACCCGCTTATAAATACATCTCGAATTAAAGTTTAGATTTTATAATTTTTTTAAACGTTGACAAGTACATATCTGTAATAGTTCCCATAGATAAGGCGCTAGCAGCTATAAAATTTTGCATGGCAATAGCCTTACGGTTTTCATCGTTATTGATTATTTTTTCAAGAGCGGCGGCCAGTGAAGCGGCACTTTCTGGATTAAAAAACTCGCCTTTGTACCCTTCTTCTTCAACTAATAAAGCAAGATCGCCCAAGTCTGGCATTACCACAGCCTTACCATAACTTCCTGCTTGATGCAACACTCCTGAACTTCCCGTGGTAGATGTATATGGAAAAGCAACAACAGTACTGTCACCAAAAATAACTGGTACATCTTTTTCTTCAACATATCCAGTAAATCTAATCCCTGGCGTGTCTTTGTATTTTTCTTGAACTCCTTTTAAGTAACCAGGAGTATTAGGACTATCAGTTCCTGCAATAACTACTTCTATCGGTTCTGAATTGTGTTGTCTTATAAGAATTGCTGCCTCAATTAATATTTCAACTTTTTTGTAAGTTCCAAACTTTCCAAAAGCCATAATTTGTTTGGGTCCTGGAACCAAATCAAACGAAGGTTCGTCAATGGTATCAAAAGTTCCGTGTGGAATTACTATAACATTATTTACATTGTATTTCTTTACCAATACATCTACATATTTATTGATAGTAACGGCCACAACATCCGATTTTAGTATAAATTTAGTTAATGAAGTCCCTACGAAATTATAAAATCGCTGCGCTAATTTATTATCTGTAAATCCGGCACTTTCTAGATCTACTTGCTCAAGAATATTGTGCAATAGAGAAACTGTTGGGATAGAATTCATTCTTAAAATCCATGGAATTAAGAGTCCTAAAGCCGCTGGAACCTTTTTATCGCCAAATTTCATGAACTGTAAATTAATTAAAACAGCATCAGGTTTTTCAGCACGTATGGCATCCATGATAGAAATAATGTTGGTGTAACTATTAAATGACCAGCATTCCCTCACCTTCACTTTATCACTGTTTTTAAAGTCCAGTTGCTTGGCATCTTGAGTTTTATCACACAGCAAAATCACTTCTGAAATTTCATTTTTTTGTGCAAAATTTTTAACTAAGTGATATCCATATTCATTCAAGGTTACTTTGCTGGGTGGGAAAGCTGTAATTACGGCTAGTTTCATGTGTCTTAAATTTGGTTTTATACTAAGGCGCTGGTTTTTTTATTGTGTTCGAATCGGTTTTTATAAATAAAGTAAAGCAACTGGAAAAAAAGTAAAGTTACCATGGCAATAATTTGCATGTGAACCACTTGCTCCAAAGAGTTATGGTAAAAAATAATTAAAACAATTTGTGTACATCCCAAAACTGCCGATACAACAACAGGAACATATTGATTCAAGGATAAATAGTAGTAGGCAAAAATATTAGCCACTGCAAAAAGTGAGGTTGCAAGCGCATACTTCCAAAGTAAGTAAGAGATAGAAACATAAGCTTTACCAAACATGATTTGCACTACGAAATTTGGAAATATAGCGGTAAACAAAACAATAAAGGAAGATAAAACCACAATATAACTCACATATTTAAGCAAAATAGGAAGCGTATCCTGATTGTCTTTTTTCATTTGAATCACTTTAGGTAACAAAAGCATTACAAACATCCAAGCCACAAAATACACCACGCGCCCTATTAAGGCAAGTGATGCATACAAACCCGCATCTTTGTTATTAAAAAAATGCTTGACAAGTATAATATCACTATTATTAATAATGATTTGTGTACACTCATAAAACGCTGTCAACGCAAAAAACACCACAATAGATTTGTGATTGATACTAGCATTGCTATTAGCCTCAACTTTACTAAAAATTGTTTTTTGAAATGGAAGTAATCCAGCTACAAAAGACAGTAAAATACCTATAGCAACTACAACAGAACTAGGAATTGAAGGCAAAATCAATAAGAACGGAATTGTAAATAGCAACCTGCTCCCCATTTCGGTTTGGTAAGTAGTAGCTAATCGAGAAAGGTTGTTTTGACCTTGATACAAACCCCTATTTACACTCATGACAAAATACAAGGGAACACCAAAACCAAAAATATAAAACATAGAGGCGGTTTGAGTATGAAAAAGTGCTTGAAGTTCCTTGTGAAAAAACACAATGCCAAAACCTAGAATAATGCCAAGTATAACAGCATATTTCAAAATAAATTTAAGAAACAATAACAACTTGTTCTCTTGAAAAAGAACAGCATATTTTGCAGCAACTATTTGAAAAGTCATCCCAACAAAAGAAAGTATCAGTAAGAGTGTAATTAATATAGCCGCATCAGAAAATGCCTCGGGACCTAAAAGCCTCCCCAAAATAAGATTGTACAAATAATTCCCTCCGTTTACCAATAATATGGTCAACATAAAAAGCTGCTCAGGACCTAGTTTTTTGGGTATTTTTGAGGTAATACTTGCAAGTAGTTTCATTTGAGACACATTATTAATTCAATATTACAGTAACACATCAGTTGAGCCAAGTGCATCAAAACAGGCCGAAATACATTTATTTTTTCTACCAATTATAAAAAAAGGTTTTTCATCTTTTTGGGCTTTATCGTATATGGCAAGAATATTTTTGGTTGTATACGCATCCATTGCCTCTACTTTTTCAAATGAAACCACTAGTCCGTTTAACCTTGACAATAAACAGTTTAAATGATTTTCTAAATATACACTGTTTTCTGAAGTCAACAATCCTTTAATTTCATAAACTCCAGAATTGTATGTAATGTGTACTGCCATCTTATTAATATTGAAGTTGGAATTAGTTTCGTTACCAAATATCGCACATTATTAAAAACAAGCATTAATACTTAGATGAATAACCTGAAAGTGTAGACGAAATATTACGATTTAATACTTAACTTGCAATAACGAATCTTACACCTAACCAATATGAATTTACTACAAAAAATTGCGCTTGTATTTATAAGTATATTTAGTTTTACACTACAAGCACAAGACATGAATGTGGGATTTAGCCATCTAGAAAAAGGAGAGTTTGCAAAAGCAGAACTTTTTTTTAAAGATATCCTTAAATTTTATCCAAAAAATAAAACAGCCCGACTATGCTATGCAAGAGCAATTGGTTTAAACAATCAAGCTCCAGCAGCACTTGAAAATTTCATTCAATTAAAGAGTGAATATCCTGGAGATTTAGAAATAGAATTAAATTATGCCGAATCTTTGCTTTGGAACAAAAAATTTGACGAAGCTAAAGTGTTCTACAGCGAGCTTGTTCAAAAAAACCCAACCAATTTTGTAGCGCATCTTGGCTTTGCCAATACTTTATCAAACTTAAAAGAATATCCTACTGCATTAGCAAACGTAAACAAAGCCCTAGAGTTGTCACCTGCAAATCCAGGAGCTTTGGTTTCCAGAAAATATATTAAATTAGGGTATGGTTACCAATATGTGAATGAAAAAAAATACGCAGAAGCTGAGGCGTTTTATGATGAAATATTAGTTGATTTTCCATTAGACAAAGAAACTCTCATGAATAAGGCAAACATGTACCTCATCACAAAAGATATTGACAAAGGGAATGCGGTTTACCAATTACTATCAAAAGACTATCCCGTACTGGCATTAAATGGGCTTTCACTTCTAACACATATTGACAATAAAGAAAAAGAGGCCTTAAAACTAGCTACTGAATCCTTATCATTGTCACAAAGTATTACTGATGAAAATTTAAAAAAACAAACTCAAGAGCGCTATGTACAAGCCCTGATATGGAATAAAAAATACAAAGAAGCTAAGATATATATTGAAGAGTTACTCCTAAAATACCCCAATGAAAATTGGGTTTTATCACTTGCCGCTACGCTAGATATTTACAAAAGTAATTTCCCAGAAAGCATCACCTATTATAAAAATATTTTAGAAAACGACACTAAGTCATTTGATGGAAATCTTGGTATTGCCAATGCTTACAAAGCTTCTGGCGAAACTAGTATGGCGTATCAGGCAGCCTTAACAACCTTATCTATTTTTAATAATCAAGGAGATGCACTTCAATTTATAAAAAAAATGAAAGAGGATTTTACTCCTTTTATCGAAGAAAAATTAAGCTACTCATTTGATAACGGAAACAACACAGCGCTTGCGTCAAGAACTGCAATAACATTACCTTTATCAACAAAATGGACTGTAAATGCAACTTATCAATATCGTAAAACAGACAATACTGTTACGTTAATAAATGCTATAAGTCATGATTATCTTCTAGGTGCAAGTTATCAATTCCACCCTAAAATTAGTTATAGTTTTGAAGCTGGTGTAAACAGTGCTACCTCTATAAACACTAGTTACAACCAGCTATTGCTGCATACATATTTCAAAATGAAGCCTATGAAACTTCAGGATCTTGAAGTGGGTTACAAACGTGAAATGCAAAACTTTAACACTGATCTTATTATCAAGCAAATTGCAACCAACAATTACTATTTAAATTATAATTTGAGTACCAACTTTAATTTTGGTTGGTTTACCCAATATTTTTTCACTTCGCAAACAGATAACAACAATCGTAATTTATTATTTACCTCTTTTTACTATAACTTCCTCTCTAAACCTGTTCTAAAAGGTGGATTAAACTATCAATATATAGCTTTTAAAGATCGTGTTCCTACTGATTATTTTAGTCCAAAGAAGTTTAATGCGGTAGAATTATTTCTAGAAGTTTTAAAAGACGAAAAAATTATTGAGTCTAAATCCTGGTTTTACAACGCAAACCTAGCAACAGGTTATCAGTTTATTGAAGACAATACAAAACAGTGGACCTATCGTATTCAAGGAAAACTAGGCTACAAATTCTCGGATAGGCTGTTGAGTAATATTTATGTAACCCGAAGTAATATTGCCTCTACCACGGCCTCAGGGTTTACTTTTAATGAATTTGGTTTAAGAGTAAAATGGAATTTAACCCGTGAACCTTTGTTTACCCTCAAGTAATACCACTTGATACATTTTATTTACAAAGAAAGACTGCTTGTAGGCAGTCTTTCTTTGTTTTGCTTAACCTCATTATAAATATTAAAATTGATTTGATTTTGCTTTAAAATACAACTAGAAATCACGAAATCTTACTTGAGTATCAAAGTTTAATTTCGAGTAAAAACAAAAAAGACTGCTCGTGGCAGCAGTCTTTTTTTACTAACTCAACAATGAAACTAAAAAATTAAACTTGCTTTTAAAAAACTATTTATACTAACAAGGACTATTTTCACAATCCATTAAAACAGTATTTAAAAAATTTGATTTGGGATCAAAAAGGGTTTGCTTCCTAATTGCTCTACAAAGATACATTCAAACTAAAGATAGAAAGTAATGTTTTCGATAAACGATTGATAACCTTCGGTAAACGGTTTAAGACTGTAGGTAAATGAAATTTTGTAAGAATAATTTTTGGTAGAAGTTTTTATTTTAGTTTGCTAATTGTAAATCGTCATTATCAATACCAATTGCTTTGCGCGCTTCGGCAGTGTTAGGAAGGTATACCACATCATCCAGTATTTGTAAAAAAGGTCGTATTGTGGCAATACTTACAATAGAAATAGAGGGGTTGTTAATACTTAACTTTATAACTTCATGCTTAGTTAATGGACCTGCCCAATCTAAATTGTAACAGTAACCTAACGCATTTTTCCTTACGAAAGTAATATTAACATCATTCATTACAGTCCATTTTGTGGATACTAAAAAATAACCGGATAACTCATTGTTTGAAGAATCAAGAGCTAAAGTTACTGCATTGGGTAGATTTACTTTCATAATTGTCATTTTAAATACAGATCTAAAGTAACAACATTATAGACTAAATGCAAAAATAATCGATGAAATACACTTTTTTAAAAAAATTGTAGTAAATATTATATATTACAAAACATTAATTCGTTTTAAAAGTTCTGTTTTGTTTGACCTACTTATTGGGATAACATCTTTTGCAATGAGAACACTATTATCCTCAATATCGATAATTTTTGTAACATTGATTATAAAGGAACGGTGAATTTTTAAAAATATATCTTTTGGAAGTATATCCTCTATTTTTTTCATTGCAGAGTGTACAATGTAATTTTTATTATCTGTTTTTATATGAATATAATCTCCTTTTGCTTCAATAACATTCACTGAGTTATTGTCTATTTTAATCAATCTTCGATCTATGTTTACATAAAAATGATCAGGCTTTTCTTCAGCTTGTATCGTTGTATTTACTTGTGGCTCGTCAGTTTTTATTGCTAAGACTTTGTGAACGGCTTTTAAAAAACGTGACTCGGTAATAGGTTTTACAAGATAATCTACAATACATTCATATTCAAAGGCTTCAATAGCAAAATCTCTGTCAGATGTTACTAAGATAATATGCGGAGGATTTTTTATGGTTTGAATAAAATCAAAACCAGTGAAATTTGGCATGTGAATGTCTAAGAAAATAAGATCAACATGATTTTGATTCAAAAATTTTATTGCGTCTATGGCGCTACAAAACTCTCCAATACATTCAATATCTGTTGATTTAGTTACAAATTGAGCTATTATGGCTCTTGCCATTTCTTCATCATCAACAATAATGCAATTCATATAGCTATTTATTTAGAGTTTTATAACAAACTCCTGCATAGCTTTTAAAATTGTTTCAAAATCATTTTTTAAGGCTACGGAGTCATTATTTAAATTATGCTCATAATCAACAGCAATATAATAACTTTTTTCGAGACCTAGTATAGAAATTTTATGTTTCAGTTTATGAACAGATTGTGCAGCATTAAAAAAATCTAATTCTTGCATGTATTTTTCATAATTTTCAACCTCTACTGGCAACTCTTTTTTTAGGATGGATAAAATTTTTGCCTTAAATTGCTCATTGTCACCAGACAATTCATTTACATAGTTTAAATTAGGTGTTTCCATGATCCTTTGGTATTGTGAAGAAAAAAGTAGTCCCTACTTTTTCTTGGCTTTCAAGCCAAATTCTTCCTTTATAAAATTCTATTATTCTTTTAACGATAGAAAGTCCTATGCCTGAGGAGTTATCGTCATTTTGTAATTTAGAAAAAATATCAAATATTTTGTGCTGGTATGCATGAGGAATACCTATACCATTGTCTTTTATTTGAAATAAATATTCTTGCTCATTTTCGGTACTGGATATCTCAATTTCTATGTGTTCTTTATCATTGTATTTAAGCGCATTTTGTATTAGATTTTGAAAGAGTTGTTTCAATCTAAAATCATTTCCCATTAAAACAGGAAGATCATTAGTTATGCTAATGTCTGCATTATTTGGAATTTCAATAGTTTTCAAAAAATCTTGCACAACATGATTAACATCAATAATACGTTCTTCATGCGTATGATTTTCAATAGAGGAATAGTTTAAAATCCCCTTAATAAGAGAGTCCATTTTCTCTACATTTAACAAAATCCTATTCAAAGATTTTAGATTGGCTTCATTCAATAGAGACTCATTATCCTGAATAAACCAGTTGATCAAAGTATCAATACTACGCAAAGGTGCCTTTAAATCATGTGAAACCATGTGAGCATATTCATTCAATGCTTTATTTTGTTTTTCAAGATTAAACAACAATTCTTCTCTTTGTTTATTAATTTTTACAATTTCAATAGATTGTTGTTTAATATATTCCGAAGAATCAAAAACCTCTGTATTTGTCATAAAATCTTGCCCAACACTCATAGAATCAAGAATAGACTGTAAGTTTTTATTTAATTCTTTTAGGCTTTTAGCTTCATCCCGCAATTTTTGATTCGCCTCAAATAATTCATCGGAGCTAATTTTCATAGCCCTTTGCAGCATCTCTATTTGGCTTTCATAATTTTGGTACGATTCATTAACTGCATCCAAAAAAATATCCAAGTCATTAAGACCTCCCGCAAGTTTTTTATCTATCTGACGTTTTAGTAATGAATGCATTATTCGCTTATTAAGGTTAATGTCATCGTTTGATTGTGTAATTCACAAGCAGTCTCCCCATTAAAAGGAGCCATTTCACCATAAGAATAAAATCCTGCAATAGGAACTTGTTGACCAATAACCTCTCTTACATGCTCTATTTCTTCTTCAACACGCTGACTCATTACCAATTTCCTCCCAATACAGCTTACCAAAAGAGCTAATTCAGGGGCTTTAGTTCTATTTTTCATACCGTAATTTGCAGCAGTATTGGCTCCTTGTGCAATCCCATCAACTGATGCCATCATGAGTTGAACTCTTGAATTTACAGGTACATCACCTGCAAGGATCATAGACTGTGTATCATTATCAATATTTAAAATAGTACGTACAACTGGTTCTTTCTTACCATCTGGTGTTACATTTAAAGGATATAATAAAGAGGCTTGTGGAAGTTCACTGGATTTATCTCCTAGATATTTTTTATATAAGTCTAAAGCTGGTTGACCATCAATTTCATACAATACATTTGCTACTGACTTTGTGATAACGCGCTCTGGGCCAAAGGGAATCCAACCACCAAAACTAGCATACGAAACCTCGAATGTTGATCCATAAAAACCAATAAGAACCACTTCTCCTTCTTTTGGATCTTCCTTGTATGAGGCAAGTGTTTTTTCAAAACGTGCATCATCACCACACATACCGCCTGTAATAGATAATCCAGAGTCCTCCATATTAGTCTCAAGGCCAGAAATCAAGGAACTTCCGTTTACAAAACTCCCCTCTGAAAGTACAAATAAATGTTTAAGATTTTCCTTCGGCATTTGCTCATACAAGTGCTCACCAAGAAGTTTAGCATCTTTATTATGGTCTAAAATATTATCTCTTTTAACTATAAAACTTGATTTTTCAAACTCGATCGCTACCACCGAAATGGAATCGTCATTTACACTAGAGCCTGAAATTTCACCTGAAGTAGATCCAAAAACTAGATCCTCATACGGAAACTCATTACGAATATCTTGTAAAACCTCACTATTTGCTAATAATAGACGATTCCCAAAAACCAGTACAAGTGGGTTTAGTAATTTTGATTTTTCTTGTATATAGCTCCAGCCACCTCGGGCTAATTTACTTGCTTGAATAATTTTCATGATTCTTTTTTTAATTTCACAAAAAAAGTGGTTCCGACCCCCTCTTCACTTTCTAACCAAATTTCTCCTTGATAAAAAGTAATAATTTTTTTAACTATTGATAGACCTAAACCTGTTGAATGTTTACTAGTTGTAAAAGATTTAAAGGTTTCAAATATTTTTGAATGGATTGCTTTTGGCATCCCTACACCATTATCTTTTATAGAAAAAATATAATTATCACCATCTTCAACAGCGCTAATTTCAACTAATCCTTGACTTTTATCAATATAATTTACAGCATTACCAATAAGGTTTTGAAACAATTGCTGTATCCTAAATTTATCTGCATTAATGCTAGGCAATGTACCTAAAATAGATACGCTAATGTGATCTGGCAAATGAATAATATCTATAATACCTTGAACAATTTCATGCGTATCAATAATCTCTGGTTTTACAGCTTCTTTATCAATTTTAGAATACGTCAAAATTCCTTCAATAAGATGATCCATTTTTTCGACTTTATGCTCAATTAATGAAAAATATTTTTGAGTTGGTGCGTCAAAGCTATCTACATTCTCCTCTTTAATCCAGGTAATCAATGAATTAATACTGCGTAAAGGAGATTTTAAATCATGTGATACTATTTGCGCATAATCCTCAAGCTCTTTATTGGTTTTTGCTAAATCTGATAATAAATTCTCTTTTTGGGATTCCAGCTCTTTTTGAGCGGTAACATCTTCCTCAATGGCAAAATATTTTATTAATTTCCCGGCTTTATCATAAAGTGCCTGTCCTTGAATACGTACCCAATATTTCTCTTTGTTTTTTGAATAATTAATAATCTCACAATTAAAAGGGAGACCCTTTTTAATTTGATTTCTCAAATAAAGAATCACTTCAGGATTGGATTCTGGACCTTGTAACAAAGCTCCTGGCCTTTGACCTATAATTTCGTCCTTAGAATACCCTGACATTCTTAAAAAACTAGCATTGGCCCATTCAATTCGACCCATTCGATCTGCAATTATAACCGAATTTAAATTTTTCTCAGCAATCAACGATAACAAATACAATTGCTGCTCTTGATTTTTTTGATCAGTAATATCAAGATGAATGCCTATGGATCCTATTAAATTACCTTGTAAATCATAATTTGGAGCACCACTAATAAGCCATATTCTTTCTTTTTTATTTTTATCATAGACTTGCAACTCATAGGAATCTGTTAATCCATCAGATCTTAATTTATCTTTTGTCTTCAATACATTCTTACCACTTTCATTAACAAAGATTTCTATAGCATTATTCCCTATGAGCTCTTGCTGTGTATAGCCACTCATAGTTGTAAAACCGTGATTGGCCATGGTAATGTTATTATCTAGATCAACTTCAAGCAATCCTAGATTCATATTTGCAATTATTCCTCTGTACTTTTCTTTTTCTATTTGTAAACTTTCATCGTACCTTTTTTTAAGAGAAATATCCTCAATCATGGCAAAAAATTGGGTAACCTCACCATTTGCATCAAGTATGGGCTGCCCTTTGGCCTTGACCCAAAAAGAACTACCATCTTTTCTTCCGTGCTTCAGTTCAACATCAAATGGAAATCCATTATAAAAAGAACTAACCATAATATCCAACTGCTCATCATCAATATCCGAGGTTCGACCTATTTGTACTGGAGTTTTCCCTATAATTTCATCTTTAGAATAACCCGTATAGGTGGTATAAGCATCATTACACCAAAATATTTTACCATTAGGCTTGGTAAACACAATACCATTATTATTTAAACTTGCCACGAGTGACAATCTTTTTAGCTCTTCTTCATCTTCCTTTTTTGCTGTAATATCCTCTATTAACGCAAAATATTCCTTTACATTTCCCTCACTGTCAAATAAAGGTTGCCCTTCAGCTTTTGCCCAAAACCACGTACTATCTTTTTTATAATGTATTAATTCCTGACTAAAATGCTCCCCTTTTGCTTTAGCGATTTTTATAGCCTCAAAGGTGGATTGATCCACTAGTGCTCCTTGAAACAAATCCTCAGTGGTACGACCTATTGCTTCCTTCAAGGAGAAACCTGTAAGTTTCACAAATCCTTCATTGGCCCAATTGATAGTTCCATCTAGGGCTGTAAAAATTACTGCATTAACATTAGTACTAGCTACAAGAGACAATCTATTTATCTCTTCCTGACTTTTTTTCTGTTCAGTTACATCACGGCCGTAAATGTTTACATAACCCAAATCCTTGAGTGTCTTGCATACAAAGGAATAATCTCTATTATTAGTTTGCGCTTCAAAAATCCATCGATCTGTATCAAAATCAATTTTAGAAGCAATGTGTTTAAAAAATGCCTCGGTTGAATATTCTATTTCGTCATGAACAAATATTGTTAATTTTTCTCCTGCTGGATTACGTTTCAAAAGATTTCCCTGCGTGTCAATTCGGATTAAAGGATCTGGATTTTGAGTAGGAAAAAGTGCAATATCTTGAATTTCTTTATTGGCTTGTTTTAACTTGTTTTTTTGTTCGTTAATGGTTGCCAATAATTCCTTTAATTCCTTAGAAGTGTTATCGGCATTATTAAGCACATGAAGTAAATCAATAGAAGGATCATTAGGAGCAAAATCTTCAAAAGTCAAGCCTTTATTCATCAATTCAACCATTGATGTAAACCAAGGGGAACCTACAAATAAAACATTATCTCCCATTAATTCAAACTGTCCTCTTAAATTTAGACCAGATGAACTATGCTGTAAAACAAGATGATTATTACAATGTGATACTATTTCCTGGAACGAAAAAGTTTCTAAATATGGTCTAGTAATTTTAAATAAATCCGAAAATAATTTAGTGTTACTTAAATCATGGCACACTTTACCTAAGCTAGAACCAAAATTTATAATTTCAAAATTTGGTGAAACCAATATGTAAAATGGAAACAATCTATTCAAACTTTTTTCATTAAAACAAAGTGCTAGATTCTTCATGCAACTACCAATTAATTTGAATTTTTAATAAGATTTATTTTCTTTTATTGATTAAAGTTAAGATATGAATACTTATGTTTTTAAACAACACATAATCACTGAGAGTTTATTAAAGATACCGTACATAATCCCTAATTTGTGATTAACTCATTTGCACTCCAATATTCAACAAGCTTAGTAACCCTATCCACATACTCATCGTATTTTAAGGGTTTTAGTAAATATCCTGCGATACCTATTTTATAACACTCAAACAAATCAGACCTATTACTTGATGTGGTCAATATAATGGCTGGAATGTATTTTAAATATTCATCTGACTTTAATATTCCTAAAAACTCTATTCCATTAATCTTAGGCATATTTAGATCTAAAACAATGATATCAGGAATCATTTCTTTTTCTTTTAAAATTGTAATAGCTTCTTCACCATTATTTGCTTCAACAATTTTATGGGTTGTTTTTAAATTGCTCAAAACTCTATTGAACTTCATTACTTCAATTTCATCGTCTTCTATTAGCAAAATATTTAGTGCCTTTGTCATGGTATTTAGTTGTTATTTTAAAAAACTAAAAGTACTAAAGTTATACCTAGCAATTGGGCTCAATCGGTAATACTGAATTTGATATAGACCAAAACCCATTTAGTGTCGATAAGTGGTCGTCATAAATTATGCTCTACTCGAACTTTTTTAGGCAAACTTTTACAAATTAATTCATAAGAATGCTGAATCAAGTTTTTTATCATATCATCTGGAACAGATTGATTTATAGCAATCGTGTTCCAATGTATCTTACTCATATGAAAACCTGGCTGAATATCATCATATTCTGCACGCAATTCAAGAGCACGCTCAGGATCACACTTTAAGTTAACAGCTGGATTGCCTTTTTCCCATTGGCTTAAAGACGATAGCGCAAACATTTTACCGCCTACTTTAAAAACCAAAGTATCTTGATCAAAAGGAAAATGTTCTGTCACACCTTTTTTTGAAAGGCAATATTCGTAGTAGGTTTCTAAATTCATAGCTATTGAATAAGGTATAAAACAGGTTTACTCGGACTAGCGTCATTCTCAAAAGAAGCAATCTGTAAATTCAGTACATAGCTACCGTCAAGAACTTCATCAGGCACATAAATCATCTCTGTAATCGTGCAATCTAATCGTGCATCAGGATTGAGATTATGAACATCGGTTACATTCCAAAAGGCTTTGTGTGCCACTAATTTCCCATCATCGTGTTCTTTGTCCACACTCGGTAAATCAATCAGCAAATGTTTAATTCCGCTTTCGCGAATGAAACGCGCGGCATCTTCAGCTAAATATGGCGGATTGGTATTCGAATATTTCAGATTCTTTTTGCTCTCTAAATTGGGTAATGTTCTAATAACAATTGCTTCAGGGAATTTCCCATTCAAAGCTTTTTCAATTTGATTTTTGGTAATCACTAAATCATCACCAATAATTTCCGGTTGAACCGAAATTAATTCGGCCAAAAAGAAAAACTGTTTCAAACATTGATTGATGCTGTAAAAGTCTCGGGTGATATGCCCCAAACACTCTGTGTGCGTTCCGTGTCCGTGTGGATTAAAGAAAATATTATTAAAGTTCGTTGATGATTTCCCTTCAGATACTTTCCCAATCCAATCCCCAAAAATAACGGGTTCAATTGTTGGTTTTTCAATATACCAAGCAATTGGGTTTTCATCAGTATTGGTTAATGGAATCGAAATATCAATGGGTTTTGATAGGTCGATATTAATGTTGTTGTTGATGGTTGCTATCATTTTTCTTTAAACACTAAGTTCACAAAGAAGGCACTAGGCACACAAAAGCTTAGTGAACTTTGTGCGTTCTTTGTTTCTTTGTGGTTAATTTGCTATTCCAAATTTAAGTAAAATAAGTCTGATGCAATTCCATCTGTCAAAAACTTTCCTTTGGGTGTTGGCTTCAAGATGTTGTTTTCAATAAAAACCAAATCATCATCAAGGAATTTCTTAGATTGTTTATTCATATATTCTAGATATTCGCTTCCAAATTCAGTTTGAATTCTAGTTAATGAAACGCCCCAAATAGTACGCAAACCCGTCATAACATATTCGTTGTAACGATCTGACACCGAAAGAATTTCTATTTCATTAGGTAATTTATCCTGCTGAATACCTTTTAAATACAAGGCATTATTTGCTATGTTCCAACTACGAGTAACACCATCATAACTATGTGCCGAAGGACCAATTCCGATGTATTTTTTACCCAACCAATAAGCCGAATTATTTTTAGAAAAATAATTGACTTTGCCAAAATTTGACAATTCATAATGTACAAAATTATTAGCCTCGAGCTTGGTAACCAAAATCATAAAATGCGCCTCGGCAACTTCATCTTTTGGAGCAGCAACAGCGCCGGTTTGAATTAGTTTTTTCAAAGCTGTTTTTGGCTCTACCGTTAAGGCATAACTGGAAATATGCGGGATTCCAAAACTCAAGGCTGTGTCGATATTTTGCTCCCATTTCTCATTGCTCATGGCAGGAATTCCGTATATTAAATCAAGAGAGATGTTATCAAAATATTGAGTAGCTACTTGCAAACATTTTTTGGCTTCAGCAGAATTATGAGCTCGATTCATCAGAAGCAAATCTTCCTCAAAAAAAGACTGAATCCCGATACTCAAACGGTTGATTTTACTTTTTGATAATTCGATAATGCGTTCCTCTGACAAGTCGTCTGGATTGGCTTCGAGCGTAATTTCGGGATTTTCAATTACTACATAATGACTATAAACCGTCTCAATCAAAAAATTAATTTCTTCTGAAGTTAAGACACTTGGCGTTCCTCCGCCAAAATAAATAGTCTCAACTTGTTCCTTTTCAAACTCGCTTTTACGCATTTGCAATTCTTTGGCAATAGCCAAAACCATCTCCTCTTTCTTCTTCATAGAAGTCGAAAAATGAAAATCACAGTAATGACAAGCCTGCTTGCAAAAGGGTATGTGTATGTAGATTCCGCTCATTTCTATAGTATTCAGTCACAGTCGCAGTTTACAGTTGCTGCGACTGAAAACTATTTCTTCACTCGTTCCTCATTTTGTTTCACAAAAGCATCCCAACCGGTATAACTTTTAGCACCAACCACTTTTCCTGAATTGAAAAAATGACAAACTGCTGCTGCCAATCCATCCGTACTATCGAGATTTTTAGGCAATTCCTTCAGTCCTAAAAGTTGTTGCAGCATTTTGGCTACTTGCTCTTTTGTGGCATTTCCGTTTCCGGTGATAGCCATTTTAATTTTCTTTGGTTCGTATTCCGTAATAGGGATATCTCTAGAAAGTCCCGCCGCCATGGCCACACCTTGGGCTCGACCCAACTTGAGCATCGACTGTACGTTTTTACCAAAAAAAGGGGCTTCAATTGCAATTTCATCTGGATGGTGAGTATCGATTAACTCAATCGTTCGTTCAAAAATGATTTTAAGTTTTTGATAATGATTGTCGTATTTAGACAATTGCAATTCGTTCAACTGCAAAAAATGCATTTTTTTATTGACAATTTTGATCAATCCAAAACCCATGATCATGGTTCCAGGGTCAATTCCTAATATGATGCGTTCGTTTGCCAATTCTTTTTAATTTATACTTTTTTGTTATTACACGAAGATGCTCTAATGAACCACAAAGGTTCACTAAGCCTACCATGCTTCTACTATTTTTGTAAATCTTCGCGAATTCTTTGTGAATCTCTGTGAAATAGCTTTTTCACAATAGTTTTCCTTTACTTTGCAAAATGATTTCAATTCCACACAAAACTAAGCAATTCCTCGTACTTCTAATCAAAGTTTTGATTGTGGCCGGTGCGTTTTATTTTATTTACAATCAACTAGCCCATAATGATAAATTAGATTGGCAAAAATTCATTGTTCTTTTCCAAAAAAACCAATCTATTACTGGAATTGCGTTTCTTTTATTGCTAAGTGTTTTGAATCGATTTTTTGAAATATTGAAATGGCAAAACCTAGTAGCATTTATCCATAAAATAACTTTAGGCGAAGCCACAAAACAAGTTCTGGGCGCACTAACTGCTGGTCTTTTTACGCCAAACGGAGTGGGAGAATATGCCGGAAAAGCACTGTTTTTTGAAAAAAAAGAAACTAAAAAAGTCATATTCCTAAACCTGATTTGCAACGGAATTCAAATGATTCTGACTGTTATTTTTGGGCTTTTTGGGTTGCTATATTTTAATGCACAATACCATGTGATTACAATAAAAACAGTTGCGTTGATTTTTGGAATGGTTTTACTCCTTTTTATCATTTTATTTTCGGTCAAAAAAATTACTATCAAAGGATATTCAATCGAAAAACTGATTCATAAAATTAATGAAATTCCAAAACCCATACATCAAAAAAACATCTTATTGGGTATTTGTCGCTATCTGGTTTTCTCGCACCAACATTACTTTTTGTTTTTAGCTTTTGATGTAAATTTACCTTACTTCACCCTGATTGCAACAATTTCATCCGTTTATTTTTTAGCGTCATCCTTACCCACTTTTCAATTTTTAGACTTTGCCGTTAAAGGAAGTGTTGCGGTTTATTTCTTTGGAATTCTAGGCGTAAACGAATGGATTGTAATTTTTATTTCGACTTTGATGTGGTTTTTAAATGTAGTTTTACCTGTTGTAATTGGTACATATTATGTTTTGAATTTTAATAGTAAATCCATAATAAAAGAAACTAAAAAACAATAAAAAGATGCTGTTTTCAATTATAGTTTCCCTCATCATACTTTTGTACTGCTTAGCAATACTGGCGTTAATTTATGGTTTTAAAAAGGTAAATACAATAAATTACTTGGGCTTAAAGCCAAAAACAAAATTCTCAATTATTGTTCCTTTCCGGAATGAAGCCGAAAATTTACCCATTTTATTAGAAAGTTTGTCGAAGTTGAATTATCCAATGGAATTGTTTGAGGTGATTTTAGTAGACGATGAATCGGAAGAGGTGTTCAGTCCCCAGTATTCAGTTCTCAAAGTTCGAATAATAAAGAATATTAGGGTTTCTAATTCTCCTAAAAAAGATGCTATAGTAACTGCAATGCAAATTGTGAACTCCAATTGGGTTATTACCACCGATGCCGATTGTATAGTCCCAGAAAACTGGTTATTAACTTTAGACAATTACATTCAGCTTCATGATGTAGCTATGATTGCAGGAGCGGTCACGTATGCGTGTACTAATTCATTTCTACATCAATTTCAGCAATTGGATTTGGCAAGTTTACAAGGCGCAACCATTGGAAGTTTTGGCATTAACAAAGGATTTATGTGTAATGGCGCCAACTTTGCCTATACCAAATCCTTTTTCCAAGACCTCAATGGTTTTGAAGGAAATGACAAAATTGCTAGTGGTGACGATGTCTTTTTACTCCAAAAAGCAATTGCAAAATCACCCGAAAAAGTGCATTATCTAAAGTCTAAAAACAATATTATCATTACAAAACCAATGAACGATTGGAAATCTTTGTTCTACCAACGCGTTCGTTGGGCTTCTAAAACGGGTTCTTATCAAAGTAGTTTCGGAAAAGGATTGGGATTGATCGTTTTTGCTGGGAATTTGAGTTGGGTGTTGATTCTTGGATCTTGGTTCTTAGTTTTAACTACTTTTCAAGATGTCATTTTAGCATCTACTTTCAAGTTCACTGTTGATACCGTTTTGATCTACAAAACCAATCATTTTTTATCTAAAAGGAAAATGCATCATTTGATTTTAAGCAGTTTATTTTATCCTTTTTTTAGCACAACCGTGGCTTTATATTCCCTATTTGGAAACTACGAATGGAAAGGCAGAAAATTTACTAAATAATTTTTTTATTTCTAAAAATCAAACCTGTTAAAGTAATAGCCAGTATTATTGAAGAAATAATAGTCACAATAACATTACCTATTTGATTCAATTGTGTTCCAAAATAAAATCTAAGAGTAATAAAAACTACAGTAAAAAAAATAGACAAATACCAATAATTAAAATTAACTATTTTACCGTTTTCATATTTTTCTGGAAGTTTATAAATATAAAACAAGATCCACAACAAACCAATAACGGAACTTGAATGCTGAGCTATTTTATAAAACGGAATTGAAAAAAACTTTAGATTAAAAAAATAAAATTGTTGTACTATAAAACCATCCCAATGCGTCATTGAATCCCATACTATATGAGTAACCGCTCCTAAAAAAAAGGATATCAAAACTACAAAAAAATTACTTTTGAAATAAAACAACCAATTGAATTTTCTTAATTCCTCTACCCTATTTTGAAGAAAATGAGGCAAATTTTCAATGAAAGGACGTTTTATAATTTCATGAAAAACAAACATAACTATAAACCCAAGAGGAAAATCAATTAGAAAAATTCCTAAAAAAGTATGACTAATTTCGCTTTGTATTTTCATTCTGAAAAAATATTCAAAATCAGGAGACATAGAGCCAACTATCAAAGCGGTAGCTGATAGTTTTTTATTTTTTAAAAAAGGCAAAAGTATGGCTGGGTGAGAAAATGTAAATGGCATTAACTACTCTACTTTTAAAATCACCGGAAGAACAAATTGTGTTTTCACTGGAACACCACGTTTTATGGCTGGATTAATTTTTGGAAAATCAACTAGACGAACTTTGAGTATGCTGTCAATTTTGATTTTGTCATACGCTATAGAATCTTTTGGAAATTGAGGTTCAAACTGCATCGTTGCATTTGGAAAAATAGTAACTTTAACTTCAATTGTATCCAGCTCAGGATAAAGAATTGAAAGCGTATCTACACTCAATTTCTCTTGAATCAATTGAGTTAAAACCTCAAAAAAACACTTTTGGCGCTGCTTTTTATCTTCTATTTTTTCACAATCTACCACAGATGGATACTCATCAACCTCTTTCCAATTGATGGATTTCAGTTCCTTTTCTAAAAGCTCTTGCTCTGAAGGAACAGGAGTCTCAAAATACTGACATGAGTGAAAAATAAGAAAAACTATTAAAAGATAATATGGCTTCAAAATATGTGTATTTGCTATTTTTTTTTAAAGGATAAAACTACAACTATTTTTTTTGCGAATTTTTGATTTTCAAATAATCCTCATAACTTTCAGCAAACCATTTATTCCTACTCTCTATAGCTACTGCTTTCTGGTCTGGGTATAAAGCTGCAAGACGTTCAGAGAATATTGCAATTCGAATCGTATAAGAATAAAACTCCACTTTATTTAAAACAGTTGGGCTTGCTTTTTTATCAAAAAATTCAAAAAAAAGCGCATCAAAATCTTTCATCGAAAAATTTAAAACTTTCATTTTATTCTTATTGTATATGCTATCTTTTACTAGAACATCTTTTTGATTATCAAAACCACTTTGAGCATAAATAGAATTACAACTACTCATAATTAGCATTAAGAACACTAAAAGTGACAAACTATTTATTGCTTTCATTTGAAAAATTCGAGTTATATTTATGTTGTACAAAAATACTAAAAATAAATTATGGATTTATTTCTTTTACTCCTTGGATTTTGTTGTGTCATTATCGGGATAATAGGGAGTTTTTTACCCGTATTACCAGGCCCTACAATTAGTTGGCTTGGGGTTGCATTACTTTATTTTACACATGCTGTACCCATGAACCACTGGATTCTTTGGAGTACCTTACTCATTACTATTGTAATTTCTATTTTAGATTACATTATTCCTGCCAAAGGAACTAAAAAATTTGGCGGCAGTAGTTACGGTGTTTGGGGTACCAATATTGGACTTGTAATTGGGATATTTGCACCAATCCCTTTTGGATTTCTTATTGGCCCTTTCTTGGGTGCTTTAATAGGTGAACTTATTTATGATTTTAAAGATCATAATAGAGCTCTAAAAGCCGCTACTGGCTCTTTCATTGGCTTCCTGGCCTCTAGCTTCATGAAGTTTGTTCTATGTATGGTTTTTTTAGGACTCTATATTTGGATTGTTTGGCAATACAAAGCAGTTTTGTTTTAATTTACGACATGTAAACTAAATACATAATAGCAACTATTTTATTTTACCAAACAAAAAAGTCTTTCTTTCGAAAGACTTTTTTTAAATACTAGCGGTCTGGACGGGACTCGAACCCGCGACCCCATGCGTGACAGGCATGTATTCTAACCAACTGAACTACCAAACCAGTATTATTTTATATCACTTTTGATTCTAAAATTTAATTTATTAACGAAATTAACTGAGGTTCAAACAATTAAGAACTAAATCCATTTCAATCTATAAATTAAAACCGTTCCTTCAAATTAAATCAAAAAAGCTATTCGCCGAGGCGAAAAGCTTTTCATTGGTCTAACTACTAAACCCGCTACGAGTTACAAATTCGTAGCAAACAACACAACTAACGTTAAAAACCGTAAAGGGGCAAAAAAGCCTTTCTGTTACGAAAGGCTTTCCCCAATATTGCGGTCTGGACGGGACTCGAACCCGCGACCCCATGCGTGACAGGCATGTATTCTAACCAACTGAACTACCAAACCTCTGCGTTATTGCGGTGGCAAAGATACAATAGATTTCCGTTTGCGCAAGCGTTTTTTAAAAATAATTTCAAAAAAATTATCACTTATTACCCAAAGTTTTGTTTTTCAGCTAAATATGTCATCATTATTTTTTCAAAATTTTCATCAACATGAACTGGAACGTACTTAATTCTGTTTTGTGAGCAAGTCATAGACAGCTTTTTTAAGTATAATTGCATCTGATTTTGGTATTCTTCTTGTACTGTATCTGAGAAAACAGCAACTTCTTCTCCTGTTTCCACATCAACAAACTTCCTAGGTGTGTTGTCAAATTCAAAATCAAGCTCCGTTTTGCCATCAATTACATGAAACAAGACTACTTTGTGCTTATTGTGCTTTAAGTGCTGTAGAGCACCAAATAAGGCTTGTTCTTTTTTAGAATCAACAGACTCATCAAAACTCTGAAACATATCCGTAAACAAGATAATCATAGACCTACGATGCATCTTCTCGGCTATTTGATGTAAATATGTTACGGTATCTGTACTTTTTGCAACCATAGGCTTTTGGAGTAAGCCTTCAAGGGCATTCAAAATCATTCTGTGGTGTCGGTCGCTTCCTTTTTCTGGCGCATAGTACTCATACGTATCCGAAAAAACACTTAAACCAACTGCATCTCTCTGTTTCTTTAATAAATTCATCAATACCGCTGAGGCCAATACTGAAAACCCTATCTTGTTCTCAAAAAAGTTTTGGTTCGCTAACAATTGAGGATAATGCATAGAAGACGAATTATCAATTATAATATGACATCTTAAATTAGTCTCTTCTTCATAACGTTTGGTATACAACCTATCGGTTTTGGCATACAACTTCCAGTCAATATGCTTTGTGCTCTCTCCAGCATTATAAACTTTATGCTCAGCAAACTCTGCCGAGAAGCCATGAAACGGACTCTTGTGCATTCCTGAAATAAATCCTTCTACAACCTGATTAGCCAGTAATTCAAGATGCTGGAAACTAGTAATTTTTTCTATTTGCGATTCAATCTTCATAATCCAAATATATTAAAAGATTAAATGATTTAAAAATTAAAGCGCCACATAACAAGATTAGCCCAAAATAAAACACAAAACTGTTCTTAAACAAAAAAAAGGTTTGACTTGCGCCAAACCTTTTCTATATCTAAAATTGATTCTAAAAGTTCAATGTTAATTACAACAAAGCGTCAAGACTATCTGCATACGTTTGCTTAGGAGCAACTCCTACTTGCTTTCCTACTACTTCTCCGTTATGAAAAACCAATACTGTTGGGATGTTTCTAACGCCGTATTTTGCAGCAAATTCTTGATTTGCATCAACATCAACCTTACCAACAACCACTTTCCCTTCGTATTCGTTGCTTAATTCATCAATGATTGGACCTACCATTCTACATGGTCCACACCATGCTGCCCAAAAATCTACCATTACCGGTTTGTCTGATTTCAAAACTACTTCTTCAAAAGTAGCATCCGTTATTGCTAATGCCATAATATATATTTTAAGTTTATGATTTGAATTTTTAAATATTCAAACTAGAGTACAAATTTATAAATTAAAAACAAATCAATCACTATTCCCAAATTAGTTTTGACTATTAATCTATTATCAATTCCTATATACTTACTTTATACTAGAAATTTATTTTCTTTTGGAGCTTTTTCCCGCTGTACGCTGTATTCCCGATAAATAAAAACTACGGCAAAAAAGCCTTATTTTTCTAAATCGGGAGATGCCGCTTCCATCAGGGCTAACTCTGTAATCAAATTAACAGAATTAAGCCATTTTTTTTCAATTATGTTACTAATTCTAAAGATATTTCACAGCTAACATAATTTAAGTTACTCTTCGTTTTAAATACTAGTTCTAATTCATAGTGATATTCAAAAATATTTAAATGCTTTTAATAAAATACATCGATAAAACAAACATAGTTATCAACAAATACAGACTAGTCACAAAATTAAATTACCTTAAACTTTTTTTTAAACTAAATAATAAATTCAAAGCACTTACGGATTAGACCTACTATTATTTTCCTATTAGTCTATACACTTTAATTCTACATATTTTTTTTTAAAACTATCATATATTAATCTAAAAAAAATTATTTTTGCCGAATAAACAATTTATCAAAATATAATGAACAAAATTTTATTTTTTATTTTAATGTTAGTTACAACGACCGCATCTGCTCAGTATTATGTTTCAGTGTCAGGTGGCTATTCTATACCTAGCTCAAGAATGATACTTGGAACTTCATTGAATAGTGACCAATCTATCGCAACAGTAAAAAAGGGCAGTTACGGCGAAGGATTCAATTCTCAATTTAGAGCTGGATATTTTTTTTCTGAAACTTTTGGAGTAGAGTTAGGATTTGCATACCTGCATGGTAATGACCAAAACGTAGATTCTTACAGAACTAATGTATCTGCCGCTAATGTTACTTCAATTGTGGAGCGAACTACAGGTACTGCGCATGCACGTGCATACGGATTAAACCTTGCCTTAATTTACAACTTTAACGATAATATTTATGGTAAATTTGGGGCGATTACAAAAATTGCGGGAGCAACTAAAGCTGAGTTTGTAAAAACAACCAATACAGCTTTTGGACCAATTATAGCAACAGGAAAAATAGATTATAGCGGAAGACTTCCACTAGGTTTTACAGCTTCTATTGGGTACAAACATAAAATTTCTAGTAATGTAAGCTTATTTGCTGAATTAGAATACTTGGGTATCAATCTAACAAGAGACTCATCAGAATATACTAAATTAGCCGTTGCATATCCAGCAGTTCCACAAGGTTCTTTAGATGGAGGCCAACCAGCTCAAACAATACCAGCCTATACATGGCAATTGGGTCAGGCCAATCATCCTGTATTCCCAACACCTACAAAGGACATTGAATATGTTGATTCTTTAGACCCATTAAATAAAGATCAATCAAAATCATTAACCTCTGTAGTCCCTTATTCTTCTTTTGGACTTAATATTGGTGTTATTTATTCTTTTGGAAAATAATTCACATCTCATTTTTAAACAAAAATGTCTCGCCAATGCGAGACATTTTTGTTTAAAATAACCATAACTAAACTAAAACAGCAATTTTAGATAATCATCATCTTTCATAACTATTCAAATAACTAACGTAATTAAATGATATTAATTCAATTTAAAGTTTACTTGCATTTTCTCCAATGCTATCAGTAACTCGTTTGAAATTCTAACTTTCAATTTTCTACTAGCCATTGCTAGCTTTGTAACTACTTTTATCTCCTCAACCTCTTCAACTTTTACAACTGTAGATGCTTCAGCTAGTTCTCCATTTACAGTATCAACCTCTTCTAAATCATCTGCAAAACTCATCTCTTCTGGATCTATATCTGGTGTTGCAACAGGAATTAATTTTTTTATTTTTTCTAGCTCCATTACTTCAAATGAAACGGTGTTATCTCCTTTATACTCCTGAAAAAGTCGACTTAAATTGTGAATAAAATCAGCATGTAAATCATTTATGTTAAGATATAAAATGAGTTTTTTGGCAAACGTAGCCAATACATCCTGCAATTGCTTAACCTCTACAAATTGCATTCTTGGCTCACTTTTTTTGCCTGTATCTTGATTGACCCAACCTTCTTTAATGAGCACTTTTATAAATACAAATTGATTATTGTATAAAAAATGATAAAACTTGAGGTACTCTTCTCCAAAAATTTTGAACTCAAAACTTTCTTCAAATCCCTCCAGTGTAAATATTGCCCAGTCCTTACCATTCTTAGCTGTTCGGCGTTGAAAATTACTTACAATACCTGCAAAAGTTAAATTCTTACCTACATATTGTTCCATATTTCTGAGCGCATCTAAACGAGCATTGCAAAAATATTTCATTTCAAATCTAAAATCATCCAGCGGATGCCCAGAAATATAAATACCTACAACCTCCTTTTCTCTTGATAACTTTTCCATCGTACTCCAATCTTCACATGGAGGCACAACTGGCTCAGCAATTTGCACCTCGCTAGCATCGCCAAACAAACTTACCTGAGAGGAATTTTCGTTTTCCTGGAACTTAGCACCATACCGAATCGCTTTTTCGTAAAACGTTATTCCGTCTCCATCATCATGAAAGTATTGCGCTCTCGTTGTATCGCCAAAAGAGTCAAATCCCCCAGCCAAGGCTAAGTTTTCTAACGCTTTTTTATTGGCAGCACGTAAATCAATTCGTTTGGTCAAATCAAAAATAGACTTGTATTTCCCGTCTTTTCTTTTCTCCACTATGGTTGCAACCGCTCCAGAACCGACACCCTTTATAGCTCCCATCCCAAAACGTACCGCATAATCATCATTTACAGTAAATTTATAGAATGATTCATTTACATCAGGACCCAAAACTTGCAAGCCCATTCGCTTACACTCTTCCATAAAGAACGAAACTTGTTTGATATCACTCATATTATTAGAGAGTACCGCAGCCATATACTCTGCAGGGTAATTTGCTTTTAAGTAAGCCGTTTGATAAGCAATCCAAGCATAACAGGTAGAGTGGGATTTATTAAAGGCATATTCTGCAAAGGCTTCCCAGTCTTTCCAAATTTTCTCCAGTTTATCTTCGGCATGCCCTTTGGCGGCAGCCTGACTGATAAATTTAGGTTTCATTTTGTCCAAAACGTCCTTTTGCTTTTTTCCCATTGCTTTACGCAAAACATCGGCATCACCCTTAGAGAAATCAGCCAGTTTTTGGGATAAAAGCATTACTTGCTCTTGATAAACGGTAATTCCGTAGGTATCCTTAAGTAATTCTTCGCAAGCTTCAAGATCGTAAATAATCTCTTCCTCACCATTTTTTCGCTTGACGAAACTCGGAATATAAGCTATCGGACCCGGACGGTATAAGGCATTCATGGCAATTAAATCGGGGAAAACCGTAGGCTTTAACTCCTTCATGTATTTTTGCATTCCAGGACTTTCATACTGAAAAATACCAACCGTTTCACCGCGCTGAAAAAGCTCGTATGTTTTTAGATCATCAATAGGAAACTCATCTGGATTGAGCTCAATTCCGCTTCGGTATTTTACTAGCTTAACGGTATCTTTTATCAACGTTAGGGTCTTCAAACCCAAGAAGTCCATCTTTAATAAACCAGCGCTCTCTACCACCGAGTTATCAAATTGAGTCACATACAAATCCGAATCTTTGGCCGTAGCCACAGGAACAAAATTGGTAATATCACTTGGTGTAATAATCACTCCACAAGCGTGAATCCCCGTATTTCTTAGATTCCCCTCTAAAACTTTGGCTTGCTGAATGGTTTCACCTCCAAGGTCATCTTCACTTGCAAGTCCTATTAATTCTTTTATTTTATCATACTCTTCCGGACGAACCGCCTTTTTTATGATGTCTTCTTTTTCATTTAAAAACCGAGCTAAATTCCACTTAGACGGCATCATTCCCGGAATCAATTTCGCAATTTTATCTGCTTCAAAAAGTGGTAAATCTAGTACACGAGCAGTATCACGAATTGCTGATTTGGTAGCCATTTTACCATAGGTGATAATTTGCGCCACTTGCTTGGAACCGTATTTTCGGATCACATAATCCATCACACTGCTTCGGCCTTCATCATCAAAATCGATATCAATATCGGGTAATGACACACGATCCGGATTCAGGAAACGCTCAAAAAGCAAGTTGTACTTTAAAGGATCTATATTGGTAATTTTCAAACAATAAGCCACCACAGAACCCGCCGCAGAACCCCTTCCTGGACCTACCGAAACGCCCATACTTCTGGCTTCGGCGATTAAATCCTGTACAATCAAGAAATATCCAGGATAACCAGAATTAGAAATGGTCAATAATTCAAAATCCAATCGTTCCTGAATTTCTTCAGTAATTACTGGATATCTTTTTTTAGCTCCTTCAAAAGTAAGATGTCTTAAATAGGCATTTTCGCCGCGCACTCCGCCATCAACGGCGTCTTCGGGATTATTAAATTCAACTGGAATTTCAAACTTGGGGAGCAATACTTCTCGTGCCAAATCGTAAATTTCAATTTTATCTACAATCTCCGAAATATTTGAAATCGCCTCAGGTAAATTTGCAAAGAGTTGCTTCATTTCGTCCCCAGACTTGAAATAATATTCCTGATTAGGCAATCCATAGCGATAACCGCGACCACGACCAATAGGTGTAGTTTGTTTTTCACCATCACGCACACAAAGCAAAATATCATGTGCATTCGAATTTTCTTTGTCTATATAAAAGATATTGTTTGTAGCCACAATTTTGACCTCATGTTTTCTGGCTAAAGCAACCAAAGAAGAATTCACCCTATTTTCATCTTCTTGATTGTGGCGCATGACCTCAATATAAAAATCATCCTTGAATTCATTTTTCCACCAGATCAAGGCTTCTTCGGCTTGGTTTTCACCAATGTTTAAAATCTTATTTGGTATTTCTCCGTACAAATTTCCAGACAAAACAATAATATCTTCTTTGAATTCCTGAATGACTTTTCGATCAATTCTAGGTACATAATAGAATCCTTCTGTGTATGCAATAGAGGACATTTTAGCCAAATTATGATATCCTTTTTTGGTCTTCGCCAAAAGGACTATTTGGTACCCATTATCCTTAACCGACTTATTTTTATGGTCTTCACACACAAAAAATTCGCAACCAACGATAGGTTTCATAGGAACTTCGGTAGGTTCCTCCCCGTTTTCAACAGCTGCTTTATTTTTAGCCACAGCTGCTTTATTGTGATTTAAAATATCACGCACAAAGTGAAAAGCTCCCATCAAATTCGCATGATCGGTCATGGCAACCGCAGGCATTTTTTGTTGGGCTGCCGCTTTTACTAATGCCGCAATACTAATGGTAGATTGCAATACCGAAAACTGGGTATGATTGTGCAAATGAACAAAGGGCGCATCAACTAAAACTTTCTTATTTTCTGAAAGGTCCTCTTTTGAAACAGTTGGCGCTTGCTTATCGCCAAATTGTTGTCGGATTTTATCTGAAGCCTCTTTTAAATTGATATGCTTTAACCCAATGAGTTTGATTTCGGTTGGGTTTTTACTTTGGAAATCTTTGAAATATGAAGCTGGAACTTCTAGTTCTTCTTTCGTAAAAATTTCACGACGAATTAATTCTAAAAAACAGCGTGTTGTTGCCTCCACATCGGCAGTAGCGTTGTGTGCTTCGCCAAAAGGTTTATTAAAAAGGTACGAGTGCAACTCCGTCAACGTAGGTAACTTGAATTTTCCTCCTCGACCACCCGGTAATTTTAATAATGAAGCAGTAACTTCAGTACATGTGTCTAAAATAGGCATCGAGCTCATTTGGCTTTCCACTCCCATTCGATAAAATTCGCAACCCATAATATTGATGTCAAAACCTAAATTTTGACCCACAATAAACTTCGCTTTACCTAAGGCTACGTTGAATTTCTCTAAAACTTCAGACAATGAAACGCCATTGGCCTCTGCCAATTCAGTAGAAATACCGTGAATTCGTTCCGCATCATACGGTATATTAAAACCTTCGGGCTTGACCAAATAATCTTGATGCTCGATGAGTTTTCCCATATCATCATGCAACTGCCAAGCAATTTGTATACATCTTGGCCAATTGTCTGTGTCAGAAATAGGAGCGCCCCAGCGTTTTGGTAATCCTGTGGTTTCGGTATCGAATATTAAGTACATAAATCCCCTCCCCAGCCCTCCCCAAAGGGAAGGGCGCCTAAACCCATAGATTTAGACTGTGTATTTAACTGGCTTTAAACACTTTAAAATTAATGAAAGTAGCAAAAAATGAAATTCAAATTTAGTTTTTTTTGAGTAGAACTGAAGCTATGTTAACAATAAAAAACAAATTTATTTTCCAAGACTATTCTCCTACTAAAACCAAAATCACTTGGAACAAATCGTCTAAAACGTAATTTATAATAAACATAAAAGACCACATATTGATTTTTGGATGTCGTAGTATTTCATCAAAAAAAAAACTAAATACAAATGAAAAACAACCAACTTATTCCTAAAATTAGGTTTAAAAAAAGCTTCGTCAAAAGTCAAAAAAAACGAATTTAAAATTGAAAAAAAAATTAATTTTAACCTAATTTAATTAAATATTCTCAATCCAAACCACTTGAAAGATACAAATACTAACTATTCAATAAATATCAAAAATTAAAAAAAACGACGATACATTTTATCAAAATAAAAACCACACTTAAAAAAAAGAAGTCAAAAAGACGAAATTTAGTTATGAAATATTCGGTTGGGATTTTGGGCATCGTATAAATTAGAAAAATCAAAAATATACATTAACTCCTTTTTTTAGTTTTGCGTTCTTGATTATCCTAAGGCCTATTTGGCCATAAAACTAAAATTGATACAATGAGTACTACATTATTTGACAAAGTATGGGATGCACACGTGGTGCGCAAAATAGAAGATGGGCCCGATATTTTTTTTATTGACCGTCATTTCATTCATGAAGTTACCAGTCCAGTAGCTTTTTTAGGTTTAAAAGAAAGAGGAATACCCGTTTTATATCCAGAACGTACATTTGCAACTGCAGATCACAACACCCCAACCATAAACCAACATTTACCCGTACAAGATCCGTTGTCTGCAAACCAGTTGCAAGCTTTAGAGGACAACGCAGCCGCTCATGGAATCTCTCATTGGGGACTGGGACATCACAAAAACGGAATTGTGCATGTTGTAGGACCTGAAAACGGAATTACACTTCCGGGAGCTACTATTGTTTGTGGAGATTCCCACACCTCTACGCACGGTGCCTTTGGCGCTATCGCTTTTGGAATAGGAACTTCGGAGGTCGAAATGGTTTTGGCAACCCAATGCATCATGCAACCCAAACCAAAAAAAATGCGCATCAATGTAAACGGAACTTTAAGCAAAGGTGTAGGGCCAAAAGATGTGGCATTGTATATCATATCCCAACTGACCACTTCTGGCGGAACAGGGTATTTTGTTGAGTACGCAGGAAATGTTTTTGAAGAAATGTCTATGGAAGGCCGTATGACTGTTTGTAACCTAAGTATCGAAATGGGTGCTCGAGGTGGCATGATAGCTCCAGATCAAAAAACATTTGATTTCCTTGAAGGAAGATTATATGCCCCAAAAGGCGAAGCTTGGACAAAAGCAGTTGCATATTGGGAAACCTTAAAAACCGATGCTGACGCCGTTTTTGATGCTGAACTAAATATAAATGCAGCATCTATTGAACCCATGATTACTTACGGTACAAATCCAGGGATGGGAATTGCTATTTCAGCAACTATTCCAAATGCAAGTCAAGTAGAAGGTGGAGCCGACACCTACAAAAAATCGTTAGCTTATATGGGATTCCAAGAAGATGATGTAATGATAGGCAAACCAATTGATTATGTTTTCTTAGGAAGCTGCACTAACGGTCGTATTGAAGATTTTAGAGCTTTTACAGAAATTGTAAAAGGTAGAAAAAAAGCAGACAATGTTACCGCTTGGTTGGTTCCAGGTTCTCACGTTGTGGAAGCACAGATTAAAGAGGAAGGTCTTCTAGACATTTTAACAGATGCTGGTTTTGTATTGCGTCAGCCGGGTTGTTCTGCCTGCTTGGCCATGAACGATGATAAAGTTCCTGCAGGAAAATATGCTGTAAGTACATCAAACAGAAACTTCGAAGGTCGTCAAGGTCCTGGTTCAAGAACGCTATTGGCTAGCCCAATTATGGCTGCAGCTGCTGCAGTTACTGGAGTTTTAACAGATCCAAGAAAATTAATGTAGCCTCCTAACCACAAAGGGGGAATTCCCAACATAGTAAATAGTACAATTAAAGAAAATAACTTTCGCCTCCAACAACTTCCCATTCGAGGGTTGGGAGCTAATAAAAAATAAAAATGGCATACGATAAATTCAATATACTAACGAGCACTGCGGTACCCCTACCTATAGAAAACGTAGATACGGATCAAATTATTCCAGCTCGTTTCTTAAAAGCCACTACTCGAGAGGGTTTTGGCGACAATCTTTTTAGAGACTGGAGATACAACCCTGACGGATCTATTAAAGAAGATTTTGTTTTAAATAACAGTACTTATAGCGGTAAAATTTTAGTGGGCGGAAAAAATTTTGGCTCTGGTTCTTCTCGTGAACACGCCGCATGGGCGGTATATGATTACGGATTTAGAGCAGTTGTATCTAGTTTTTTTGCAGATATCTTTAAAGGAAACTGTTTGAATATTGGCGTTTTGCCTGTGCAGGTGAGCCCCGAATTTGCCGATTCTATTTTTAAAGCCATTGCCGAAGATCCTTCTACGCAACTAGAAATCAACTTACCAAATCAAACCTTAACCTTGTTAACCACAGGTCAGCAAGAATCTTTTGCCATTAACGGCTACAAAAAGAACAACATGGTCAACGGTTTTGATGATATTGATTACCTACAAAACATGAAAAAAGATATTAAAGAATTTGCAAACACACGTCCCTTTTAAGTACAAAATCAAATACGAAGCACTATCGTAAAACCTAAAAATACAGCTAGTAAAAAGTTGGTTTTTTGAGTTCCAAATTTATAATGATGAAAAGAAAAATTGAAATAATGGACACAACGCTCCGTGATGGTGAACAAACCTCAGGAGTATCCTTTTCTGCTGCAGAAAAATTGACCATTGCACAATTATTGATCGAAGAATTAAATATTGACCGTATAGAAATTGCCTCTGCACGAGTGAGCGACGGAGAATTTCAGGGAGTAAAAGGCATTATGGCCTGGGCCAATAAACAAAATTATACAGAAAGAATAGAAGTGCTCACCTTTGTAGATGGCGGATTATCTATTGAATGGATGAAAAAAACAGGTGCTAAAGTTCAAAATTTATTAACCAAAGGATCCTTGAATCATCTAACGCATCAGTTAAAAAAAACTCCCCAAGAACACTTTGATGAAATTACTGCAGCCATTGCATTAGCCCAAGAAAATAACATTTCTACAAATGTATATCTAGAAGACTGGAGCAACGGCATGCGTAATTCTCCTGAATATGTGTTTCAATATTTAGATTTCCTAACACAACAGCCCGTGAAAAGAATCTTACTTCCAGATACATTGGGAGTATTGATCCCATCAGAAACATTTGAGTTCATTTCGAAAATCACAACTCGATATCCTTCTATCCATTTTGATTTTCATGCCCACAATGATTATGATTTAAGCATTGCCAATGTTATGGAAGCTATAAAAGCTGGAATTCATGGTTTGCATGTTACCGTAAATGGTATGGGGGAGCGTGCAGGAAATGCACCACTAGAAAGTGCCGTTGCCGTAATCAATGACTTTTTTCCAGAAATAGCTATTGGCGTAAAAGAATCATCTTTATATTCTGTGAGTAAGTTGGTCGAAACTTTTACAGGATATAGAATTCCTGCAAACAAACCTATAGTAGGCGATAATGTATTTACCCAAACAGCCGGAATTCATGCTGACGGAGACAATAAAAACAACCTTTATTTTAATGATTTATTACCGGAACGTTTTGGTCGAAAAAGAAAGTATGCTCTTGGAAAAACTTCTGGCAAAGCTAATATTGAAAAGAATCTTCAGGAATTAGGCCTTCAATTAAACCCTGAGGATTTAAAATTAGTTACGCAACGCATTATAGAACTTGGAGACAAAAAAGAAACAGTAACTAAAGAGGACTTGCCCTATATTATATCTGATGTTTTAGACAGCCAAACCTACCAAGATAAAATAATTGTAGAATCCTATATATTATCTCATGCAAAAGGCATGCGACCATCAACCACTTTATCATTAAAAATGTATGGTGAAATCATAGAAGAACATGCACAAGGTGATGGACAATTTGATGCTTTTATGAATGCCTTAGCCAAAATATATAAAAGTAAAAACCTTGAGCTTCCACATTTAATAGATTATGCAGTACGAATCCCACCCGGAAGTAGTTCTGATGCCTTATGTGAAACCATCATAACATGGACCAACGGAGGAAAAGAGTTTAAAACACGAGGATTAGATTCTGACCAAACCGTAGCAGCAATTATTGCAACACAAAAAATGCTAAATGTAGTATCTAATTAAAGGTATAATGGCTAAGAGTGGCAAAGGTTCAAAGTTTTTCTTTGTTGCTTTGACTTTGAATCTTTAAATCTTTGATCCTTTGAATCTTTGAATCTTTGAACCTTTGAATCCTTGAACCTTAAATAATAAATACTTAAAAAATGAAATTAAACATAGCCCTTTTAGCCGGAGACGGAATTGGACCCGAAGTAATCAACGAAGCCGTAAAAGTTTCTGACGCCATTGCAAAAAAATTCAATCATGAAATCACTTGGACCCCAGCATTAACAGGCGCATGTGCTATTGATGCTGTTGGTGTGCCTTATCCAGATGAAACCCATGAAATTTGTCTTGCTGCAGATGCAGTACTGTTTGGAGCTATTGGTCATCCAAAATACGACAATGACCCAACCGCAACGGTCCGACCAGAACAAGGACTATTACTCATGCGAAAAAAATTAGGCTTATTTGCAAATGTGAGACCAACTTTTACTTTCCCGTCTTTGATTGACAATTCTCCTTTGAAACGAGAACGCATAGAGGGAACCGACTTGATTTTCCTAAGAGAATTAACTGGTGGGATCTATTTTGGAAAAAAAGGAAGATTAGACGAAGGCGAAACCGCGTACGATACGTGCACCTATACCAGAGCAGAAGTGAAACGACTGGCAAAAAAAGGCTTTGAATTGGCCATGAGCCGTTCTAAAAAACTATGTTGTGTAGACAAAGCTAATGTTATGGAAACTTCCAGGCTATGGAGAGAAACCGTTCAAGCCATGGAAAAAGACTATCCTGAAGTTACAGTTTCCTATGAATTTGTTGATGCCGTAGCAATGCGATTAGTGCAATGGCCCAATTCTTATGATGTGTTGATTACTGAAAATTTATTTGGTGATATATTAACGGATGAAGCTTCGGTAATATCAGGATCTATGGGATTAATGCCTTCTGCATCTGTGGGCGAACATACTTCTTTATACGAACCCATTCACGGATCATATCCTCAAGCAACAGGCCTCAATATTGCAAATCCGCTGGCAACAATTTTATCCGCAGCAATGATGTTTGAAGACGCTTTTGGATTAAAAGAAGAAGCAGAAGCCATAAGAGCAGTTGTAAATAGTTCCCTTGAACAAGGAATAGTAACGGAGGATTTAGTCAGCAAAGGAAACAAAGCTTACAAAACAAGCGAAGTAGGCGACTGGCTTGTTGCAAACCTATAAAAACAAAAAAGGTGTCAATTTTCATTGACACCTTTTTTTATAGCTAGAAAAAAATATTAATATCCTCCTCTGTTTCCACCACCACGGTTGTCTCCACCACGGCTGTTTCCACCATAACCACCACGTGAGTCACCTCCACGGTTGTTATTAAAACTTCTTCTTTCACCTTCTGGTTTAGGCTCAGATTTGTTTACTACAATTGCACGTCCTTGAACAGTAGCACCGTTCAACTCGTCAATTGCTTTTTGAGCTTCATCATCATTTGGCATCTCAACAAAACCGAATCCTTTACTTCTTCCTGTAAATTTATCTGAGATAATTTTAACTGAATCAACTGCTCCGTAAGCCTCGAAAGACTCTCTTAAATCTGCTTCCTCAATACTGAATGGAAGGCTTCCAACAAAAATATTCATATGTACTTATTTAAATAATACAACAAATGTACTGCTATTTTTCTCTAATCTACTATATATTAGCTTATTTATGATTTTATTTTTAATTTGCGTTTTTAAAACTAAGAAATAAATACAGCAAACTGGTCTTTGTTTTTCTAAAACTATCCTATTTCATTTCAAAAAGAACAGATTAAAAAAATTATTTAACAAATTTTAATTGTTGAAAGAAATAGAAATGTATTGACCCAAAAATCATAACAAAACCACCTAACCTATTCCTTTACATTATTTTAAAATTCACAGTAGTAATTTTGAATAAAAAATGTATCTTTGCACCCTTAATTAATCGAGGTCGAGTACCTCAAAATTTAATCACAAGATTATGTCAGTAAAAATTAGATTACAAAGACACGGTAAAAAACAAAAACCTTTTTACTGGGTTGTAGCTGCAGATGCACGCTCAAAAAGAGATGGTAAATACCTAGAAAAAATTGGTACTTACAATCCTAACACTAACCCAGCGACTATCGAGTTAAACCTTGAAAGCGCAGTAAAATGGTTACACAATGGTGCACAACCCACAGATACTGCAAAAGCAATTCTTTCTTACAAAGGTGCTTTATTGAAACACCACCTTGATGGAGGTATTCGTAAAGGTGCTTTAACACAAGAGCAAGCTGATGCAAAATTAGCGGCTTGGTTAGAAGCTAAAGCTGGTAAAGTTGACGCTAAAAAAGAAGGTTTGACTAAAGCTCAAGCTGCTGATAAAGCTAAAGCTTTCAAAGCAGAACAAGAAGTAAATGCAAAACGTTTAGCTGCTGCTGCACAAGCAGAAGCAGATGCTATTGCTGCTGCAACTCCAGCTGCTGAAGAAGTTGCTGAAGAGGCTCCTGCTGCTGAAGAAAACAACGAAACTACTGAAGCATAATTTATAAGGCGACGATGCGTAAAGAAGACTGTTTCTACTTAGGTAAAATCGCTAAAAAATTTAGTTTCAAAGGGGAAGTTCTTGCCTATTTAGACACGGACGAACCTGAGTTATACGAAAACTTGGAATCAGTGTTTGTTGAATGCAACAAACACTTGGTTCCTTTTTTTATTGAAAGCAGTTCGCTGCACAAAAACGATTTTTTACGAATCCGTTTTGAAGATACAAATACCGAAGAAGAAGCCGATGCATTGATAGGCAATGATTTGTATTTACCCTTGAAAATGTTGCCAAAACTAACCGGTAACAAGTTTTATTTCCACGAAGTAATTGGTTTTGAAGTTGAAGACAAACGCCTAGGAATCGTTGGTAAAATAGAATCTATCAATGACACCACTGCACAACCCTTATTTGAGGTTTTAAATGGTAGTGTAGAAATCTTAATCCCTATGATTGACCATTTCTTAGTTAAAATTGATCGTGAAAACAAAAAAGTAATCATGGATTTACCAGAAGGATTAATTGAAATGTACCTTTAGTTGAAATTCCAAAAAATAAATTCCAAATTCCAACCCAAAAAGTAAGTTCCAAAAAAAGGATTCTAATTTATAATTTCGTTGTAGAAGTTCGAATATTTAACCTAAATTTGATTACTTAACGAATTTTGAAGAGCATATTCTTCTATTGTGGAATTTATCATTTATTCGGAATTTGCCAAAATTATGGAAAAACCTTATAACCTTGAAGAAAGAACTTTTTTGTTCGCTAAAGAGTGTAGATTGTATGTTCAAAAACTACATAAAACTATTTCAAATATTGAAGATAGTAAGCAATTAGTAAGGTCCTCTGGATCAATTGGAGCTAATTACATAGAGGCAAATGAGAAGCTTGGAGACAAAGACTTAGTCTTTCGTTTAAAAATCGCAAGAAAAGAAGCTAAAGAATCAATATATTGGATTCGCTTATTAAATGCGCTGAATCCAGAACATAAAGAAATATCAGAATCACTTCTATATGAAGTTGAGGAATTAAGAAAAATTTTATCCGCAATTATAACAAAAATAAATCCTAATATTTAAATCTGAGATTCTAACAAAAAGTAATAACGTCCTCAAGTTTGGAATTTATCTCAAAAAGTATTGGAATTTGGAATTTAAAAAATTGGAATTTTAATTTATGTTTACATTCAAACAATTTGCTGTTGAGCAAGACCGTTGTGCTATGAAAATTGGAACCGATGGAGTTCTTCTTGGCGCTTGGACTCCTATAACCAATAATCCTTTTAGTATTTTAGATATTGGAGCTGGAACTGGAATCATTGCCCTGATGCTAGCACAACGAAGCAACGCTGAACAAATTGATGCTTTAGAGATTGACGAGGATGCGCATGAACAAGCAACCGATAATTTCGAAAATTCGCCTTGGAGCGATCGCTTATTTTGTTATCATGCTGGTCTAGATGAATTTGTTGAAGAACCCGAAGACGAGTACGATATAATTGTTTCCAACCCACCTTTTTACACCGAAGATTACAAAACGGAAAATGAGCAGCGTGATATCGCCCGTTTTGCTGATGCCATGCCTTTTGACGAATTGATTGAAGCCGCCGATTTATTACTTTCTGAAAACGGAATATTCGCCGTAATCATTCCTTACAGAGAAGAAGAAAACTTTATTGCTTTGGCCAATGAATACGAGTTATATCCCTTAAAAATTACTCGTGTAAAAGGATCACCAACCACTGAAATCAAACGCAGCTTATTAGCTTTTACTCGAAAAGAAACTACTAATTTTGCAGTTGACGAATTGATTATCGAAACCGCAAGACACGTTTACACTCCAGAATATATTGCCTTGACAAAGGATTTTTATTTGAAGATGTAAAGACTTTAACTACACTCAACTAACAAATACTACTCTTGATAGAAAAGGTAAAACTATTTATAAAAAAAGAACAGTAAAGTCCTTTTCTAAAATTACTTAGTTCCCTTCTTACATAATATTCATAAAATAAAATGCAATTGTATTTTATTTCATGTATATTATCAACTTATATAGCCCCCAAAAATATAAATAACAAGTGAGAAATGAATCCTAAATAAATGCTCTAATCTTAAGAAATTAAAAAGCTAATTAAAAAATTCTTCTATCAGGAGTAAAGCTCAGTGTAAATTGCACGATTTTTTTTAAAAAAAATAGAAAATGATGCATATTAATTGAGTTAACCGATCAATAAATATATAGCAAGATTAAAAGGGAAAGGTAGTTTATGTTTTAACTATGCAGGACTAAAATCCAAAAAAATGACCCTTTGAAGAATGTCTCCAGTGTAACTAAATCTTAAAAAATAAAAATTCTATTTTAAATAAATACAAAAACAACCTTTTTTTAACTCACAATCAATTAAATTGGAATAAAGCACAAACAAAACCAGATACAAATTAATAAAAAAAGCACAAAAACTTAATTATTTCTGACTTGTCTATTATTTAACTTCATTTACACTTTAAGTGTAAAGCTAAACTCTACTTCAGTAATATCTTTGTCCTATAAATTTCTTTTAAAGATATCTAATAGGTAAGATTTAATAGATCAAACAAAAAATTCTATCTTTTATCAGTCTATAGGTAATTGGAAAATAATAAGAAACCAAAAAGTTTGAATTTTGCTTTACATCAGCTTTTTAAACAAGTAATCAATAGAATTTAATACAACAATAGGCATCAATACAAAAGTGCCAAAAAACAGATTAGTTTTTAAAACTATCGTGTTAATCAAAAAGATTTTCTCGATTCTAGATTGTAAAATTACACACAAAATAGAGCCGTCTAAATAAACCGCTTGCAAGCAAAAATTAATGTTACTTTTTAAAGAGTTGGTTTGGTAACATTTCTGATAAAAAAATCAACCACAAAAAAACAGCCATACTTCAAAAATGTTTTCGACGACATAAAGTATGACTGCAAATAATTAAAAAACAAAAATATGAAAAAATTATTATTTGGCCTAGTGGCTACAATTATGTTTTCTTTTACAGGGTCTGCAAACACTATTGATCCTACTTTGAATTCAATGAATGAGGTAAGAACAGAAAAAGCATCTATATCTATTCAAACTGCTGATGCTAAAACAGTTTACAATTTTAATTCCATCAATGATTTTAAAAATCATACCAATGAAATCATAGAAGATGTAAACAATCAATCACTTGATGAGGCTTGTACCGTAACTATTACAATGACAGTTACTGTTACTGTAAGTGGTGGTATACCTGGTGTAGTGGGCGGAGAAGTGTCAACTACTGTTTCAGGCTCAGTTACAGCTTCATGTGCAGGAGCTGTTGCTGCTGGCAAAAAGCTACGTGCTAGTCTTGTAGAGATGGCCCAAGGTTAAATAATATAAAAGCCCTAACTTTACAGTTAGGGCTAACTTAAAAAATAGTTATGAATATAAACAAAATTCTTTTTTTACTTTTTTGTGGAGTAAATAGTTTCTCTCAAAACTTTATTTCTGCTGGGAAAATAGACTATGAAATGATGATTTATTCAGGAACTTCATATGATAACTATACCGCTTCATTATTGTTTAATGACTCTTTTTCGAGATTTAATTATAATAGTAAAGATATTGGAGATAGAGTTACTGAAAACAAAGTGAACGATAATAACACCTCAATAATTATCAAAAAATCAGACACTACTAATTATGCTATTTTTAATGATTTAAAAAAAGTGGTCTTGTATACTGTAGGTGGTAATGAAGTTATTTTTGAAAATGGAACAAAACAAGAATGGGAGCTAGTAAACGAAGAAAAAAAAATAGGTAATTTAGTTTGTTTCAAAGCGACTTGCGACTTTAGAGGACGCTCATACACTGCATGGTACGCTATTTCTATTCCAATTCCGTTGGGTCCATGGAAATTTAAAGGACTACCTGGATTAATTATTGAACTTTCGGATTCCAAAAATGAAGTGATTTTTTCTGTTAAAAAAATAGAAATCCCTTTTCAAAGTGAAGTAAATGGTATAGATCCTAAATACAATTTAATATCAAGGGAAGAAGCCAAAATAATTACTAGTGCACAATTGATCAAGCAAAAAGCTAAGTTGGAAGAGCGAGCTAAAATTTTGGAAAGTAAAGTTTCAAAAGGAGAGCGTTTGAAAATAAATGTATCTACACCTATTTTAAAAAAAGGAATTGAATTAGATTAAGGTGTAAATATTTAAAAATTAAAACATTACGAACACATAACATAGGAAAAGACGTTAAAAAACTATGAAATTATTACTCACTTTTCTGTTATTACCCTTTTATCTACTTTGTCAAAATTCGACAAGTGAAATTGTATATTCATGTAATGTAAATAATGGAGGTTATTACAAATCAACCCCTTTCAATTTTTCAAACTGAAAATTTATTTAAGAAAACTATAAAAAGGGTTGCTGTTAAGTTCAATGATAAAAAGAATGAAGTCGATTTAAGTTTCAACTAGATTCTACAATCCCAGATGCATTAGGGATGCTTACCAATTTAAAAGAAGGTTTAATTATTGAAAATTTTTATCTTTATGTAGGATTATGAAATATAAATGACACGCTCTATGTAAAAGATAAAACGAGAATTATTGATTGGGAAGTAAGTGAAGAAACAAAAATGATAAGTTAGTTTCTATGTCAAAAAGCCATGGGGAAATTTCGTGATAGAGTTCATACGGTATGGTTTACCAATGAAATTCCACTAAGTTTTGTTCCATGGAAATTAAACGGATTGCCTGGTATAATAATTGGAAGCGCAAGCTAAACAAAAACATTTATGTTTTTTACTAAAAATGTAACACTAAATAAATCAAGATAAATTTATTGTTAAAAAATACACTACACCTATCAATGCTAAAGACAAGTCTATTGCTATGTAAAAAAAACAGAAGAAGATATTTCAATGAAAATAAGAACTTCTTTACCTAGAGATGTAAAAATAACTAGTACAAAAACTGAAACAAAAGGAGTTGATGAAAATGATTTTATTGAAAAAAGTTTCGATGACATAAAATAAAAATAACGTATTACATTCTAATACGACGATACGAAAATGAACAAATTTCTCTTTCTCCTTTTACTAAGTTTTACCATACAAGCACAATCGACTCTGACAGGTCACATACATGACATTGTAAAAAATCCCATTCCGTTTGTGAATGTATATATAAAGCCAACCGGGAGCAATGCAATTGCTGCTTATACCACTTCTGATAAAGACGGGAATTACAGTCTGACAACAAAAAAAACAGGAACCTTTGAGCTTAGTTTTAGTGCCATGTCCTACAAAACGGCTACTTTTTCAGTAGAAATAGAGCCCAATAAAGCATCTGTACAAAACGCAGTGTTAAGTAACGAGCAACTAGTCCTCAAAGAAGTAATTGTACAGTCGGAAAGACCCGTAACTATCAAAAAAGATACAATTACGATTAATGTGAAAACATTTTTAAAAGGTAATGAAACTGTAGTTGAAGATCTACTAAGAAATTTACCTGGTGTGAATGTAGGTGACGATGGCACGATTAAAATAGGAAATAAAGAAATTGAAAAAGTAATGGTAGAAGGTGACGATTTCTTTGAACGGGGCTACAAATTACTGACGAAAAACTTGAATGCAAACACAATCGATAAAGTAGAAATTTACCAAAAATACTCTAACAATAGATTACTCAAAGGAATTGAAAACAGCGACAAAGTAGCGATCAATTTAAAACTTAAAAAAGATTTAAAATTGCAGTGGTTTGGCAACATGAGTATGGGTTATGGCGTGGTAAGTGAAAATAGATATGAACTAAGAACCAACTTAATGTCTTTTGGTAAAAAAGCTAAATACTACCTCATTGGGAACCTCAACAATACAGGAATTGATGGAACTGGTGATATTGACCAACTCATTCGACCGTTTCAAATGGATGACATAGGTACTTTGGGTGATGATGAACAGTCGAATAGTTTGCTAAGTTTAAATAGTACAAGTCCATCTTTGAAAAAAGAAATCACCAATTTTAATAATGCCGAAATGACATCGCTTAATACGATATTTACATTATCTCCAAAAGTTAAAATGAAAACCTTGGGCTTTTTCAATTGGGATGAAAATGATTTTTTTAGAAATGGATTCCAATCATACAAAATCAACAATACCTCTTTTACCAATACCGAAGATTATGCTTTGAAGAAAAAAAAGGTGATTGGTTTTGGGAAAATAGATTTGACTTATGATGTGTCCAAAACCAAAATGTTGGAATTTACTAGTAAGTACAACAATGGTCGACATGATAGTCAGTCTAGTTTGGTATTCAACAATGATCCTACCATTGAAAAACTTAAGGAAGACAACCAATTGATTGATCAAAAATTGGTTTTTACCAATAAAATATCCGACAAAAAAGTGTTTATTATATCTGGACGATATATCAATGAGAAATCGCCACAACAATATAATATTAATTCGTTTTTGTTTCCTGATTTATTTCCTAAGCAAAGCAATACTGAAGCTTTGTCGCAAATGAGTGAAAACAAAATGCAATTTGCCGCCATCGATGGTCATTTATTAGACCGAAAAAAGAACGATAATTTACTTGAAATACAAGCGGGTTTTAAATTCCGTCATGATATTGTAAATACATCCTTGTTTTTTGAAACCAACAATACAAGCTCATTAGCTTCGCAAGATTACCAGAACCAAGTACAATACAACAGTAGCGATTTTTATTTTAAATCGAAATATCTATACAAAAAAGGGAAGTATGGCCTTGTTGCTCAAATAGATGCACATCAACTTATTAATCATTTCTCTTCTTTTAATGAGGAGCAAAAGCAACAACCGTTTTTTGTGAATCCAAAAATTGGCATAAACTGGGAAATCAACAAAAATAACAAAGTAGTTACCTCTTATTCTTATAACACGACCAATGCTAAAATTCTTGATCTCTATTCTAATTATGTACTTACAAGTTATCGCAACTTTGATAAAGGAGTTTCTAGCTTAAACCAGCTTAACGCGAGCACATTCTTTTTTAATTATGGCATAGGCAATTGGGGCAATAAGTTTTTTGCTAATTTCTCGGCGGTTTATAACAAAGACCATGATTTTTATTCCACTAACACTACTTTAGCTCCTAATTATTCGCAAACAGAAAAAATCATTATCAATAACCGTGATATGTTTAGTTTGAGTACTAATGCTGATTATTTCATTAAATATATTAGTTCCAATCTAAAACTGACTTCGAGTTATTCGAAATCCAATTATAAAAACATTGTGAATAGCACCAACTTAAGGGAAGTAATCGCAAACAATTACAATTATGGCTTTGAACTGAGATCAGGTTTTAAAGGGATTTTCAACTATCATATCGGTAGTAAATGGACAACAAGCGAAGTGGAGACATCGATTGTAAATACAAATACAAACAATATGAGTTTTTTAGATTTGAATTTTAATTTTTCTAAAAAATTCAATGTCGATATTCAAAGTGAAAGGTACTTTTTTGGCAACCTAAATAAAAACAACAACCGATATTACTTTTTAGATTTAGAATCAAAGTACACTGTTAAAGATAATAAATTATCGTTTGTTCTCTCTGGCAAAAATCTTTTCAATACTAAAAAATTCACCGAATACTATGTGAGTGATATCTCTGTATCTTCTACAGAATATCGTTTGTTATCTCGATATGTACTATTAAAGATTGACTACAGGTTTTGATGAACTTATTGAAGCAACGGAAGACGAACCGAGCGATAGCGAACTGGCGCAGCAATACGATGTAATTGTATCCAACCCTCCCTTTTATACAGAAGATTACAGAACAGAAAATGACCAACGTGATATCGCCCGTTTTGCTGATGCAATGCCTTTTGAAGAATTAATCGAAGCCGCAGATTTATTGCTTTCTGAAAACGGAATGTTCTCCGTAATCATTCCTTACAAAGAAGAAGAAAACTTTTGGCTATAGCCAATGAATAAGAATTATATCCCTTAAAAATCACTCGCGTCAAAGGAACACCAACCACGGAAATCAAACGTACATTATTTGCTTTTAGCCGAAAAGAAACAATACATTTTCCAATTGAAGAATTAATTATCGAAACCGCAAGACACGTTTACACTCCAGAATACATTGATCTAACTAAGGATTTTTATTTGAAGATGTAGTGGTTTGATTTTGTACATTAAACAGATCTCTAAATTGATACAACAAACGTTCTATTAATCTCAAATCTTCGGTCACAATATCTGCAGACCCCTTCATCTCTTGCTGAAAAGGGATTTGCTTTTTATAAGAAGACTCCAATCCTTTTGGCAGAGACACATCTATTAGTAAATTACCATCTTTGTCTGGTACCAGAGAAATATTACTTACTTTACCACTCAAAACACCAAATTCCCTATCTGGAAAATTAAACAAGCGAATATTTACTTTTTGCCCTACTTTAATTTTACCAGAATTTAATGAAGCTGCTTTTACTTTACCAACATAACCTTCTTTTATTGTGGGTATAACAGAAAACACATTATCTCCTGAAACGATAGTCTGATTTTTACTCCAAACTTGCAAAAAAGAAACAGTTCCGCCAACAGAGGATTTTAAAGTATAAGTCAATTCCCAATCTTTTATTGCTTTTTTTAATTGGTAAAAAGCCTGGGTAACATTACGATCTAGGTTTACAGTTTCTCTTGTTCCATTTATTTGTGAGCTTTGACTTGACCTTGTATTATCAATCAAGGATGATTTTAATTGAGAAATTGAAGACAATAAACTCCTATAATTCTTGTCAGCCTGAAGATATCCTAATTTTTTATTTTCAAGATCCTGTGTAGAAACCACTCCTTTGTTATATAGAATTTCATAACGATTGACATCATTTTTTTGAAGCTGTAATTCACTTTCATTAATTGTTTTTTGTTGCTCTAATAATCGTAAACGTTCTTTTATCTGAGCATTCTCTAAATGTTGCGAATTGTTTTCCAATTGGAAAGGTTGCAATTGCGAATTTAACTCCTCGGCAATATACTCTTTTTGAAAAATAGCATACGCGTTTTCTACATCTCCTAATTGTGCATTATCAAGTAAATGAAAAGGAAATTTTGTAGTTCCGTTTAAATCAAAATGTTCCATACAGTTCTTCAAAACAAATACATCTTTATAATTGGCATTATTCTCAATTATAGCAAGTGTTGTGTTCCCTGTAGTTACTTCTTTATCTCTTACTAAAATAGCCTCGATTCTTCCCGTAGTTTTAGCCACTATCTTCTCAGGCGGAATATTAGTCGTAATTACCACCTCTGTACTAACGATATCTGGATATTTCAAAAACCAAGACACAAAAAAGAGCATCACAATGATAGCAAAAATCAAAACGGTTCCCCAGCGAATCATCCAATGTGGAACTTTTGAAAGTATGTCTTGAACTTCTTCGCTTCTTAGCTCAAATGAAGTGTCGTATTTTTCTTGTACCATAATTAATTTCCTAATTGCAATTGATTTCGAACCAATTCAAAATAATTCCCTTTTTGTTCTACCAATTCAGAATGGCTTCCTATTTCAATGATTTTTCCTTTATCGAGTACTACAATTTGATCTGCATTCATTACGGTACTCAAACGGTGCGCTATAACCACTACTGTTTTGTTTTTGAAAAAAAGATCTAATTTACTCATAATTACTTTTTCATTATTAGCATCCAAAGCCGAAGTAGCCTCATCAAAAAACAACATTTCTGGGTTTTTATATACTGCTCTAGCAATAAGCAATCGCTGCTTTTGCCCAGTACTCATTCCTACTCCTTCCGAGCCAATTTTAGTATTGTATCCTAATGGAAGACCATTAATATAATCGCTAATATTAGCCACATCTGCTGCATACACTAAGCGGTCTTTATTGACTTTATCAACACCTACCGCAATATTATTTGCAATAGTATCATTAAAGATAAATCCTTCTTGCATAACCGCTCCAATACAATTTCTCCAAGCCCTCTGAGAAATATTTTTAAGTGGCGCATTACCCACAAGGACTTCTCCTTTCTCTGGTTCATAGAATTTTAAAAGTAATTTCATTAAAGTAGTTTTACCGCTTCCACTAACACCCACAATTGCAGTTACTTTCTTAGCAGGAATCACCAAACTTAAGTCTTCTAGAACAGGCACATCTGAACCTAAATATCTATAAGTTAAATTTTTTATAGAAATATCTTGATTACTTGGTACCTCATGCATTTGAAATTCTTCTTGTTGTACCTCATCCTCCTTTTCATGAATCTCTGATAAGCGTGCTAAAGATATTTTAGCATCTTGCAATTCTCTAACAAAACCAATTAATTGGGCTATTGGACCATTTAATGTACCGACGATTCCATTTATTGCTAACATCATCCCGAAAGTCAACTGCCCATCAATAACTAATTTTGCTGAAACAAAAGTAATCATGATATTTTTCAATTCATTTATAATAGAAGACCCTATACTTTGAGTTTGTTCAAGTACTAAACCTTTCATAGAAACTTTAAACAACCTTGCTTGAACATGTTCCCAACCCCACCTTTTTTGTTTTTCAGCGTTATGCAATTTTATTTCCTGCATACCGTTAATAAGCTCCATAACTTTACTTTGCTCCTGACTCACTTCTGAAAACCGCTTATAATCCAAGGCTTCTCTACGTTTTAAAAACAAAGTAATCCAGATAAAATACAATAAACTACCTGCAAAAAATATAAAGAAAATCTGAAGATTATAATAGGCCAAAACCCCACCCATGACAATCATGTTAATGACAGAAAAAATCACATTTAGTGATGAAGTAGTCAAAATTCTTTCAATTCTACGATGGTCATTGATACGCTGCATGATATCTGCTGTCATTCGCACATCAAAAAACGAAATTGGCAAATTCATCAGCTTAATGAAAAAATCAGAAATTAACGATATATTAATTCTTGTCGATAAATGTAGTAGAATCCAACTTCGTATGAGTTCGATTCCTGTTCTCCCTACAAATAAAAAAATTTGCGCAAAGAGAATAAGATATACAAAACCCATGTTTTGATTTTGGATACCTATATCAACCAAACTCTGATTTAGAAATGGAAAAACTAATTGTAATAAAGTTCCTGCTAGTAAGCCAATACTTAACTGCACTAAAAAGGATTTATATTTCCATAAATATTGATAAAGAATACCAAAGCCTAAAGCTTTCTTTTCTTCCTTATCAAAATCAGTTTCAAAAAATTTGGGTGTAGTTTCTAACAATAATGCAACTCCTTCCTGAGTTTTGTCATCAGCATTGTTACCAATCCAAAATTTCAAAAATTCATTTTCATTATACTCTATTAACCCAAAACCTGGATCAGAAACATAATACCTGCCTTTTTTAACATGATATAGCACCACATAGTGTTCTTTATTCCAATGTAAAATACAAGGCAAAGGCGCCTCTTTAAGGCTTTCTAAATCAAGTTTTACTCCTAAAGTTCTAAAGCCCACACGATCTGCGGCATCACTCAAAAAAAGTAAATTACTACCTTCACGGGTAGTTTCAGAATAATCGCGTAATTGCTGAATATTAATTGTTCTACCATAGTATTTCGAAACTATTTTTAAACAGGTAGGTCCACAATCTTTCGCATCCGCTTGAATGTATGATGGAAACTTTTTCAATTTAAGGATTTATTATTATGAAGGCAAAGTAATACTAATATTTCAAATCTACACTCTGAAAAAATTAGAGAGAAAATAAATTTTCTCTCTAAGAATTTTGAATTGAAAAATTTGAACTAAAGACAAATATTTTCTGTTACTATGCATTTACCTAAAACGATTACTCCACCATCCATTGCACACTGAGCTGGTGTCGCAATATACCTGAAAGTTCTAAGACATACATTAATACCTCCGTTAATTTCTTTTTGCTCCTTATTTGATAATTGTTGAGCACCTTCTAAGTTTAAAATGTTTTTTAACATGATTTAATGATTTAATAATTTATTATTAATAACAACATTTTCCGCAAGCTGCAATGATTGAGTTCCCATTTGCATCTTCAACAGGACATCCTGTCGCAGGTTTTGGATAGCAAATGCTATTAGACCATACATCAGCACATACCTTGGTAATTCCTCCTTTAATTGATTTTTGCTCATTGCTAGATAATGCAATAGCACCTTCTAAGTTTAAAATGTTTTTTAACATGATTTAAAGTTTAATAATTTACTTTTCTCAATCATTTAAAGACAGTTGAGATTTCTGTCTATTCTTGGCCAAGAATATTTTTTATAGTATTTTAATTTTTATTTATTTTTTAATGTTTGTCTTTCTTCTTCAAAATCATTCAAGAAATATTTTATATCAGTCAATTCATATTCATCAGGAAACAATTCACCATTAACAATTTTTACTGGGGTAAAATTGAAATTGTTTACCAAACACCATTCATACTGTTTTATCATTTGATCATTCACTATCTTATCAAATGACGATGAAGACCATTTTACTTTCCATTCTATCAAACTCATGTTTTTAATGTGCCAATCTACTAGAGCTTCTTTAGCCACCTCTTCATTAGATGTATTTAATACCAATAAAGTTTCCACAACTGACAAATACTCATTGCTGCTGTTTTCAGGGTTTACATTAAACAATATGTTGAGATATACCTTGCTTTTATTTTTTTGGAATAAATCCAATGCATCTTGAAATGCCTTATGACAATGACCACAACTTGGACTTAAAAAAAGAGTCAATGAAATAGTTGCATTACTATCACCGTATTGAATTCCTTTTAATTTTTCAAAACCTTCTACTACTTCTACTTTTTTACTAAAAGATTTAAACACTTTAAAATTTCTTTTAAGACGTTTGTAAACATTTAATTTGTCTTTCAACATAATATTCTCTTCCATTATGGGTCTGATAAAAAACCAACTTGAGGTAATCAATATGGAAGATATTACATAAGCAAAAGAATTACATAATGTGAAATAGTTAAAAGGTTCTAAATTTAAAAAGATAAGCATTCCTTGTGCCAAAATAACTACTGATACTAATAAACACAGAAAACACCATTTTTTTAAAGTCACTTTTTGAAGCCATACTGAATAACCTAAAAAAGGAATTGAAATCAAACTCAAACCAACAATCAATGAGCTTGAATTAATTGGATCTATAAGCAATGCTAAAAAATTAGTTCCAAAAAAAAGAATAGGCAAATCATAAAAACTTAACCCTTTAAAAATTTCACTTTTTTTTGATTTTATTACGGATTCACATGAAGCTTGGGCGCTTACGTTACAAAGTTTTGATCCAATTTCTGTTTTGATTCCAAATTTTTCTTGCAAAATCAAAACACTTGCTAATAACCCCATAATTGTTAGCCCTAACATAGAGAAACTAAGGGCTGAAAAATTAAATAAAGAAAGTGATAAAGAAACTAATAGTACGACAGGCAATAAATACCATACCCATTTTGAAAAACCATTTTTTATTTTAATATTATTTAACTCGATATTTGATCCTATAATAACAACAATCTGACTCCATTCTTTTAAAAATTCATCAGAAGAGATAATGCGTCTTTTCCCTTTTTCATTCTCAATTAATACTGATGAATTTTCTTTTTTAGTTAGAACAAGTTCTCCATTATGCATGGTCAAAAAATATTCAGGCAATTCAATAAATTGTTCTTTGGGAATTTTAACTGCTAAATTATCAATCGACAAATAACTTAATGTATCTGTAACTGCATATAAACTTGGATAATTGGGATGAGATAAAAAAGCCTCTTCAAATAATTCTTTTTGATTATAATACTTGTTTAGGTTTAAGTATTTTTTTATGATGTTTAACATAGTATTAGCCTCTTTATATTTTATTGACAAGGCAAATTTTAATGTATTTTAAGTGTAAACAAAACAAATACAACCGCAATTTTTAAATTGTAACTGATACAATTTATAAATTAACATAGTGTAAAAAAAATACAATTAATTAATAATCAATTATTTGTAAATTAATTTTTCAAAGTAAGTCAGGACTTTAAAAAACAAACTAAATGATTAACTAAATTTGAAGAAATAAATATTGAAAGAAAATGAAAAACAACAAATCGAAAATTAGTGAATTTGAGAAGTACTCTTTGTCAACTAAATCTCAAACTATAATTAAAGGAGGTCAACCTGATGGGTGGTTAAATACAAATGATCTTGATGAAAATGAATTACCTGAAGACCCCACCAACCCAGGGGGGCAAAATGGAACAGGTGGACCAGGTGGATCACCAATAATTTCAACTTATATCAAATCGGAAATAGTTGATCAAATTAAACCAAATACACAATACTTTACAATTAAACCTTAATTATCATTTACATCTAACTTATCCAATTTTTGGGCAAATTGAACTGGACTAAGTCCAGTTTTTTTGTTAAATGTCCTTGCAAAAGAAGTTGCATTTTTATACCCAACACTTTCAGCTATGGCTTGAGTAGAGTATTTTCTATATAATGAATTCTTGATCATTTGCGCTACAACATAGTTAACTTTCAATTCGTTTGCATATTCACTAAATGTTTTTTGAAAATTTTTATTTACCACATACGATAAATATGTTGTATTTGTTTTGATTTTTTTAGCCACAAATTGAAGTGTAAAATCTTGATTTAAGAAAACTTCTTTTTCTTCAAGTTCTTTTAATTTATTTAATAATTGAATCTCTTTCTCTACGTCTAAATTTAATGAAGCACTACTATTTTGTAGATTTTCAATACTCGCTTCAAACTCAACATTAGAATCACTTACAATTTTGTTATCTAACTTTTTATATTGGTCCATAATGTCATTAAACTTGGCTTCCTCGGTTTTCCTAAGTTTATAACCTCGTACGACAAAAAAGATTAACAAAGCAATAGTGATTAATAATAAATACAAACCTAATTTCCTTAAAACAACTTGAGTGATATACTTATCATGTAATTGCTGCATTTCATTTTTTAAACCCAAATTGTTTTGAATAATGCTAATTTTTTGTTTTTCTTCTACTAACTTCAGCTCATTTTTCTCAAAATTTTTGAGATAGATAGAAGCATATTGAATTGCTTTATCGTAATCCTTTTTAATTTCATAAATTTTAGATTGATAATATTTGGAATTAGTATATTCATCAGGCCTAGAATTATCAATATTATATAGAGAATCTACTTTATTAAAATAAACCAAAGACTTTTCATACTTTTTAGCCACGAAATAAGAATATCCTAAATTATAGGAGGCAATGTAAAGCTCTTCTTTTAAATTATTATCTTTACTTTCAACTAAAACATTTTGATATATATTTATAGCACTATCTATTTTATTTAATTCTGTATAAAGCAGTGCAATGTTGTTTTGAACTTTAATTTTATTAGATAAAGCGTGCTTAGAATAAGGAATCGCCTTTTTGTAAAAAAACATAGCCGAATCTAAAAATTTCCTATTCACTTTACTTGTATCATTTTTAAATAAAGCTTCATAGTTTACACCCAAATCAGAAAACAAATTAGATTTAGTTATAAAAAAGTCATCATGATTAAATAAAATATTATTTTTTTGGATTAACTTTTCAGAATTTTTAAGTGATTTTATTGCTAACTTATAATTTCCTATTCCGTAGTTAATTCCCGCAATATTCATTTCCATCTTTACAACCTGTATAATATCATTAGCCTTTTTTGAAAACTCTAAACCTTTGTTAAGTTTTAATAAAGCTGAACTTAATTTACCTCTTAATCGGTCAATAACTCCCATGTAGTTATTTAAATAAGCTAAAGTCCTGTATTTTTTTTCTGAATTTGGAATTTTTGCAGAAAGCCTAATTGCTTCATTAATTTCTTGATTTGATCGTACTGTATCGCCTTTGATTTGATTTAAAAATGCAATAGAGCCTTTGGCAAAAATTTTTTGTTCAAAATCTATTGATTTTTCTAATCTCTTTGCAACAATTAAAGCACTATCAGGGTAAGAGCTTGCTAATCTCCTAATTTCATCTTGAAAATGTGTGTATTGATTTATTTCAAAAACCTTTTGTGCTTGAAGTGGTAAATAAAAAAATGAAAAGAAAGAGATCAGATATAAAAAATAAGTTTTCATTTGTTGTTTTTTTGAGCCTGTAAAGAAACTCATTTTTTAAGAGATATCAGAATTTCACAAATAATCTATAAAAATCAATTGAAATTTAATTAAAAAATCAAGTCGTACAAAAATATAACAATTGTTAATGGTTTTGTTATATTTCTTTATGTAAATTTGTAGCTATAAAATTCTAAACCATGAAACCAGACTTATTTCAATCACCAGATTATTATAACTTAGACGATTTACTAACCGAAGAACACAAACTAGTGCGCGAATCGGCACGTGCTTGGGTAAAAAAAAAAGTATCGCCTATTATTGAAGACTTTGCACAACGTGCTGAATTCCCGAAACAAATTATAAAAGGTTTGGGTGAAATTGGTGGTTTTGGTCCGTACATCCCTGTTGAATACGGAGGTGCTGGTTTAGACCAAATATCATACGGTTTGATCATGCAAGAAATTGAGCGCGGAGATTCTGGTGTTCGTTCTACTTCATCTGTGCAATCCTCTTTAGTGATGTATCCTATTTGGAAATATGGAAACGAAGAGCAACGCATGAAATACTTACCAAAATTAGCTACCGGAGAATTCATGGGTTGTTTTGGCTTGACCGAACCTGATCATGGATCTAATCCTGGTGGAATGACAACCAACTTTAAGGACATGGGTGACCATTACCTTTTAAATGGTGCCAAAATGTGGATTTCTAATGCTCCGTTTGCAGATATTGCTGTAGTTTGGGCTAAAAATGAAGAAGGTAGAATTCACGGTTTGATTGTAGAGCGTGGCATGGAAGGTTTCACTACTCCAGAAACGCACAACAAATGGTCGCTTCGTGCATCATCTACAGGAGAATTAATTTTTGACAACGTAAAGGTTCCAAAAGAAAACCTTTTACCAAATAAATCTGGATTAGGAGCACCGCTTGGTTGCTTAGACTCGGCTCGTTACGGAATTGCTTGGGGCGCTATTGGTGCCGCTATGGATTGCTACGATACTGCTTTGCGTTATGCTAAAGAAAGAATTCAGTTTGACAAACCAATTGCAGGAACACAATTACAACAAAAGAAATTGGCGGAAATGATTACCGAAATCACCAAAGCACAATTACTAACTTGGAGACTTGGTGTTTTACGAAATGAAGGAAAAGCAACAACGGCTCAAATCTCGATGGCCAAAAGAAACAATGTTGACATGGCTATCAATATAGCTCGTGAAGCCAGACAAATTTTAGGTGGAATGGGGATTACTGGAGAATACTCAATTATGCGCCACATGATGAACTTAGAATCTGTAATTACATACGAAGGGACACACGACATTCACTTGCTAATCACAGGTATGGATATTACTGGAATTCCAGCTTTTAAGTAGTAGTAAACGTTTATTAAAGTATACTTAAAAATGATAACAAAGGCTTCTTGGAAACAAGAAGCTTTTTTATCTTTACACAAAAATACCACCTATGAATATTGCCACAATAAACAAAAGTATTCAATCACAAAAAGAACAATTACTGCAGCACACATTGTACAACAAAGTGAGAACAATTGAAGATTTACAGTGTTTTCTTGAAAATCACGTCTACGCTGTTTGGGATTTTATGTCACTTTTAAAAGCGCTTCAGTCAAAGCTTACCTGCACAACAACACCTTGGTTTGCAACTGTAAATCCTGAAACGAGATATTTAATCAATGAAATTGTATTAGCCGAAGAGTCTGATTTGACTCTTGATGGTAAACGTTCCAGTCATTATGAAATGTATATTGAGGCCATGGAAGCGTGTCAAGCAGATACCAATGGAATCAAAAGCTTTTTACAAGAAGTAGACTCTTTGAAAAATATTTTTGTTGCTATTAAAACAAGTAATTTACATCCCAACATTAAAGCTTTTTTAGACTTTACTTTCCGAGTTATTGAAGAAGGTAAATCTCATGAAATTGCCGCTGCTTTCACTTTTGGTAGAGAAGATTTAATTCCAAGTATGTTTACTGAAATCTTGAAGAACTTTCAAGCTAATTTCCCTGAAACAGACTTGAGTAAACTTATCTATTATTTTGAAAGACATATTGAACTTGACGGTGACGAACACGGACCAATGGCCATGAAAATGATCACAGAGCTATGTGGTACTGACGAACAAAAATGGTCAGATGTGGAGGAAGTTTCGAAAATGGCATTAGAAAAAAGAATTGGACTTTGGGATGCTATAGAAGAGTCATTAACACTAAATGTCGCTTTGGCTTAAGCCAGGATTTTAAATAATAAATACGGTAAAGAGTAGGCTTATGGACTACTTTTTACCGTATTTTTTTTATCTTTATTGCACTAAAAAGCAAAGATGTCATCCCAAAAAAGATTAACAAGAGCATACACAGAAGCAGCAAGAATTCCCTTTGATGACACATCAAAATTCATTTTATTTAGTGATTGCCACAGAAGTGATAATAGTTTTGCAGATGACTTTGCAGACAATAGAAATGTGTATTTTCACGCCATGACCCAATATTACAAAGAAGGCTTTTCTTATTTTGAACTTGGTGACGGTGATGAATTATGGGAAAACGTCTATTTCAAAACCATTTTTGAAGCCCATAAAAGCGTGTACTTGTTGTTAAAAAAATTCCACGATTCAAATCGGTATTTTAAAATTTGGGGGAATCATGAAATGAATTTTAAGGACAAAAAAAATGTTGAAAAAATACTGTTTACCTATACCAATACTCAAAACGATACCGTTCAGCCCCTGTTTACTGGTATTCAATGTCACGAAGCTTTAGTTCTACAACATAAAGAAACCAAACAAGAATTGTTTTTAACCCACGGTCATCAAGCCGATTATATGAATTATGTAGGTTGGAAAATAAATCGGTTTTTAGTACGAATATTATGGAGACCACTGCAAATATGGGGAATTTCTGATCCTACAAGTCCAGCAAAAAATTATGTGGAACGCATAAAAATTGAACTCAGAATAAAAAAATGGATTGCAAATAACAATAGGAAACTTACCATTGTAGGACATACACACAGACCTAGTTTTTCTTATCCCAATGCTCATACTGTTCCTTATTTTAACGACGGTAGTTGCGTACATCCGCGTAGCATAACCGGAATAGAAATCGTTGAAGGAACCATAACATTAATAAAATGGTTTATTGATACTAAAGAAGATGGTACGCTGCAGGTAGTAAAAGAAATCCTTGAAGGCCCCACACTTTTAAAAGACTATATTTAAACTGTTGCGAAAAGATTACTTCGCAGAACGAAAATTAAAAACCGACTTTACACAGCAAATTTTTACTTGGATTTCCAAATAAAACCATCAAGCAAGTAATGGGTAAATTGAGGTACTGTGAGTAAGGGAACCAAGATAAATTGCCAGCTAGAAAAATCATAATTAACAACAGCAAACTGATCGTTCCAAACCAATATTTCCCAAAAATATTCTTCGCAAAAAGCGATAAAAAGCACAAAACTAATAAAAAGAAGTACTCCTCTAGCGCCACGCAGAGAACCTAAAAAACGATATGAATTGGTACTATTTTTTTGAATGTCATTAAGATAAATCAAAGCCATATACGGAATACCGTGAGAAACCACATTGAGTAACGTAAAAACCAAATCATTATTAAAATATACGATTCCGAAATACCATGATAAAAAAGTTCCGGCAATAATGGCATTTTTTGGAATATTAAAATACTGATCTTTTACATATTTATACCCCGTAAAAACTAGATAACTTACAAGAATTAGTGCGTAAACCCAACCCAATACACTTAAAATCCCTTGATGTTCAAGTTTTACAAAATCATGGGGCGTGAACCAGTTGAAAGCTCTAGGTGTTGAGAAAAACCAATACAACATAGGATATCCTGTAGCGGTATAAATAACTAAAGCATCGAAAAAAGTACTCCACTTGGTTTTTACTTCTTTACGTGAATACAAGCGCATGAATCCATATTGCTGCCTTATAAAATGAAAAACAGCTACATACGCCAAGACTGACCAAAAGACAAGGCTTCCAAAACTAAAGAGAATCATACCAATTACAAAACATAAAATCGGGAGAAAAATCAATAAAGACCGTTTTTTTTGAAATGCCTCTGGAACAAAATACGTTTTAAACAAGGTAGCATACACATGAGCCACATCTATAAAAACAATCAGAAACAACCAGGTATAAAAGGAAAAATGCTCCTCCACATACTGTAACGCATCTTGAAATAAAAAAACAACAGCAACCAGAAAAAAAGCAGGTGCTAGAATAAAAACAACATCTGTTTTAGGCTTATCAATCCACGGTTGTTCCATCTAGAATTGTGTTAACAATATTAATACCTTGATGAAATGCTTCTTCAAAAATTGAAATTCCAGCCAAATCAGAATGAGCAAATAAAATCCGATTATCAATGCTAGCTGAAGCTTCTTTTTTGGCTTGACCAAAAATAAAATCCGGAACAGGACTAATCATTCCATGTCCCAATCTATGAATGTGTATGTCCTCTATAAAACTTTCAATGGTGGGATGTGCCATTTTTAAATCGTTAAGAACTATTTGTTTCCAATAGCTTTCTTTTTGGGAGTACAAAAGTCTGCGATTTTCCTTGATCTCAACCGTTGAAAAACTATAGTAGTACGTAATCACTTTTTTGGGTTGGATTTGCTCTAAAGTTTGATGTTGGTCGTAGATATACCCCAACCCTTTTGAACCATAAATTACATTGTCCCAACACAAAGGAAAACTACCATTATCTGGAAGTTCTGAAACTACTAGAGTTGCCAAAAACCATGGTGCGTAATGAAAATCTTTAGTGATTTTTTTTCGATCCTTAAAAAAGTATTGATTGACAAACTGAGGTGTAGCCATAATAACCTTATCGGCAATTATCTCAAGTGAAGTTTGATTTTGCGCATCATATGTGGCAGCAATTACTTTCTTATTTTCAATTTTTATATCAAATACAATGTGATTGGTTAGTGTTTTAGAATGAGCATATTTTTTTAAATGTGATGCTAAACGCGCATTTCCTTCTGGCCAAGTAAGTACGGTATCATTTCCATCTGGAGCCGTGTCTTGCTTACGAGCTGCAAAGTAGTGTATACCGGCCCAAGCCGAAACTTCTTTGATCCCTAAACCAAAATCATCTCTACAGCAATAATCAATGTAATTCAAGAGTGGTTGCGCTGTATACCCATCTTGCGCGCACCATTGCAGCATTGTCATTTTGTCTAAAGCTCGTATGGATGAGTCCTGAGAAGACTTGGATAACGGAATATCAAAATAATACACTCCATCTTTATCTTTACCCGTTCTAAAAGTACTCATCTTCAAGAAAAAATCTTGAATTTGTGCATCTTCATCTGGCGTGTTTCCAGTTTTTGGCACCAAACCTTCCTGCCAATTGTTTCTATAAAACAATCTTTCATCTGGTGCAAATGTGAGTTGTTGCGCATCAAATATTGGAAAACCCTCATGGTCATAACCTTGAATAATGGCTTCTTCCTCAAGAAAATCAAGCAGTTCTTGATCGGCTTTATTAGGCAATGGTAAGTAGTGCGCTCCTAGCGGATATTTAGAATACTTATTTTCTCCACTTGATGAATTTCCTCCCAAATGGTTTTCTAATTCCACCACTAAAAAATCATGAATTCCTTTTTTTGAAAATTGCCTAGCAGCACTTAGCCCGGATATTCCGCCTCCCACAATTAAATAGGGAATATGAATTTGCTTGGTTGGTTTTGGAAAGTTTTTGGTACGCAATCGGTGACCCAAGATATGATTGGTGCCAGACAAACGAATAAGAACCTGAATCACCTTTTCTTGACAAGCCTGCAAAAACGGAACTGCTAATAAAGCTAATCCAACCGTCTTTACAAAAAAGCGTCTCGAGGTATTATAATTTTCCCCATTCTTCATCAAAGTAGCGCACTAAAATTTGGTTATCTAATCGATTGATTTCAATGTCTTTTGAAATCATATCTTTGGCAAAATAATTGAATTTATCAAACTGATAATTGTAAAAACGCAACCCTTCTACTTGTCTGTTGACCCTGTTAAAATTAGTTTGAAACCCATTCAGAGCAATGGAAAACCCCCATTCTCCAAAAGAGGGAACATAGGCATGATACGCATCCACCTGAGGAAAAACTTCCATCATGGTTTTATTGATACACCAAAACGATTTTGGAGCAAAATACGGCGAGGTTGTTTGCACTACCACCACGGCATCAGGAGTTAAAATTTGTTTGAGGGTGCTGTAAAAACTCCAAGAATACAACTTCCCTAAGCTGTAATTTGAAGGATCTGGAAAGTCCACCACCACTACATCATATTGTTTTTTGGTATTCTTAGCCCATACAAAAGCATCTCTGTTGAGTACTTCTACTTTGGGATTATTCAAGGAATTTGCATTGAATTTAGTTAAAACAGAATTGGTTTGAAACATCTTGGTCATTCCTTCATCAAGATCTACAAGAGTAACATGCTTTACATCTTTGTATTTCAAAATTTCTCGAACGGCTAATCCGTCTCCACCGCCTAAAACCAAAACATTATCTACTTTTTTAGCCATAGACATAGCAGGATGCACCAGTGCTTCATGATATCTGTATTCATCTGTTGAGCTGAATTGCAAATTATTATTCAAGTACAAGCGGTAATCACTCTTGTTATGAGTAAGCACAATGCGCTGGTAGGGAGTTGCATTTGAGTAAATAATATTTTCCCCATACAGTTTACCCTCAGAATATGACAAAATAGAATTTGAAAACAAGTACACTACAAACAAGATTAAGAAAGCTCCAATGGCCTTGGTTCTTAATAGATATACGCTCTTCAATTCGGCTTTTAAAAGAAAGCACAAGGCAATGGCAATACTCACGTTGATCATCCCAAAAAACAAGGAAGTTCCCATGATTCCGAGTTTAGGAACCAACACTAACGGAAATAATATGGATGCCAATAATGCACCGATATAATCAAAAGTAAACACATTAGAAACCAAGTCTCTAAACTGTACTTTGTCTTTTAAAATGTTCATCAACAATGGGATTTCAAGTCCTACAAGACAGCCTGTTACAAACACCAAAAGGTATAAAATAAATTGAAAAGAGTACACGCTCTCAAACAGTAAGAACAGCACCACTGAACTTAAACCACCAATAAGTCCAACCAAGATTTCAATTTCAACAAAGGTGTTGAGCATGTTCTTAGTTAGGAATTTAGAAAAATAAGAACCTACTCCCATGGAGAAAAGATAGACCCCTATGATAAACGAAAACTGTTTCACTGAATCGCCTAATAAATAACTGGCAAGCGTTCCTGCGACTAGTTCATATACCAAACCACAGGTTGCAATTGTAAAAACAGCAAAAAGAAGTAGGTATTCAAACTTTAAAAATTTTTTACCCATGTATTGCGGCACTAATAATCATTGAAAAACCAATAATAAGTGCACCAAAAACAATAGCTACAGCGGTATTATTTTTTTCTGTAATTTGTTTCCAAGTATTCTCGGGAGTTAGTTTTTCAATAATAAAGTACGCTATCAGCAAAATGATAATTCCTAAAAGTGAAAAAACAAGCGAGTTTAAAATAGGTTTTGAAGCGATAAAATCCATATTTGATAGTTTAAAATTAATTTATTTATGATAAAAACGGTTTACTGCACCGCGTGAATTTGAAGAGGAAGGTCTATAATTTTCGGTAGATTCGCAATCACACAACTGACTTCCAGAGGTGTTGTAATATAAAAACAATGCATAAAAAAGTGCTCCTATTACAAGTGAAAGAGCATTACTGCGCATAAAATCTAAAATCTTATCCATACTTAAGAATTAAAAAAAGACTCGTTAGTTTCTCCCCATCTTTTAGCTTCGAAATTTTTCTCTACATAATACAAGACCAGTACAAAAACAACCATGATTATTAAAATGAGCCAAATATTTCTGGATGAAGGCTCGCTCCATACCACTTTTACATTCATAAAATCACTGGTCACATCCTCTGGTGCTTTCATTGGGGTGATGTTTAAATGATAGGTACCCGCTGGGACACCACATAAATTAAACTCCTCCGAGTTTGAACCTTCGGTCCATGACTCACCATCTGTGTAGCCTGAATAATGCTCAATATCTTTACTAGCATAAACTTCTTCACCTGTTTTTTCGTTGATCAGCGCCACTTGAACATTGACCCATGAATTGCTCACGGGTGCATACAACTGTACTTTTAATGGTGCAGCGCTACCGGTGAGTGTAAAACTAGGACTTACAAAATCTTTATTAGTAAAGTTAGCCAACGCTAATTGGGTATCCAGGACTTCTGTTCGAACACGATCTTTGTTTAAATACCAGTTAGACACTAAAATTAATGCCAAAACACAACATAAAGTAATGGCTAAATTACGCAAGTTAAACAGAAAAGGCTGCACCATTCCTACACCAACTTTAGTGGGTAAATAAGAAGCATTGAAGGCTTTTTTTACAGCTGCTTTAGAAATGTGTTTCCCCAAAAAAGCATTTTGTTCGCTTCCATTTCGTTCAAAAGAAAGTACTTGAGGCGGATTTATATACTCAATGAGCTCTGCTTTCTCAAAAATATCAAAGTCAAAAAAACCGCGAGCTGCTATTAATTTGGGATAGAAATAATCGTATCTGTCAAAAGTTAGTTCTTCATAATCAACCGTTAATGGATGATTCCCTACTTTTGAAGCAAATTCTATTTCTTCAAGAATAATCCAGTGCCCATCGGCTTCGGATAGATATAAAAAATTTTCTTTGCCTTGCAGGATGTATTCCGTCCATTCAAATCCTTCATTTTCTTTGACCAAAATCCCCGTAATGGTATAATCGGTATTGTTAAAAAAACCTACTTGACCCACTAGTAATTGATCTGAAAATGTAAATGGTCTTAATTGATCTTTAAATAGTAAACCATCTCGTTCTTGATAAACATAAACGCAATTGGTACACGCATAGATTTTTACATCAAAGTTTAGATCTAATTGTGTGGTATGATTGCAATTTGTACAGGTAACTTCCATGCGTATTATCTGTTAATTTCGAAATCTTTTATAAGCACCCCATCAAAATAAGAAACATAGGCAGCCATTACATCTTTTACTTTTTGTGAATTGTCTTGTAAATAATTGCACAAATAGACATCTAAAGTCAGCTGGTTGTACTCAGGCCAAGTGTGAATACAAATGTGGGATTCTTTGAGGCAAAATGAAATGGTGAAACTTCTATTTTCGAAATCATGAACTACGACACCTACTTTTTCTAGCGAAAATTGAGTCAGAATTTCTTCTGTAACCTTAGTGAAACCGGCACTATCCGTTAATTTTTGAGAGTCCTGAACTTGCAAGGTAACTAGTTTATGCAATCCAGGGGAATAGGTCGTAAGGTCCATGTATTCGTAATGAAAATTTGAAATGTGATTTTTACTGTACGAATATATCTCTTTTATTTTGAATAAAAAAAAACCTCAAATAATTTTCATTATTTGAGGTTGTATGTTAGTGGTAACTTTTGCTTAATTTTCAGGAGCTAATTCTAATTCTAATCCTTCTAACTCTTCTGTAATTGGGATTTGGCATCCCAAACGGCTGTTTGATTTAACATAAAAAGCTTCAGATAACATGGCCTCTTCATCATCACCCATTTCTGGCAGGGCAACATCATTTAAAACATAGCATTGGCAAGAAGCACACATGGCCATACCGCCACAAGTTCCTTCTACAGGAAGTTCATAAGCTTTACAAAGCTCCATTATATTCATTGCCATATCTGTAGGAGCTTGTAATTCATGCACTACTCCTTCTCTATCTTTTATTTTGATTAATACATCCATGCTATTCTATTGTGTGTGTTACGATTATGTAGTTAGTTGCGCCCGCGTGAAGGATAGAAGCAATCCGCCAAAGCGGAGCGGATAGCCTGACCGTTTTATTAAAATAGGCTTCTCAGTTGTACTACTTGTAGCCTATTTTAATAAAAGGGTCACGCCATACTGATGTTATAAAATATTGACAACAGTTTCTATTTGAGGAGCAAATTTTTTGATGGTTGTTTCAACACCTGCTCGCAGCGTCATTTGGTTTACGCTACAACTGGTGCAAGCTCCTTCAAGACGAACCTTTACATGCTTGTCATCTTCAATGGAGATAAGTGTAATATCGCCCCCATCTGAATTCAAGAAAGGTCTTATTTCTTCGAGTGCTTTTTGAACTTCTATTGTTAATTCTTCTGTTGTCATTTTCTTTATTTAAAGAGTGAAAGATTAGAAAATTGAAAGATTATAAATCATTTTCAAAAAATTCTAATATTATTTTTTTACCGCTGAGCAACCGGCCATTGTTGTTATTTTTACTGCTTCGGTGGCTGGTAAACTTTCGTTACGAGCTACTACCTCACGCACTACATTGCGGGTTACCTCATCAAAAATATGTTCTACTACTGAGGCCATTTGCATGGCTGCAGGACGACCGTAATCTCCAGCTTCGCGAATAGATTGTACAATTGGAATTTCCCCCAAGAAAGGTACGCCTAAATCCTCTGAAAGATTCTTGGCTCCTTCTTGACCAAAGATGTAGTATTTGTTTTCTGGTAACTCTTCGGGTGTGAAATACGCCATGTTTTCAATAATTCCTAAAACAGGAACGTTGATAGCTTCAGACAAGAACATGGATACACCTTTTTTGGCATCAGCCAAAGCAACCGCTTGTGGTGTACTTACTACAACGGCACCGGTAATAGGCAATGATTGTACAATAGACAAGTGAATATCTCCTGTTCCTGGAGGCAAATCAATAAGCATAAAATCAAGTTCTCCCCAATCAGCATCAAAAATCATTTGGTTCAATGCTTTGGAAGCCATTGGTCCTCTCCAGATTACGGCTTGACTTGGTGCTGTAAAAAACCCAATAGATAGAATTTTAACTTCATAACTTTCTACTGGTTTCATTTTAGACCTTCCATCAACAGTAACTGATATTGGTTTTTCATTTTCAACATCAAACATAATAGGCATAGATGGTCCGTAAATATCAGCATCTAAAATCCCTACTGAAAAACCCATTTTTGCTAATGTTACAGCTAGGTTTGCTGTAACTGTTGATTTACCTACTCCTCCTTTTCCAGAGGCTACGGCTATAATATTTTTGATTCCTGGTATTGATTTTCCTTTAATTTCTGGCTTATCAGCTACTTCAACTTTCGTATTGATTTTAATTTTGGCTTCAGCCGAAACCAATTCAAGGATCGTTTTTTTGATATCATCTTCAGCGCGTTTCTTGATGTGCATCGCTGGTGTATGCAATACTAAATCAACAACTACCTCATCTCCAAAAGTGATTACGTTTGTAATTGCACCGCTCTCTACCATATTCTTTCCTTCACCAGCAATTGTAATTGTTTCTAGGGCTTTAAGTATTTCTTTTCTATCTAGTTTCATGGTGTGTTTATTTATTCTAATAGTATTTTTAGAATGCTACATTATGTTTATTTAAACTCATTTCAGATTACAAAGATAGGATGAAAAGTTAATATTTTAAAGGATTTACATTGCATTTATTGATTTATCAATCAGTAGGAATTATAACTGATTTTCAGCTTAAAATTGTTACTCAACGGCGGTTTCGGGCTGCCAAAAATGTTTCTTAAAATCAACAATTTGGTTGTCTAGCACTACAATTCCCTCGTTTTCTAGAAGTTGTTGCATTAAATTGGTGCCATCAAAGTGCATTTTGCCAGTAAGCAAACCATTTCTATTAACAACTCTGTGTGCAGGAACATCCTCAAGAGTGTGTGATGCATTCATGGCCCAACCCACCATTCTGGCTGATCGCGCTGCTCCTAGCGCTTTTGCAATAGCGCCGTATGAAGTTACTTTACCATGAGGTATTTGCCTTACGATATCATAAACACGTTCAAAGAAATTAGTATCAGTCATGATTGTGGAGTTCTACAATGAGTTACAAGAATTATCCCCAATAGTATCGAACAATATTTACTAAGGTGAAAAGAGATATCAAACCTGTAATACTGCCAATTATGGTATTCATGTTGCGCATGAGATAATCTGTCTTATCTTGAATTTTTTGAAAAAAAGTGATGTAACAATAAAAGACTAAAAAAGATCCTAACACTACCCCAGAAACAAAAATAAAGACATGGGTAGTATCAAAATAAAATAAGTTGTAGGAAGCAAGTGTAACCCCTACAAAAACATAATACGGAATAGGGAAAAAATTAAGTGCAGACAGTAGCATGCCTAAGAAAAAACGTGTGGACGTACTTCGTTTCTTGATTTTGTCTTTTTTCTTAACCGGTTTTTTGGCTAAAAACAAAAAATAAATGGTGAGTAAAGCAAATATTCCAAAACCTATTTCACGCAAGAGCACTATAACATCTGGACGTTCTTTGATAAATTGGGCGAAAAAAAGTGCCAAGGCCGCCTGAAAAAAGATCACAATTACAGCGCCTAGTACAAACCAGTAGGCACTACTTTTCCCTTCCTTGATATTGACTTTGGCGGCAGTCATATTGATTAAGCCCGGAGGTGTAATCCCTACAAAAGCGGTAATAAAACCCAAAAACAAGGAAGTGATTAAATTCATAGTCAAAGTGCTAGTACAGAAATATCTGCCTCAAATATAAAACTATTCTTTGATTTTGAATCGAATATATGTTATTGCTTTGTTAATTTCTAAGTATTGTTTTTCATAGAACGTCTGAAAAGCAGTTACCTCTTCTGGACTTCCTTCATTAACATACACATTGTGATTGGCATACAAAACCTCATGACCTTCACCGTGTAGCAAACCTAGCGTATATCCATGCATGAACTCACTATCGGTTTTTAAGTTTACAACACCGTCTTTTTTGAGGATTTTTTTATACAATTGTAAAAACTCTGAATTTGTCATTCGGTGTTTTGTTCGCTTGTATTTTATTTGTGGATCTGGAAAAGTGATCCAGATTTCATCTACTTCGTTTTCAGCAAAAATATGGTTGATGAGTTCAATTTGAGTTCGAATAAAAGCCACATTATACAAGCCGGTTTCAACCGCTGTTTTAGCTCCACGCCAAAAACGAGCTCCTTTGATATCGATACCTACAAAATTTTTGTTTGGATATCTTTCAGCAAGTCCCACAGAATATTCGCCTTTTCCGCAACCCAATTCTAAAACAAGTGGATTGTCATTTTTAAAAAAATCTGTATTCCACTTTCCTTTCAACGGAAATAAATCACCTACTACTTCTTCTCTCGTTGGTTGAAAAACGTTATTGAATGTCTCGTTTTCTTTGAACCTCTTTAATTTATTTTTGCTTCCCACTTTTTTTGAATATTTGGGCAAAATTAAGGAATTATATAAGATAGAATGTCAAAGTATCAAAAAAATGAAAAATCAAGAGACAAACTCTCGATAACGAAACCTTTTCTTGCTTAAAAAAAGAACTAGCTCTTAGTTTTTTATTCCTTGAGCTTTGAGCTTATCGATAATAACCGACTCGCTTGCTGCTTTCAATTCAATCACTTTGCTAGAATTTTCATTAGGAATGGTCATGGATAAAACATAATGCTGTATTTTCCACTGATTTCCCACTTTTATCAAAACACCAGATCCTCTGCAAATTTTCATTTGGGTGTCAAGCAATTCATCAAACCAAGCTGTAGTTCCGGTTTTATCAAAAAACAAATGTCGTTCCAGCGGTGTAAAACTCCAAGCTTTACCTTTATCAAAATGAGGTTTTGCGTAGGCTTGAAAGGCTTTTTTATCCCAATTTTCTGTTGCATCGGTGCCAATAAAAACGGCATCATCGGTCATTAAACTAAAATAGTCTTTATAGTTTGCTTCTGCTGCGGCTTTGTGCCAATTATTGAGTACGGTATGAATGGCGTCTTTATCTTTTTGCTGTTGTGCTGTTGCAAAAGGTGCTCCACACACCAAAAAAACTACTACAAAAAGACATACAGACTTACTGAAAAAAATTGCTTTATTCATGATTTTTGTTCCATTTAATTTTAATTTTCCCATCGACATCTGCGGCTAGTAAGTGCAACACGATGCCTTTGGTACGTTTTTCTTCTCGCTCTTTATCCGTTGCGAGTAAGTGATCTTTTTTTGGATTTCGCAATGGAATAGTCATAGCCAAGCGAGTTCCTCTACCATACGAATATACTCCTTTTGCATCTAAATTCAGCACATTCGAACTCACTTTTAAAGCGTTTACCTGAATTTTTTCACCATTTATTTTGAAATCACCTGATAAATCACTGAAGGAAATAGTATTTACATCACGAAAAGGAAAGGCAAACTTGGCAATGTTAGTAATAGGTTTAAAATCTATCAACGCTCCTTTTACCACTTCAAATTTGGCTACACCTGTCATGGAGTTGGTTTTAAGCTGTCCGCCAGGTTGCAACAGTCCTTGCACGGCAGCAGTTGCGGTAAGCTTCCCTTTGACATTGCGAGGTTCAAAAGATGTGATGCCAAAGTTGTTCAATCCTTCTAAAAATTGATTCAAGTTTACTTTCTGTATTTTTGTTTCTGACTGCCATTTAAAATGATCTTTTTCTGGAGTCAATTGCCCTTCAAAATCTACGGTTCCGCCTGCACATTGCACGCTGGCATTATTTACGCGTAAAGAATTATTTGCCAATACAATTGTTGCTTTGGTTTGGGTAGCCACAAGTTTGCTGTACGTCATTTTATCTGCTTTTAGCTTTAGTACAACTTGGCATTTATCTATGACTTCATACAATTCTTTTGAGAATGAATCTTGTGATTTTTCTTGAATGGCTGGCTTACCACTGCTACTCGTTAAGGCTACTATACATTGTTTCACATCTAAAAAAGGAGCGTAGATATCCCAATTCACAATCATTTTTTCAGGATTGTCATAGTACAGGGTCATGAAATTGTCTATACGACCGTCCATAAAAACCGAGTTGCGGTTGTCCTTGAAATTAATTTTTTTAATGAGCAACGCTTTCTCTGTAAAGTCAAGTTGTATATCGGTTTTAAGAAACGTCAGGTTTCGTGGGCCATAATTTACAATAGCATCTTTAACATAAACATTACCAGTAAACTTGGGTTTTTTAATGCGTAACTTTTGAACATCAAACTTAAAATCTAAATTCACTTTGGCTTGACCGCCAGAAAAATGCATCAATTCTTTATTGATCACTTGATTCAATTGTGTAATCGAGAAATTAGATCGAAAACTTCCAGCTGCTTCTGTTTTCTCCAAATTCAAAATGATTCCGATAGGAATTTCAAAAGGGATGGTTTTAAACTTTCCTTTCATATCGGTAATCGTAATGGCTGAATTAGCATCATTAAAACCCGCTCCTTTTTTATAATTATTGGTAAACGTAGCATCAAAGGTGCAGGCTGTAATTAGTCCATCAGGAAGTTTTAAATCATTGTTTTTTATTTTGGCTTGCACTATAATTTCCGGATCACCCGTTTTACTCATGTCTCCGTTTATAGTACAACCCACCTGAATGGGTTTTTTAAAATCAAATTGATTTACCTTTTCACTAATGTTATTGCTCAATAAACTTGAGGCTTCACGCCAAAGCAAGGTCGCGTTTAACGCAATTTTAAAAGGTGATGTATTAGGGTCTAAATTAAAACGGGCATCAACCTCAAAAAACGTATTTCCTATAGCCAGTTCCTTAGACACCACAGCAATGGAATTACTTTCGGCATTAAAATCTAAACCCAAAAGGCCTTCCACTTTTTTATTTTCTATAAAACTACCTCTTTGTGTGTTAAATGCCATGCTTCTTGCGTGTGTACTCAAATCAGCGAAGGCATGCCAATTATCTCCATCATATTGCACTTTACTTTGCAAAGAAATGGAATCAAAATCAAACAGTTTGTGGTTTTCTTGATGCTCAGATATAAACCGAACTTGGCTTAAAATTATTTGATCAATGGATGGTGGCGATTTTTTATTCTCCTCTTTATTTTTGGGTTTAACCCGAAACAAAAGCGTATTGTCTAAACCGTTTTTCCCTTTAAAAAGATGGATTTTGGCATGCTGAATTTCAATTTTATCCATTTCAATTTGATTGCCCAAAAGTGCTATTACGTTCAATCGCAACTCGATTTTTTCGGCACGAAGCAGTGTCCTTTTGTGTGCTTGCCACATGCTATCTCTTACTACAACTTGGCTTAAAGCCAATGTCATGCTAGGAAAACCCTTGAACAACTTATAATCTATGTCACCTATAACTACTGACGCGGTGCTTTTTTCATTGATTTTAGCATTTACAAGTGCTACAATTTCTTTTTTATGGCTTGTAAAATACCAAGAGAAGAGTCCGGTAACTAGCACCAATACAGCCACAAGTACCACTATAAAAACACCAACACCCTTTAAGATTTTATTGTAAGGCATGGCTTTGAGATGGTTTATTATATTCAAGATTCTTTTTTTCATACTACATGGTGCATTCCGTCAAAATAAAGGTACAGGATTATCAGCTTTATATCTTTGGCAACAGCCTGAAATACAAAACTATTTGGCACCAAAAAGCTATTCAATACTCACAACAGTACCAAACAACAAAATAGCGCCATAAAAACTAGATATTAGTTACAAGTATTTGCTCATTTGTTGTATAATTATTGGATTAGAACCCTTGTTTTGTAATCCTAATGCAGTTAAACAAAACAAAAATTACTTTGCAAAACGTTTATTTACAGTAATTTACTATTTTTACTTTTTAAAAAAATATAAAATAAAACAAACAGTAGTAGTCTTACCACAAGCTTGACACTATTTCATTGTGGTCGGTGAGGTTCCTATTTACCTTAATTTTGCATCACAAAACCGCTGTTTTTAAAATATTATTTGGTCTTATGAAAAAACTGTACGTTACCGTATTTTGCCTTGTTTTTATCTTGTTGTTGACCTTTGTTTCTTGCAAGAAAAAGGAACTCGCCACAAACGCTACAAAAAGCACCCCTGTATTTGAAGCCACTTTTGATAGCACTCAAATTCAAACTTTTTTTACCCAGCATCCCGCCTTGCAACAGTATCAAACCGAAGTGGCGCAATTGTACCGCAAACATCAGTTCAAGTACATTTGGTATGATAAAAACGGTATCAATGAGTTTGCTGGCGTTATGTACAATAAAGTCAACAACATCAGTGAAGAAGGCGTGCGAACCAAAATACCCTACAAGGAAAAACTGGATGCTTTGTTCACAAGTCCTGCCGAAACTAAAAAACCCAATATCAACACGGAGCTGCTATGCTCTGCCATATATTTCTTTTATGTAGACAAAGTATTCCACGGTATTGATCCAGAGAAATCTAAAGAACTAGGATGGTTTCTACCAAGACAAAAACAATCCTATGTGGACTATTTGGACTCCTTATTAGTTGATCCTAAGTTGATTCATAAAAATGAAAAAGGTGCCATCAAGCAGTATTATTTATTAAAAAACGTTCTTGAAGAATATAGAAAAATAGAAAAAAAAGGCGGCTGGAAACCCATTCCTATTGACTCCACTGTTGCGTCCTACAAACCTGGAGACAGCGCAGCCACCATTGCAGCCATTCGCACCCGCTTGTTTATCACTAAAGATATTTCTACCGATTCTAAAAGTGCTGTTTATGACGAGGAACTAGCTGAAGGAATACTACACTTTAAGAAAAGAAGCGGCAATCTCTTGAACAAAACGATTTTACCAAAACACATTCGGTATATGAATGTGCCAGTGGAAAGTAGAATTAGGACCTTAATGATCAATATGGAACGCTGCAGATGGATATCAAAAGACATCACAAAATCCAAAGAACTGATTGTAGTTAACATTCCTGCCTACGAACTTACTTTTTTTAGAGACGGAAAACCCGAACTCCAGTCGAAAGTTGTGGTGGGCAAGACCCTGAATAAAACAGTGATTTTTAGCGCGCCCATGAAGTATATTGTTTTTAGACCGTACTGGAATGTGCCGCAAAGCATCATTAAAAAAGAAATCTTACCCGCTATTGCTAAAAACCCCAATTATTTGGAGCAACACAATATGGAGTGGAAAGACAATCTGGTGCGACAAAAACCCGGAAATCATAATTCTCTAGGTCTTGTGAAATTTTTATTTCCCAATTCAAATTCAATTTACCTGCATGATACGCCCTCCAAAGGTTTGTTTGGCAGAGAAGACCGCGCTTTTAGCCATGGATGTATTCGGGTTGCAAAACCAAGACAACTAGCGGCAGCCATTATGAAAGACGACCCAAAATGGAATCCTGAAAAAATTAATGCCGCCATGGATACCGGCGATGAAAAATGGTATACGCTAAAAAATAAAATTCCGGTTTACATAGGTTATTTTACCGCTTGGGTAGATCCCGATGGTGTGATTCATTTTTACGAAGACGTCTATGAGCGTGATGAGGCGCTGGCCAACTTACTGTTTGATCAGTAACCAGTTCCAGTAATACTTTTACGTATGCTACCAAAAAAAATGACACTATCTCCATAAGACAGTGTCATTTTTTTTGGTGTGCCAAAAGGCTATGATTTAAAACGTTCTAAAACTAGTTCATCGTTTAATTTGTTGTTTCAACTATTCTTTTAATTTATTATTATCTTCTTTTAAAACTTTAGCATTTTGTGGGCTAACAATTTTTTTACCCGTTTGTTCTTCAATTTGCTTTCGGGTATTTCCAGCAATTTCACCGCCTTTTCGGGCAATTTTTTTATTATCTGCAAAGGTTTTAGGATTGTTTTCTTTACTAATCTCTGTTGTGGTTGCTTCCGCCAACATATTTAATACCAATTCTAAATTGGTCATATTATCTCTTAGATTTTCTTTTTTTAAGCCTTTTAAATTCTTGTACTGCTTTACTGTGTTTCCGCTCCAAGCTTGGGTAATTATATCAGTAAGTGAAGCAAATTCCTGCCCTTTTTTAACACCTCTATTTTCCCATTCATCGGTGAGTTCTTTTCTAACTTCGATGCTTTTCAAGCGCTGATTAATCCATGCTGTAGAGTATCCTAATTTCAAATAATTTTCCATAGCACGATCAATCGCCTTTTCTGGATCTTGACTCTCTTCTATTCGTTCGTAGCCTATTTTAGCTAACCATTGTTTAAAAGGCTCTGCTTTTGGCGAAGGAATAGATTGAATCAAACGGAATAGTTGCTCTGTATCAGCAACATCTGTTAAACGCATTTTACCATCAGGAGCTACCATTTTCAAACCGTTACAATTTGTAACGGTTTCATTTCCCTCAGCCAAAAGTCGTTTTTTTAAAACACGCCAATACACTTGTGGATTATTACTATCAGTTAAAGCAGCAATGATATCTACAATGGAGAAAAACCATTTCTCTTGTTCATTATCCCACAAGGAACGTATTTTTTGGCTTTCGAATAATTTTATGTTTTCCATTATTTTGTTCTAATAAATTTCGTTTTCTCAAATGACTACTTTTCAATACTTTTTGGAATCACAGCGAGCATACTAATTTACTATTAAAATAATAAAAACTACTATTGCAATTCTAAAGATTCTTAACCAAAAAAATGACACTATCTCCACAAGACAGTGTCATTTTTTTTTAGTGTGCCAAAAGGCTATGGTTTAAAAAGCTCTCTTTTTCTCGAAAGAGGTTTCTAGTACTTTTTTTATTTTATCAAGTGCGCCGTGAAAAGCTTTTTCAGTAGTATCGGCGTGGTTTGTAACTGCTACAGGCTGCATGTTGATAGGTCTAGCCTCAATGGTACAACGCTTGTCATTTACTCCGCCTTTATCACTATTTTCATCTCCTAAATGTACCTCAAGGCGAGTTACCTTTTCCTCAAAACGAGCCAAAGTAGTGGCTACCTCATCTTGGATATATGATTTTAAGCGTGCATGTCCCTCTACGTTATTGTCGGTGTTAATTTGTACTGTCATAATTTTTATTATTTAATGTTCTATTCTCAAATTTACCGATTGCTGTATGAAAAACCGAACACCTTAATAAAATATTGGGAAAATAAAGCACACTTGATTATCGAAGTTGTTGCGGATAAACATTATTGAAAAAGTTTTCAAAAGCCTCACAGAGCAATTCTTTATCAAGATCAAATAACTCCTTTCTATCATCCCTATCCTTTATATATTCTTCGTCTTCTTTACAAATTGCTTCTCCATTAAGCTTTTTGGTAAGAATATCACTTAATAAAACTTTATCACAATTGGAATATTTTGGATAGTATTTTTCTATGAAGGACCAATAATCAAATTTACTTTTTTGGACTTCCATGGCAGCATTTTTCTTTCAAAGATAACAAAAACCGGACTATACTCCGTTGCAATATAGACCACATTTTGTAATATTTGTCAACATGAATATTAAACAAAAACTAGGTTTAAAAATAAAAGAGCTAAGAAAAGCTAAAGGTCTTTCACAAGAAAGACTTGCAAATCTTGCTGAAATTGACAGAACCTATTTACCAACAATTGAAAAAGGTGAAAGAAATGTTTCTATTGAAGTTGTTGAAAAATTGGCAAAAGCTCTTGATGTAAAAATTAAAGACTTGTTTGATGAATAGAGCTTACTATTCCAGCACCATTAATGAATTTATTAATGAAAATTCCCAAACTATTTTCGGTAAAATTTCTGGACAATATGATTTGAATAAATTGAATATTCTACAATCTAATGCATGGAAAAGTCAAATAGAAATCCTAAAAGACACCATCTCCTTTTTTACTGGAAAAATATATTTTGAATTTACTATTCCTAGAATGGGAAAGCGTGTTGACAATATATTAATCATTCAAAACTGCATTTTTGTATTGGAGTTTAAAATAGGGTCAAATACCTATGACAAATATGCAACCAATCAAGCTTTTGATTATGGTTTAGATTTGAATAATTTTCACGAAGGAAGTCATAACAAAATAATCATTCCAATTTTAGTCGCAGATAAAGCACCTTATTTAGAAAATATTTACTGTCCTAGTTTTGATAATTTATATGAAACAATTTATGCGAATTCTAGTAATTTGTCAGAGGTAATTAATGCTGCATTAATACATTTTGAAGATACAGAAACAATTGACATCGAATATTGGGAAAACTCAATTTACAAACCGACTCCGACTATAATTGAAGCCGCTACGGCATTATATAAAAAACATAATGTAAGTGAAATTTCAAGAAGTGATTCGGGAGCTGAAAACTTATCAGTAACGTCAGAATGTATTTCTCAAATCATTGATTTTTCAAAGGACAACAATAGAAAATCTATTTGTTTTATTACTGGAGTTCCTGGCGCTGGGAAAACTTTAGCAGGTTTAAACATTGCCAATCTTCGCTCAAATTATAAAGAAGAAGAACACGCAGTATTTTTATCAGGAAATGGGCCTTTAGTCGATGTACTAAGAGAAGCATTAGCCAGAGACAAAGTAATTACAGGAAAAGAAAACGGCGAAAGCTTAACAAAAGATATAGCAAAATCGCAAGTAAAATCATTTATACAAAATATTCATCATTTTAGAGACGCTTCTATAAAAGATGGAAAAGCACCCATTGAAAAAGTAACTATTTTTGATGAAGCGCAACGAGCTTGGACCAAAGAACAAGCTTCTAATTTTATGAAACGAAATAAAGGAATTACTGATTTTGATAAATCAGAACCTGAATTTCTTATTGAAGTTATGGACAGACATCAGGATTGGTGCACAATAGTTTGTTTAATTGGAGGAGGACAAGAAATCAATACTGGTGAAGCTGGATTAGAAGAATGGATTAGACCATTTGCGGGTAAGTTTAAAGATTGGAATATTTATTATTCTTCAAAAATTATTGAGGATGGAAATTACATTAAAGACAAAGAAGCATTGACTGTTTTAAATGAAAGGAAAGCTATTAAAAAAGATCAACTACATCTATCCATTTCATTAAGATCATTTAGAAGCGCTCAATTATCAAATCTTATTCAAGAAATTATTAATAATGATATTGACAAAGCTAAAAGTATTTATATAAATTTTATCAAAAAAGACTATCCAATTAAAATAACCCGAGATCTAGACAGTGCTAGAGGTTGGTTAAAAAAATCAGCAAAAGGTTCCGAAAGAACCGGAGTTGTGGCTTCATCTGGTGGAATTCGCTTGAGACCTTTTGGATTAAATGTGAAAGCTAAAATTAATGCGCCAATTTGGTTTTTAAATGATAAAGATGATATTCGCTCTTCTTACTTTTTAGAAGAAGTTGCAACAGAATTTGACATTCAAGGCTTAGAATTAGATTGGACATGTGTAGCTTGGGATGGTGATTTATTTTACGACAATAATCAATGGAACTACAGAAAATTCAAAGGCACAAAGTGGCAAAATATAAATAGTAATGACATTACTAACTATTTAATTAACTCTTACAGAGTTTTACTTACAAGAGCAAGACAAGGAATGGTAATTTATATTCCATTCGGCAATAATGAAGATATTACAAGACCAACTTATATGTATGATGGTACTTTTGATTTTTTCAAATCATTAGGGATTGAAGAAATTTAGCGAGAACTACATTCCAAAAAAAAAAACGCTACTCTTTCGAATAGCGTTTTTTGAAATTTGTGTGGTGACGACTTCATTTCTCGTGAAGAAAATCGTCTGAGGAGTTGAATGCCCTAGCCCTGATTACTTCACTATACTTTTATTTCCATAGGAGTTCAGTGAATTCCATTTGAAGTGAAAATCCTTTATTTCCGCCTTTTCGGCGGATATAAAGATTGTAACGGATAGCAGGATTAAGCTCCTAAAAAAGAGTAACCGCACCGTACCTCTTTTGCTTTTATTTACTTGCAGGGATGGTCATAATCCCCATGTTGTAGAGCGTAAAGGCTTGTATGTCTACGTTTTCTTGTATGGTTGCTGCTACTGATTTTCCAGCGCCGTGTCCTGCATTGATGTCTATGCGAATAAGGGTTGGGTTTGTTCCTACTTGTTTTTCTTGCAACTCGGCAGCAAACTTAAAGCTGTGTGCCGGAACTACTCTATCATCATGATCTCCTGTAGTAACCATAGTGGCTGGGTACTGGGTTCCTGTTTTTACATTGTGTACCGGTGAATATCCTTGAATGTAGTTGAACATTTCTTTGCTGTCCTGAGCTGTTCCGTAATCATACGCCCAACCTGCTCCTGCGGTAAAGGTATGGTAACGCAACATGTCCATCACACCTACTGCTGGCAAGGCTACCTTCATTAAATCTGGGCGTTGTGTCATGGTAGCGCCTACTAACAAACCTCCGTTTGACCCACCACGAATGGCTAAGTATTGTGAAGAGGTGTATTTTTGTGCAATTAAATATTCGGCTGCTGCAATGAAATCGTCAAACACGTTTTGCTTTTGCATTTTGGTTCCGGCATCATGCCATTTTTTTCCGTATTCTCCACCACCACGTAAGTTGGGTACGGCATACACGCCTCCGTTTTCCATCCAGATGGCATTGGCTATGCTAAAACTTGGTGTTAAACTCACGTTGAATCCGCCATATCCGTAAAGCATGGTTGGATTTGTCCCATCAAGTTTTAATCCTTTTTTGTGGGTGATAATCATTGGGATTTTGGTACCGTCTTTTGAGGTATAAAACACTTGTTTAGACTCATACAGATCTGTATTGAAATCTACTTTTGGTTTTTCATACACAACAGAGGTTCCTGTTTGTGTATCTAAAGTAAAAATAGAACCCGGTGTGATGTAATTTGTAAATGAGAAATAAAGGTTTTTCTCTTTTTTCTTTCCGCTAAAACCGCCCGCAGTTCCTACTCCTGGCAGTTTGATTTCGCGTATCAATTTTCCTGTGTAATCATATTGTTTTACTAATGAAACGGCATCTTTCATGTAATTTGCAAAGAAATAACCGCCACCTGTTGATGGTGATAAAACATTCTCTGTTTCTGGAATGAAGTCTTTCCAATTTTCTGGTTTTGGATTTTTGATATCCACCGTAACAATGCGTTTGTTGGGTGCATTCAAATCAGTTTCTATGAATAATTTTCCGCCTTCGTTTTCAATGATACTGTTGTCACTCTTGAAATTATCTACAATGGTCACAATAGGAATGTTGGGTTTTGTTAAATCTTTGATGTACAACTCATTCCCATAGGTGGAGTTTGCCGCTGATATGATAAGGTAGCGGTCGTCTTCAGTCACGCCACCGCCTACATAACGGCGTTTTTGATCGGCACCAAAAATAATTTGATCGTCTTTTTGAGCTGTTCCTAATTTATGAAAATAGAGTTTGTGCTGATCTGTTTTTGCTGATAATTCACTTCCCTTTGGTTTGTCATAACTGGAATAGTAGAACCCTTCGTTCCCTCTCCAGGACACGCCGCTGAATTTTACATCGACAATGGTGTCTTCAATAATTGTATTGGTAATGGCATCCATGATGATTACTTTTCGCCAGTCGCTTCCACCTTCTGAGATGGCATAGGCTACTTTTGAACCGTCTTTGGAAAAATCCAATCCGCCAAGTGATGTGGTTCCGTCTTTAGAAAAGGTGTTGGGATCTAAGAAAACCGTTTCGGTTCCTTTGACATCTTTTCTATACAACACCGACTGGTTTTGCAAACCGTTGTTTTTGTAGTAATATGTGAAATTCCCTTCTTTGAAAGGCGCACCTATTTTTTCGTAATTCCACAGTTTTTCCATTCTTGCTTTTAATGCATCACGAAACGGAATTTGGTTGAGATACCCGTAGGTTACTTCGTTTTGGGCTTTGACCCAAGCACCGGTCTCAGCTGATTTGTCGTCTTCTAGCCAACGGTAGGGATCTGGGACTTTTGCATCAAAATAAGCATCTACCGTAGTACCTTTGCTGGTCGTTGGGTATGATATTTTTTCGTTTTTATTTTGGCCAAAAGTTGCCATTGCAGAGGTTACAGCCATTATTAAAAAGGATTTCTTCATTAGTTATTTTTTTAGGTTGTTACAAAAATAGGGAAATAGTTAGTGTGGTAAAGGTGGAAAAGTCTTAAATAAAACTAAAAAAACGTTACTCTTGCGGGTAAAGTATTTTGCTACAGTTTTGTCGTTTCCTTAATTATTTTCTTTGGCTTCCTCAAAATTTTGCAATTCTATATTTACAGCTTCCAGCAACTGTTGTTCAGTAGGTAGGTATAGTTTATATTGACTGGCTACAATATTTTTCTCGTTTTCCGGCAGCGTAAATTTTACAACGCCGTCATTTTTATTTGCACAAAGCAAAATACCTATAGTTGGATTTTCACGAGGCAGTTTTTCTACTCGATCGTAATAATTCACATACATCTGTAGTTGCCCTATATCCTGATGCGTAAGTTTATCTGTTTTGATTTCGATAATGACAAAGCATTGTAATATCCGATTATAAAAAACTAAGTCTGTAAAAAATTCATCGCCATCAATGTGTATTCTTTTTTGTCTTGCTACAAATGAAAATCCATTTCCTAGTTCCAATAAAAAATCTTGCAAATGAGTAATTATAGCACTTTCTAAATCGTTTTCATAGTAAGCCGCTTCTCGTTTTAACCCCAGAAATTCAAGATACATAGGGTCTTTTATAATCTCTTTAGTATCTGAAGGAAGTTTTTCATTTTTGGCAACAGCGAGTACGCTTTCTTTATCATTGCTCATTAAAAGGCGTTCGTATAAGCTACTGTTAATTTGACGTTCGAGTTGTCTTGACGTCCAATTATTCTTTACGCTTTCCGCAATGTAAAATTCTCTTTTATACTGATTGTCAATTACCAAAAGGAATTTATATTGTGTCCAACTCAATTGCGTCCGCAGTGCGGACGCAATTGGAAACATTCTGTAGAACTGTCGGTATCTCTCTAATTGCCTCACTGAAAAACCACTCCCATATTCTGGCTGTAATTGTTGAGAAAGAAATTTAATTAAATAAGTCCCATAATCAGCACGGTCCTTTCCGTTTTGTTCTTCCTCGAAAATCCGTTGCCCAATATGCCAGTACATCAAGGTTCTTTCATTGTCAACCGCCCTAATTGCTTTGTCTTTTGAAGCTGCTATAATGGCTTTAATATCAGGAATTACAGATTGGTTTTGTAGCATCGTTATTTTGGATTATAAAAATTTAACTCGATTACACATACAATAATACGAAAAAAAGAACTGAAATGGTAACCCGTACTTTTGCACTTAAACCCAAAAAAAACGCTACTCTTTCGGGTAGCGTTTTTTTGGGTATAAATTGGTTTTAACCTTATTTAACTTGAACTGGGAAAGTCACCTGAGCATCTGTGGCACCGCCTGCATTAGTGATTGATCCAGTAGCTACTCCTGCAGCGTCTTTGTTTGGTTCGTGTCTAAGTACTACTGTTAAGGTTCCAGTTGCTGGAGCTGCTGCTGTTCTTAATGAAAAAGTTAACCCAACAGGTTTTCCGTTTTTGTCCGCATCTGTATACGTGAAAACTCCTATTGTAGTAGGCGCTTGATAGAACAATTGGTGCTCATAACCCTCTTCTTTAACCTCGGCAGTGATGTTGTCTACTGGCGTAACCGACTCATTTAAGAACGTGGTACTTCCTGTATAAGTAGTATTCACAAGTAAATCGCCTGATACGGTTACAACGGGTGCATTTGGCCCATCGCCATCAAGATCTTTTGAGGTTAATGTTACCGTTTGATTTCCAGCCACAAGTGTTGTGGTCACTGTAGTTATTAATTCTTCCTCATTTACTGCAATAGGATCATCTTTTTCACAAGAGGTAAAAGAAAAAAGAGCTATTAATGCTACTGCTGCGAATTTTGAATTTTTCATGATTTGTTGTTTTTTTAATTTTTTAATAATTGAATTTTAATTGAATTTGGAAGTTTCTACCCATTTCGTCAGCAAAAAAACGCTGTCTGTTTAAGTAGTCCCTGTACGTGGTGTTTGTTATATTTTGAACAGAAAACGCTAAGGCTGTCTGGGTTTTACCAATGCTTTTGAACTTAATTTCGGAGTAAAAATGAAACAATTGAAAACCTTCTGGCGGCGTACTGATATCTACCTGAACCGGAAACAACTCATTGTTTACAATAATATTTGTTTCAAAATTATTATTAGGAAATCTGTTCTGCCTTTGGAGTGCTTCATACTTTAGCTCCAATTTTAGGTTCATCCAACTTGGTTTTGAAAACTGCACTTTTTGAGTCATGGCAAATGGCGGAATGTCTATCAAGGCTTCTCTGTTTGAGATATCTTTGCCGTTTACATAAGACATTGTAAAATCATGTTGCCAGTTGTTGTTTATTTTCCAATGGGTTTGCACATCAAGACCTGCTAATTGCGCATTTGTTTGCTGGTAATCCCACACTGGAAACGCACCACGAATGGTATTCTCAAAACCCACTGGGCGCAAGAACATAAAATTACGAATGTAATTGATATACGGGTTTACCTCAACAGAAAAAGCAGTCCATTTTTTTTGGAGCGTTGTAGAAAACTTGGTAGATTGTTCTTTTTTTAGTGCTAAGTCTCCTATCTCTATAACTCCAGTAGAATGATGCAAACCATCACTAAAAAACTCCGATGGGTTTGGATTTCTTGTAGCCAAACTAACATTGGCATACCAATTTAAATCTTTCTCAAACTCTTTGTGAAATCCCACACTACTTGATAGGTTATGAAAAGCAAAGCTGGGTTTTACGAGCCATTTATCACCATCTTCGCCAGTTATAAAACGAGAAAACTGCGATTGATAACCACGTTCATTCCATCTTGATTTTGAATAAAACTTGGCAGCATCTACTTGAGAATAATCATACCGAAGTCCTGCATCAAAGACTAAACTTTCTGAAACGTCATAAGTTGCAATGCCGTATGTTCCCCAATCTATTTTATTGTATGTTGGGATCAAAGGGTTAACATTTGTAGTGACTACATTCGCAAAATTATTTTGAAATGCAGCTACCGTTCCCGTCTTTAATGTCCAGTCATGCAGTACTTTTTTATAATCAACATTAATGGCATGAGTTGCTAACTCAAGATCAAGTGCTGGTTTATTTTTATTTTCGCCTCTGCGTAAATCAAATTCGAACCTTTTGTTAAACTGAAAAGAATACTGTACCCCCAATGAAGCCGTTTCATTGAAAAAATAGTTGTAATTCAGCTTTGCCAAGTGATGTTGTACTTCTTGCTTAGGATTTTTAATTGAATAGGTAAAATCATTGACCACAGCAGGAACTTTATTCGTTATTGCGTTGTACAAATCATTAACATTACCAATGTGTGAAGCGCTCAAAATCCCAATAGTAGTATTGTAATAGCTATAAAAACCAGTAAAGTCATACTTTTTACCTGTGAATTTTAAATCGCCAGAGAAATTTGCTTCCCTATTTCCTGTATTTGATAATACATAATCTGGAGCTTCTCTATCACCAGCATATTTAAATGTTCCTAATACGTTCCAACTCCATCCTTTTTCGTTCCCTTTGTGCAAACTAGAACTAATAGAACCACCTCTACCATTTGAGGCTAGATTCACTATTGATTTGCCATAAATTGTGTCTTTTTTTACCTGAATAGGCTCAATAATAACTAAGCCACCCACGGCATCACCACCATATTGCAAGCCCGATGCACCCTTGATTACCGTAATTTTTCCTGCAGCGTTCACGTCAAAATTAGGAGCATGTTCTGTTCCCCATTCTTGATCTTGCAAACGTACGTTGTTATTAATTACAGGAACGCGACTCCCAAACAATCCATTGATCATTGGTTTTACAACATTACTTCCTGTTTTTAAACTTGAAACACCCGCTACCTCTTTAAGTAAATCTCCTAATGTTTGATTGCTATATTTTTCAATAGTTTCTGTTTTAATTTTTTGTTCCAATAAGGATTTATTGAGCGTATTTATTTTTTGCCTCACAATCACTTCTTGAAGGTCATCGGCTTTTTCTTTTAAAACAAAATCAAATACTTGATCACCCGATAAAGTAACAAGCGTATCCACAGATTGAAAACCTATGTAAGAAACAAATATTTTTTGGTTACCCAAAGGCAGTTTTTTAATGACATAATTGCCCGCAGCATCTGAGGACACTGTCTTTTTACCAATATGTATGTGACTTCCAGAAAGTGGTATTCCAGCTGTAGTAGTTATTTTTCCGCGTACTGTGCTTTGCGCAAAACCTATGGTGCAAAACAAAGAGATACAGAAAAACAGAAAGTTTTTTGTGTGCATTTTTTTTGTTCAAAATATATAAACATCCCTTGCATTTCCAAGATATGAAAATGCTATTGTTGTGTGTACTAATTTTAAACTAAAGGGGGTGCTCTAAGCCCGAAAAGGCTTCCTTTAAAATAGGAAATAGATACAATAGACTCTGCATCTATTGTGTTTTTAAAGTTGTCAAAATAAAAAGTGTCAAGAGATAAAAAATCTTGCGAAATAAAACCGCTTAATTTATAATCACACACGGCACACAATTCAAAACTGTGGTGCTGGTGTGTAATTTCTGGACCTTCTCCTTTTTCATGAACACATTCTACATGAGCAAGTTGCTGTGCTATATGCTCGTACTTGTGCAACGATTGAAACAGCATGGATACCAATACTGAAATCGTAAAAAGCAAACGCAATATAGAAAGTTTCTTTTTCATGAATCGCAAATATAACAATCCTTCACTAAAAAATCCATTTGTTTCAAAAAATTTACATTTTTAAAAACAAATGGATTATAAAGTTTTGCACGTTTCAAAAGGTGCTTAGTAAAATACGTTACAGGATTATACCAAATTATTAGCAACTAAATATTCAGCAATTTGAACGGTATTTGTAGCAGCTCCTTTACGCAAGTTATCTGCAACAATCCACATGTTTAGCGTGTTTTCTTGACTTTCGTCACGACGAATTCTACCCACAAAAACAGCGTCTTTCCCTTCGGCATAAAGTGGCATTGGATAGGTAAAAGCATCTATGTTATCTTGAAGAACAACTCCATCGGTGTGGTGTAAAATAGATCTCACCTCACTCACATCAAAGTCGTTTGTGAACTCCACATTCACAGCCTCACTGTGTCCACCTACAACAGGAACACGTACAGCGGTAGCCGTTACAGCAATAGTTCTGTCATCTAATATTTTTTGTGTTTCGCGAACCAATTTCATCTCTTCTTTGGTATAACCGTTTTCCTCAAAAGAGTCACATTGTGGAATCGCATTGCGGTGAATAGGATACTTATAGGCCATTTCCCCTTGTACGCCTGCATATTCGTTTTCTAATTGTTGCACTGCCTTAACTCCCGTTCCGGTGATGGATTGGTAAGTAGAAACAATCACACGTTTGATATTGTATTTACGGTGCAATGGCGCTAATACCAACACCATTTGAATAGTCGAACAGTTTGGATTGGCGATAATTTTATCATCAGCCGTAAGTTGACCCGCATTAATCTCTGGAACAATAAGTTTTTTGGTAGGATCCATTCTCCAAGCCGATGAGTTATCAATAACCGTAGTTCCGGCCGCAGCAAATTTTGGAGCCCACTCCAAAGAAGTTTCTCCTCCAGCTGAAAATAAAGCAATATCTGCTTTCATGTCAACAGCAGTTTGCAAGCCCACAACAGTATATTTTTGACCTTTAAAATCAATCTCTTTCCCTACAGAACGTTCTGATGCTACTGGAATTAATTCTGTTACTGGAAAGTTTCTTTCGGCTAAAACTTTTAACATGATCTCGCCTACCATTCCTGTGGCTCCTACAACTGCTATTTTCATCGTATGTGTTTTTTCTAGGTTTACATTTGAAGAACAAAAGTAATTAATATTAAAAACATTTCAATACCGTTCACAAAAAATAACAAAATGTTACAAAACAAACTTTTTATTAAACATGCTTCATTTGGCTTATGCCAAAACTTAGATACAGAATAAAATATACACAAAGAAAAACCGCCACAATTACGTAGCGGTTTAGTTAGAATATATAATGTAGCGGAAATTACTTTTTTAATAAATCTCTAATTTGAGTTAACAACTCTTCTTGAGTAGGACCAGCAGGAGCAGCTACAACTTCTTCTTTCTTTTTAGCTTTTTCAGCAGCTCTTAACACTACAAAAATAAAGAAAGCAATAATTATAAAATTGATGATTGCTTGTACCAAATTACCATAAGTAATTACGGCAGCACCAGCAGCTTTTGCAGCAGCTAAATCTGGGTATGAATTCCCGTTTAAAGCTACAAATTTCTGAGTAAAATCTATTCCACCTGTTACTAAACCTACAATAGGCATAATTACGTCATCAACAGCAGATCCTACAATTTTACCAAAAGCACCACCCATTACTACAGCAGTAGCAAGACTTAGTACATCACCTTTCATCAAAGAAGCTTTGAAATCACTAAAAAATCCCATAATAATTTAAATTTAAGTTAATATTTGTTTGTGACTACGAACTTAAATAAATTTTTAATGCAAATAAGCAGAAAATTAACAAAATTATAACTATTCTCTATAAAAGACACGTTTTACCCGTTGAGATACATTCGTTAATATTTCATACGGTATCGTATTGAGTTTTTCTGCAATTTCATTCACTCGGAGCTGCTCTCCAAAAAGCACCACAACATCTCCTTCTTTACAATCAATTCCAGTCACATCAACCATCAACATATCCATGCACACACTACCCACAATGGCCGCTTTAGTATTGCGCACTAGTACATGACCTACACCATTGCCCAATCCTCGTGAAATTCCATCTGCGTAGCCAATAGGTATCGTGGCAATTACCGTGTCTTTTGAAGCAACAAATCGCCTGCCATACCCTACGCTTTCTCCTGTTTTAATAATACGTAATTGTGAAATTATCGATTTAAGTGTCCCTACATTTTCAAGTTTAAGTTGTTCGTCACTATCATTTGAAACTCCATACAAACCAATTCCTAACCGAACCATGTCATATTGAGAATCCATAAAATTACTAATTCCAGATGTGTTCAAGATGTGTCGCAATGGAATATTTGGCAATTGAGCCATCAGTTTTGAAGATAGTTGCTCAAAAAGTGTTATTTGTGATCGAGCAAAATCATGCTGAGAAGGATCATCACTGGTTGCTAAATGTGATAAAATACTTTTGACTTGCACTGTTTTGTTTCCTTGCAAAGCCAAAATCAATTCGTCTATTGTAGCCGCTTCAAAACCCAATCGATGCATTCCAGTATCCATCTTAATATGAATGGGGAAATTCTCCAATCCCTTTTGTTTAGCAATTTTTAAAAAGGCGTAAAGACCTTTTAAACTGTATATCTCCGGTTCTAATTTATGTTTAATAATCGCTGAAAAACTGGTGCTTTCTGGATTAAGAACCATAATAGGAACTTTAATGCCGCCTTTTTTCAATGCTATTCCCTCATCTGCAAAGGCCACACCTAGGTAGTTTACTTTATTAAATTCTAACAATTTTGCAATTTCAAGACCGCCATTACCATATCCAAAAGCCTTGACCATTACCATAATTTTTACATTTGGCTTAAACTTAGCTTTGAAAAAATTTAGGTTGTGCGTGATGGCGTTCAAATTGATTTCTAAAACAGTTTCATGTGTTTTCTCCTCGAGTAAATACACTATTTCTTCAAATTGAAATACTCTAGCTCCTTTTATTAAAATGGTTTCATTATAAAAATCTAGTTGTGCTATATCGGCAATAAACTCGGCTGTAGTTTTGTAAAAAAGAGCATTGGTAAACTTATCTTGAAATCTACTAATAGTTTCACCAATAGCGATTACCCGATCAATATTATTGACTTTGATGAGATGCGAAACTTTATCATACAACTCCTCAAGAGACAAACCGCTTTGAAAAATATCCGATAAAATCAAAGTCTTTTTCTTAGACTGTTTTTGATTTTCTAAAAAGTCCAATGCAATTTTTAACGACTGAAAATCACTACTATAACTATCATCAATAATATTGCAGTTGTTGATACCATTTTTTAATTTCAATCGCATTTCAACAGGATATAATTGCGCTGTACGCTCCTGAATAGTATTGACCTCAACATGTAAAAACAACAAAACTAAAATACAAGAAATGGCATTTTCTATTGAAGCTTCATCAAAAAAAGGAATTTTGACATCAAAAACCACTTCTCCGTAATGAATGTGTAAAATAGTATTGGAATCCTTCACTTCTTTAGTAACAAGTACGGTTGCTAAGGGGTCTGAAAAACTCCAAGAGAATCTTTGTAAGTCTGGCTGTAAGTGCTCTTCAACAGTTTCATTTTTATTATAAATTAGTACATCAGCATTTTGAAACAATAATAGTTTCTCTTTAATTTTTTCAGTTGTATTGGTAAATCCTTCGTCATGTGCAGTACCTATATTGGTGAGCACTCCTATGGTTGGCTTGATGATTTTTTCTAAATTTTTCATTTCACCACGAGTTGAAATACCAGCCTCAAAAATACCTAAATTGTGCTTTTCATTGATTGCTATTACAGACAAAGGCACACCAACTTGTGAGTTATAACTTTTTGGACTGCGAATAATATTATAATCTGGGGCCAATAAAAAATTGAGCCACTCCTTAACAATGGTCTTTCCGTTGCTACCAGTTAACCCAATAACTGGAATTTGAAAAAGCGCTCTGTAATATGCTGCAAATTCTTGTAAGGCCGTCATCGTATTAGAAACAACATAAAAATTAGCTTTTCCTTCGCAGTCTTTTGGGATAAAAGTGACTACAAAGTTTTGAACTCCCGATACAATAAGATCATCTATGTAGTCATGCGCGTCATGCTGCACGCCAACCAAAGCAAAAAAAAGCGTTTGAACTCCGTTTTGTAACGATCGACTATCAATAGAAACCGCATCTAAGTCATCATTATCAAAATCGCCATGACGCACGGATTGAATTGTTTGCAAACTTGCTAAAATTTTTTGACTCATAGTTCTCCTTATTATCATGCTTAAAATTGCAATTAAGCTTTAATTTTTTATCAAAAATACACAAAAATAATACGCTCTTTCTACGATAAAGCTTCTAGAATTCAAAAAACAAGAGGCAAAAGAAAAAGGGTGTTTTTTACACTTATAAGATTCATTATATTTGTTTTCAAAAAAAAAATTGTCTTGAAAAAAATTCTTCCTATTTTCTCTTATATCTTTCACCCTGTTTTTATACCAACTATAGCAGCTTTACTATATATGTGGTATAGTGGAAACACGTTTCAATTTCAAGAAAAATTATTTGTGCTTTTTCAAGTGGCTTTATTAACCTCGTGTATTCCTATTTTGGGATTTTTTATCCTAAAGGTTTCTGGACAAATTGACTCTGTAATGGTTTATAAAATTGCACAACGAAAGATTCCGTTATTATTGCATTGTTTTTTAATTATTTTGCTAGTCAAAAACACAATCGTGATTAATCGTTATCCTGAATTGCATTTCTTTTTAATTGGCGGGCTTTTTAGTAGTTTAATGGCATTACTCTTGCTCTTTATGAACATTAAAGCAAGCTTACACCTACTAAGCATAAGCTCTTTGACTGTTTTTATTATAGGTTTAAGTATGCATTTGCAATTGCAAAATACAATTACCGTTGCATTACTCATTTTATTGAACGGACTTATAGCATCGTCCCGATTGGTAATGAACGCGCACACCTATAAAGAACTCGTTATTGGTTTTGCATTAGGCGCTGTACCGCAATTGTTTTTATTGTTTTTGTGGTTATAAAATATAAAATATAACTCCCAAATTAAACGCTCTCATGTTTACAGAAGCACCATTTAATGTTGCTTTTTGAAACAAAGGATTTAAACCATAATACATATATAAATTTACAGTGTTGTAGCCTGCAGCAAGATACGTCCCGTACTGAAGTGCATTAAAATCAGCATTGTTTTGAACTACAATACGCTCTGGACTTCCGTTAAAAAGGGAACGATCATACAACAAATAACTAAATTTTAAACCTGTATAAATGCGCCAAAATTTATGACTTTCATAATTAGATGTACGCCATCTTAATTCTATGGGCACATCCACAGACAGTTGAGAAAACTTGTTTTTATCAACACTTACATCGGCAGGAATGAGTTGGTAATCCACAACACCATTTTGCTCCTTCACTATAAGATTTTGATTGAAATTGTTATATGTAAATCCTAGTCCTGTGGCTATGGCCCAAGTTCTATTAGCATTAACAGGCATGTCTCTTAAAAACCCCAACGATACACCCGAAGAAAATTTATTTTGAGACACTCCTGTAGGTGTGTTTACCAATGAGTTATATGTTACAGCAAAATAAAACTGATCTTCTCTGTATAACGAATCTACCTTCACAATTACCTTTTCCTCAAGAGCTTGATTCTCTTGACCAAAAGCAGACATACTAATAAAAATACATCCTAAAAGAAAACTGTTTCTATATTTTTTTAGAACTTTTATCATTCCGTCTTACTTAATTTAATGTATTATACATCTTAGATTACGTTACAATTGTAGAAACAAAGATAGCATTTCCTTAGTATGAAGAGCACATTTATTGCTGTATTAAAATAATTCACTTCATAAACTAGCTGCAACTCTATTGCTTGTAAATAAACACCTAAGTTTACACTTGATACTGTGAATTCAAATATTGTAAATCTAAAATGTTGATTGATAAATGACTGATTGCGGATTTAGTGAGTCGCGTTGCAAACGTTATGGCTTTATTATAAGGTATGCAATAGTTGAAAACGAGAACAGGTGGGAAGTATTTGTAAACTACATAGAATTTTTTTTGAGAAAAAATGATAATCAGAAAATAACCTTCAATAAAAAAAGCCATAAACAATTTTATTTAAAAAATTATTTATGGCTTAAAAGGAAAGAGAAAAATAGAACTTCTTAACTCTTAGTAATCGTTTTTTCCAGATTTACGGTTGCACCTTCCTCAAAAACGCTTGTCGCAAAAAACCATTCTGCTTTTACATCTGATGCAGAGAAGGTAGCTTTTAAATACCCTCTTTTTGACAAATTAGAATATTCTAAATCATCAATTAACAAATTTAAAGCTTGTTCAAATTGTGCTAATTGAGTTCCACCTAATCCCAAATAAGTTTCTAAACCTGGGGAAGTAACAGATGAAGTTGCTAGTTCTAAACCTACCACTTTATTTGATGACGATTTTAATTCGCCTTGCCATGCATTGTGCGTATCTCCTGCTAATGTAACCATCTTTTTTCCGTTCAAAAGAGCAAATAACTTTTCTCTTTCTACCGGATAACCATCCCAAGCATCTAAATTATAGGGTAAAACAGTAGACAATCGTAATTTATCAGCTGCACTTACGGTAGGGTCATTAGCTAATATTCTTGATTTTATGGTCACTAAACCTCCTACTGATGTTTGAAACGCTTGCAAAGTAGCTGGTTGCGCGCTTCCCAGCGCATCAATTTCGCCATTAATTTGAGCCATTAGCATTAAAAGTTCTGACGGAAGCATCATTTTAGTCATTAAAACCTGTTGACCAAGAACCTGCCATTTTGAAGTACTCGATGCAATTTTAGATCCCAACCAGCCTAGTTGTTCTGCACCTAAAAGCTGTCTACTTGGATTTAACAGATCGGTTTGAAAAGCAGTTGCATTAAAAGAACCGTTAGAAGAAAAGTAAGTAGCATATTCTAATTGCTTATCTCGTGCAATAACACGAGTGTCTAGCATATACAAAGAGAGTAAATTTCCAAAATGGAAATCTCTATATATTCGGCTATCATTTCCTGTTTTAAGCGGAATATACTCGCTGTAAGCTTTTAGAGCTGCTAATTTTCTTGCTGAGAAGTCTCCTTCATTTGGTTGATGATTTTGCGCTCCATCTTTATAGGTATCATTGGTGATTTCATGATCATCCCAAACCGCAATAAAAGGTTTCTTTTGATGTGCTAATTTTAACTTTTCATCTTTTCTATATTGCTTATAACGTGCTCTATAATCATCTAAAGTGATAATTTCTTTAGCAGGAACATGCGTTCTACCTAAACTACTTGTATATTGATTTGTACCATATTCACCAGCACCATATTCATAAATATAATCGCCTAAATGTACAATTACATCAACATCTGATTTTGCCATTGCTTCGTAAACATTAAAAAGTCCTGCCGCAAAATTAGCACAGGAACAAACTGCCATTCTTACCTGCGAAATAGTATCAGATGAGGAAGGCAAAGTAATCGTTTCCCCTATTACCGAAACTTCTTTGGTCATCACGTTATAAAATCTATAATAAAAAGATTTGTTCGAAGGCAATCCTTGCACATCAACAGCTATTGTAAAATCTCGAGTTTCATCTGTTACTACCTTTCCTTGTCGTAAAACTTGACTAAATTTAGCATCAGTACTGATTTCCCAAGATAAATTAACGCTTCCACTTTTACTGGCAGTGTATCGAGTCCAAAGAATAATACTCGTAGCAGTTGGATCAAAACTGGCAACCCCTTCATTAAAATTAGATAGTTTTAAATCAGTCGGTGCTTGATTGATTGGTTCATCATCTTTAGAACAACTAATAAAATTGGGAGCTAATAAAACTCCTCCTGAAAACAACAAAGAGTTTTTAAGAAAAGCACGACGGCTAAAATTGGATTTCATGGTGTAGTTTTGTAAAATTTTAACAAATATACCGATGCTATGCAAGCATAGTATTTGCTAATCTTTAACAATATATTACCAATAGTTGACGCTAATGTTACCAACATTAACAAAATATAAATTAATTAAAACATCTTTTAAGAAAAGTTCGTCCAAATAAATGAATTCATTTTTTATATAAACTTCGCCTAGTTATCCCAAACTCGCTGATAAATATTCTCTGTTCATAAAAGCTATATTCTCTAATGAAATTCCTTTTGGATATTCTATCCTATCAAATTAAAAAATAAATCGTAGCATTGGCGCTAGCTTAAGATAGCCATGAAATGCAACCCATTTAAGTTATATAAGCTTTAAAACAAAAAATGCTCTCCTTGCGGAAAGCATTTTTTTTTTGCAGAGAGGAAGGGATTCGAACCCTCGATACAGTTACCCATATACTAGCTTTCCAGGCTAGCTCCTTCAACCACTCGGACACCTCTCTAATTAGGTTTGCAAATAACTTAAAAAAAACTGACTTTGAAAAGCAAAATCTAACTTTAAATCATTTCGCCACGCAATGGTGTTTCAAAAAAATCTTTAAAATCCTTGTTAGCAATATTTTGACCTAATACATACATGAGTTTTGTAATTGCAGCCTCGGTGGTGATGTCTTTCCCTGAAATTACTCCTATTTCTTTCATTCCTGTGCTGGTTTCATAATGTCCCATGCTTACACTTCCGCCAGAACACTGTGTTACATTCACAATATGCAATCCTGCTTTGATTGCTTTTTGTAATAAATCAAGAAACCAACTTTCTGTAGGTGCGTTTCCTGATCCATAGGTTTCTAGAACAATTCCTTTTAAGTTTGGGATATCAAAAATAGCCGCTAAAACAGCCTCACTTATACCCGGAAACATTTTTATAATGGCAACATTATTATCTAACTTCTTATGTACTTGAAATGATTTAGTAGTGCTTTTAGGCAAAAACATTTCAGGATTTATTTTCAAATGCACGCCAGACTCTACCAGCTCAGGATAATTAGGAGAGGTAAAAGCTTTAAAATGTTCGGCATTTATCTTTGTGGTGCGGTTTCCTCTGTACAACTTGTACTCAAAATAAAGGCAAACCTCTTGTATCAAAGGACCGTTTTCATCTCGTAACGACGCTATTTGTATGGCAGTAATTAAATTTTCTTTGGCATCAGTGCGCAAATCACCTATTGGCAATTGAGAGCCTGTAAAAATTACAGGTTTATCTAAATTTTCGAGCATAAAACTCAATGCCGATGCAGAGTAAGACATGGTATCTGATCCATGAAGTACTACAAAACCATCATAGCTAGTGTAATTCTGCTCAATTAAGGATGCTATTTTTGACCATTCAGCAGGATTCATGTTTGAGGAATCAATGGGCACCTCAAATGAAACTGTTTCAATATCACAATCTAATTGTTTTAGCTCTGGAATATTTTGCAATAATTTACTAAAATTGAAGGCTTTGAGTGCTCCTGTATCAAAATCCTTGCGCATACCAATGGTTCCGCCGGTATAAATTAAAAGTATTTTAGCTTTATACAATGTCATGGTATTTTAATTTATTGACAACAGGATTAGCATACATGGCTAAAAAACCATCAAGTGCCACAGGATTATCATGATCTATACGCATTTCTAATCGGCGTTCAAACAATGATTTTTCATTTTCAGTGTACAAGTGCGCGTATCTATCTGTTTTGTTAACAATATCATACGCAATAAAATTAGTGGGCCACAATTTGTAATTACTCAATATCGTATCGTCAATTTCTTGAGCCAGTGCTACAACTTGCTTGTTTGAATTGTCATTATCCGCTTTTATACGATCGATCTCGGCATCCAAAACAGTGCCTACATGAATATGAATTCGTTTCTTTTGACCTAAAGCTCCGCTAAGAATAGTCATGAAATCTTCATTTTTCTCCTTTACATACACCTCATTATTAGCTTCGGCCATTAATTGAGGCATTTTTAAGGCATCAGTAGGATCATATTCATAAGAAATAGAAACAGGAACTATTTTTATTTTCTTAAAATAGTCCATAACATTTTTCTCATCAGATGCCATTCCAATCATTTTTAAAACACCCGGATTTGTCTCGTCATTACCATCTTTTGTTCTTCCTTCGCGTTGTGCAATCCATACCGAACGATTTTCATGCAAAAGCAAATTACCCATAAACTCAGATAATAATTTAGAGCTTTGCAACATTTCTCTTGGCGTTAATCCCCTTTGCACTAAGAAATTCCTGTTGAGTTTTGCTAATGTTTTTAAAAATGATTTTTTAACTAAATTATCACCTATTGCCGATGCTGTCATTACTAAACCATGTTCAAACAAAGCTGTATTTAGCAAAGTTGTGTCTAATAAAATATCCCTATGATTTGAAATGAACATGTAAGACGTATTAGCCTCTAAGTTTTCAAATCCCGAAGTTGTAATACCGTCAGAGCTTTTCTCTAGCACTCTTTGTACAGATTGATATATAAAATTACATTGAAAATCACGAATAGAATGCGTTTTTTTCAGTTGCTCTTTCCATACCTCATCTGCCACATCTGGAAATGTAAAATTCATCAATGCCTTCATCATAGGATGATTTACCACATCATGAAGTGCTTCATTTATTTCCGAATCATAAAAGGGCCTAATAGCGTCAAATTTCTGCATTTTGGTTCTCAATTTTTGTGTGGGCAAATGAACAAAAAAAATATTAAAATAAAGTAAAATCTAGTTTAAATCCCAAAAATAGCTTTTGAATTTGCGGTAGTTATCGTAGCAATTTCATGTGCTGAAAGACCATAAAGTTGAGATAACTTTTCTACAACGCTTACAATATAACTGCTCTCATTTCTTTTTCCTCTATACGGCACGGGTGCTAAATAAGGAGAATCGGTTTCTAGAACAATATGCTCAAGGTCAATTTGATTTAAAAACTGATCTATTTTTCCGTTCTTGAAAGTAGCTACACCACCAATTCCTAGTTTCATGTTATACGAGATAGCCTGTAATGCTTGCTCATAGGTTCCTGAAAAACAATGAAAAATACCAAATAATTCGGGAGATTTCTCTTGTTTTAATATTTCAAATATTTCGTCAAAAGCTTCGCGACAATGAATCACAATAGGGAGTTTGTACTCTTTTGCAAGTTGTATTTGTTTTCTAAAAGCAATTTGTTGCTGTGGCAAATGAGTTTTATCCCAATACAAATCAATCCCTATTTCACCAATAGCATAAAACTTTCGCTTTGAAAGCTCGTCTGCAACATGCTGTAACTCTTGCTCATAATTTTCCTTAACATAAGTAGGATGCAATCCCATCATTAAGAAAATATGATCCGGATAATTCTGTTCTAAATCATACATAGACTGTGTGCAAGTAGAATCGATTGCGGGAATAAAAAAACGCGAAACACCAGCATCAATGGCTCGTTGAATCATTTGGTCTCTATCTTGATCAAAATCTTCGGCATAAAGGTGTGTATGTGTGTCAGTGATGACTATATTTGTTTCCAAGTGTATTTTTTCAGGTTTGAGATGCAAAATTACGATTATTAGACGTAGTTTCCCATACCTATAAACTATCAAGTTGTTAATTTAATGACTTTATTATCGCAAAATAAAGATTCAAAATCCCAACAGAAACTATGAAAAATTTAGATAAAATTCTCAAGAAAGTAAGCTACAAAAAAATCCCATTCAAGATTATGAAAACACAGCACTTGTTGATAAAAGCCAAAATCAACGGGATAAAAGGGAATTTTATTTTAGATACTGGCGCCTCAAACAGCTGCATAGGTTTTGAAAGTATAGAAGTATTTCAATTACAACCAAAAAACTCAGAGACTAAAGCCTCTGGTGCTGGTGCCACAGGCATGGAAACCCAACTGGCATTAAAAAACAAACTTCAATTAGGCACTTGGAAAGACAACCATTTCAATCTCGTAATTTTTGATTTATCACACGTAAACACGGCTTTATTGGCCCACAAAGCTAAACCCGTTCACGGAATAATAGGTGCTGATATCTTGATGAAAGGAAAAGGAATCATTGACTACTTTAACAATTGCTTATATTTGTTAAAGTAACGTACCTAAAAAATTCGATAACTGTTTTTTTTATACGCCTAATACCTAATCAACTATGAAGAAAATTTTACTTTCCTTTTTTTTATTCACGTCATTGAGTTTTTACGCTCAAGTTGCTAATTTGACCAATTGCGCAGGCACTAAAATTTTTAATTTAACACAAAACTACTCTTTACTGGTTGGGAATTTAAACCCTACTCAAACTACAGTAACGTATCATCTTACAGCCGCAGATGCCTTAAGTGGTGCCAATACAATCTCTAACCCTACTAATTTTACCATTACTGCTACTCCAGCTAATGGCGTGACATCGCAAACTATTTATGCAAGAATTAATAACCTTGGAAACATTACTACAAATTATTTTAATTTGATAGTAAACTCCACTATTATTCCTACTGCGATCATTAAACAAATAGATTGCATAAACAATGGCTCTGTAACCGTTACTGCGATAGGAGGCACTGCTCCATACACCTATTCTAAAAACGGAAGTTCATTTACACCAAATAATGTTTTTGATAACTTACTTCCTGGTAGCTACTCTTTCGACGTAAAAGATGCCCTTGGCTGCTTGAATGTTTTTAATATGGTTATAACTATTAATCAACTACCACCTCTTGTAATTACCGCTGCTAGTACATCCGTAAATTGTAGTGGTAATGCGGATGGCTCTATTACCGTCATTACAGCAGGAGGTACTTTACCTTACAAGTATTCATTAAATAACGGACCTAGCCAAGCCAGTACTGTATTTACAGGCTTACCAGCTGGAACACATATTATCACCGTAACAGATTCTAGCAATTGCCTGGCTACTGCAACAGCAACCATAACCGAACCTCTTGATTTAACAGCCACAACTGTTAGCAGCAATCAATCTGTAATAGTAACTGCATCAGGCGGGGTATCTCCTTATTCATATTCAGTAGATAATGGACAGGTTTTCCAAGTTAATAACACCTTTAATAATCTAATTCCAGGAAATTACGTAGTTACTATAAGAGATAATAATGGATGTACAACCCAAAATCCAATTGTTGTAAATACGCCATCTCCGCTGATAAATGGACAACCCAAATTAACCATAGAATTCAAGGCCGGTCAAACATTGGCCGATCTTGTCGTTGAAGGTCAAAATATTAAATGGTATTTGAATCAGAATCCATTGGCTGGAAAAACAAATAAAACAAGCCAAGTTCCTTTGCCATTAACCACTGTTATTGTGGATGGAACCACTTATTATGCATCACAAACGATAAACGGAATTGAAAGTGTGCAAAGACTAGCGGTAACTGTAAAATCTAGCACGTTGGGCATAGATGAATTGGCATTAAAAAACTTTTCTTATTATCCAAATCCAGTGAAAAACGTTATTTCAATTTCAAATGATTCCATTATTGACGAGCTAATATTTATCTCTGTAAAAGGAAAAACTATTTTAACCCAGAAACCTAATAGTCTGAGTGCTGAAATTGATTTATCTAATTTCTCTGCAGGTATTTATTTTTTAAAAGTAACATCAGATGGAGTTAAAAAAACAGTAAAAATTATAAAAAACTAAGTAAATATAAACCATCAAAAAACCCGACTTGTTGAGTACAGTCGGGTTTTTTTATTTTGAAAAATTATATTCTTTCTGATTACAATTCTAATGCTTTTTTAGGATTGTTGTCCATCAATAATTCCATTGGGTTTTCTAAAGCTTCTTTTACTGCTACTAAGAAACCAACAGACTCACGACCATCAATAATTCTGTGGTCATAAGAAAGTGCCACATACATCATTGGGTGAATTTCCACTTTACCATTTACAGCAATAGGACGTTCAATTATGTTGTGCATTCCTAAAATTCCTGACTGTGGAGGATTGATGATTGGAGTTGACAACATAGAACCAAACACACCACCGTTAGTAATTGTGAACGTTCCACCAGTCATATCATCTACTGTAATTTGACCGTCACGTGCTCTTAAAGCCAAACGTTTAATCTCAGCCTCAACACCACGGAAAGTTAAGTTTTCAGCATTACGAACCACAGGAACCATAAGACCTTTTGGTCCAGATACAGCAATAGAAATATCACAGAAATCGTAAGCTACTTTGTAATCCCCATCCATCATAGAGTTTACATCTGGATACAATTGTAAAGCTCTAGTTACTGCTTTTGTAAAAAATGACATGTAACCTAATCCTACTCCACCATGTTTTGCTTTGAAAGCATCCTTATATTCATTACGGATCAAGTTGATAGGTGTCATGTTTACTTCATTAAAAGTAGTCAACATGGCTGTTTCGTTTTTAGCAGCAACTAATCTTTCTGCTACCTTACGACGCAACATTGATAACTTCGTACGCTCTGTACCACGAGATCCTCCAGTAGGAGTTCCCATTGATGGCACTGCATTTACAGCATCTTCTTTTGTAATTCTTCCGCCTTTACCCGTACCTGAAATAGTGGTTGGCGCTATGTTTTTTTCGTCTAATATTTTTCTTGCTGCTGGAGATGCATGTCCTTCAGCTGCTGATGGTGGTGTTTGTGCCACTGGTGCCGCTTTTGGAGCTACAGTTTCTACAACTGCTTTTGCTCCCGAAGTCTCGGGATCAACTGCTGCCGCTGGTGCATCACCTGATGGTTTAGCTGCACTAGTGTCAATCAAGCAAACTACTGCTCCTACTGCTACAGCATCACCTTCTTCAGCTTTTAATGTAATGATTCCGCTAGCTTCAGCTGGCAATTCAAGTGTTGCTTTGTCTGAATCAACCTCTGCAATTGCTTGATCTTTTTCTACATAATCTCCATCTTTTACTAACCAAGTTGCAATTTCAACTTCTTTTATAGATTCCCCTGGCGAAGGGACTTTCATTTCTAAAATCATCTTTGTTATTGTTTAAGGTGTGAATTGTTTAAAGTTCAAAGTCACCCAAAAGTAGCTTTAAACCTTAAACTTTAAACTATTTTTTATCTAAATAAATTTTTGTCAAATACCATTCTAATTGCATCAGCGTGACGTCTTTTTGCTCTGGTGTAACTTCCTGCTGCTGGTGCCGCATAAGCTTTTAGAGATGCTAATCTCCATTTTACCAAATCAAAGTTCATCAACATATAACTGTAAGCTCCCATGTTCTTAGGTTCTTCTTGTGCCCAAACATAATCATCTGCATTAGGATACTGCGCAATTATTGCTTTAAGTTGGTCAACCGGCAGTGGAAACAATTGCTCCACACGAACTACTGCAACATCATTACGACCGTTGTTGGTTCTTTCGGCTACAATATCATAGTAAAATTTACCTGTACAGAATACTAGGGTCTTAACTTCTGCTTTGTTTACTGTAGCGTCATCAATAGTTTCTTGAAATTCTCCATTGGCTAATTCCTCAACTGTAGAAACACATCTTGGATCACGCAATAAACTTTTTGGTGAAAACACAACTAGCGGCTTACGGAAATTGGTTTTCATTTGTCTTCTCAACAAGTGAAAAAAGTTGGCTGGCGTTGTACAATCGGCAACGTACATGTTGTGACGTGCGCAAAGTTGTAAATAACGTTCCATTCTTGCTGATGAGTGCTCTGCTCCTTGCCCTTCATACCCATGAGGCAACAATAAAACAATCCCGTTCTGGTTGTTCCATTTGTCTTCGCCACAAGAAATGTACTGGTCAATCATGATTTGAGCTCCATTAGAGAAATCCCCAAATTGTGCTTCCCAAATGGTAAGTGCATTAGGATTTGCTAGTGCATACCCGTAATCAAAACCAAGAACACCATATTCTGAAAGGAAGGAATTGAAAATACGGAAGTTTCCTTTTTTGTTTTGGATGTGATCCAATAATACTACTTCTTCCTCAGAATCCTCAACTTTAACAACAGCATGACGGTGCGAAAAAGTACCACGTTCAACGTCTTGCCCTGAAATTCGAATATCATAACCTTCTGTCAACAAAGATCCATAAGCAAGAGTCTCTGCAGTTCCCCAGTCAATGGTATTGTTATCATAAACTGTTTTTCTATCAGTAACAATTTTTGTGATTTTGTTGATGAATTTTTTATCTGTTGGTAAGCTAGAAACCGTATTTATTATAGAATCTAAAGTGGCTTTGTCAACTTTAGTGTTCACTTTTTCTAGCATCACATCATTAGAAACTTGCTCGTATCCATCCCATTCGTTTTGCATGAAAGGGGTAATGATTGTTAAATCTTTTTTACGGGAAGCTTCTAGGTTGTGATCTAGATCGTCTTTATATTCTTTTTCTAATGTTTTTACTAAATCAGCAGTAATAACTCCTTCTGAAAGTAATTTTTCAGCATATAAATCTCTAGGATTTTTGTGCTTTGCAATAATTTTATATAAAACGGGCTGTGTAAAACGAGGTTCGTCACCTTCATTATGTCCGTATTTTCTATATCCTAATAAATCAATGAATACATCACACCCAAACTGCATACGGAAATCTAATGCAAACTGCATAGCATGCACAACAGACTCTGCATCATCAGCATTTACATGCAATACCGGCGAGAGCGTAACCTTTGCAACATCGGTACAATACGTAGATGAACGGGCATCAAGATAATTTGTGGTAAAACCTACTTGGTTATTGATCACAATATGAATGGTTCCGCCTGTTTTGTATCCGTCCAGTTGTGCCATTTGAACAATTTCATACAAAATTCCTTGGCCTGCAATGGCCGCATCACCGTGAACAGCAATAGGCAATACTTTAGAGAAATCTTCTGGGAAATATTTATCTTGTTTGGCACGCGTAATTCCTTCAATAACTGCTCCTACAGTCTCTAAGTGAGAAGGGTTAGGAGCTAAATTGATATTTATTTTTTTTCCTGATCTGGTAACTTTATCAGCGGTTAAACCTAAATGGTATTTAACATCTCCATCAAAATACTCTTGGTCGTAATCTTTACCATCAAATTCACTAAAGATATCTTGAGTAGATTTTCCAAAAATATTGGCCAAAACATTCAATCTACCTCGGTGAGCCATTCCCATTACAAACTGCTCAACACCTTTCTCTGCTGCTCTCTCGATAAGTGCATCAAGTGCAGGTATAACTGATTCCCCACCCTCAAGTGAAAAACGTTTTTGCCCCACATATTTTGTGTGTAAAAAGTTTTCAAAAGAAACAGCTTGATTTAATTTATTTAAAATAACTTTTTTCTCCTCTGCAGAAAACTTAGGTTGATTATCATTAACCCCTAGTTTTTTCTGAATCCACTCTACCACCTCAGGTTTACGAATGTACATATACTCAATACCTATGTGCTGGCAGTATATTTTATCTAAGTGTGTTACAATTTCTTGAAGCGTACATGGCTGGATATTGATTGCTTTTGCAGCATCAAAAACAGTATTTAAATCTGCAGCTGATAAGCCAAAATTAGTAATATCAAGTGTAGGAGATGCAGTACGTCTTTCTCTTACTGGGTTTGTTTTTGTAAACAAATGACCTCTGGTGCGGTATCCATCTATCAGTTTAAGAACATTAAATTCTTTTTGTAGTTTATCCGAAACTAAACTTACATCAGTATTTGTCGAGGCAAAATTTGCCAACTGTGCTACTGGATTTTCTTCATTGTAAGTTGTCATTCCAAAGTCAAAACCTTGAAAAAAACTTCTCCAACTTGGCTCCACGCTATCTGGATTCTCTAAATATTGATCGTATAACTGGGCAAAAAATTCGGTATGTGCTGCGTTTAAAAATGAAAACCTATCCATAATATGTAGTGAATATACTTTTTTGTTAAAATAGTTTGGCAAAAGTACGATAATACAATAAATTTATAATTTATTTTAAGATACTTTTACATTGAATATTGTTAAAAAACTAAAAACTTATAGCTATGAAATGTTTTTTCAATCGTTTTAGAAACCTTTTTGTATTATTTGCCTTGTTTTTTTTAAATGAGATGAAGGCACAGCAAGACAATACATCTACTCCAAAAGAGCAACAATTTTGGGATAAAGTACAATTTGGCGGCGGAATAGGTCTTGGTTTCGGATCGGGATTTACAGATATTTCTTTGGCACCCAGCGCCATTTATAATGTAAATGAATATGGATCCATAGGACTTGGTTTGCAATATAAATACCTAAAACAACAAAACAGTTTTGCCTCACACCTATACGGAGGAAGCGTTATCGGGTTATTAAATCCGTTACCAGAAATCCAGCTTTCTGCAGAATTAGAACAACTTAGAGTAAACGTAAACTTAGACGGATCTAATAGCAATTCTCAAAGTTTCTGGAGCACTGGTCTATTCTTGGGAGCAGGTTATCGCTCTGGATTTGCAACTATGGGTGTGCGCTACAATGTTCTTCAAGATGAAAACAATATTTACGGAAGCCGTTTTATGCCTTTTGTGAGGTTTTATTTTTAGTTTGAATTTACTTAAACAGTTGCTTTGAAAGCTTTATTTGTATTTGTTTTTAAACCATACTTTTTGCCATTCTCTTTTTAGAATTAAGAAAGCAACTTGTTCCGCTAGAATTACCAAATCAGATCCATCGAGTTTTTTGATTTCTTCTTCGGAGACATCAATGATGTAAAGTAAATTAAGGTATTCAGCAAACTTGTATTGAATGAGTCGGTAGATTTTTTCATGTAATTGCAACTTCAATTCAGTTGGAGAGGTGCTCAACGGAAAATCTATAGCTTCATTAGCTAAATTAAAATCCTTGTTCAATTGTTCTACTAATTTTAAATACAAGTTGTGGCCTTCTGCTTCAGAAAGTAGTAAATCGGTGTTTTTAGGGGCTACAAACATATGTTTAAAATTTCAATGGCAATGTTAAGATCAATTTTCAATTGTTATTAGGTATAATTTACTTCTTTTTAAACACTAAGTATCAATTTTCAATATCAACAATGTTATTGAAATTTAAAATTGTTTTTGAATTTGAATTATACTTTCCTTCCCATTAGGTTTTCACCAAAAGCTCTCAACATTTCCTTTTTCTCGATACTGATGTTCATTTTGTCCAGCGTTTGGAACGCCTTAAACGTAAAATCTTGAATGGCATCCTGAGTAGCTTTGGACGCACCTGAACTATTAAAAAGTGCCTTTACACGTTCTATCTTATCTGTGCTGTCTTCTGGCTGAATTGAAAAAAGACTTTTCAGTTCCTCCGCTTCTTTTTCATTTGAAAAAGCAACTGCTTTAAGGTATAAATAGGTTTTTTTGTTTTCAATGATATCTCCGCCTACTTGTTTTCCAAAAGTTTCTGGGTTTCCAAAAGCGTCTAAAAAGTCATCTTGCAATTGGAAAGCCAATCCTAAGTTAAGTCCAAAATCATAAATTAAATTTGCATTCTCTACTGAAGTTTCGGCAATAATTGCTCCCATTTTCATGGCTGCTGCCACTAAAACAGCTGTTTTATACTGAATCATTTTTAAATATTCAGGAATAGTAACATCTGTACGATCTTCAAAATCAACATCCCACTGTTGCCCTTCACAAACTTCAAGAGCTGTTTTGCTAAATAACTTGGCTAAATCTCTAAAAATCAACGGCTCGTATTGCTCAAAATACTGATAAGCCAAGATCAACATCGCATCCCCAGATAAAATTCCAGTATTGATATTCCATTTTTCATGAACCGTTTCATGTCCTCTTCTCAAAGGAGCATCGTCCATAATATCATCATGTACCAATGAAAAATTATGAAAAACCTCCACCGCTAAAGCTGCTGGAAGTGCTTTTTTATAATCGGCATCAAAAACTTCAGCACTCATTAAAGTAAGTACAGGACGCATTCTTTTACCACCTAAATCTAAAATATAATGAATAGGCTCATATAAATTCCTTGGTTCTTTGGTTTCATATTGAGATTGCAAATAAGCAGAAAGGAACTCTTGATATTGAACGATATTGTGCATTGTTGTTTTGTTTAGCGTTTAAAATTAAAAAAGGAATACAAAATATCCCAACTTTTGAACTTTATATCCGCAAAGAAACTCAAAAAACTTCAAACTAGCTAAAATGTTAAAGTTACTCAAACGTTAAATAAATCTAAATACTCAGGAAACTTATTTGGTATTTAAAGTTTCCGTCTTACATTTGCACTCGAAATTGATGGTAACTGTTTTCTACTTTCCCAAATGAAAACATTGTTGCTTTCTTTTCTAATTTTAACCTATTCAAATCCTTATGAAAACCACTTGGACCATTGACTCGAATCAATCTGATGTTCTTATTAAAATGAGACACTCTATCATTGCGTATTTAGCGGGCAGCATCAATGAATTTGACGGTCATATTGACATAGATAATAATGAAATAGCCGATGCATCAATCGCTTTTTCACTAGATGTAAATAACAGAGACGCTACATTAGAACAAATAGACAATCACTTAAAGATGAATGATTTCTTTAATGTGAAGGAATATCCATTGATTAGCTTTAAATCTACTTCATTTGAAAAAGTCACTCCCAATATCAATTTCTTAAAAGGAAATCTTACCATTAAAAATATCACCAAATCGGTAGAACTTGATGCAGAGTTTATTGGAATTAACGCGTACAATGGCAACAAAAAAGCTGCTTTTGAAATCACGGCCAATATCAATCGCAAAGACTTTGGGTTAACACCAAATACTTTCCAACAAGCAGGTGGACTATCTCTAGGTCAAGACATTAAGTTAATTGCCAATCTAGAATTTACAGTTTAACAAATTATAAAAAGCTAACGTTAAATAATTACTAATAAAAAGGAAACTTATTTAGTATCTAAAGTTTCCGTATTATCTTTGCATAGATTTTAAACAGCTGTAGAACAGCTATAAACTCCAAAAAGAAAACCAATTATAATTGCACAATTACAATGAAAGAGAAAATTATATCTAAAGCTAAGGAAATGTTTTTGAAACTCGGTTTCAAGAGTATCACTATGGACGATATTGCTGGCGAAATGTGTATTTCAAAAAAAACAATTTACAAGTATTTTGCTAACAAAGAGTTACTTATCGAAGAGAGTGTTCAAGTAATTCATACCGAAGTAAACACGATCATAAACACGATAACCTCTCAAGATTTTAATGCCATTGAAGAGAATTTTGAAATCAGACGTATGTTTGAAAACATGTTTAAGTCTACTGATACTTCGCCGGTGTACCAATTAAAAAAACATTACCCCGAAGTGTACCAAAAAGTATTATCTGATCAAGTGGAAATGTGCGAGTCCTGTTTTAGGAAAAACATAGAGAAAGGAATTGTACAAGGTTTATATAGAAAAGACTTAAACATAGACGCTTACATCAAGTTTTACTATACTTTAATTTTTTCGATTAACGAAAACATTAGATCAGAACGAGAAGCATTTGCACTTGAAATGGAAGCATTACAATACCATACCAGAGCTATGGCAACAGAAAATGGCATACTGGAACTAGAAAGAAATTTAATTAAATCAAGTTTATAAAATGAGAAAAATAATCATACTAATGACCGTGCTGCTGTCCATAAGCATTCATGCACAAGAACTAAAAAGCCTAACTTTAAAAGATGCTATTACGTACGCACTTGAAAACAAAGCCGATGCGAAAAAGGCAAGATTACAAGTAGAAAGAGGGGAATACGAAATTCAAGAAGTTCGTTCAAGGGCTTTGCCTCAAATTTCAGCAAATGGTAGCTTAAACTACAACCCTATCTTGCAAACTACTGTAATTGACGGCGCTGGATTTGGCGCACCAGGAACCACAATTCAAGCTGCGTTTGGTCAAAAATGGAACTCAACAGCGGGAGTTTCCCTTAATCAAGCCTTATACGACCAAGCTGTTTTTATAGGTTTGAAAGCGGCAAAATCAACTCGTGAGTTTTACCAAATAAACGCACAATTAACTGAAGAGCAAGTTATAGAGCGCGTAGCTAATGCATACTACCAAGTTTATGTAACGCGTCAAAACTTAACTGTACTTGATAACAACCTTAAAAATACCACAAAAGTTAAGGACATCATTCAAGGACAATATGATAACGGACTGGCTAAAAAAATTGATTTAGATAGAACGCTAGTTCGTATCTCAAACATTAATACTCTGCGACAACAAACTCTGAACGCTGTCACTTTACAAGAAAACGCTTTAAAATTTTTTATGGGTTTACCTGTAAATACGGCCATTTCTATTCCAGAAACAGAATTTGAGATTACTCCAAGTGCACTTTCACTAGCTCCAGATACAACAACTAGAACTGAATATTTGCTACTTAAAAAGAACGAACAATTACTGGAGTACCAAAAAAAATCTATTGAAGCAGCTTATTACCCAAGTTTATCGCTTACAGGCGGATATAACTTCATCGGTCAAGGTCCAGAAATGCCTTGGTTCAAGAAACCATCAGATGGCGTTTATTGGTCAGACTTTGCTTCTGTAGGACTGAATTTACGTATTCCAATCTTTTCAGGATTTGGAACAAAAGCAAGAGTAAGCCAAGCTAGTAACAAACTTGCTTCTATAAAAGTAGATTTAGAAGAAACAAAATTGGCATTGGATTTAGAATACAGCAATGCAAAAACGCAAATCGAGAATAGTATTGTATCGATCAACAATCAAAAAGAGAACGCAAAACTTGCTCAAGAAGTTTTAACAAATACGAACAACAACTACATTCAAGGCTTAGCATCACTTACTGATTTACTTGAAGCAGAAAGTGAACTTGTTGTAGCTCAAAACAATTACACATCGGCCTTATTAGATTACAAATTAGCTGAAATACAATTAATAAAAGCAAAAGGAGAACTAAAAACATTAACCAATAAATAATCAAAATGAAAAAAATTATAATAACCGCTGTAATCATCATAGGTAGTTTAGGTGTAATTGGATATATTTTAACCAATAACAAAAAAGAAAACGAGGCTAAAACTGCAGTAGTTGCTGAAAAAAATGCAACAGTATCGGTACGAACTGATGTGGTAAAAACAGAAGTAGTATCTCTTGACTTTACCTCAAATGGAAATTTTGAACCGGTGCAAGAACTAAAATTTTCAGCGGAGAAATCAGGAAAAATAACTAAAGTTTTAGCCAAAGAAGGTGATTACGTGAGCGTAGGACAAACTCTTGCTATTGTGCGTAGTGATGTGGTGAATGTAAATGCGCAAAATGCAAATGCTATTTATCAAAACGCAGTGGCTGATTACAACCGATTTGAAAACGCATTTAAAACCGGTGGTGTGACCAAGCAACAACTAGACCAAGCCAAACTACAAATGGTAAATGCTAAGTCACAATTGACACAAGCCAACATTAACGTAGGTGATACTAGAATCAAAGCACCAATAAGCGGATTCATCAATAAAAAACACATTGAGGTAGGATCTATAATTACCGGAATGCCTGCAACACAATTATTTGATATTGTAAACGTATCAAAACTAAAATTAAAAGTTAACGTAAACGAAAGTCAAGTAGCTGGATTAAAAGTAGGAAACGCTACAACAGTTGTTGCCAGTGTGTATCCAGACAAAACTTTCTCAGGAAAAATTACATTTATTGCTGCAAAAGCGGATGAAACTTTGAACTTCCCAGTAGAAATAGAAATCACAAACAATGCCAATAAAGACCTAAAAGCAGGAATGTATGGTACGGCAGAATTTGCATCAAACCAACAAAAACAAGCTTTAAAAATTGTTCCTAGAAATGCCTTTGTAGGTAGTGTAAGCAGCAATCAAGTATTTGTAATTGAAAACGGAACTGCTAAATTAAAAACAGTAACTGCTGGTAGAATTCTAGGTGATAAAGTAGAAATCTTAAACGGTCTTGAAGAAGGAGAGCAAATAATTGTAACGGGACAAATCAATTTGCAAGACGGTAGCAAAGTGGAGGTTATTAAATAAGACTAGAGACCGAAAGTCTTAAAGTCATAAAGAAAAAAAAGTATGAAATTAGCAGAAATATCCATAAAACGTCCGTCGTTAGTGATTGTATTGTTTACAATCCTAACACTTGGTGGACTGTTCAGTTACAGCAATTTGGGGTACGAATTGATCCCGAAATTTGAAACGAACGTAATTACTATTGCTACCATTTACCCGGGAGCATCGCCTAGTGAGGTAGAAAATACCGTTACTAAAAAAATTGAGGACGCGATTGCCTCTCTTGAAAACATAAAAAAAATAGACTCTAAGTCGTACGAAAGTTTATCTACTGTATCGATCACATTGACTTCAACAGCCGATGTTAATATTTCAATGAACGATGCGCAACGTAAAATTAATGCCGTTTTAGGAGAACTTCCTGACGATGTAGAAACTCCCTCTTTAACTAAATTCTCCTTGAGTGATTTACCAATTATGACTCTTGGTGCCAATGGAAATTTAGACGAGGTAGCTTTTTACGATCTTGTTGACAAAAAATTAGCTCCCGTTATTTCACGTGTTGAAGGTGTGGCACAAGTAAATATTATTGGTGGACAAGAACGTGAAATCCAAGTGAATCTAGATGCTGTAAAAATGCAAGCCTACGGACTTTCTATTCCACAGGTTCAACAAAATATTCTGGCTTCTAACTTAGATTTCCCTACCGGAAACATTCAAACTCGTGAGCAAAAAATATTAATTCGATTAGCTGGAAAGTACAAAAACGTTGACGAATTAAGAAACCTAATTGTTTCCTCTAGAAATGGTATCCAAGTACGTCTTAGCGATATTGCTGATGTACAAGATGGTCAAAAAATTACTGAAAAAGTAGCACGTGTAAACCGAAAAAGCGCTATCATTTTACAGATTATCAAACAATCTGATGCGAATGCGGTTGCGGTAAGTGAAGAGTTGGTGAAAACCATTGCTAAACTTGAATCGGATTACAAACCAGTAGGTCTAAAACTTGCAGTAGCTAAGGACAGTACTGTTTTTACACTTGAAGCGGCTGATGCAGTAGTTCATGATTTACTTATTGCGGTGCTTCTTGTAGCGCTAGTAATGTTATTCTTCTTACACAGTATCAGAAACTCATTGATCGTAATGGTATCTATTCCGGCTTCGTTAATTGCAACGTTTATCGGAATTTATTTGATGGGCTATACCTTAAACTTAATGAGTTTATTAGGATTGTCTCTTGTAGTAGGTATCTTGGTGGATGATGCCATTGTGGTACTCGAGAATATTTATAGGCACATGGAAATGGGCAAGAACAAAGTGCGAGCTGCTTATGATGGTACTGCCGAAATTGGTGGGACCGTAGTATCGATCACTTTAGTAATTGTGGTGGTATTTTTACCTATCGCTATGAGTACAGGTTTAGTATCAAACATTATCACGCAATTTTGTGTAACAGTAATTATCTCAACCTTATTGTCATTAGTAGCATCGTTTACTATTATTCCTTGGTTGTCTTCAAGATATGGTAGATTAGAACACATTACTGGTAAAAACCTTTTTGGAAGAATAATTCTTGGGTTTGAAAGTTACTTGACTCGTTTTACAAACTGGATCTCTAGATTATTAGAGTGGTGTTTGGATCATTATGTAAAAACCTTAGTGATTATAGTTGTGATCTTCTTTGGATCGATGATTAGTTTATTAGGTGGTGGATTCATTGGTGGAGAATTCTTTGCAGCTTCTGATAGTGGTGAGTTCTTGGTTCAAATAGAAATGCCAAAAGATGCGTCATTGGAACAAACCAATTTCATGACTCAAAAAGCAGAAGATTTCTTGTCGAAAGAAGAATATGTTTTTAGTCAAATTACAACTGTAGGACAAAACAGTACTGGATTAGGTGCTTCACAAGCTACGGCTTACAAAGCAGAAATCAACGTGAAAATGGTAGGCTTAGACAAGCGTGATGAACCTGCAAATGTATATGCAGCTAAGACCAAACGTAAACTAGAAAAAATTTTAGTGGGTGCAAAGGTAAAAACAGTTCCTGTTGGTATTTTAGGTACTGCTGAAGATGCTACTTTGAATTTAATTGTAACAGGTCCTGATGTAGCTAGCGCTATGCTTTTTGCAAAAGCGGCCGAAAAAGAATTACGTACAATTCCTGGAGCTACCGAAATTGAATTATCTGTTGAAGACGGTAATCCAGAAGTGAACGTAAAAGTAGATCGTGATAAAATGGCTGCTCTTGGGTTGAACCTGCAAACAGTAGGTATTACAATGCAAACGGCCTTTAGCGGAAACACTGACGGACGTTTTAGAGCGGGTGAATACGAGTACGACATCAACATTAAATACAACGCTTTTGATAGAAAAAGTATTGCCGATGTAAGCAACTTGATCTTCATAAACGATATGGGTCAGCAAATTAAATTGAATCAATTTGCAACCGTAACCGAAGGTTCTGGACCAAGTCAACTAGAACGTAGAGACAAATCAGCATCGGTAACGGTAAAAGGTCAAAACGTAGGAGTTGCTTCTGGTACCATTGTAGGAATGTGGCAAGAAAAAATTGATAAGCTTAAAAAACCTGTTGGGGTAAATTACATTTGGGGTGGTGATCAAGAAAACCAAGCTGAAGGTTTTGGAACGTTAGGAATTGCATTATTAGCGGCTATTATTTTGGTTTATCTGGTAATGGTTTCGTTATATGACAGTTTTGTGCATCCATTTGTAGTATTGTTTGCCATTCCGCTTTCGTTTATTGGAGCAATGTTGGCTTTGGCTTTGACCAATAATACATTGAACATATTTACCATTTTGGGTATCATAATGCTTATTGGTCTGGTTTGTAAAAATGCGATCATGTTGGTAGATTACACCAATCAAAGACGTAAAGCTGGTGAAACAGTAAGAACGGCTTTAATTCAAGCCAATCATGCTAGACTACGTCCTATTTTGATGACTACAATTGCCATGGTTTTTGGTATGTTCCCTATTGCATTAGCATCAGGAGCTGGAGCCGAATGGAAAAACGGTCTGGCTTGGGTAATTATTGGTGGATTAATATCTTCATTATTCTTAACGCTTGTTGTGGTTCCTGTAATTTACCAAATTATGGAGAAAATCATAAACAGAGTTTCTAAAGGTGAAAAAGTAGACTATGAAGCTGAAATGATCGCTGATTACGAGCACCGAGAAGTGAGTGAACACTAAACACTAGATCATTCTTATTTTATACAAAACCGACCTGCTATAGATAGATGCAGGTCGGTTTTTTTTTTGAATGTCATGCATTCAAATATCAAATTTAGATGTTCAAAATTCAGATTCAGGAGTTATAAAGAAAATCTAACTTTGAATAACAGTTGTCGTGGTCTTAATAGAAAATTAGTTGTCACATAACTATAATCATTGACATTGATAGTTTTGAAATTATTGGTACCAAAAATATTGTTCATTTGCATCTCAAAATCAATTTTTTTCTTCTGACTCGTGTATCTATAAATAAAATCTGCAAACAAATTTTCGTTTCTTTTATTGAACAAGGTCGTACTTACATACTCTGACTTTAGACCTAAATATTGTTTGTTTTTCAAATTAAAATTCAGATTCAAAACATGATTTTGTTGTTTTACTTGCGGTTGTTTTAGTTCCTCTAATTTGTTATTCGAGAACGTCCAACTTCCTGCGTATTCCAAGTTAAGCCAATCCGTTAAATCGGTATCTATTTTACTTCCAAAAATTAAATTTTGATTTGCTATATCTACTAAATTACCATTAATGCTTTGCTGAAATTCCTGCAAAGCAAAACTGCTATTAAGCGTTAGATTTGATTTAATAGCTGAAACATATTTCCCAATTCGGGTTGAAAAATTATGACTGTATCTTGTATTTAATTGTTCAATCGCCTCAATTGAAACTGCTCCATTTGCTAAAACTTCACTTTGGTACAGTAAATTATTCTCACTTTGCACATTGCTGTAGCTGGAATTAAAAAAAAGTGATTTCACAGGATTCCTAAATGAGACTCCCACATTAAAATTTTGAATTGTGGATTGTGGCAAGGAAGAATCAATTCTCTTAATGCTTCGGTAATTTTGTAAAATATAACCGTAATGCAACTGGTTTATAGTACCAAATTGATTCGAAATTCCTGCTGAAGAATTAATTTTCCAATATGAATTTATGTCATAGTTCACTGTCAATCTCGGTTCAAAAGTAGTTTGATTTACGTTTTCCGATTGTTGAAGTGGAGCGTCTTTTATTGTGTACGAATACAAATTAATTGGGGTTGACAATTCAATTCGCCAATTCGCTTTTTTAAATTGAGTTTGCAAATCAACATACACTTTAGAACGAAACCAATCTAAAGTATTCGAAAAATCAGAACTTAAAACGCTATTAGTTGATGTAGCTATATCACTATTGAGTTTTTGATTTTCTAATTGTAAACCTACTTTTGACTCCAATGTAAAATACTTTACCGCTTTGATCATCGATAACGTATTGTTTGTGTAATAGGTGAGTAAATCTGTTTGTTGTGTAACGGAGTCGTAAGGTTTGCTTTCGTTAAGTAAACCTTCAAACTGTCCGGGATTTACGCGAAGTTCTTGTGGTGTTTTGTTTAAACCTAGGTATGAAAAAAGTACAAGCTTTTGTTTTCCTAATGAAAAAATTGATTTCAAATTATTTGAAAACCTAAAATATTCATTTCCTAACTCCTGCTTTAAACCCTCGTTATTCAAAACGATATTACCGCGCTGACTATCCCAAAAGCCTTGAAACTCCAGACTGTTTTTAAAATAATTTTTGGTTGTGTTTTTTTGAAGCGTAAAATTTGTTTGCAAGGAATTGTAATAAAATTGATTGTATTTTTCTTCTAACAAATCAATTGTACCCGAAGGTGTAAAAAACTGCGTATTGGTAAAACCCTTTTGCTGTTGATAATCGTTTAAATACGAAACATTCACACGCAATTCATAGTCTTTCTGTAGCTTTTGCAAATAATTGCTTGACAATAAGTGAATGGAATTATCAAGCCATCTCTTTTCAGAAAATTTCGGATTAGCTAATTGCTGTACTGCAAGCCAATCTATTTTCTCTGAATTGTTTTCAAATTGATTTAGTAAATCTTCAATTGTTAACTTTTTAAGCTGCGAAGCTACATTATCTCCTGTATTATTCGTTTGGTAGGTAGTGAGCATTTGTCTTTTTTTAGAGAAAAGCATCGGAGTAATATTGGCATCCCAAAGTAATGGGCTAAAACCAGTGCCAATTCTAGCTTGACCTGTAAAAGTATAGGAGTTTTTAAGTTTGATATTGAGTGCCGTTCGATCAGAAAACTGTAAACTATCCAGCGTTTTTATAGGCTGATGGTTCTCCAGAATTTGTACTTGAGAAACCTCTTGATACGGCAAGTTGTCATTGGCTAAATTGTATTTTCCTTCTAACAAATCTAGACCTTCAATATAATATTTATTAATTGCTTTACCTTGATATAAAATTTTACCATCAGGTAGCACTTCAATTCCTGGCATTCTCTTTAACACATCACCAATGCTTCGATCTTGCTCTTTTGAAAATGAATTTACCAAATAGCGCAGAGTATCGCCCTTTTGTAAAATAGGTGCTGCTTTTACAGAAACCTCCTTTAAGACAAATGACTTTTCAGAAAGAATGAAATTTTTAGTTTGCGGAGTATTATTAATTGCACTTAATACTGTTTCATATCCGATACAGCGTACCTCCAAATCTACTACAGGATCAGGACTGACAAAGGTAATTGCAAACAGACCTTTACTATCTGTAATGGCATAAGCAATGATAGCAGAAGATGATTTTTTATAAATGGATACACTAGCACTAACAATTACCTTGCCTCGTGTATCCGAAATTTGCCCTTTAATTACGGTTTGAGAATACAAGCAATTACATAAAAATAACAGCAGCCAAAAAAATATTCGCATTAATCTGTAAGCTCCATAGGGTTGTTTTCAAACTTCATCTTTTCCTTGGCTCTTTGATCTGCTAAATCAAGCATTTCCTTTGGAAAAGTCATTCCACCTGAATTAATCAAGGTCGATGGTTTTTCCTTGTATCTCTTTTTTAGTTGTTTATACTCTTCATAAGTTATTTGAGTAGGTTTTTGTAATTGCTCCCCAGTATTACAAAAACTAGAACTATTTTTTATACTCGAAACAGTAAATTGATAATGTTTATTGGTATCATAAATCGATAAAATCAAACCAGGCAAACCATGAAATTTATATGGCCCATCGGCTATACTAATTTCTGTGGTATACCATGCCACATAAGTTCTACCCGCAAACTCAGTAGTCGCCTTTTTACAGTTATACCCCAATATTTCTTTTTGCTCCTCTTGTAATTTCCAACCAAACTTATCTAAATCTTGATTGTATGTATAAGTACCTTGTCCAATCCTATCGATAAGAGTTGATTTACTAGTACTATATTCCTTTACTATTGTATAATTTATTTTTGATCTCGATAGCGCCTTTCTATCAGGAAGTACCTTAGACACCTCATATTCGCGCGCCATATCAAGCAATTTCTTTTGATTCAAACTTATATAATATGAAAAATCTTTTGCAACATACAATGCCATTTGCTCTTTCTGTTTGCTGAGAGTATCCTCTTTGTTCACTTGATATGAATAATCATAAGTTATTTCATAACGCAAAGTATCTTTTGGAAAGTTTTGAGCGTAAATTAGAACTCCTGAAAAGTGGAAAATAACTAGTAGTAAAAGTGATTTCATATTCATTTTTTTGTTTTGTTTTAAATAGGTCTGCTTATCAAGCATTTATAAAATTTATTACGACTAACAACCAGTTTAAAAATGTAAATTACTACAGCTGCAGTAAGGAAAGCTGAATATGAAGTATAGACAGAACTTTCATATTCCACAATCCACTCGTTTCCAATATTCTCGATGAATAAAACATAGTTTTAAACCCTACATTTGAAACAAAAATACACGTGTAACTACTGTAAAACAAATCTGAAAAAAAATAAGGGACATTTGTAAAAATTAACAAATAATTAACAAAAATCCTAAATGAATAAAATGAAATTATATTTTGGTAAAAACATATAAGCATTTAAACAACAACTAATTAAATGAGAATAGAATTACTCCAAAACACCAACACCTTCTCATATCACAAAAAACGACCTGCTCTTGATAGATGCAGGTCGGTTTTTTTTATCAAAAAATTAAAATTACTTGGTAACTACAGTTTTTTAATCACGTAGGTTACAATACCCCAAATGAGGAGTTCGTTTTCCTCGGTGACTTTTATGGGTGGATAATTTGGGTTTTCTGGCATGAGATACAAACAATCTTTTTCTACCTTCATTCGCTTTACGGTGAACTCTCCATCAATAAAACAAATGGCTATTTTATTATTTTGTGGCTCTAAGCTTCGGTCAACAACAAGTACATCCTTGTCATCAATACCTGCATCAATCATAGAGTTTCCTTTGACCTTAATATAAAAAGTAGCCAGCGGGTTTTCACTCAATTGTTTGTTCAAATCAATACTCATTTCCATAAAATCAGCGGCTGGCGATGGAAATCCTGCTGAAACCCCTTCGTTTATAAAAGGAATGCGCAATTCACTTTCAAAATCAGGAAAGTAAAAAGTAAGTTTAGATGTTTTGTTTACTGGCATTTTATTTCAAGTATATCTTTAAAACTGGTGGTGTATCTAGGTGACAAATGGTTTTGTTTCATATTCCAGGTCAAACTTAAATTCTGCGATGCTAGTTTTATTTTCTTGTCGCCTATTTTAGCATTCAACCCATCAATTACTTTCATTAGTTGCAAATGTTTGGGATTTTCTTCCTCAAAAAGATCAAACTGTTTTTTATTTTCATCAATAAGTTCAGTAACAATTACACCTGCTTTTTTAAATTTTAAGTGCTCATTACCTGCATGAAGTTTTTTAAGTAAGGCTATCGCAGCATTAGCAATGGTCAATGTAGAATTAGACCCATAAGGCAATGTTACGGCGCAATTAAAATAATATTTAGATGTTTGTATGCTGTGTTTGTCTACAACTAGCATGACTATTATGGTGTGGCAACAAGATTTTTGCTTGCGTAATTTTTCGGCACATTGCGCTGCAAAAGTAGCTACACGCTCTCGTAATAAATCAAACTCCGCAATTTGTTTAGGAAAACTTCTGGTAGTAGCAATACTCTTTTTTTGGGTAGCAATAGGCTCTAGGTCTAATACGGATTTACCTTCTAGTTCATACTTTAAACGCATTCCCAGTACACCCATTTCTTTTTTTATCCAAGCCTCATGTTGTGGTGCGGTAAAGTCAAGAGCGGTTGCTATATTTCTAGTTTTCATTTTCTTATTCAGTCGATGTCCTATGCCCCAAACATCTTCAATCTTAGTCCATTTAAGCGCTTTTACTCGCTTTTCATCACTATCTATAACATAAACACCTTGCGTTCTATCTTGGAATTTTTTAGCAATTTTATTAGCTACTTTTGATAATGCTTTGGTTTCGCCAAAGCCAATGCAAACCGGAATACCCACCCATTTATGCACTCGGTTCTTCATTAGAATTCCATACTGGTGATAGTCCTCAATTGATAATCCATCAAAGTTTAAAAAAGCTTCATCAATACTATAAATCTCTACATTTGGTGTAAACTGCTCTAAAATCTTCATTACTCGATTGCTCAAATCACCATACAAGGCATAATTTGACGAAAATAATTGCACATCATGCTGTTTTACAATTTCTTTTATTTGAAAAGCGGGCGCTCCCATTCCTATTCCTACCGCCTTCGCTTCATTACTACGTGAAATGACACAACCATCATTATTAGACAAGATTGCAACAGGTTTCCCGTTGAATTTCGGCTGAAAAACACGTTCGCATGAGGCATAAAAATTGTTACAATCTACTAGTGCATACATGCTACAAAATTACTCAATATCAGTTGAAGCGTGTTCGTAACAGAAGTTAATTTTAAGCACTGTTGATAAGTAGTTTGATTCTGTTTGCTTAAAAAATTAAAAATAACCACTCTTTTGAAAATATTTTTAGCTTAATATTAATTCTATACACCATTGATATACTGCATATTAAATGATATAAAAACTACAACAGCAGCAGTTAAAATACTAGTTCTAGATCACAGCTACTTTTTTTTGGCACACTACTTGAATATCCCTATTCAACTAAATAGTTAAAGCGAAAGCCGAAAAGCTCAAGAGTAGGCAAAATTCAAAATAGAAGTATCATGAAAAAAATTACCCTTTTAGTTGCTAGTATCTTCGTATTTGGAGGTAGTGTTGCCAACGCAACAGAGAAAAAAGATTTCTCTGTAATTATAAAATCGTCTTCTCTTTTTGACAATGACGAACCTGTAGAATTCATAGAAAGAGGCATTGCTTTTTATGTATTTCCTGATGGTCAATTGGATTTTAATACCAGACCAACAACTCGCGGTGAGATGTATTACAAAGCAAACTCAAACAGTAGAGTCAATAGAACGTATGGAACACCTAATAGAAATCGTCCTATCAATTATGGAGTGAGAATTGAACATGACAATCTAGGCCGTGTGAGACAAGTAGGTAATGTATTTATCAATTACGATGCTAATGACCGAGTGAAGCGAATAGGATCTGTTTACATGACTTACAATAGATTTGCTCTAGAGCGTGTGGGCGGATTAGAAATCATCTACAATCGCAGAGGACAGGTCATAGATATGATAGGTAGTGTAAAAGGAGGAAAAGCATACTACTATGGTCAAAATTCAAACTCTGTAGACTATAGTAACAATCAAGATTCTTCTGATGAGGATTCTTATTATTACAGATCTACTAATTCAAAAAATAAAATTGAAGATCAAAAATCTAACAATGCTCCTATAGTAATCAATAGGAAGAATTAGAACTTATAAACTAAAACCATAGAAGAAATTATTCTATGGTTTTTTATAATTTTTCAACCAACAAAAAAGGCTATCCCGTTATGGATAGCCTTTTTTGATTTTTGTTGTTTAGAGAAGATTTATTGCATCGATATAACAATAAACTCACTTCTTCTATTGGCTTGATGTTGTGCCTCTGTACAGTTTGATTGGTTCGTAGGTTCACATCCGCAATCGTTTACAAGTTGTGATTCACCGTATCCTTTTGCTGTTAATCTATTTGCAGCTATACCGTTTTTGATCAACCATGCTTTCGTTGATTTAGCTCTTCTATCAGATAGTGCTTGGTTGTATGCTGCGGTTTGTCTGCAATCTGTATGGGATCTAATATCGATGGTCATCTTTGGGTATTGTTGCATCACTGCTAATACTTTTTCTAGCTCAAATGCCGCATCTTTTCGAATAAATGACTTGTCTAAATCAAAATAAAGTATTGGAATATCCAAGGTCTTAGCTAAGTCTGTACCTACTTCAATAACTTTTTTTCTTGGCTCTAAGGCCAATGGACCTTGTGTTGCTCCAGATACTTTTGCTATTACAATCTTATTCTCTTTGGTTTCATACTCTGGCTTTTCGCCACGTAAATAATATGTGGTTCCGCATGTTACCTCAAAGCTGTAGGCTCCTGATGATGGAGTGGTGATTTCTTTAATCAAATTAAAATTCGCGTCAAACAAACTTACCTTGGCATTGGCCAAGACTAAATCTGTATCTTGATCCTTTATTATTCCTTGAAGTACTTGATTACAAACAGGAACAGGAAATTTATTGAATCTATAGATGTCATCAGATCCTAACCCACCCTCTCTATTAGAGGTTACAAATCCTTTTTTATTCTCTGCATCAATCACAAATGAAAAATCATCTTGGGTACTGTTTATAGGTGTACCTATGTTTGTTATGGTACTACCAGGAGTTTTTGATGATAAATCCATCACAAACACATCTAACCCTCCTAGTCCTGGGTGGCCATCACTGGCAAAGTACATTTTATTGTCTGCTGAGATAAAAGGAAAGGTTTCTCTTGCCTCTGTGTTGATAGGCAATCCTAAATTCTCTGGTGTCCCGTAGGTGCCATTAGCATTGACGCTTACTTTAAAAAGATCTGACAATCCCTTGGTACCTGGCATGTCTGATGCAAAATACAAAGTTTTCTCGTCTACACTCAGCGCTGGATGCGCTACACTGTACTCATTACTGTTAAAAGGTAGCTCTTGTACATTGACCCATTTTCCATTTTCGTTCGTGGCCTTGTAGAGTTTTAATAATATAATACGTCTGCTGTCTTTTTGCTTTTTCCCGTTTAGGTAATTATTACGCGTGAAGTACATGGTTTGGCCATCTTTGGTAAAAACAGGTGTTGACTCATGAAACCTACTGTTGATGTTTTTATTAAACACCTCTGGTTTACCCACACTACCATCTGTACTGATCTGGGAGCTGTACAAGTTAGTGAAGGATTCATTGTTCCACTTGAACACTTTTTTAGCTACTCCGCCTGTATCGCGCGCCGATGCAAAAAGTAGGGTATTGTTGTAGTAAGCGCTTCCATAATCAGAGTAAGGGGAGTTGATTCCGGCATCAAATATTTCATATTTCCCTGAGTTTTCCTTGATGTCTTTTAAGTAATCACGCTGACTCGCAAAGAGTTTCCCTCGCTGGTCTGTGGCTGATTTGGAAATGAACTGTTCTAGCATTTTATCGGCCTTAGCATAGTTGCCTACGGCTTTTAACGATTGGGAATACCTGTAGTAATACTCGGCTTCTTGAACTGGGTTCATCGCAAAAAGAGCAGAATACCATTTCTCTGCCTTGATCAAATTGGCTATAAAGAAATAGGAGTCTCCCAGTTTTTGAAACATTTTCTCGTCTTTATATCCTTTCTCTGCTACTTTCTCATAGGTAGCTATGGCATCAACGTAAGAATAATTATCGAAGTTTTTATCCGCAATTGCAACTCCTTTTTTTTGGGCATACCCCATTACTGTTGACACTAAAAAAACTACACAGCATCCGAAATGTTTGGCGCTTAATTTCATAACGTTATATTAAATTAAAAGAATCTAGGTGATGTGATTTTGTTATATCGTTTGAATATTTCGTAACGAAGAAATATTTCATGTGACCCTGAATTGTAATTAGCCAGTCGTGTGGTTTCCATATCGTATGCATACCCAATAAACCAAGAGTCTGATACCTGAAAGCCTACCATGGCACTCAATGCAGCACTCCAGCGGTAAGCAGCTCCTACTGTAAACTTGTCATTAAACAAGAAGTTAGCCGATAAATCTACTTGTAGTGGAGCACCTTGAACCATCTTAGTCATCATGGCTGGTTTGAATTTTAAATTATAATCTAAATCAAATACGTGACCGGCTGTTAAGTAATAGTTTACGCGTTCTCGTGCAATATAAGAATTGGCTCCTACTCCTGCGTATTTATCAAAATGCTCTGTCTCTAACAAGTTAGGAACTGAAAGACCCACATAGGTTTTATCTGAGTACCAATAAAGTCCCACTCCTATATTAGGTGAAAACTTATTGTCTATGTTATTCTCAAAACTATAGTCATTAGGATCATACTGATTCAACTTATCAAAATTGACATTCAATAGATTTGCTGAGGCTTTTAATCCAAAGGAGAGTTTGAAGTCTTCTGAGGTATTGATGTAGTATGAAAAATCAACTGCTAGATTGCTCTCATCAGATGGCCCTATCCTGTCATTTATGATTGATACTCCTAGGCCTAGTTTAGTATCATTGATAGGAGTATTAATAGAGGCAGTATTAGTTACTGGTGCCCCATCTAGCCCTACCCACTGGGTGCGGTGTAGGGCAAAAATATTCATGGACTGACGCGAACCTGCATAGGCTGGATTTATATTGATCGAATTGTACATGTACTGTGTAAACTGAGCATCTTGCTGGGCATTTACTATACCCGAGAGTAAGAGTACCATTACTACTACTAATTTTGTCTTCATATTGCTTCCATTTTTAAACTTATGAGCTTTATTTATTTATTATCTGTTGATGTATAAGTATCCTGCTTTTTCAAAACTAGTGGCTGCACTGTCCTTATATCTCAAGATGTAATAATACGTTCCTTCTGGTAACTCTTCGGATTGTTTGATGGTTACTCTTCCTTCTGAAACGCCTCTAAAAGCTCTATCATCATTGTTATATCCTGCTCTCTCAAATACTAGTACTCCCCAGCGGTTGTATATCTCTACCGTATTGTCGCTGTAACATTCTAGTCCTCTAATGCGGAACACTTTGTTGTCTCCATTTCCATTTGGCGCTACTGCATTAAACACTTCGATCACACATCCTTGAATAGCAAGTACTGTTGGTCTATCACTTAAAGCACTAGAATCATCTGATAAATCACTTACTACAACTCCTAGTGGGGTAACTCCTGTTGCGGTTGCTTGGTTGGTTACGCTTCCTAAATTGATGTCGGATTGTTTCAAGCGATATACTCCTTGATAGGCTGTATTGTTTGTCGCTCCTACTGGCAATAAAGGTATGCTATTACCCGATAGTATCAAACCTGGTAGCACATCGGTTACTGTTACATTGTTTAATGGCGTGTTTCCTGTATTGCTTACCGCAAAACTGTAGGTAATAGTCTCTCCTGCTTGTGCAAAACCATCTCCATTTTCATCATTGAATACGGCTGTTTTAACTATGGCTATATCTGGCGTTTCGTTCACAACTACTGTAACTGTGGCTGTGGTACACACCAACGGATTAGAACCTGTTTCACATACTTGATACGTAATACTATAAGTTCCTGCTATTGTATTTGGCGATACAGTTAAGTTTCCATTTGCATCTATACTCAATGGTCCATTTGTTACTGGCGTCACATCTGTATTAGCAGCTGTTGCTGGTACTCCGTTAATGGTATCATTTGCTAGAACATTTCCTCCGGTGGCTGGTAGCGTATCATTTAAAGCTACTAATACATTGTTTACTACTACCGTTGCGGTAGCTGTGGTGCAATTTGCTGGTGTTGCTCCTACTTCACATATTTGATATGTTATCGTGTACGTGCCACTTGGGGTATTTGGTGCTACTGTTAAATTACCATTTGCATCTATACTCAATGGTCCACTTGTTACTGGCGTTACATCAGTATTAGCTGTAGTTACAGGTACTCCATTTATCGTATCGTTTGCTGTTACATTTCCTCCTGTCGATGGAATGGTTACGTTATTAGCTACGATTAAATTATTAATCACTACCGTTGCTATAGCTCGTGTACAATTTGATGGGCTTGCGCCGACTTCACAGATTTCGTATTCTATGTTGTAAGTACCACTTGGTGTATTAGGTGCTACTGTTAAGTTTCCATTTGCATCTATACTCAATGGTCCACTTGTTACTGGTGTTACATCAGTATTCGCTGGCGTGGCTGGTACACCATTAACCGTATCGTTTGCTGTTACATTACCGCCTGTTGGTGAGAATGTGTTGTTATTGGCAACAATGATATTGTTTACTACAACCGTTACTGTAGCTGTGGTACAGTTTGCAGGAGTCATTCCTGTTTGACAAATTTCATAAACGATAGTGTAGGTGCCACTTGGTGTGTTTGGTGCTACTGTTACATTTCCTGCAGCATCTATACTTAATGGCCCGCTAGTTACTGGTGTCACAACAGTATTTGTCATGGTTGCCGGTGATCCATTTACACTATCATTTCCTAACACATTCCCTCCTGCTGCTGTAAAAGTATCATTACTAGCAACTAATGGATTTACATAATTAACAGTGACCGTAGCTGTGGTACAATTTACTGGTACAGCTCCTGCTTCACAAATTTCATACGTGATGGTGTACGTACCATTTGGGGTGTTTGGCGCTACTGTTAAATTTCCATCTGCATCAATACTCAATGGTCCATTTGTTACTGGTGTTACATCAGTATTAGCTGTAGTTACCGGTACTCCATTTAAAGTATCGTTTGCTGTTACATTTCCTCCTGTTGATGGAAGAGGGTCGTTATTAGCAACTAATGCATCAGTTACTGCATTAACGATGATAGTCAAAGTAGCACTATTCGATACTATGCCACTATTGTCGTTTACGGTGTAAGTGATTGCTGTAGTAGTACCATTATAGTTCAATACCGGTGTAAAGGTTATTACTCCTAAATTATTTACCGTATAGGTACCTTCTCCTGCTACCGTGAATGTGGTTTGTATACCTGCTGTAGCAGGATCCAAATCTACTGTAGTAACATCAATGGTACCGTCACCATCAGTATCGTTAGTCGTTACATTAATTGTAACAGGTGTGTCTTCATCTGTTGTTACAACGTCGTTGGTAGCTATTGGTGTAACATCATCATCTAAAATTATTCCCGTGCTACTTACTGCTCCGCTGCTAATGCTAAAGCTTTCGTCTGCTTCATCAATAGTGTCTGCTGTAGTGGGTACACTTACCGTTCCCGTGGTTGCTCCTGCTGGAACTGTTACGGTAATGCTTGTTGTAGTGTAATCAGCACTTCCTGCGGTTCCATTGGTCAAAGTGAACGTATAGGTGGTATCTACCGCAGATGGGTTGCTCAACGTAAAGTTGAATACTACAGCATCTCCTTCAACAGCATTTGAAGGACTGATACTTGCTACTGTTGGTGCATTGTCATCATCATTGATTGTTCCTGTAGCGGTATCTGTTGTTGATCCAACGGTTCCTGTTGTACTGGTAATAGCTACGGTGAAGGTTTCGTCTAATTCATCGATAGTATCTGCCGTAGTGGGTACTGTTGCTGTAGCTGTTGTGGCTCCTGCTAAGAACGTTACCGTTACTGGAACTGTTGTATAATCGCCATTGGCTGTCGTTACATTGGTAAAGCCTAAAGTAACGGTGATGTCTGTAGCTGATGGGTTGCTCAATGTAACTGGGAAACTCAAGTTTCCTCCTTCTGTGATTGAAGCATCTGCAATCGTTACCACTGGTGCATCGTCATTATCATTGATTGTTCCTGTGCTACTTACTGCTCCGCTGCTAATGCTAAAGCTTTCGTCTGCTTCATCAATAGTGTCTGCTGTAGTGGGTACACTTACCGTTCCCGTGGTTGCTCCTGCTGGAACTGTTACGGTAATGCTTGTTGTAGTGTAATCAGCACTTCCTGCGGTTCCATTGGTCAAAGTGAACGTATAGGTGGTATCTACCGCAGATGGGTTGCTCAACGTAAAGTTGAATACTACAGCATCTCCTTCAACAGCATTTGAAGGACTGATACTTGCTACTGTTGGTGCATTGTCATCATCATTGATTGTTCCTGTAGCGGTATCTGTTGTTGATCCAACGGTTCCTGTTGTACTGGTAATAGCTACGGTGAAGGTTTCATCTAATTCATCGATAGTATCTGCCGTTGTGGGTACTGTTGCTGTAGCTGTTGTGGCTCCTGCTAAGAACGTTACCGTTACCGGAACTGTTGTATAATCGCCATTGGCTGTCGTTACATTGGTAAAGCCTAAAGTAACGGTGATGTCTGTAGCTGATGGGTTGCTCAATGTAACTGGGAAACTCAAGTTTCCTCCTTCTGTGATTGAAGCATCTGCAATCGTTACCACTGGTGCATCGTCATTATCATTGATTGTTCCTGTGCTACTTACTGCTCCGCTGCTAATGCTAAAGCTTTCGTCTGCTTCATCAATAGTGTCTGCTGTAGTGGGTACACTTACCGTTCCCGTGGTTGCTCCTGCTGGAACTGTTACGGTAATGCTTGTTGTAGTGTAATCAGCACTTCCTGCGGTTCCATTGGTCAAAGTGAACGTATAGGTGGTATCTACCGCAGATGGGTTGCTCAACGTAAAGTTGAATACTACAGCATCTCCTTCAACAGCATTTGAAGGACTGATACTTGCTACTGTTGGTGCATTGTCATCATCATTGATTGTTCCTGTAGCGGTATCTGTTGTTGATCCAACGGTTCCTGTTGTACTGGTAATAGCTACGGTGAAGGTTTCATCTAATTCATCGATAGTATCTGCCGTAGTGGGTACTGTTGCTGTAGCTGTTGTGGCTCCTGCTAAGAACGTTACCGTTACTGGAACTGTTGTATAATCGCCATTGGCTGTCGTTACATTGGTAAAGCCTAAAGTAACGGTGATGTCTGTAGCTGATGGGTTGCTCAATGTAACTGGGAAACTCAAGTTTCCTCCTTCTGTGATTGAAGCATCTGCAATCGTTACCACTGGTGCATCGTCATTATCATTGATTGTTCCTGTGCTACTTACTGCTCCGCTGCTAATGCTAAAGCTTTCGTCTGCTTCATCAATAGTGTCTGCTGTAGTGGGTACACTTACCGTTCCCGTGGTTGCTCCTGCTGGAACTGTTACGGTAATGCTTGTTGTAGTGTAATCAGCACTTCCTGCGGTTCCATTGGTCAAAGTGAACGTATAGGTGGTATCTACCGCAGATGGGTTGCTCAACGTAAAGTTGAATACTACAGCATCTCCTTCAACAGCATTTGAAGGACTGATACTTGCTACTGTTGGTGCATTGTCATCATCATTGATTGTTCCTGTAGCGGTATCTGTTGTTGATCCAACGGTTCCTGTTGTACTGGTAATAGCTACGGTGAAGGTTTCGTCTAATTCATCGATAGTATCAGCCGTTGTGGGTACTGTTGCTGTAGCTGTTGTGGCTCCTGCTAAGAACGTTACCGTTACCGGAACTGTTGTATAATCGCCATTGGCTGTCGTTACATTGGTAAAGCCTAAAGTAACGGTGATGTCTGTAGCTGATGGGTTGCTCAATGTAACTGGGAAACTCAAGTTTCCTCCTTCTGTGATTGAAGCATCTGCAATCGTTACCACTGGTGCATCGTCATTATCATTGATTGTTCCTGTGCTACTTACTGCTCCGCTGCTAATGCTAAAGCTTTCGTCTGCTTCATCAATAGTGTCTGCTGTAGTGGGTACACTTACCGTTCCCGTGGTTGCTCCTGCTGGAACTGTTACGGTAATGCTTGTTGTAGTGTAATCAGCACTTCCTGCGGTTCCATTGGTCAAAGTGAACGTATAGGTGGTATCTACCGCAGATGGGTTGCTCAACGTAAAGTTGAATACTACAGCATCTCCTTCAACAGCATTTGAAGGACTGATACTTGCTACTGTTGGTGCATTGTCATCATCATTGATTGTTCCTGTAGCGGTATCTGTTGTTGATCCAACGGTTCCTGTTGTACTGGTAATAGCTACGGTGAAGGTTTCGTCTAATTCATCGATAGTATCTGCCGTAGTGGGTACTGTTGCTGTAGCTGTTGTGGCTCCTGCTAAGAACGTTACCGTTACTGGAACTGTTGTATAATCGCCATTGGCTGTCGTTACATTGGTAAAGCCTAAAGTAACGGTGATGTCTGTAGCTGATGGGTTGCTCAATGTAACTGGGAAACTCAAGTTTCCTCCTTCTGTGATTGAAGCATCTGCAATCGTTACCACTGGTGCATCGTCATTATCATTGATTGTTCCTGTGCTACTTACTGCTCCGCTGCTAATGCTAAAGCTTTCGTCTGCTTCATCAATAGTGTCTGCTGTAGTGGGTACACTTACCGTTCCCGTGGTTGCTCCTGCTGGAACTGTTACGGTAATGCTTGTTGTAGTGTAATCAGCACTTCCTGCGGTTCCATTGGTCAAAGTGAACGTATAGGTGGTATCTACCGCAGATGGGTTGCTCAACGTAAAGTTGAATACTACAGCATCTCCTTCAACAGCATTTGAAGGACTGATACTTGCTACTGTTGGTGCATTGTCATCATCATTGATTGTTCCTGTAGCGGTATCTGTTGTTGATCCAACGGTTCCTGTTGTACTGGTAATAGCTACGGTGAAGGTTTCATCTAATTCATCGATAGTATCTGCCGTAGTGGGTACTGTTGCTGTAGCTGTTGTGGCTCCTGCTAAGAACGTTACCGTTACTGGAACTGTTGTATAATCGCCATTGGCTGTCGTTACATTGGTAAAGCCTAAAGTAACGGTGATGTCTGTAGCTGATGGGTTGCTCAATGTAACTGGGAAACTCAAGTTTCCTCCTTCTGTGATTGAAGCATCTGCAATCGTTACCACTGGTGCATCGTCATTATCATTGATTGTTCCTGTGCTACTTACTGCTCCGCTGCTAATGCTAAAGCTTTCGTCTGCTTCATCAATAGTGTCTGCTGTAGTGGGTACACTTACCGTTCCCGTGGTTGCTCCTGCTGGAACTGTTACGGTAATGCTTGTTGTAGTGTAATCAGCACTTCCTGCGGTTCCATTGGTCAAAGTGAACGTATAGGTGGTATCTACCGCAGATGGGTTGCTCAACGTAAAGTTGAATACTACAGCATCTCCTTCAACAGCATTTGAAGGACTGATACTTGCTACTGTTGGTGCATTGTCATCATCATTGATTGTTCCTGTAGCGGTATCTGTTGTTGATCCAACGGTTCCTGTTGTACTGGTAATAGCTACGGTGAAGGTTTCATCTAATTCATCGATAGTATCTGCCGTTGTGGGTACTGTTGCTGTAGCTGTTGTGGCTCCTGCTAAGAACGTTACCGTTACCGGAACTGTTGTATAATCGCCATTGGCTGTCGTTACATTGGTAAAGCCTAAAGTAACGGTGATGTCTGTAGCTGATGGGTTGCTCAATGTAACTGGGAAACTCAAGTTTCCTCCTTCTGTGATTGAAGCATCTGCAATCGTTACCACTGGTGCATCGTCATTATCATTGATTGTTCCTGTGCTACTTACTGCTCCGCTGCTAATGCTAAAGCTTTCGTCTGCTTCATCAATAGTGTCTGCTGTAGTGGGTACACTTACCGTTCCCGTGGTTGCTCCTGCTGGAACTGTTACGGTAATGCTTGTTGTAGTGTAATCAGCACTTCCTGCGGTTCCATTGGTCAAAGTGAACGTATAGGTGGTATCTACCGCAGATGGGTTGCTCAACGTAAAGTTGAATACTACAGCATCTCCTTCAACAGCATTTGAAGGACTGATACTTGCTACTGTTGGTGCATTGTCATCATCATTGATTGTTCCTGTAGCGGTATCTGTTGTTGATCCAACGGTTCCTGTTGTACTGGTAATAGCTACGGTGAAGGTTTCATCTAATTCATCGATAGTATCTGCCGTAGTGGGTACTGTTGCTGTAGCTGTTGTGGCTCCTGCTAAGAACGTTACCGTTACTGGAACTGTTGTATAATCGCCATTGGCTGTCGTTACATTGGTAAAGCCTAAAGTAACGGTGATGTCTGTAGCTGATGGGTTGCTCAATGTAACTGGGAAACTCAAGTTTCCTCCTTCTGTGATTGAAGCATCTGCAATCGTTACCACTGGTGCATCGTCATTATCATTGATTGTTCCTGTGCTACTTACTGCTCCGCTGCTAATGCTAAAGCTTTCGTCTGCTTCATCAATAGTGTCTGCTGTAGTGGGTACACTTACCGTTCCCGTGGTTGCTCCTGCTGGAACTGTTACGGTAATGCTTGTTGTAGTGTAATCAGCACTTCCTGCGGTTCCATTGGTCAAAGTGAACGTATAGGTGGTATCTACCGCAGATGGGTTGCTCAACGTAAAGTTGAATACTACAGCATCTCCTTCAACAGCATTTGAAGGACTGATACTTGCTACTGTTGGTGCATTGTCATCATCATTGATTGTTCCTGTAGCGGTATCTGTTGTTGATCCAACGGTTCCTGTTGTACTGGTAATAGCTACGGTGAAGGTTTCGTCTAATTCATCGATAGTATCAGCCGTTGTGGGTACTGTTGCTGTAGCTGTTGTGGCTCCTGCTAAGAACGTTACCGTTACCGGAACTGTTGTATAATCGCCATTGGCTGTCGTTACATTGGTAAAGCCTAAAGTAACGGTGATGTCTGTAGCTGATGGGTTGCTCAATGTAACTGGGAAACTCAAGTTTCCTCCTTCTGTGATTGAAGCATCTGCAATCGTTACCACTGGTGCATCGTCATTATCATTGATTGTTCCTGTGCTACTTATGCTCCGCTGCTAACGCTAAGCTTTGAAGGCTTTGTGAACAGCGTCACAAG